>NZ_JBEYTL010000007.1:0-99129 GCF_040643025.1 Streptomyces sp. NPDC047525
TACTGCAGGGGGGACCCTGTGGGAGAGTAGGACGCCGCCGAACTATTATTAACGGGAAACCCCCGCACCCTCTGGGTGCGGGGGTTTTCTGCGTTTAGGGGCAATCTTTCTCAGGTACTCGGGATGCACCGCTTACTCCGGGCTCACCAATTTCGTGTCGTACGCCAGAATGACCGCTTGCACCCGGTCCCTCGCGCCCGTCTTCGCAAGAATGCGTCCCACATGCGTCTTCACCGTCGACTCCGCGACGTGCAGCCGCCCCGCGATCTCCGCATTCGTCCATCCCTGCCCGATGACCGTCAGGATTTCGCGCTCCCGGTCCGTCAGCGAGGCAAGGCGCGGGTCCCGGGCAGGGTCGTCGGTGTCCGCGCCCGTACGCGTCGGCAAGTGATCTGCGTATGCGTCGAGGAGGCGGCGGGTCAGGCTGGGGGCCACGACCGCGTCTCCCGTGGCGACCGCGCGGATGCCGGAGAGGAGCTCCTCCGGGAGCGCGTCCTTGATGAGGAAGCCCGAGGCTCCCGCGCGCAGGCCCGCGTACGCGTATTCGTCCAGGTCGAACGTGGTGAGGATCAGAACCCGGGTGCGGTCGCCCGCCGCCACGATGCGGCGTGTGGCCTCGATGCCGTCCAGGCCCGGCATGCGGATGTCCATCAGGGCTACGTCCGGGTGGAGTTCGGCCGTCATGCGGACCGCCTCGCTGCCGTTGCCGGCCTCTCCCACCACCCTCATGTCGTCCTGGCTCTCCAGGAGCATGCGGAAGCCGAAGCGTTGCATCGGTTGGTCGTCGACGATGAGCACGGTCGTCACTGAGTGGATTCCTTGGGGATGTGGAGTTCTACTTGCCAGCCGCCCGGCGGCTTTCGCCGCGGGCCTGCCTCAAGTGTCCCGTCGTACAGGGCCGTTCGCTCGCGCATTCCCGTGATGCCTCTGCCGCCGGAGTCCGCGGTCGGCGGCCCGCCCACCCCGGTGTCCGTCACTGTCGCCCGCACCCCGTCATCGCCGTACGCGACGTCCACATAGGCCGTCGCCTCAGGACCCCCGTGCTTGAGGGTGTTCGTGAGGGCCTCCTGCACCACGCGGTAGACCGTGAGCTGCCTGCCCGCCGGGAGCGAGTCAGGGCGGCCGCGCACCGTGCTGCGTACCGGAAGGCCCGCGGACCGTACCCCGTCGATGAGTTGGTCCAGGTCGGTGAGTGCGGGCTGGGGAGTGAGGGCTGCGGTCTCCGGAGCCTCCTCCCGCAGGACGTCCAGGAGGCGGCGCAGCTCCGTCAGGGCCTGGCGGCTCGTGGTGCCGATGGCCGTCAGGGCCTGGGCGGCTCGCTCCGGGGACTTGGCGGCGGCGTACGAACCGCCGTCCGCGAGGGTCGTGATGACCGAGAGGTTGTGACCGATGATGTCGTGCATCTCGCGGGCGATGCGCGTGCGTTCGGCGTTCGTGGCGAGCCGTGCCTGCTGGTCGCGTTCGACTTCGAGTTGCTTGGCGCGCTGCACGAGCGATGCCATGTACTCCTGGCGGGTGCGGAACGCGATGCCCATCAGGGCGACGATGGCGAAGCTCATCATCATCGGGACCACCTGCTGGTCCCAACTGCCCTGCGGGTAGCGGATGTGGCCGACCACGCTCGGCACCACGGTCAGGCAGTACGTCCAGGCCAGCGTGCGCGCCGGCAGCCGCATCGCGATGTTGAAGACCACGATGAGCAGCGTGAGCGAGGCCTGGAGGGCCGCGCCCGTCCAGGCGTTGACCAGGGTGGTCACGGCCATCACGCCGTAGACGGCGAGCGGATGGCGGCGGCGCCACAGCAGCGGCACCGAGAAGACGACCGTCATCGCGTACACCAGCCAGAGCGGGACGTTCTCGTTCTCGGTGATGTTGCGCCAGCCGTCGCCCGCGACGTCGATGAAGGCGGCGACCACGAAGAACCCGGTCAGCAGGAGGTCCCAGACCAGCGGGCGGCGCCGGTCGAAGGAGCGCACCCACTGGACGCCGCGCTCGACGTACCGGGTCAGCGGCTGGGCGCCCGCGGACCAGTCGTGGTCCGGGGCGCCGTCGTCGGCCGGGTGCGGGGAGATCCGGGGGGTCACGGCCTCATCCTCGTACGAGATCCGCTCATACGTCCCGTCGCTTCAGCAGATACGCCGCCGCTGCCAGGGATGCCACCGCCCACACGCACAGGGCCAGGAGGCCCGCGCCGGGCGAGAGGTCGCCGGACGAGGTGTGCAGGGCCGCGAGGGACTCGGCGGCCGGAAGCGGGAAGTAGCCGAGGGCGTCCTGCACCGTGTCGTTCGGGATCATCGTGGCGAGCTGGGGCAGGAGGATCAGGCCGCCGACGTACGCGCCGATCGTCCCCGGGACGCTGCGCATCGCCGAGCCGAGGCCGAGCACGATGACGCCGATGAGGGCGGTGCCCGCGGCGGAGCCTGCCAGGGCGCGTGCGATGCCGGGGTCGCCGAGCGCCGCCTCCAGGTCCGTGCCGCCGAGGAACATCTGGGCCAGCGGGAACGTGACGAAGTTCGTGACCACGAGCGTGCCGAGCGCGACCGTACCGAACACGGCGGTCTTCGCCCAGAGCACCGGCAGCCGGCGCGGCACCGCGGCCATCGTGGCCCGCACCATGCCCGTCGAGTACTCGCCCGCGGTGATGAGGATGCCGAGTACCGCGATCGCGACCTGGCCGATCTGGGTGCCGAGCAGGGCGTAGGTGACCGGGTCGATCTCGTCGTCGGGGCTGGGTGTGTAGGTAGCGGCGAGGATCATGCCGAGGACGACGGTGAAGACGCTCGCGAGGCCGAGCATGATCCAGGTCGAGCGGAGCGTCCACAGCTTGTGCCACTCGGAGCGGAGGATTCCGGGGGTGGTGAGGCGGTAGGGGGCGGTCGTGGTGGGGGCGGTCGGCGTGGCGGTGCTCATGCTGCTGCTCCTTCCGGCATGGGGGCGGAGACCGACGCGACGTACTCGACCGAGTCCCGCGTCAGGTCCATGAACGCCTGCTCCAGCGAGGCGGAGTGCGGGGTGAGTTCGAAGACCGGGATGCCGTGCTGCGCCGCCGTGCGGCCGATGTGCTCGCCGTCCGTACCGCGTACGTCGAGGATGCCGGGCGCGTCACTCGTGATCTGTACGCCGGGTGCGGCGAGCAGCTCGCCGAGCAGGCCCGCCTCGGGGGTGACGACCTTGACGGAGCCGGTGCCCGAGTCGCGTACGAAGGCCTCGACCGTCGTGTCCGCGAGGAGCCTGCCGCGGCCGATGATGATCAGGTGCTCGGCGGTCAGTGCCATCTCGCTCATGAGGTGCGAGGAGACGAGGACCGTACGGCCTTCCGCCGCAAGGGACTTGAGGAGGTTGCGGATCCACAGGACGCCCTCGGGGTCGAGGCCGTTGACCGGCTCGTCGAGGATGATCGCGGCCGGGTCGCCGAGGAGCGCGGCCGCGATGCCCAGGCGCTGGCCCATGCCGAGCGAGAAGCCCTTCACGCGCCTGCGGGCCACCTCGTGGATGCCCACGAGGTCCAGGACCTCGTCGACGCGGCGGCGCGGGATGCCGTGCGTGTGGGCCAGGGCCATCAGGTGGTGGAAGGCGGTGCGGCCCGGATGGATGGACCGGGCCTCGAGGAGCGCGCCCACCTCGTGCAGGGGCGCGGCGTGCGTCGCGTACGCCCGGCCGCCGACGGTGGAGCGGCCGCGGGTCGGGGCGTCGAGGCCGAGGAGCATCCGCATGGTGGTGGACTTGCCCGCGCCGTTGGGGCCGAGGAAGCCGGTGACGGTGCCCGGGTGGACGGTGAAGGTCAGGTCCTCCACGACGGTCTTGTCGCCGTAGCGCTTGGTGAGTTCGTATGCCCGAATCATGCTTCTGATGCTGGCGCTCGCGGGGGCGCGGGGCGTCGGACCAGGGGCGGGACGTGGGCGGGGAGGGGTAGTACCGGGGTAGGACGGCGACCCTGAGGCTTCGTCGGCGCCTAGCCGGGGAGCTCCGCGTGGGGCCAGCGGGTGCGGGCCTGTTCGCGGGAGCGCAGGAGGGCCAGGGTGGGCAGACCGCGGTCCGCGCCGGTGGACAGGAGCTCGGGGAGCTGGGGGAGCGGGGCCACGGCGGCCACGTCGTCGAGGACCAGCGTCATTGGTGGGTCGAGCCGACCGGAGGATGACCGTTCGGCCATGCGCCGGCCGTGCTCGACCACGCTTGAGGCGAGGGCCGTGAGGAGGGGCATCGCGCCCGGCCCCATGGGCGATTTGGGGTCCTCGATGGCTTCACCCACCACAAAAAGCGTGCCCCCTTCATCGATGAAGGAATCCAGGGTGAGGGCATCGGTTCTGTTTGGGGTGCACGATTCTCGTACGTTGAGAGTGAAGAGGGCGGAGAGCGCGCGTGCCGTCAACTCCTGGGCCATGTCGCGACGTTCCGGGTACGCGGTGAGGGCCGCCTCCAGTTCGCCCGCTGCTCCCGAGGCGGCCTTCTGGTGGGTGCGGAGGATGCGGACGGCGTCCTGGACGCCGGTTCCCTGGGCCCAGCGGTGTACGTGCTTGACGGGGCGGCCGTCCACCGCGGCGGCGTGCAGGAAGCTGCGGAGGAGGGTTTCCGCGGTGTCGGCGACGGTGCTGTCCAGCTTGGCGCTCGGCCTTATGGCGGCCAGCAGGGCGGTGGCTCGTTGGGCCGCTGTTGCCTTGTCCTCGCAGTTGGTCGTGGGGGACCAGTGCATTCTTGCGGGGGTGTCGCAGAGGTGGGAGGGGTCGTAGACCAGGACTGGGCCGAGCTTCGCTCTGGCGTCCTTGGTCTCTTCCCACAGGGTGGGGTCCGAGGTGAGTACTAGGGCTGCGCTTTCCGCGTCGCGGATGGCCTGGATTGCGTGTACTCGGCGGGTCTCAGCGGGGCCAAGTACCAAGGGCGTACGGGGTGTAGGGACCGTGACTGTCTCGGTGCTCGGCATCTTCGTGCTGTAACCCTCAGCGGGGTCGGCGCCCTGGTCATCCGCACCCGGCATAGTGGGCTGTGCCCACCCGTTCCGCCCTGCGGAACGCCTGCCCACAGCCGGGACGGCTGCGGGAGCGGCGGGCTCGGCGGCGGGGGCCGCCTCGGCCTGAGCCGGAAGCGCCTCGACAGGAGTCGGAGCCGCCTCCGCCGGAGCCTGCGTCTGCGGAGCCGGTGCAAGGCGTTCCTCGCGCCTGGCCCTCCGTACCGCCCGCCACCGCGTGACCGTGCCCATCACGAAGATCGTGAGTACCACGAGCACCATCAGCTGGCCGATGAGCAGGCCCCAGAACAGGCCGTAGCCCGTGAGCTGTGCCGCCGGGGTCGCCGGCCACGCGCCCGCGATGTCGTGGGGCTGCTGGAGCAGGTGCCGCATCGCCACCGGCGTATTGCCGAAGGTGACGTTCTTGGGCCAGGAGCCGTGCGAGAACAGGCCCGCGAGGCCCGTCGCCGACCAGACGAGGACCGTCAGGCCGAGCACGAAGGCGAGGCCGCCCACCAGGAGGCCGTCGGGGATGCCCCGTTCCCGTGACTCGCGGCGGCCGCCCCGGTAGCGGTCATCGGGCTCCGGCTCCCGGTATCCCATCGCTCATGCCACCCCGGAACGCGACGACGACGGACCGTTCATCTGTTGCTCCATGTAGGCCGCCCGCTCCTCCGCCTCCAGGTCCGCGGCCCGCAGCGCGTCGTCGCCGAGCAGTTGGTCCGCCGACGATTCGGTCATGGCGCGGTCGGTGAAGACCAGGGGGCGTTCGGTCTCCGTGATCAGGTGTTTGACCACCTGGACGTTGCCGTTCACGTCCCACACCGCGATGCCGGGCGTGAGGGTGGGGATGATCTCCACCGCCCAGCGGGGCAGGCCGAGGACCCGGCCGGTCGCTCTCGCCTCGTCCGCCTTCTGGGCGTAGATCGTTCGCGTCGAGGCCATCTTCAGGATCGCGGCGGCTTCCTTGGCCGCCGCCCCGTCCACCACGTCGCTCAGGTGGTGGACCACCGCCACGAAGGACAGGCCGAGCCGTCGGCCGAACTTCAGCAGGCGCTGGAAGAGCTGCGCGACGAAGGGGGAGTTGATGATGTGCCACGCCTCCTCCACCAGGAAGATGCGCTTCTTGCGGTCCGGGCGGATCCAGGTGTGTTCGAGCCAGACGCCCACGATCGCCATCAGGATCGGCATCGCGATCGAGTTGCGGTCGATGTGCGAGAGGTCGAAGACGATCAGCGGGGCGTCGAGGTCGATGCCGACCGTGGTCGGGCCGTCGAACATGCCCCGCAGGTCACCGTCGACCAGACGGTCCAGGACGAGCGCGACGTCCAGACCCCACGCCCGTACGTCGTCTATGGCGACGTTCATGGCCTCGGCCGACTCCGGTTCCGGGTGCCTGAGCTGCTCCACGATGTCCGTCAGGACGGGCTGGCGCTCCACGATCGTCTCGTTCACGTACGCGTGGGCGACCTTGAGCGCGAAGCCCGAGCGCTCGTCGAGGCCGTGCCCCATCGCGACCTCGATGATCGTGCGGAGCAGGGCCAGCTGTCCGGTGGTCGTGATCGCGGGGTCGAGGGGGTTGAGGCGGATGCCCATGTCCAGGGCGGCCGTCGGGTCGAGCCGGATGGGAGTTATTCCCAGCTCCTGGGCGATGAGGTTCCATTCGCCCACCCCGTCCTCGCCCTGCGCGTCGAGCACGACGACCTGGCGGTCCTTGAACCTCAACTGCCGCAGGACGTACGTCTTCTCGAGCGCCGACTTGCCGTTGCCCGACTCGCCGAGCACCAGCCAGTGCGGGGCGGGGAGCTGCTGGCCGTAGAGCTGGAAGGGGTCGTAGATGTATCCCTTGCCGGAGTACACCTCACGCCCGATGATCACGCCCGAGTCGCCGAGGCCGGGGGCGGCCGTCGGCAGATAGACCGCCTGGGCCTGCCCCGTCGACGTACGCACCGGGAGTCGGGTCGTCTCCACCTTCCCGAACAGGAAGGACGTGAAGGCGTCCGTGAGGATGGTCAGCGGATCCCGCATGTTGGCAGCCCTCGCCTCTAGCGTCGGATGCCGGTCGCGAACGGCAGCGTATTGACGAAGGCCCTGTGGTGCTCGCGGTCGCACCACTCCAGCTTCAGATACGACTTCCCGGCCGAGGCCCGGATGGTGCGCTTGTCGCGCGCGAGGGCTTCGGGGGAACGGGAGGAGACGGTGATGTAGCCGACGATGTTGACTCCCGCCGCGCCGCTCGCCAGGTCCTCGCCGCGCTGGTCCAGACGGGAGTTCGATGCGATGTCGCGGGGGTCGACCGTGCGGTTCAGCTTGGCCTGGCGGCTCGCCTCGGCCTCGTCGTTCGTCTTCTCCGTCAGCATGCGCTCGATGGCGACCTCGGTGGGTTCGAGGTCCATGGTCACCGCGACCGTGCGGATCACGTCCGGGGTGTGGACGAGCAGCGGGGCGAGGAAGTTGACGCCGACGGGCGTCATCGGCCACTCCTTCACCCAGGCCGTGGCGTGGCACCAGGGCGCGCGGGTGGAGGACTCGCGGGTCTTGGCCTGGAGGTAGGTGGGCTCCATGGCGTCGAGCTCGGCGGGCCAGGCGTTGCGCTTCGTCATCGCCTGGATGTGGTCGATGGGGTGGTCCGGGTCGTACATGGAGTGCACGAGCGACGAGAGCCGCCCCTGCCCGAGCGGCTGACGCACCCGGATGTCCGCTTCCTGGAGCCGCGAGCAGATGTCGGTCAGCTCGCGCGCCATGACGACCGCGAGACCGCCGTCCTTGTCGAGCTTCCGGCCGCCGTGCGGGCGGCTGGCGCGGGCCATCGCCTGGGCCTCTGCGGCCAGGTCGCGCGAGTAGTGCATGCAGGCCACCAGATACGCGCGGTGCTGCTCGCTGCTGGTGGAGACCATCGACTGGAGCTGCTCGTACGACTGCTGAAGCCAGGGCAGTGCCCGGTCGTCGCCTCGTACGCTGACGTCCTTGGCGTGGGCGTCCGGGTCGGCCGGGAGCGTGCGCGCGAGCATCTGAAGCCGCGTCACGAAGCCGTCGCCATTGGCGACATGCTTGAGCAGCGTCCCGAACCGGTCGACCAGCGCCTCCTGGTCCTCGGAGTCACGAAGACCCACACCGGGGCCCTCGATCTCGATGGCGGCGGTGACGGTCCGCCGGTCGGCATGCAGCAGCACGGCGATCTCATCCGGCCCGAACGGGGCGGCGAGCCAGCTGATGCGGCCGATGCCGGGCGGCGGGCCGACCTCGATCTCCCGGCCGTCGAGGCGGACGCCCGCCTCGGGGGTGGCCGAGCGGTAGGCGGTGCCGCGCTTGAGGGAGCGCTTGTAGCTGCGGTTGATCTCGAACCACTTGAAGAACGTGCGGCCCTTGTAGGGGACGTAGACCGCGGCGATCGCGAGCATCGGGAAGCCCATGAGCAGCACGATGCGCAGGGAGAGGACAGGGACGAGGAGTCCGCACATCATCCCGAGGAAGGCTCCCGCGATGATCAGTGCGATCTCGCCGGTCTCCCGGTTCTTGCCGACGATGGCGTTCGGCCGCGCGCGGCCGATCAGATATGTGCGGCGGGGCGCGACCGGTTGCGACACGTGGGACTGAGTCGTCAACGCCCTTCACCTCCCGTGCGTTTGGTACTTCCAGTGGAACCGTTTCCTGCCCCGCCGCGGTTGCGCGCGTGCGGTGTGCTGGTCGCGCTGCCCCGGGGCGGGGGTGCGGCGGAGGGGACAGATCCGCCGCCGTTCGATGAGCCGCCTCCGCCGCTGGGGCGGCTGCTGTGGGCGGCGACGCCGCCGCTGGCGGGGTTGGCGGGCCGCGGCTGGCTGTTGCCGCCGCCTCCGCCGCCTCCACGGGAGCTGTGGGTCTTGATGCCCTGGGAGACGAGGGACGCGGGGGAGGTGATGACGGCCGCGGCTCGGCTCTCTGCGCCCTGGGAGATGCGGTTGTTCCGGGAGTTGGCGATCTCGTCGCCGAAGCCGGGGACGAAGCGGTAGATCATGGCGCTCGCGAAGATGGCGAGCAGGATGATCGAGAGCCCGGAGACGACCGCGGAGAAGGAGTCGGGCCCGTCGCCGGCGGAGAGCGCTCCGGCCAGGCCGAGCACGATGACGATGATGGGTTTCACCAGGATCACCGCGATCATGATCCCGGCCCAGCGGCGGACGTGCGTCCACAGGTTCTTGTCGACGAGACCGGCGTACACGACGGTGCCGAGCAGCGCGCCGACGTAGAGCAGGGCGGCCCGGATGACGAGCTCGAGCCAGAGGATGCCGGCGGCGAGGATCGAGACGAGCGAGACGACGATCAGCATGATCGGCCCGCCGCCGATGTCCTCGCCCTTCTTCAGCGCACCCGAGAACGTCCCGAAGAACGTGTCCGTCTGACCGCCCGTCGCCTTCGCGATGACGTCGGTCACGCCGTCGGTCGCCGAGACGACCGTGTAGAGGATCAGCGGCGTGAAGGCGGAGGCGAGGACCGTGAGCCAGAGGAATCCGATGGCTTCGGTGAGCGCGGTGGTGAGGGGGACGCCTCTCACTGCGCGTTTGGCGACGGCGAGGAGCCACAGGAGCAGGGTCAGGATGGTCGAGGCGGCGAAGACGACCGCGTACTGCTTGAGGAAGCTGGGGTTCGTGAAGTCGACCTCGGCGGTCTCCTTCACGGCGTCGGAGAGCTTGTCGACGGTCCAGGAGGCGGCTTCGGCGCAGCCCTTTGCGAGGGAGGAGAGGGGGTCGGCGGTGGAGTCGATGGGGGCGTCGGTGGGGTATTTGCCGCTGCCTCCGCTTCCGCCGCCGCTGTCGTTGCCTTTTTCGCAGTACTTCTTGGCGGGGCCGTGGATCAGGTCGCAGGGGTCGTCTTCCGGTGCGGCGAAGGCACGCGTCGCGAAGAGAACCGCCGTGGTCTGCACGGCAGCGACGGCAGTGGCGAGCTTGAGTACGTGTCGGCTACCGGGCATACGTGAACCCTCCGTACCCTTCGACTGCCTTGGTGATCTCGTCTGATCCGGATGCACGGTCGTCGCCGGGGACAGGCGCCGGGCCGTCCTTCTGGGAGTGCGTGACGGCCTTCCAGTCGTCGCCCGTCCATCCAAGCTTCATGGTCATGGTGAACCAGCTGTTGGTGACGGGCTTCGTGGACTGCTCGCCGGCCAGGCCGAGCAGTCCACTGCACCAGACCTCCACCGTTGCCTTGTTGCCGGAAAGGCTGGTGACTTTGGTTCCGATCGGGGTCGTGCGCGAGACGAACTGGTAGCCCTTCGGCGTCGTCCCGTCCTCGTTCAGGCCCACGTTCTTGAAGAAGGCAGCGCCGTACGCCTTGTCGAGCCGTGCCTTGAACGTGCTCACGCTGGACGGTGCCATGACCACCTGGAGAATGCTGTCCCGCGTGGTCTTGTTGAACATGTCCGCCGAGCCCAGCGCCACCGCGTAGTTCGCGGCAGCGGACTCAGCCCCCTGCTCGCTCTTTGCGAACCCCGAAGGAATCCCCGACGTCTTGCCGTCGACCGGCTTCTGGCCGGAGGCGGCAGTGGGATCCGCCCCCGCCTTCTTGTCCCCGCCTCCCCCTCCGGAGGAGCCCTCATCCCCGCCACGGTTGGCGAAGGCGATGGCCGCGATCAGGAGCACCACCACACCGACCACCGTCACGAGACTCCGTGACGAAGAACGGCCGGATCTGCGCGGTCCTCCGTACCCGTCCTGGCCGCCCCCCTCGCCCTCGGGCAGCCGCGTCCGGGTCTCGCCCGAGCCGCCGTAGAGGCCGTCGTTCCGCTCGTCGTCGAGACTCATGCCGCGTACGCCCCCTCAACCTCTCGGTGAACCGCCACGTACGACGGTAGCCGTGCTGGTTCCCGCGCGGGCGCGGTGTGGTGACTCGACATCAGGGAGTTGCAACCTCAGCCGGTGGGCACGACGGATGGGTGGGTCGGAGGGGGACAGGGGGAGGGGGGACAGGGGGGAGGGGGACGTAAGGGAGTGGCGGGGCTATACCGCCATGCCGTACACGATGGTGAAGACCGTGCCGAGCGATCCGATGATGAAGACGCCGGTCAGGCCCGCGATGATCAGGCCTTTGCCCTGCTCCGCGCTGAAGGTGTCGCGCAGCGCCGTCGCGCCGATGCGCTGCTTCGCCGCGCCCCAGATCGCAATGCCGAGACAGAGGAGGATGGCGATCGCCATCACGACCTCGATCATCACCCGCGCCTCGTTGCCCAGGCTCCCGAAGGGACCCCAGTCGGGGGCGATCCCGCCGATGATGGTGGTGATGTCGCCCTTTTCGGCTGCCATAAGCATGTGTAACTCACCGCCCCTAGTGGGTTGTTCCGTCACCTCTGCCTACCGCAGTACAGAGGACAGCTCATTCTCGCCGACAAATGGGCCAGTGCATGTCGACTTGGCGTCATTCGTTGGCTGAAACGTATGGTCACTCTGTGTATCACGGTGAGTGACGCCGGGCAATGACGGCCCGGCGTGCCCTCTGACCAGGTCTCATTCTGACCTGGTCCGGTGACGGAGACTCACATCATGGGTCATGCAGGCCCGTCGGGGCCATCGAGGTCGGTGACGTCACTGACGTCATCGAGCCCGTCGAGCCCGTCGAGCCCGTCGAGGCCGTCGAGGTCGCCGAGGCCGCCGCCCGTCACGACGTACGAGCAGTCGGTGTAGCGGTAGCCGGGCTGGACCTTGCTGCCCTCGGCGTTGTTGCGGACGCTTCCCACGCTGCTCGCGTCGCGCTTGTAGAGGAAGTGGTAGTTGCCCGGGGGCAGGCGGAGCGTCTTCTGCGGGTGGCCCTTGCCCGCCAGGCAGGCCTTCTTGCCCTGGGCCTTGCTGGTGTACGTCTTGCAGCCGCCGCACGACGCTAGCTTGAGGCTGCCGGTGGTGGGGCCGGTGTAGAGGACTTCGAGCGGGCCGGGGCCGCCGTTCTCGACGACGTACGTGAGCTTCGCGCCGCCGGGCGACTTGGCCGGCGGCAGGCTGCTGCCGGCCGAGGGGCGGGCTTCGGCGATCTCGGCGGCGATGGCGATGTCCTTGGCGCGGTCGCGCTTGCCGTTGCTCTTGTAGGTCCCCGTGAAGTCGTTGAGCGTCTTGGCGGCCGCCCCGAACTTCCCGTCCTTGAACTCGTCCACGCCGCACGCGTACACCCCGGACTCCACCGCGCTCGCGGCGTCGCCGGAGAGGCCGCCGCCCGCGTCGGCGGGGAGCGCCTTGGCGGTGGTGCCGATGCCGCGGAGTTCCTCGGTGGCCTTGCAGGGGGCGGAGCCCTTCAGGTCCGAGGAGCGCGCGTCGATGGCGTCGCGGATCGCGGGCTCGACCTTCCCGGCCTGGTCGGATTCGGGGAACGTCCGCAGGAGCTCGCCGAACTCGCCGCCGGTTCCCGTGGCTGCCGTCGTGCCGGCCGCCGTGCCGAGGCCCTGGCTGCCGCACTCGTAGAGGGAGGTGGCGAGGCGGTCGTCGGGCCAGGTGGCGAGGGTGCCGACGCGGTCCTTGCCGAGGGTGCTGGGGAGGGTGCGCAGGTACTTCAGGGGTTCGAGCGCGTCGCAGTACTTGCGCTCGTCATAGGGCGCGGCGACGGACTTGTAGTACGCGCTGAGGCTGTCCGGCACGCGCTTGGCGGCCTTCGAGTCCGGGTGGTCGTCGCCGAGGTCGCGGTAGATGGCGAGGGCTGAGCGGTAGTCGTCCTTGACGGAGTCGAAGGTGCGGCCGTCGGCGGCCGTGACGATCTTGTCGGCCTTGTCGAGCCGGTCGAGCAGCATCTCCTCGACCGCGTCGTCGCGCGCGGCGTCGTACGCGATGACGCCGCCGGCGGGGACGGCGAGCAGGACGAGCCCGAGCCCGACGGCGAGCGGCGCGCGCAGCGGCCAGGTCCGGTGCGTACGGAGGGCGCGGCGGGCCCCGTCGGCCGCCGCGATGAGCAGGAAGGCCACGAAGCCGATGAGTACGCCGCCGGGGACGCCGTCGACCTCGGCGGGAAACGCCACGAAGAGGAGCCCGGCGGTCGCGGCCCAGCAGACGGCCGCCAGGAGCCAGCGCTTCAGGAGGACGTAGCCGAGGCCGAGGCCGGTGAGGTTGAGGAGCCCGGCGGAGAGGGCACGCAGGGTGTCCGGGGCGGCTGGGGGTGGGGGTGGCGGTGCGGGTGGGCCGATGGTGGGCGGGGCTGCGGGAGGCGGAGGCGGGGGCGTGGGCGGAGGTGATGAGGGAGGCGGGGGCGGCGGCGACGCGGAGGGGGGCGGTGAAGTGGCGGGTGGCGGTGGTGTCATCGGGGGCGGTGGCCCGAAGTGGCCGCCCTGACTCGGTGGTACCGCATCGCTCGGCTCCGCGCCGTGCTCGTCCCCAGGTTGCATTTCGGCTCCCCCCAGCCGTCACAACGCAGCGCTTTGATTTGCGCCCAATTCCCCAACGATCGGGGAAAGTTGGACACCCGTCAACCGCCCGCGCGCCCCTCAGTTCCGGTCAGTTCCGGTCGGCTCAGGTCAGTTCCGGCGGCCGAGCGCCTTCGCCCGGGTGTGGGACCAGCCGGTCAGGAGTACGCCGGCGGTGAGGGCCACGGCGTAGGCGATCAGGAGGGCCGCGAAGCCGCCGGGGAGCCAGCCCATGAAGCCGGTGTAGTCGTGGTCGATGAGCAGTCGGATGAGGCCTTGGGCGGAGAAACACATCAGGACTGCGCCGAGGGTCTGCAGGATGTCGTACTTCACGTTACGAACGTATCAGCGGGTTCTTCAAATCCCCTTCCACAGCAAGGGATTCATCTCTATTACGTCACACATTCCAGGTTCTAGAATGGGAGCCATGCGTGACGAAAAGAAGGCCAGCTGCACGGTCTGCCGTGCCGGAATGGGCACCTCGGGCAAGCGCGGCCGCCCCGCTCTCTACTGCTCCCGCAGTTGCCAGGCGCGGGCCTACCGGCGGCGGAAGCAGCCGCCGGTACCGGCGCCCGAGCGCCCCGCGCCCACGTCCGACGCCCGGTCGCGCAGGCGCAGGCAGATCGCCGAGGCGGTGTGGCGCATCGCCGCCGAGCGGGGCCTGGACGCGGCGAGCATGCGGGAGATCGCGGCCGAGGCGGGGGTGTCGCTGAGGATGGTCCAGTACCACTTCGGCAGCAAGCATCAACTCCTGGTCGCCGCCCTGCACATGCTCCACCGCGAGAACGAACGCCTCGCCAGGACCCGCATCCACTTCGACCCCGCGAACCTGCGGGGCGTACTGAGCGCGATGCTCGACGAGTTCCTGCCCCTGGACGCCCAACGGGCCATGGCCCTGCGGGTGTTCTCCGCGTACTACGCCCGCAGCCTCACCGACCCGGCCATCGCGGCGGTCTTCCTGAGCGACGACCACCCTCTGGAGGAACTCGTCGCCGGTTTCATCGCCACGGCCCAGGAGAGCGGGCAGACGGCCCCCGGCCTGGACGCCCGGCGCGAGGCCGACCTGCTCGTGGCCGCGGCGGTCGGGCTCGGCGGGGACGTACTGCATGGCCGCCGCACGCTGGACGACGTCCGGGGCACGCTGGATTACCACCTGGCCAAGATTTTCACCTCGGCCGCGGCCTGAGGATCCGATCGGGCTTGTGGGGTACGTCGACGGGACCAGTGGGCCCGCGACTTCTGCCCGATTTCCTTGCGCGGAAGGGGACTTAGCGTCGTACTCATGCGAATCGGACTGCTTGGAACAGGGAATGTCGCTCGTGCGCTGGCAGCTGGATGGCAAGGGGCGGGGCACGATGTCGTGCTGGGGTCGCGGTCTCCCAAGGAGCGGGGAGACGCGGAGGAGTTGGGCGGGTTCACCGTCGTGGGTCTTGGGGAGGCCGCCGCGCACGGGGAGGTGTTGGTGAATGCCACGCCCGGCACGGAGTCGGTGGGGGTTCTGCGGGGGATCGGCGCCGCTGCCCTGGCCGGGAAGACGTTGGTCGACGTCGGTGTCGGGTTCACCGAGAACATGGAGCTCTCCCACCCCAACTACAGCCTCAGTGAAGAGATTCAGGCGGCGTTCCCCGAGACGCCCGTCGTCAAGACGCTCGTCACCATGGACTCGGTGGTCATGACGAATCCGGGGAGCCTGGAGGAGACGGGCATGGTCTTCCTCTCCGGTGACGACGACGCCGCCAAGCGGACGACGCGGCAGTTGCTCGGCGACCTGGGATGGCCCGATGCCGCCCAGCTGGATCTGGGGGGCATCGGGACCGCGCGCGGTCAGGAGCACGCCGCGCTGCTGTTCATCGGGGTGGGGGACGCGATCGGCACGTACGGCTTCGGCTTCAAGGTGGTGCGGCCGACAACCGCTTGAGCGGCGGGAGTTGGGGCGTAAGAAAACCTCTGATCTGGTTCTTTCGGGCTCCGCCGAACTGTATGGCCCGTACCGGGACAGTCCGGGCAGAGTGACGTGTGCACGGCGGGAAACACACCGCCGATGCGTCATCCCAGACAGCGCCAGTACGGGGGAGACATGAACATCGGAACCAACGGAAGCGTCGAGTCCAACGGAAGTGCCGGGGTCAAGCGGCGCATCGCGGGGGCGGCCGTGGCCTGTGCCGCGGTCCTCGCCGTGGGCGGCGCCACGGCGTCGGCACAGGCGCAGGCGCCGACGCAGACGTCCTCGGAGGCATCTGCGGCCGCCTACCGCTGCAACTCCGGGGCGATCTGCGTGCACGGCTACAAGTGGGTGGACGGCCACAAGAAGTACTACTGGGCGAAGCCGTACTACTCCTGCATCAACCACGGTCCGTGGACGAAGTTCCACCCGACCTACTACATCAACAACCAGACGCGCGGCACCGTCGCGAAGTTCAAGGACAAGAACAAGAACACGATCCAGAAGACCGGAGGGGCCTACAGCAAGGGCAAGGTCAGGAGCCCCGGCGGCACCTACTACGTCAAGCCCTGCTGACACCGTCTCTCCACCTGTGCGGGCCGCCGGAGCCGTCCGGTGGCCCGCATGCCGGTTCGGCCGGGTCAGTCGGGTTCAGTCGGGTTCAGCCTGCCGGGGAGTCGCTGACCTTGCTCACCGGGCTGATCTCCAGCTTGACCGCGCCCTCGCCGTCGGTGACCGGGAGCGTGCCCGCGGGCCAGTCGAGGGTGACGTGCTTGGTCTCGTTCGGGGGCGTGACGACGAGGCTGGTGATGCGGACGCCGGAGCCGCCCGTGTTGTTGTACGGGAACGTGATGTTGAAGGCGGCGGACTCGCCGTCCTTCAGGACCCCGGGCGCGGGCTGCTCGCCGTTGCGGTTCACCGAGAGGGTGTCGCCCGTGGACGCCGTCAGGTCGACTCCGGCGAAGCCCTTGATGGTGCAGTCGCGGCCGCCGCCGTTCTTGAAGACGACGGTGACGACGCCTTCCGTCTTGTCCGTGGTGTTGTCCGTGGCATTCACTTCGAGCTCGTCGGTGCGGCAGATGCCGACCTCGCCGTTGCTGTTGTCGCCGGTGCCCGCGGCCGTGCCCTGGGCGGCTTCGCCGCCGCCGGAGGACTTGCCGGTGTCGGCGGCCTCTCCACCGCCGGACGCCTCTCCGGTGCCGGTGCCGGTGTCGGTGTCCCCGCTGCCGCCCTTGTCCGCCGACGCGGGAGGCGCGGTGGTCCTGCTGTCCGCCGCCCCGGTGTCGTCGCCGTTGCAGGCGGTGAGCGAGAGGGCGGCGACGAGACCGATGACTGCGGCGACGGCCTTGCGGGTGTGCTTCATGGGGTCCCCCGTAGTGGTGCTGCTGTTCAGTGGTGATCACAGCTAAGGGGGCGGGGTCCGGCGGGGGCAAGGAGCGCCGGGTCATCCGGGACGCTGGGATGGTTTCAGGGGGCTGACCTGCGTGAACGTGCCTTGCCTGGGATGGGGGAGTGGGATGGGTGAGGGGTGGTTTGATCATGGACATGCTGGTGATCTAGGGTCCCGGCGTCATGATTCGACGGGGGAACGGATACACGCATCATGCGTACGCGCTTCAGGCTGGCCGCGGTTGTCGGAGCTGCGGCACTTGCTCTCACGGTGACCGGGTGTGAGGGGGAGAGCGACGGGGCTGACGGTGCCGGTGCCGGTGCCGGTGCCGGGGATGGCTCCAGTGCCAGCACCAGCGCCAGCACCGCTCCCGGCATCGGCTCGGACCAGGCTCCCGCCCGTAACGGCGGTACCAGCGGTGGGCCCGAAGTCCGGCAGAAGTGGATGCTGGAGAACCTGCCCCAGGCGGACACCGTCATGGCCGCGGGCGAGTACCTCCAGCGCTTCACCACGTGCGAGCGGTACAGCATCGATCCGTCCGACGAGCGCTACTACCCCATGGACGAGAAGTTCGACATGTCCTGGGGCGTGCAGTCCCGCGGCACGTGCGACGACAGCGGGGACGGCTGGATCCGGGTCTTCAAGACCAGCGACATGGAGCAGTTCCAGACGGCGTACCGGGCGGAGATCGCCGAGGAGATGAAGACGAACGAACTCGCCGGTGTGAAGGGCGGTTTCGCCGTCGGCAAGGACTTCGCCGTGATCGCGCCGGACGGCGACACGATCCGGGATCTGTCGGCCTCCGGGCTCCTGGTCCTCAACTGCAACCCGAACTTCCAGCCGCGGGGAGATGTCTCGACGGCGCCCGCGTCGGTCGACGGATGCGTGCTGACGGACGAGTTCGTCCAGCAGTGAGCCCCGCCGTGCGGCGCCCTGCGCGAAGTGGTCGACGGAGGTCGGCGGTGATCCCCCGCAGGCACAGGTGCCGCCTCTACACTGATGCGCGGTGGACTCCCGCGCGGTGAGGGGTGGTTGACGGTGCGTAAGACGTGGCTGGTCGCAGCCGTCGGCATCAGTGGGGCGATGAGCTTCATCGCCCTGCTCGTCGTGGGGACGTACATGGCCGCCGGAAGCATGGCGAACGGGGCGGGCCAGGGGAACGTGGGCCTCGCCAAGGGCGCCGTTCCCAGCACCTATCAGCCCCTCGTGCAGAAGTGGGGCAACCTCTGCAAGGCGATCAACCCCGCCCTGCTCGCCGCGCAGCTGTACCAGGAGAGCGGGTTCAATCCGAACGCCAAGAGCCCGGCCAAGGCCCAGGGGATAGCGCAATTCATCCCGGGGACCTGGGCCACGCACGGGGTCGACGGTGACGGCGACGGCGATCGCGACGTCTGGGACCCGCAGGACGCCATCCCGTCCGCCGCCTCGTACGACTGCAAACTCGCCAGCTATGTGAAGGACGCCCCGGGAAGCCCGACGAAGAACATGCTCGCCGCGTACAACGCGGGCGCCTACGCCGTCATCAAGTACGGCGGCGTACCGCCATACAGCGAGACCCAGAATTACGTGAAGACCATCACGAACCTGGAGAAGAGCTTCGCCCGGCCCACCGGCAGGGTGCAGCCCTCGCAGCAGGCGGCAGGAGCCATCTACTACGCGCAGAAGAAGCTCGGCACGTTGTATCTCTGGGGCGGCAATGGGACCCCCGAACAGGGCGGCCGCTTCGACTGCTCCGGCCTTACTCTCGCGGCCTATCGCAGCGTGGATATCGATCTGCCGCGCGTGGCGAACGACCAGTACAACGCAGGACCACATCCGAAACGGGACGAACTGCTCCCGGGCGACCTGGTGTTCTTCTCCGACGACCTCACCAATTCCCGTGCCATCCGGCATGTCGGGATCTATGTGGGCGGCGGCTACATGATTAACGCCCCGCGGGCCGGTGCGGTGATCCGGTTCGACCCGATCGACACCCCGGATTATTTTGGCGCGACTCGCGTCACCGAGGACGGGGCGAATGCCGTGCCGGACAAGCTGTCGGACGCCTGAGAGCGCCGTGCGAGCGCGCCGCGAGCCCTTGTGAGGGGCCCTCACGGGGCGCGTGCGCGGGGGGTGATGTGGCTTGAACTCTCCGTCAGTACACTTCTCTGAGCTGCGGCGATGAGTCTCTCTTCGGTAACGTCTGCGTGATCATTCAGTGGAGAGTGGAACGTAGTGAAGGGGACTGCGCGTTCCCTTGACTGGAAGAGCGCGACCACCCAGTAGCGAGCGGCATTGACCACGCAGCAAGCGGCACGAAAACACGGGGGTTGATGGAAGGGCGCACGGCAAGGTGCGTCCGAGGCGAGAAGACAAGGGGCCGCAGCACCATGGCTGGACTCGATACAACCGGGTCGAACCCCGACGTCAGCCTGCTCTACGACATCAACGGCCTGGCTGAGGATTCGCCGGACTGGCTGGCAAAGTCGGTGGCATTCATCGGCGAGTACGGACTGCTGCTCGCACTCGTTCTGCTCGTGCTCTGGTGCTGGTGGGGCCAGCGAAAGCGCGGGGTGCTCGATGACGCGGCTTCCTCTGTCGCCGCTGTTGTCTGGGCGCCGTTGGCGGCCGGGCTCGCTGTCCTGGTGAATGTGCCGATCCGTGGATTTGTCGAACGTCGTCGCCCTTTCAAGGATCACGACGGTCTAGAGCTCCTTGTGCACGGAAAGACCGACTTCTCCTTCGTGAGCGATCACGCGACGCTCGCGATGGCTCTTGGCGTCGGCCTTTTCGTGGCCAACCGAAAGTTCGGTCTTGTCGGCATCGCCCTCGCCTTGCTCGAAGGGTTCTGCCGGGTGTTTATGGGCGTGCACTATCCGACGGACGTCGTGGGCGGATTCGCGCTCGGGACGGCTGTCGTGCTGCTGCTCTCGCCGCTTGCGATGGCCGCGCTCACGCCTGTGGCCAAGGCTGTCGGGCGGACGGGGTGGGGCGGGCGGCTGGTGTGGTCGCCGCAGCCGGAGGAGGCTGTGGCGGAGCTTCCTCAGCCTTCGCCCTCGGCGGCGTCCCCTGCGTCGGCCTCCGTTCCGGACGAGCGGGATCTTGCCGCGTAGCGTCCTCGCGGCGCCGCTTCAGGAGCCACCAGCCCGCGCCGGCCGCGGCAGCGGTGACACCTGCGGATGCGGCGGTCAGGGGCCCCGCGGCCGGGTGCTCGGGTTCGGCGGCGTGGGCGGCGGGGGCCGCCAGGGCCAGGAGGGCGGCGGTGGCCGCTGCGGTGGTGGCTATGCGTGGTCTCATACCCCCAGGGCAGCGGTGTCCTGCTGAGTGGGCCACCTGAGGGCGTGTCGGGTGAGCTGTTCGGGTTGCGGGGGCGGCCGTCCGGGGGACGGGGACGGATTTCCCAGAGCCAGTCACAACGCCTGGGGGAAGTCGAAGAAGCGCTTCGGGTCGTACTGCTTCTTCAGCTGCTTCAAGCGGCCCGCGGCCGAACCGTAGTAAGCCTCACGCCAGTTGCTCAGGGTCGGGTCCGCGTAGTTCTGGTACGCCGCCCCGGACGCGTACCGGCCCATCGCCCCATGAGCCGTTTTCAGCCATGCCTGCGCCGGCTTGCCGGACGTGCCCGGGCGCCAGGACGCGATGTACTGCGCCAGCATCCGCGAGCGGCGGTGCACGAAGGCCGTGGCCGTCGGGTCGACCCGGTTGATCGCGCCGCCAAGGGCGGTCAGCGCGATGCTGCCCGCGCTCGCGCCCGTCACGTTCTCCACCTGGGTGAGCAGCGCGCGGATTCCCGCCGCCGAGAGGGAGCGGTCGAAGAAGTCCGAACTCGCCGCGTACGTCTCGCGGTTCAGGGCCCCCTGCGGGCTCCTGCCCGGCGTCGCGCCGGGCAGGTGGCACTGGGCGTCCGCCGAGAAGGACGAGCAGCCCGCGTACACCTCCATCGACTCCTCGTACGAGCGCCGCTTCAGCGAGACGCTGCGGGCCGGGGCGCCGATCTTGTCCGCCAGGCGGTCCACCGCGTTCTGGAGTTCCCCGTACGTCCCGAGCGAGAAGCACGCGACCGAGACCGTGGGGGTGCCGCCGGGCGAATTCGCCAGGTGCGCCGACGACCAGATCTCGTCCGGCTGGTCGGGCCCCCACTCCTGCCACGCCTTGATGACCGCGGCCGCCTTCGACCAGGGCCAGGTCATGTAGGCCGAGACTCCCTGCGGCGCCGCGTGCGTGCGGAACCGCAGTTCCGTCACCACGCCGAAGTTCCCGTTCCCCGCGCCGCGCAGCGCCCAGAACAGGTCCTTGTTCTCGCTCTTGCTCGCCGTCAGCTGCTTGCCGTCCGCGGTGATGAGCGTCGCCGACGTCAGGCTGTCGCAGGTCAGGCCGTAGGCCCGTGACACCACTCCATGGCCGCCGCCCAGGGTGAGGCCGGAGACGCCGACCGTCGGGCAGGAGCCCGCCGGGATCGTCACGCCCTTCGCGGCGAGCGCGCGGTAGACGTCGATCAGCTTCGCGCCCGCGCCGACCGTCGCCGTCGAGCCGCTGGCCCGCGTCTTGTTCAGCTTCGACACGTCGACGATGAGACGGCCCGTGCCGGACGACCAACCCCCGTAGGAGTGGCCGCCGTTGCGTATGGAGACCGGGACGTCGTGCGCGCGGGCGTAGGCCAGGGTCGTGCGGATGTCGTCCGGGTTCGCCACGTACGCGACCGCCGTCGGCTTCAGGCTGTCGTAGCGCGTGTTGTAGAGCTGACGCGCCGCCGCCCACTTCGCCTCGCCCGGCTTGACCAGGGTGCCGTCCAGGTCCTTGGCGAGGGCGGTGAGGTTCGCCGCGGCGGACGCGGCCGCGCTCGACGTGCGGAGGGGAGTGCCGGAGCGCGGGCCGCTCGCACTGCGGGAGGTGGCGCCGCCGCTCCCGCTGCCCCCGCCCGAACCGCTGCAGCCCGCGGCCGCGAACGCCGCCGTCGCCGCCGCTGTCGTGCTGATGAACGTACGTCGCTCCATGACCCGCCTCCCGTTGCTTCCCGGAGTACGAGACGGGCTGCGGGACCCATGGGTTCCGGTGAGCGGAAAGGGGTGTTGGTCTATCCGTCCGACATGTGGGATTCGGCGTCCGTCCGCGCCTTGCTGCGCGCTCTGCGGGCCGGACCGCGCCAGCCACAGCTGCACCGTGCTGCGCAGAATCGGCCCTGCTCGACCGTTGTCGTGCGGTGGGGTTCGTCCTGTTGGTCCTCGGCCACGTCTCCACCGTACCCACGGCGGGTGAACGCTCTTACGCGTGACGGGTCAACGTACCGGTCGTTACACGGAACGACAGGGGGCTACAGCACCTCGCGGGAAGGCTTGGGGGTAGTCGGGCGATGGGTCAGCAGCACAGGCGCACAGGCGGGGCGGTCGTCACGGCCGCGGCGGTGGGTCTCATGGCCGTCGCCACGGGGTGCTCGGGAGGCGGGGCCGCGGCGGACGACGGGCGCAGCGCCTCCGAGGACGCCGTCGACGTCGTGCGGGACTCCGCGGACGCCCTTGTCCGCGCGGGGAGTTCCAAGGCGCGTACGTCCATGGAGATGGCGAGCGGCGGTACCCGCGTGACCATCCGCGGGCACGGCTCGTACGACTTCCGGCGGCAGGTGGGGCGGTTCGTGGTGGTGCTGCCGAAGGATCCCGCCGGGGACGAGGAGCACCGCCCCATCACCGAGCTGATGGCGAGCGGCGCGCTCTACATGAAGAACCGGGGCGCCGGGGTGCCCGCCGACAAGTGGGTGCGGATCGACACGGCGTCGCTCTCCGACGGCAATCTGGTCACGGGCGGGGCCACCGATCCGCTGGCCGCGGCGGAGCTGCTGCGGGGCGTGAGCAAGGCGTCGTACGTCGGGGAGACGGCGGTGGCGGGCGTGAAGGTGCGGCACTACCGCGGGACCGCGGACCTGCCGAGCGCCGCGAAGTCCGCCTCCGAGGGGCAGCGGCGGGCCCTGGGGGCGGCGGCGAAAGGGTTCAGCAAGGGCGGGGTGCCGTTCGACGCGTACCTCGACGAGCAGGGGCGGCTGCGGAAGCTGCGGCAGCACTTCAGCGTCGCGAACGCCGAGGTGGCGTCGACCACGCTGCTGTACGACTTCGGGGTGCGGGTGGACGTGCGGTTGCCGGCGAGCGAGGACATCTTCGCGGGGAAGATCGCCGAGAAGTGAGTGCCGCGGAGCGGTAATCACCGGGAAGTAGGGGTACCCGGCTAGTCGCGCCCGGGGGTGTGGAAATGGTCCGTCCGTGCCATGCGCGGTGTGTAGGCCGCTCCCTACTCTAGGAAGTCGGCAGCGGCAGGAAGCAAGGTCAGGAAGAGGTGATGGACGTGGCTCTGGTGCGCGGTACGACTGTTCAGGACCACGTTGCCCTTGCCGAGATCGAACTCTGCGGCGAGCTGATCATCGCGGCGAGTGCTGCTGGGGAGGAGCGGTTGAGCGCCGACCGCATCGACGAGGTCCTGAACGTCTCCACTGACGTGGAGCGGCACCTGGGCGAGGGCCTGGACTAGTCAGTCCCGGGCTCCGGTTTCCCCCAGGGCCGGGCGCGGCCCTGGGCTGAGGTCGTCGTGTCGCCTCGCCGTGCGTCTCAAGCCCGCCGCTTCGCGGCGGATCTTCCCCACCCGCCCACCCGTTACTCGGCGGGCAATCGGGGGCACGCCGCGGGGTAATCGGTGGGTGGGAGAGATGGGTGCGCCGCGGGGTAATCGGGTGGGTGGGTGGGAGACATCCGCCGCGAAGCGGCGGTCTCGGACCCGGCCGGTCTCGGCCCGGCCCGCCGCGGGGTGAGCCGGAGACAGGGCTGAGGGCCGGGCAGTGGTTTCCCGAGGCGGGAGCCTTACGTTCGCATCATGCGCGCGATCGCCTTCGTCGCTTCCTCGACCTTCGCGTCGATCTCGTCGCCGCCCTTGACCGCCGCGTCCGCCACGCAGTGCCGCAGGTGTTCCTCGAGGAGCTGGAGGGCGAAGGACTGCAGGGCCTTCGTGCCCGCCGAGACCTGGGTGAGTATGTCGATGCAGTAGACGTCTTCCTCGACCATCCGCTGCAGGCCACGGATCTGCCCCTCGATGCGCCGCAGGCGCTTGAGGTGCTCGTCCTTCTGCTTGTGGTAGCCGTGGACACCCTGGTCGTGGCCGCCGGGCTCGGAGGGCGCTTCGGTGTTCATGGCCACACCGGCCGCATCGGTGGTCGTCATCGCGTCCTCCTGCTCGGACTGCTTGGACAGTCACTCTTCTGGGCAGTGATAGAAAAGCCGCTGGCTCAACTGGCTTCCTATACCCCTAGTGGGTATAGAATACTCGATTGCTCGGGGGGCGTGCTGATCACTGTGCCTGATGGGCGACACTGGGGTCTGGCCGGTTAGCCGTGGCCGGATGATGCGCCTAGCATCAGCCTGACCGAATCCAAAGCACCCCGAGGACCCCACGTGCGCTTTCGTCTGACCCCCAGGGAGACGAGCTTCTACGACATGTTCGCCGCATCCGCGGACAACATTGTCACGGGCTCGAAGCTCCTGATGGAACTGCTCGGGGCTGACGCCTCCGCCCGAGCCGAGATCGCAGAGCGTATGCGGGCCGCGGAGCACGCTGGAGATGACGCGACACATGCGATCTTCCACCAGCTGAACTCCTCCTTCATCACGCCGTTCGACCGCGAGGACATCTACAACCTGGCGTCCTGCCTGGACGACATCATGGACTTCATGGAGGAGGCCGTCGACCTGGTCGTCCTTTACCAGGTCGAGGAACTCCCCAAGGGAGTCGAGCAGCAGATCGAGGTCCTGTCGCGAGCCGCCGAGCTCACGGCCGAGGCCATGCCGAATCTGCGGACGATGGACAACCTCACCGAGTACTGGATCGAGGTCAACCGTCTGGAGAACCAGGCCGACCAGATTCACCGCAAGCTTCTCGCTCAGCTCTTCAACGGCAAGTACGACGCCATAGAGGTGCTGAAGCTCAAGCAGATCGTCGACGTGCTCGAAGAGGCGGCCGACGCGTTCGAGCACGTCGCGAACACGGTGGAGACCATCGCGGTCAAGGAGTCCTGAGGCCTCTCCATGGACACCTTTGCTTTGATCGTGACCATTGGCGTCGCGCTCGGATTTACGTATACGAATGGCTTTCACGACTCTGCGAATGCCATTGCCACTTCCGTCTCCACCCGTGCGCTGACGCCCCGTGCGGCACTCGCGATGGCCGCCGTCATGAACCTCGCCGGTGCCTTCATGGGCAGCGGGGTCGCCAAGACGGTCAGTAAGGGCCTGATCGAGACGCCCGAAGGCAACAAGGGAATGTGGATCCTCTTTGCCGCCCTGGTGGGCGCCATTGTCTGGAACCTCATCACCTGGTATTTCGGGCTTCCTTCCTCCTCATCGCACGCACTGTTCGGTGGAATGGTCGGAGCCGCGCTCGCCGGTGGGATCGGGGTGATCTGGTCCGGAGTGCTCGACAAGGTCGTCATTCCGATGTTCATCTCGCCCGTTGTCGGCCTTGTCGCCGGCTATCTGGTGATGTGCGCGATCATGTGGATGTTCCGGAAGTCCAACCCGCACAAGGCCAAGCGCGGATTCCGCATCGCGCAGACGGTCTCCGCGGCCGGCATGGCGCTCGGACACGGTCTTCAGGACGCGCAGAAGACGATGGGCATCGTGGTGATGGCCCTGGTCATCTCCGATGTGCAGGACGCCGACGCGCCCATTCCGATCTGGGTCAAGATCGCGTGTGCGCTGATGCTCTCCGCCGGTACGTATGCCGGTGGCTGGCGCATCATGCGTACGCTCGGCCGCAAGATCATCGAGCTGGACCCGCCGCAGGGATTCGCCGCCGAGACCACCGGCGCGGGCATCATGTTCACCACCGCGTTCATGTTCCACGCGCCGATCTCGACCACGCACGTGATCACTTCCGCGATCATGGGTGTGGGCGCCACGAAGCGTGTGAATGCCGTGCGCTGGGGTGTTGCCAAGAACATCATCCTCGGGTGGTTCATCACGATGCCTGCCGCTGCCATTGTTGCTGCGGTGAGTTTCTGGATCGTGAATCTCGCGTTCCTGTAACCGGCCGTAAAAGCAAACGGAAAGGCCCGCCCCCCGGGAGCCAGGGGGCGGGCCTTTCTTTGTTGCCCCTGCGGTGGCACCGCCATGCAGCACCGCAAGGAGTCGGGGATACCCGGGGCGAGGCCTAGCCGAAACGGCCCGAGATGTAGTCCTCGGTGGCCTGCACGGACGGGTTGGAGAAGATCCGCTCCGTCTCGTCGATCTCGACGAGCTTGCCGGGCTGGCCGACCGCCGCGAGGTTGAAGAAGGCCGTACGGTCCGAGACGCGCGCCGCCTGCTGCATGTTGTGCGTCACGATGACGATCGTGAAGCGCTCCTTCAGCTCGCCGATCAGGTCCTCGATCGCGAGGGTCGATATCGGGTCGAGGGCCGAGCAGGGCTCGTCCATGAGCAGGACCTGGGGCTCGACCGCGATGGCCCGCGCGATGCACAGACGCTGCTGCTGACCGCCGGAGAGGCCGGAGCCGGGCTTGTTCAGGCGGTCCTTGACCTCGTTCCAGAGGTTGGCGCCCTTGAGGGACTTCTCGACGATGGCGTTCAGCTCGCTCTTCTTGTACGAGCCGTTGAGCCGCAGGCCCGCGGCGACGTTGTCGAAGATCGACATCGTCGGGAACGGGTTGGGGCGCTGGAACACCATGCCGATCGTGCGGCGCACGGCGACCGGGTCGACACCGGGACCGTAGAGGTCCTCGTCGTCCAGGAGCACCTTGCCCTCGACGCGGCCACCGGTGGTGACCTCGTGCATGCGGTTGAGGGTGCGCAGGAAGGTGGACTTGCCGCAGCCTGAGGGGCCGATGAAGGCCGTCACGGAGCGGGGCTCCACGGTCATCGAGATGTCCTCGATGGCCTTGTGGGCGCTGTAGTACGCGGTCAGGCCCGATACGTCGATTCGCTTGGCCATGGGGATCACTGCCTTAAGGGGGGTACGAGAGGGTCGCTGAGTGGCCGCGTCAGCGGCCCGTCTTGGGGGCCTTCCAGCGGGCTACGCCGCGGGCCGCCAGGTTGAGGATCATGATGAAGCCGATGAGGGCCAGGGCCGCCGCCCAGGCGCGGTCGTAACCGGCCTGGTTGCCCGCCGCGTACTGCTGGTAGATGTACAGCGGCAGCGAGGCCTGCGAGCCTTCGAACGGGTTCGTGTTGATCATGGGGTTGACCCAGACCAGGAGCAGGACCGGTGCGGTCTCGCCCGCGATACGGGCGACCGCGAGCATGACGCCCGTGGTGATGCCGCCGATCGCGGTGGGCAGGACCACCTTCAGGATGGTCCGCCACTTCGGGATGCCGAGGGCGAGTGACGCCTCCCGCAGCTCGTTCGGGACGAGCTTGAGCATCTCCTCCGTGGAGCGCACGATCACCGGCATCATCAGGATGGCGAGCGCCATGGCGCCGGCCCAGCCGGAGAAGTCGAAGCCCAGGATCAGGATCCAGAAGCTGAGGACGAACAGGCCCGCGACGATCGACGGGATGCCGGTCATGACGTCCACGAAGAACGTGACGACCTTGGAGAGCTTCCCGCGCCCGTACTCGACGAGGTAGATCGCGGTGAGCAGGCCGATCGGCACGGCGATGACGGAGGCCAGGAGCACCTGCTCCAGGGTGCCGATGATCGCGTGGTAGATGCCGCCGCCGGGCTCGTCGTCCGCGACCACGCCCATGGAGTGGGTCAGGAAGTAGCCGTTGAAGACGGTCGTGCCGCGCTCGACGGTCTCGTAGATCAGCGAGGTCAGCGGGACGACCGCGAGCAGGAACATCACCCACACCATCGAGGTGGCGAGGCGGTCCTTGGCCTGGCGGGTGCCCTCGACGGCGACCGCGAGGACGTACGAGGCGACGATGTAGAGGATGGCCGCGATCAGGCCCCACTGGATGCGGCTGTGCAGGTCCGCGCCCACGCCGATGCCGATGGCGACGGCCGCGGAGCCGAGCGCGACGACGGCCGGTGTCCAGCGCGGGAGGCGGGCGCCCTGCAGGCTCGCGGGCTTGACGATGGTGGCGCTCATGCGTTGGCCCCCGAGTACTCCTTGCGGCGCGCGATGATCATGCGGGCCGCGCCGTTGACCAGCAGCGTGATGATGAAGAGGACCAGGCCGGATGCGATGAGCGCGTCACGGCCGTACTCGGTCGCCTCGTTGAACTTGCTGGCGATGTTCTGCGCGAAGGTGCCGCCGCCGGGGTCGAGCACGGACGCGCTGATGAGGAAGGTCGGGGAGAGCACGGTGGCCACAGCGATGGTCTCGCCGAGCGCGCGGCCAAGGCCCAGCATCGAGGCGGAGATCACGCCGGAGCGGGCGAAGGGGAGCACCGACATGCGGATGGTCTCCCAGCGCGTGGCGCCGAGCGCGAGCGCGGCCTCCTCGTGCATCTTCGGGACCTGGAGGAAGACCTCACGGCTGACGTTCGTGATGATCGGCAGGATCATGATGGCGAGCAGGATGCCGACCGTCATCAGGGAGCGCGGGGCGCCGCCCTGGTACTCGAAGACGCCGGTCCAGCCGAAGTAGTCGTCGAGCCAGCTGTAGAGGCCGGTCAGGTTGGGCGCGACCACGAGGGCGCCCCAGAGGCCGTAGACGATCGACGGCACGGCGGCCAGCAGGTCGATCACGAAGGCGATGGGGGTCGCCAGCTTGCGCGGCGCGTAGTGCGAGATGAACAGCGCGATGCCGATGGCGACGGGGACGGCGATCACCAGGGCGATCACCGAGCTCACCACCGTGCCGAAGACCAGGACCGCGATGCCGAAGAACGGCTTGCCGCCGGTGGTGCCGCCGGCCGGGTCCCACTCGAACGTGGTGAGGAAGTTGCCCGTGTTGTCCGAGAGCGCGAGGGCCGCTCGGTAGGTCAGGAAGGCCGCGATGGCGGCCATGATCACGAGCAGCGCGATGCCGGAGCCGCGCGAGAGACCGAGGAAGATCCGGTCACCGGGGCGGGTCGCGCTGCGGCGTGGACGCTTCGGGGTGATGCCCGATGGCTTCACGTCATTGAGGGGTGGAGGTGCGGTCGTACTGCTGGGTATATCCATGGGATTCTCCGGTCTGCGGAGCCAATCACCGCTTCTTCAGCGGGAGTTGCTCCTGGCGGCGGTGCACCGGACGGTGCGGCCGGCCCTGACTCACGGGACCGGCCGCACTCGGTTCAGCTAGCTCAGGCCCGCGACGGTCGTGCGGACCTTGGAGATGATCTCGGCCGGGATCGGCGCGTAGTCGTTCTCCTTGAGGACGTTCTGGCCGTCCTCGCTCGCGATGTAGGTCAGGAAGGACTTGGTCGCGGCCAGGGTCTCGGCCTTGTTGCCCTTCTCGCAGAGGACCTCGTACGTCACCAGGGTGATCGGGTACGCGCCTTCGGCGGTCGGCTTGTAGTTGAGCTCCAGGGCGAGGTCGTTGCCCTTGCCGACGACCTTGGCCTCGGAGATCGCCTCGGAGGCGTTGTCGACGGTGGCCTTCACCGGCTCCTTGGCATCCGTCTTCAGGTCGACCGTGCTGATGCCGTCGGAGGCGTACGAGAGCTCGAAGTACGAGATGGCGCCGGGGGTCTGCTTGACCTGGCCCGCGACACCGGAGGAGCCGTTGGCGGACTGGCCGCCCTTGGCCTCCCAGGACTTGCCGGGCTCGTGCGACCAGGCGGAGGGGGCCGCGCCCTTGAGGTACTTGGTGAAGTTGTCCGTGGTGCCGGACTCGTCCGAGCGGTGGAACGCCTGGATCTTGGTGCTGGGCAGCTTGGCGTCGGGGTTCAGCTTCTCGATCGCCTTGTCGTCCCAGGTCTTGATCTTGTCGTCGAAGATCTTGGCGAGGGTCTCGGCGTCCAGGACGAGGTTGTCCACGCCGGGCACGTTGTAACCGACGGCGATCGGGCCGCCGACCATCGGCAGGTCGATGGCCTGGCTGTTCTTGCAGACCTTCTTCGAGGCCGCGATCTCCTCGGGCTTCAGCGCCGAGTCGGAGCCCGCGAACGCGGTCTGGCCCTGCATGAAGGCGGTGATGCCGGCGCCGGAACCCGTCGGGTTGTAGTTCAGCTGAACGTCCTTGCAGGTGGTCGAGTAGACCTTGCGCCAGGCGTCGATCGCGTTCTTCTGCGCGGACGAACCGGAGGCCGCGAGCTGGCCCTTGGCGTCATCGCACTTGATGTTGGCGTTGGCGTTGGTCTCCTTGCCGGTGCCACCGTCGCCGCCGCTCGTGTCGTCGGAGCCGCACGCCGTGAGGGCCAGGGCGCCGGAGACGGCGATGGCGCCGAGGGAGAGGGCGCGGAGCCGGTTCTTGCGCTGAAGCTTCACTTTTCGGGTCTTCCTTCCGGGAGCCGCCGGCCCTTTGCTGGCGGCGTGCGAGGTCTTCGTCGAGCGGTTCTGCGTTCTGCGTCCTGCGGTTCTGCGGTTCTGCGGTCTTACGTTGTGTTGTAAGGCTGAAATTAGGCAGGGCAGGTGAAGCCGCCAAAGGGCATGAGTGAACGGCGGGTGAACCTCGGCGGTCGGCCTGGTTAGGCAACGTGCTACGGAACGTAGCGGATCTGTTACGCCGGGTTGAGGACGCCGAGCAGGGCGTCGACGAGGTGCTGGTCACGGGGTTGCGTGAGCCTGTTGCGGGCCGCCGTCGGCGAGAGCCAGAGGATGCGGTCGACCTCGTCATTGGGTATGAAGTGGCCCTCGGCCACCTCCGCCGCCCAGTAGCGGACCTCTTTGGGGCGGCCCTGGGCCAGGTACCGGACCGTGGGGAGGCGGGCCCCGGGGGTGCAGCGGTGGCCGGTTTCCTCCTCGACCTCGCGCAGGGCACCGGCGAGGGCGTCCTCGGTCCGCTTCAGCTTGCCCTTGGGGTGCGACCAGTCGTCGTACTTCGGCCGGTGCACCAGGCAGATCTCCAGGCGGCCGTCGTGCGGGGAGTGACGCCACAGGACGCAGCCCGCGGCCAGGACGACTCCGCGCTCGTCGAGCGTCATGGGGCGCTCACCACCTCTGTCTCGCGGAGCCAGGCCTGGTGGAAGGCGAAGCGGGCCGCCTCGACCTCGTGGCGCTGGTCGGCGTGCAGGACGCCCAGGGCGTACGCCGTCGCCGGGGCGATGCGGGGGGTGCGGGCGGCCGATGCCGCCGCCGATGCGGCGTCCGCGGCCTCGCGGTGGCGGTCCAGGGCGTGGCCCGCTTCCGTCAGGCGCGGGTCCCCGCAGGGGTCGCCCGCGCTTCCGGTGAGGACTTCCTGGGCGTACCTGTGCAGGCGCAGGAGGGCGCGGGCCTTCAGCCAGGGGGTGTCCTGGGCCTCGGGGGCCTCGCCCGCGGCGAGGCCGTGCGTCAGCGCTTCCGCGTTGTACGGGTGGCCTGCCTGGCCGAGGGGGAGTGCGGCGACGGCTTCCGCGAGGTTCTCCTCGGCCTTTGCCGCCAGTGGCTTCAGGTCGTGGATGCCGGTGCTTCGGAGCGGGACCTCGCTCGCCAGTACGGCGACGTTGTCCGCCACTGCGTGGAAGCGGGAGGAGCCGAAGGCTTGCAGCGCGGCTGAGTGGGCCCTGGTCCGCGCCAGGGTGAGCTGCCGTTCCAGCAACGCCGCTGCCTTGGCTGCGCCTACTGTCAGGCCCCTCGGAGTACCGCCCTGTTCATCCGTACCCTGCGGTGAAGGCTGTGCCCACCCTCCCCCACTCTCGGCTGCGCTCGAGCGGGGGGACCCCCATCGCCGTGCGGAACGCCTGCCCACAGCCAGGACATCGGCATGATCCGTGGGCGGCGGTACCACCGGCGTACCCGAAAGGCGGTGCAGTGCGTCAAGCAGGCGTTCCAAGCGCGCCGCGTACGCATGTTCCCTCGCCAACGTGCCGGACAGCCAAGCCAGTTCGGGACGCAGCGCCGCCGCCCACTCCTGGTCCAGGAGCGGGCGGAACGTGTGCAGTGTGCCGCCGATGCGGCGGGCCGCGCGGCGCAGGGACATGGCCGCCTCCAGGGACACCTCGGCGCCCTGCGCGTCCGTCGTCGACTCGCGGTGCAGCCGCAGCGAGCGCAGGAACTCCGTGGCCTGGCCCTGCAGATAGGCCGACAGGACATCGCCTGTCGTCGTCTCATGGTTTAGCTGTGCCACGCCGGCGCCTCCGGGCGTCTATGAGCATCTCCTGTACGTTCCGCAGGGGCTGGCCCTCCGGATCCAGCGCGTGCCGGGTCCAGTTGCCGTCCGCGCCGAGGTGCCAGGAGGCGGTGGTGTCCGACATGCCGGTCTCCAGGAGCCGGTTCAGGGCCGCCCGGTGTGCCGGGTCGGTGACCCTGACCAGTGCCTCGATACGTCGGTCGAGGTTGCGGTGCATCATGTCGGCGCTGCCGATCCACACCTCGGGCTCGCCCGCGTTGCCGAAGGCGAAGACGCGGGAGTGCTCCAGGAAGCGGCCGAGCACGGAACGCACCCGGATCGTCTCCGAGAGCCCCGCGACGCCCGGCCGCACCGCGCAGATCCCGCGCACCCACACGTCCACCGGCACGCCGGCCTGCGACGCGCGGTAGAGGGAGTCCACGACCGCCTCGTCGACCATCGAGTTGCACTTGATGCGTACGTAGGCGGGGCGGCCCGCGCGGTGGTGCTGTATTTCCTTGTCGATGCGTGAAATGAGCCCGTCGCGCAGGGACTTGGGGGCGACGAGGAGACGGCGGTAGGTCTCGCGGCGCGAGTATCCCGAGAGCCGGTTGAAGAGGTCGGACAGGTCGGCGCCCACCTCCTGCTTGGCGGTGAGCAGCCCCAGGTCCTCGTAGAGGCGGGCCGTCTTGGGGTGGTAGTTGCCCGTGCCCACGTGCGAGTAGCGGACCAGCGACTCGCCCTCCTGGCGGACGACGAGCGAGAGCTTGCAGTGCGTCTTCAGGCCGACCAGGCCGTAGACGACATGGCAGCCCGCCTCCTCCAGCTTCCGCGCCCACTTGATGTTCGCCTGCTCGTCGAAGCGCGCCTTGATCTCGACCAGGACGAGCACCTGCTTGCCCGACTCGGCGGCGTCGATCAGCGCGTCGACTATGGGGGAGTCGCCCGACGTCCGGTACAGCGTCTGCTTGATCGCCAGGACGTCCGGGTCGGCGGCCGCCTGCTCCAGGAAGGCCTGCACGGACGTGGAGAACGAGTCGTACGGGTGGTGCAGCAGGACGTCGCGCTCCCGCAGGGCGGCGAAGATGTCCGGCGCGGACGCCGACTCCACCTCGGCGAGGTCGCGGTGCGTGCCCGCGATGAACTTCGGGTACTTCAGCTCGGGCCGGTCCAGGGCCGCGATGCCGAAGAGCCCGGTCAGGTCGAGCGGGCCCGGCAGCGGATAGACCTCGGCCTCGCTGATCTTCAGCTCGCGCACGAGGAGGTCGAGGACGTTCCGGTCGATGGACTCCTCGACCTCGAGGCGCACCGGCGGCCCGAAGCGCCGCCGCATGAGCTCCTTCTCCAGGGCCTGCAGGAGGTTCTCGGCGTCGTCCTCCTCCACCTCCAGGTCCTCGTTCCGGGTGAGCCGGAACATGTGGTGCTCCTGGATCTCCATGCCCGGGAACAGCTCCGCGAGGTGCGCGGGAGCGGCGATGACGTCCTCGATGGGGACGTACCGCGAGGGGGAGGCCTCCAGGAAGCGGGAGAGCAGCGGCGGCACCTTCACGCGGGCGAAGTGCGTGTGGCCCGACACCGGGTTGCGCACGACCACGGCGAGGTTGAGCGAGAGCCCCGAGATGTACGGGAAGGGGTGCGCGGGGTCCACGGCCAGCGGGGTCAGGACGGGGAAGATCTGCTGCCGGAAGAGCGTGAAGAGGCGGGACTGCTCCTTCTCGGTCAGCTCGTTCCAGCGGACCAGGTGGATGCCCTCGTCGGCGAGGCCGGACGCGACGTCCTCCTGGTAGCAGGCGGCGTGCCGGGCCATGAGCTCGCGGGAGCGGTTCCAGATCAGCTCCAGGACCTCGCGGGGCTGAAGGCCCGAGGCCGAACGGGTGGCGACGCCGGTCGCGATGCGGCGCTTGAGACCGGCCACCCGGACCATGAAGAACTCGTCCAGGTTCGAGGCGAAGATCGCCAGGAAATTAGCCCGTTCGAGTAGCGGTGTGTTCGGGTCCTCGGCGAGCTCAAGGACACGCTCGTTGAAGGCGAGCCAGCTGCGCTCCCGGTCCAGGAATCGGCCCTGTGGAAGCTCCTGGCCGTCGTGTCCTACCTGGCCGTCCTCGTCGTACGCGTCGAGATCCGCGTCGATGTCGGGGTCGAGATCCGACACCGCCGCCGACAGCGTGTGCGGGCGGTGCGCGGCGATGGAGCCGACGGAGGGCTGGGCGTGCTGGACCTGACCTTGCGTGCTGGGCTGGCTCATGGCCCCATTCTTCCGCGCGGGGACCCCGATGGGCGCGTCGGAGAGTGCCGGGGTGAGGACGAGCTTCCCGTTCATGGGGGGAGGGTCGGGCACGGCGGGCTGCATTGAGCGAGGGTCGCAAGCCAGTCTGAATCACTGGTTACGGCGACATGACGTGCGGGACATGTGCCGGAGTCCCCCGGACGTCTACACGTCCGGGGGTCTGTTCCCGCCGGGCGCGGGCTTCAGGGCGTACGGCGCCTGAGCACGCGGAACGCGGCGTACGCGGCTGCCGCGGCGAGGGCAAGGACGATGCCGGTCTCGATCAACTGGACGTACCAGAAGTGGGAATGGGGGTGGACTTCGGCGTACCAGCCGGTGATGCGGGTGTCGGACGGGCAAGGGAAGTCGGCCATCTGCTCGGGGGAACACTGTCCGGCCACGAACCGTTCACCGGCGGCGTTGTGGACCCCCATGTCCATGATGAGGGAGTCCACGGGGACGTCATGCATCGTGTAGCCCGTGCTCCTGCCCGAGGCGGGCCCCGAGACCGTGGTCACCGGGAACAGGTGCCAGCGCACGCTGCCCAGGGCGAAGAGAATGCCGCCGGTGACGACGCCGGTGACGGACATGCCGAGCAGCGTGCGCCGCAGGAGCAGTCCGGCGAGCGCGCCGACGGCCACCGCGAGCAGGCAGTATGCGATGAGGACGGGGCCGATCGCCTCATACACGCCCCGGTCGGACCAGGACAGGTTCCAGCGCCCCAGGAGGCCGGAGGCGCCGAGCTGGAAGACCCCCATGAGCGCGAGCGCCCCGGCCGCGCTCAGCGCCGCGGCCACGGTCAGCTTCGAGGCGAGCCAGCGCGCGGGGGAGACCGACTGGGTCCAGGCGAGCCGGTGCAGTCCGGTCTCCAGCTCACGGCCGACCATCGGGCCCGCGACGAAGGCACCGGCCAGCAGGGGAAGGATCAGGAGGGCCAGCGCGGCGTTGGCCATGTAGGCGTTCAGGAGGTCATGGGCGCTGGCGAAGCCGAGGAAGGCGTTCTCGCAGGGGCCGCCGCTGCTGCCGCAGTCGTTGATCGTCGCGGGATAGGCAGCCGCGGCCCACCGGAAGTAGCCCGTCAGCAGGGCCGCGAGGACGATCGCCGCGCCCGCGGTCCACAGCGCGGTGCGATGCACCCGGACGTCGGCCCAGCGCGGACCGCGCAGAAGAGGGGAGCTCATGCCGTCACCTCGCGCTCGGCGGGCGTCGTGCTCGGCGTCAGCAGCGCCGGTGCTTCGGGGGAGCGCAGATGAGCCAGCAACAGTTCCTCCAGGGACGGCTCTTCGACGTCCCAGCCGTCGGCGACCGGGCGGCCGTCGGGCCGGATCAGCGAGGCCAGGCCGCGCCCGGTGGCGCGGGACTCGACGACGGTGTGCGGGGCGAGATCCTCGACGGGGCGGCGCCCGGTGACCAGGGCGTGCGCGGAGACGAGGTCGTCGATGCCGCCGCCGAGCCGGACCCGGCCGCCGGACACCAGGAGCAAGTGGTCGCAGGACTCGGCCAGTTCGCCGACGATGTGCGAGGACATCACCACGGTCGTGCCGTGCTCGGCGGCCTGTGCCATCAGCGTCCCCATCAGCTGATGGCGGGCGAGCGGGTCGAGGTCGGCCATCGGCTCGTCCAGGAGCAGGAGCCGGGCCCGCTTGCCAAGGGCGAGGGCGAGCGCGACGCGGGTGCGCTGACCGCCGGAGAGCGTGCGCACGCGCAGCTTCGGGTCCAAGTCCCCCTCACCTACGACGCGTTCGGCGATGGCGGCGTCCCAGCGCCCGGGGTTCAGCTCGGCGCCGAGCCGCAGGGTGTCGGCGATGCTGAGCTGCGGATAGAGCGGCTTGTCCTGGGCGACGTACGCGACGTGCTCGCGCGCGGCGGCCGGGTCGGTGCCGAGCACGGTGAGCGTGCCCTCGGTGGGCCTCATGAGCCCGGCCGCGAGGGTGAGCAGCGTCGACTTGCCCGCGCCGTTGGGCCCCACGACCGCGCATATCCTTCCGGCGGGCAGCCGGAAGGAGCAGTCGCGCAGGGCATGGCCCCGCCGCCCGTAGCTCTTGGCAAGCGCGGCCGCCTCGATGGCGGTGTCGGTCATGCGTGGTCCCCCTTGGTCACGTGCTGTGCGTGCTCGGAGTCGTCCGAGTGCCCTGACTGCGTGAACTGCTCTTCGAGTACGGCGCTGAACAGCGCCGCGACGTCGTCCCTCTCCAGACCGGAGGCGCGGGCACGGGCGGCCCACTGGCTCAACTCGCCCCGCAGTGGGGAGTCGGCGGGCGTGGACCCCAGCGACTTCCGCACGAAGGTGCCGAGCCCGCGGCGGGCCTCGACCAGGCCCTCGCGCTCCAGTTCGCGGTAGGCCTTCAGGACCGTGTTCGGGTTGATGGCCGTCGCCTCGACGACCTCGCGGGCCGTGGGCAGCTTGTCCCCCGGTTCCAACAGGCCCAGGCGCAGGGCCTGTTGGGTCTGCTGGACGATCTGGAGATAGGTGGCGACGCCGCTGCGCCGGTCGATACGGAACTCGACCATGCTCTGCACCACCCTTTCACTAATTGAGTAGTGAAAGGGTGGTGCAAGGGGGTGCGTTCCGTCAAGGGGTCGATGACCTTGTAACGTCTGCCGCTCAGCATTGACGTGAACACGTTTGGAAAGTCGGGGGACTTACCTTGTCCATGCCTCCGCCGCCTCAAGGCGGCTACCAGCAGCCGTACGGTCAGCAGCAGCAACCGCAGTACGGCCAGCAGCCCTACGGTCAGCAGCCCTACGGTCAACAGCCGTACGGTCAGCAGCAGTTCGCACCGCCCCAGCCCCAGCCGCCCCAGCAGCCCCAGCGCCCGCGCGGCGGCGGCTCGTTCAACCGGCAGTCACCGCTGATGAAGGTGGTGACCCTGCTCATCGCCGCCGTCATCGCGGGCGTCTGGTGGTACAGCAGCCGGGGCAACACCACCGGCCCCGGCAGCGAGGCCGCCAAGGAGCCCGCGGCCACCGAGGTCGGCGACTGCGTACGGAACAAGGGGTCCGACAGCAGCCCGGACATGGAGACCGTCGACTGCTCCGGCGCCACGGCGGAGTACAAGGTCACGAGCACGCACGAAGTCGAGTGCGAGCCGGGTGAGTCCCGCTACGAGCAGACGCGGCGCGGGCGGGTGCAGTACAGCATGTGCCTGAAGCCGCTCGAACCGAAGTAGGCGAGAGGGCCCGGACAGCAGGAAGGGCGCGGTGTTCCTCCGGGGAACACCGCGCCCTTTCCGCGTTTCCTGCGGGGCCTATGACTCCGTCCGGTACATCAGATCCGTCTCGTGCGTGATGAACCCCAGCCGCTCGTAGACGCTCACCGCCGCCTTGTTGTCCGCGTCCACGTAGAGCATCGCGGTCGGCAGGCCCGCCCCCGCCAGGTGGTTCAGGCCGATGGTGGTCAGCGCCTTGCCCAGGCCGCCGCCCTGTGCGCCGGACCGCACCCCGAGGACGTACACCTCGCCGAGGCCCTCGTCCGCGTGCACCTTGGTCCAGTGGAAGCCGATCAGTTCGCCGTCCTTCTCGGCCAGGAAGAAGCCCTCCGGGTCGAACCACGGCTCGGCCTTGCGGTCGTCCAGGTCGCGCTGGGTGAGGGAGCCCTGCTCGGGGTGGTGGGCGAAGGCGTCGGCGTTCACCGCGAGCCAGGCCGCGTCGTCCTGGCCGGGGACGAAGGCGCGTACCGATACACCGTCGGGCAGGACGGGGTCGGGCAGGTCCAGGTCGCCCAACGAGCGCCGCATCTGGCGCAGTTCGCGGAAGAGGGTGAGCCCGAGCACCTGCGCGAGGTGCCGCGCGGCCGAGTGCCCGCCGTGCGCCCAGATCCGCAGCCGCCGGCCGGACTCGGCGAGCAGCGCGGTGCCGAGCGCGCGCCCGTGCCCGCGGCCCCGGTGCGCGGGGTGCACGACGAGCTCGGCGGCGGGGGCCTCGATGGGGTCGGTGTCCTCCAGCTGCGCGTACCCGACGAGCTCGTCGCCGACGCCGAGCAGCAGGTGCCGCACGCCGGTCCGCGCGCCTCCCCGCAGCTGCAGCCGCCCCTGCTCGGACACGGCCTGCTGGCCGTCCGAGCGGGCTGCTTCCGCGATGAGCCCGAGAACGGCGTCGGCCTGGTCGGAGGTGAGGGCGGCGACCGTGTCGATCTGCCGCAGGGGGGCGGGAGGCTGCTGCTCGTCAGTCATGGAGTCGAGGGTACGGCGACGGCAGGTCGAGCAGCAGATCACGGACGTATTCACCCGCGCGCTCGCTCGTCCCCGCTCGTCCCTCGTACGCCGTCACGCTTGTCCCAAGTGTCCGCAACGCCCCCCACGGCAACCACCTCGTAACCCGTAACCCCCTGTCGCGCTACGCGCGTTGACTTTAGGCTGCGCGGAGTTTCACACCCTCAGCCGTCTCATACCTCTCCCAGGGGGACCCGTGCCAGCCACTCCTCAGCCACGTCGGCCCAGACGCCGCGCCACTCGTGTGCTCGCCGCCGCGGCCGGTCTCGCCACGCTCGGTGCGCTGGCCGCCGCGCTGCCCGCGAGCGCCGGGCAGTCCGCCGGACAGGATGCTGCGGGCGCGGCGGGCAAGAAGCGCACCGTCGACGTGCAGCTGCTGTCCTTCAACGACTTCCACGGCAATCTGCAGCCGCCGGCCGGATCATCGGGCCAGGTCACGGAGAAGCAGCCCGATGGGACCGAGAAGAAGATCGACGCGGGCGGTGCCGAGTACCTCGCCACGTCTCTTCGTACGGCCCGCAAGGGGAACCCCTACAGCGTCACGGCGGCGGCCGGTGACCTCATCGGCGCGAGCCCGCTCCTGTCCGGCCTGTTCCACGACGAGCCGACGATCGAGGCGATGAACAAGCTCGACCTGGACGTCACCAGCGTCGGGAACCACGAGTTCGACGAGGGCGCCAAGGAGCTGGCCCGCATGCAGAAGGGCGGCTGTCACCCCAAGGACGGCTGCTTCGAGAAGGGCAAGAAGTTCAAGGGGGCGGACTACCCCTACCTCGCGGCCAACGTGACCGACGAGAAGACGGACAAGCCCGTCCTCAAGCCGTACTGGGTGTGGAAGCACAAGGGCGTGAAGGTCGGCTTCATCGGCGTGACCCTTGAGGGCACGCCCGACATCGTCTCGGCCGACGGCGTCAAAGGGCTCAAGTTCCACGACGAGATCGAGACGGTCAACAAGTACGCCAAGATCCTCGACAAGCAGGGCGTGAAGTCGATCGTCACGCTGATCCACGAGGGCGGCGCCCCGGCGTCGCAGAGCTACAACTACGACTGCGACTCCCCGGGCGCGGGCGACGGCATCTCGGGTCCGATCACCACCATCGCCAAGGGCATCACGCCCAAGGTCGACGCCCTGGTCACCGGGCACACGCACGCCGCGTACGTCTGCACGGTCCCGGACCCGGCGGGCAAGCCGCGCATGGTCACGTCCGCCTCGTCCTTCGGGAAGCTCTACACGGACACGACGCTCACGTACGACCGCAAGACCAAGGACATCGTCCGTACGAGCGTGAAGTCCGCGAAGTCGAAGAACCACGTCGTCAGCCGCGAGCAGGCCAAAGCCCGCGACATGACCTCGCTCATCCAGCGCTGGGACAAGCTGGCCGCGCCCATCGCCGACAAGCCTGCCGGTTTCATTTCCGGCGACATCCCCGGCCGTGGCGCCACCACTCCCGAGGCGCCGCTCGGCGACCTGATCGCGGACGCGCAGCTCGCGCACGGCAAGTCGCTCGACCCCGAGACGGATCTGGCGCTGATGAACCCCGGCGGCATCCGCTCCGACCTCGTCCACAAGGCGAGCGGGAGCGAGGGTGACGGCGTGGTGACGTACGGCGAGGGCTTCACCGTGCAGCCGTTCAGCAACACGGTCAATCTCGTCGACCTGACCGGCGCCCAGCTGATCACCGGCCTCAAGCAGCAGGTGAGCGGGTCGAACGAGGCATCCCCGAAGATTCTGCAGATCTCGGACGGCCTGACGTACACGCTCGACATGACCAAGTCGGGCGCCGATCGTGTCGTGACGGACTCGATCAAGCTGGGCGGCAAGGCGATCGATCCGGCCACCACGTACCGTGTGGCAATGAACTCCTTCCTCGCGGGCGGCGGCGACGGCTTCGCCGAGCTCGGCAAGGGCACGAAGCCGCTGGTCGGCAGCGATGACCTGAAGGCATTCAACGACTACCTGACCGCCAACTCCTCGGCGGACAAGCCGATCGCGCCGCCCAAGGCGGACAGGATCACCATCGTGAAGTGAATGACGCGTTAACAGATGCGCTCAGAAGGTGGCCCAAATCGGTGGTTACTGGGCGTGAGGCTTGGGGTGGGGTGTGAACGTATGGTGAAATCAGCTGATGCGTTCCCCCCACCGCATAGCCACGCTTCCGCCCGATCACAACCAGGCCTATCCGTCTGATGGTTGGCACGCCGCATCGGTTCCCCCAGAAGCAGCCTCAGAGGCGGTAGAGACCACCGCTCCCCTGAATCCGTACGACGAGCTCGGCGCCCTCGCGTCGCCGAACCCGCTGGAGGACTTCCTCCACGAGACGGACGACGAGGCCGACAGGTCCGACGCCCCCTGGCAGCCGCCGAACCACCGCCGCGGCAGCCGCAGCCGCCGCCGCAGCAACCGGTTCGCCGGGCTCCCGCTCGCCGCGAAGGCCGTCGTCGCACTCCTGGTCGCCACCGCCTTCCTCGGCCTCGGTGACCGCTGGGCCCTGCTCTACGCCGAGCACGAGGCCGCGGAGAAGCTCAAGGACTCCATGCACCTGAGCGCCACGCCCGAGGTCGACATCGAGGGCTTCCCCTTCCTGACCCAGGTCGTCGACAAGCGCGTGGACAAGGTCAAGGTCACCGTCCCGGACGTCGCGGCCGACCGGATCTCGCTCGCCCAGGTCTCCGCCACCGCCAACGACGTGAAGATCACCGGCGACGGCGCCACCGACATCAAGGGCGCCCTCATCTCCGAGATGAACGGCGAGGTGCTGCTCTCCTTCGACGACCTGAACCGTGAACTGGGCGCGTCCCAGGTCACGTTCACCGGCCACGGCCGCGACCAGGTGCTCGCCCGCGGCACGCTGCCCGTCGCGGGCCACGACCTGAAGCTGCGCGCCGACGCCCGCATCCAGCGCAACGGCGACCGCGGCATCTCCACCGACATCGGCAGGATGAGCCTGCAGATCGGCGACCTGGCGACCTACCGGCCCGGCACCCGCGAGTCCGAGGGCCTGCACCTCAGCAAGAAGTCCGCGGACCGGCTCGCCGAGGAGACCGCCAAGGCGAAGGCGCTGCTCTCCGTCCCGTCGATCGTCGAGCGGCTCGGGGTGCCGGACTCGGTGGTCAGCGGGGCACTCAAGAGCGACTCCAAGCTCCACGACCTGGTGGGCTCGCCGCGCTTCATCAACGACGTGATGGGCCTGAACCTCATCGACGTCGCCATGGGCCACCCCGAGCTCCTGAAGAAGCTGGGCCTCGACCCGGCGCTCCTCAAGGGCCTCTCCCAGCTCACCCGCCCCGTGCTCGCCGACCGCCTCACTCTCGCCTTCCAGCTGCCGAAGCTGCCGGGGGACGGGCACGTGTGGCTGAAGGACGTCAGCGTGCAGGACGACGGGATCCGGGTGCGGCTCACGGGTACGGGGCTGAGCATCGGCAAGTAGGGGCCTAGCCGGTCGGGGGCGGGGTGGGCGCACCCGGCAGGCGGACCGTCGCCACCGTCCCGCCGCCCTGAGCGTGCTCCAGCGCCACCTGGCCGCCCGACTGGTGCACGGTGCGGGCCACGATGGACAGGCCGAGGCCCGATCCGGGGAGACTGCGGGCCGACGGGGAGCGCCAGAAGCGGTCGAAGACGTGCGGGAGTTCGTCGTCGGGGATGCCGGGGCCGTGATCGCGGACGGTCAGCGCGCCGTCCTTCAGGGCCACCTCGACGGTGGAGCCGGGGGGTCCGAATTTCACCGCGTTGTCCAGGATGTTCACGGTGGCCCGCTCAAGGGCCGCGGGCTCCGCGCGGACGTACCAGGGGGCGAGGTCCGCGGCGAACGTCAGCTCGGGCCCGCGCAGACGCGCCCGCTCCAGTGCGTTCTCCACGACCTCGTGCAGGGCGATGACCTGCACCTTGCCGCCCTGCCCGGTGTCCGGGCGGGACAGCTCCTGCAAGTCGCCGATCAGCGAGGCGAGTTCGGTCATCTGCGCCGTCACGGAGGCGAGCAGGGCCTTGCGGTCGTCGGGCGGGATGGCCCGTCCGGTGTCCTCGCTGCGGGCGAGCAGCTCGATGTTCGTACGGAGCGAGGTGAGGGGGGTGCGCAGCTCGTGTCCCGCGTCGGCGATGAGTTGTTGCTGCAGGTCGCGCGATGAGGCGAGCGATGCGGTCATGGAGTTGAAGGAGCGCGAGAGGCGGGCGATCTCGTCGTCGCCCTCGGCGGGGATCCTCAGGTCCAGATCCTCCGTGCGGGCCACGTGCTCCACGGCCGCGGTGAGCTCGTCCACCGGGCGGAGGCCGGTACGGGCCACCCAGAGGCCGGCGGCGCCTGCGCCGAGTACGCCGATTCCGGCGACGAGGACGAGGACCAGGACCAGGTTGCCCAGGGTGTCGTCGACCTCGCTGAGGGGCCGGGCCACGGAGACCGCGAGAGGCTGTCCGTCCAGGGGGTAGGTGAGGACGCGGTACTTGGCGCCGTTCGACGCCGTGGCGGTGTGGATCACCTGAGTAGACGTGCGGTCGGCGACATCGACGTCCCCGGGGGAGACCTCGATGGACTGCTTGCCGGAGATGACGCAGCTGTTGCCCTTGCGGTCGACGACCTGGACCGTCGACTTGAACGGGTTCGGATCATTCTCCTGGTTGCTGATGACCGACGCGTGGCGGCACTGTCCGTTGCCGTCGATCAGGCTGAGCACGAGCTGATCCGGCACCCGGTTGGAACTCAGCGCTTCGTCCAGCGAGTTGATCAGCGCGGTGCGCACCACGAACCAGCACACGACGGCGGCCGCCGCGACCGCCAACGCGACCGCCGTGGCCACCAGCATGGCAAGGCGTGAGCGGAGCGGCAGCGCCCGGAAGCGCCGGACGAGCCCCTTCACTCGCCACCCCCGGACCCCGGCCGCAGCACGTACCCCACACCCCGCACCGTATGAACGAGGCGAGGCTCGCCCCCCGCCTCGGTCTTGCGGCGCAGGTACATGACGTACACGTCCAGGGAGTTGGAGGAGGGCTCGAAGTCGAAGCCCCAGACGGCCTTCAGGATCTGCTCCCGCGTGAGGACCTGCCGGGGGTGCGCGAGGAACATCTCAAGGAGGGTGAACTCCGTGCGGGTCAGCTCCACCGTCCGCGCCCCGCGAGTGACCTCACGCGTCGCGAGGTCCATCCGCAGGTCGCCGAAGGCGAGCGTGTCGCCCTCCTCGGCCTGGCCCGCCGCAGCCGCGTACGAGCTGCGGCGCAGGAGTGCCCGGATCCGGGCGAAGAGCTCGTCGAGCTCGAACGGCTTGACCAGATAGTCGTCGGCGCCCGCGTCGAGCCCCGTGACGCGGTCGCCCACGGTGTCGCGCGCGGTGAGCATCAGGATGGGCGTCAGGGACCCGGTGGCGCGGAGCCGGCGCGCGGCGGTGAGGCCGTCCATGCGGGGCATCTGGATGTCGAGGACGACGAGGTCGGGGCGGTAGGCCGCCGCCTTCTCAAGGGCGTCGGCGCCGTCGACGGCGACCTCCGTGCCGTACCCCTCGAAGGCGAGGCTGCGCTGCAGCGCCTCCCGCACGGCGGGCTCGTCGTCGACGATCAGGATGCGCTGCTGCTGCTCGCCTTCGGCGGGGCTCATCGGCTTGTGACTTCCTTGAGTGCGGGTCGGACGGGGCCGGTATCAGCCTCGCACGCGCGCGCGGGGCTTGCGGCGCGCGGCGGGGCGGGACGACACCTGGGAGGCGGCCACTTCCGGGGCACGGGCCGCGGTGGCGCCGTGCAGCTCCCCGGCCACGGCGAGCGGGAGGCCGAGCCCCGCCGGATCGGTGTCCGGCTGCCCCCAGCCGATGGTGACGGCGAGCGCGTGCCGGGCGCGGTTGACGGTGATCAGGGTTCCGGACATGGCGGCCTCCAAGGAGGGGTGGTCGGGGTCAGTCGGTGGCGCCGGCGCGCAGGGTGTCGAGGTCGGCCTTGACCGTGTTGATCGGGATGGCGAATCCGAGTCCGACGCTGCCCGAGCTCGACTCGGTGCCGCTCTGCGAGGAACTGGGCGAGTACATCGCGGAGTTGATGCCGACGATGTTGCCGTTCATGTCGATGAGGGCGCCGCCGGAGTTGCCCGGGTTGAGCGAGGCGTCGGTCTGCAGGGCCTTGTACGTGGTCTTCGACGACCCGGTGTCGCCGTTGAACTGCTCGCCGCCGTACTCGAACGGCCAGCCGCCACCGCCCTGCTGTTGCTGCTGCCCCTGGTCCTCGTCCGTCGAGACGGTGACGTCACGGTCGAGGGCGGAGATGATGCCGCTGGTGACGGTGCCGGTGAGGCCCTCGGGGGAGCCGATCGCCACGACGTCGTCGCCGATCTTCACGTTGTCGGAGTTGCCGAGGCTCGCGGGCTTGAGGCCGGATGCGCCCTCGACCTTGATCAGCGCCAGGTCCTTCTTGCTGTCGGTGCCGACGACCTTGGCGTCGTACGTCTTGCCGTCGTTCGTCTTCACCTTGACCGACGAGGCTCCGGAGATCACGTGGTTGTTCGTGATGATCTCGCCGTCGTCCGTGATGACCACGCCGGATCCGGTGGCCTCGCCCGCGCTGGACTTCGCGCTGATCTCCACGATGCTGGGGCTGACCGCCTCGGCGACGCCGGAGACGGTGCCCTTCTGGCTGGTGGGCACGACGTTCGTGTTGGTGGCGCTGCTGGAGGAGCCGTCCTTGCCGGTCAGCTCCTGGAAGGCGTAGGCGGTGCCGCCGCCGACTGCCGCTGCCGCGATGGCGACGGCGGCGAGCAGGGCCAGGGGGCCGCGTGCCCGGCGCCGGTGCTTCGGCGGCTCTTCCGGTGCGTAAGCGGGCGGGGGCGGGTACGCGCCCGGCGTACCGCCATGGTGAACAGGCGCTGACGACTGCTGCTGCTGGGGGTACTCACCGCTGGTTGTCATGGAATCCAGGCTGCGGGGCCTTCATGAGAGGCGGCTGAGTACGCCCTGAGAACACCGGTAGAAGTGCGTATGCCCCATATAAAGGTGCTCAAGGCTGCCGCTGCGCGGCGATGCTTTCCCGCCCACCCACCCGATTACCCCGCAGCTGCCCGCCCTTGCCAGCCGCTCCCGCTGTGGGTGGGGGTGGTGGGGGCCGCCGGGCCGCTCCCGCTGTGGGCAGGCGTTCCGCAAGGCGGAACGGGTGGGCACAGCCCACCGCTGCCGGGTGCCGATGGAGCCGAGGGTCAGCTGCAGCCGCAGGACTGCCGGACCACAAGACGGGACGGGAACAGCTTCAACCGCTCCCGGCGCGAACCGGCGACCCGAAGCCCGTCGTCCAGGACAAGATCGACCGCGGCGCGAGCCATCGCGGGCCGATCCGAAGCAACCGTCGTCAGCGGCGGGTCCGTAAGGCCCGCCTCCTTCACATCATCGAACCCGGCGACGGCCAACTGCCCCGGCACATCGATCCGCAGCTCCCGCGCAGCGCGCAGAATGCCGATCGCCTGGTCGTCGGTGGAGCAGAAGATGGCGCTCGGCCGATCCGGCCGGGCAAGCAGCTCCAGCGCCATCTGATACGCGTCATAGCGGTTGTACGGCGCCTCGAAGAGCCGCCCCTCCACCGACCGCCCGGCCTCCCGCATGGCCCGCCGCCACCCCTCGACATGGTCGGAGACGGGGTCACCCACCGTCGGGGTCTCGGCCGTGCCGCCGACACAGGCGACGTACTCGTGCCCGTGCTCGAGAAGGTGCCGCGTGGCCAGCTGCGCGCCGCCCAGGTCGTCCGTGACGACGGCGACGTCGTCGATCGCCTCGGGCCGCTCGTGAAGCAGCACGACCCGCGCGTCCCACGCGTCGATCTCCGCGGCCGCCGAATCGGTCAGGCCGTGGCTGACGAGGATGAGGCCGGAGACCCGCATGCCGAGGAAGGCCCGCAGATAGTGGGCCTCGCGCTCGTCCACGTAGTCCGTGTTGCCGACCAGCACCATTTTTCCGCGCTCGGAAGCCGCCTGCTCCACGGCATGCGTCATCTCCGCGAAGAACGGCTGGCGCGCGTCCGGCACGATCATGCCTATGAGGTCGGTACGCCTCGACGCCATGGCCTGGGCCACCCGGTCAGGGCGGTACCCCAGCTCTTTGATCGCGGCGAGTACACGCTCGCGCGTGGCCGGGGCAACCGGCCGGGGTCCGTTGTTGATGACATAGCTGACGACGGCGGTGGAAGTACCCGCAAGTCGCGCCACGTCATCCCGAGTCACCTTGGCCACGCGCGGAGTCTACGCGGATGGAACTACCGCTGGGCAGGGCGTACGGCAGCTTCCTTCGGCGCGGACGCGGCGGGTGCCGCGTCCCGCTTCGGGATCTCCCTGTGCTGCTCCCTGCGCTCGCCCTCGGCCGGCGGAGTGGCCGCCTTCGTCTTGGCCTCGTCGGCCGCACGTTCGACCTTCTCCGGGGTCACGAAGCGATAGCCGACATTCCGGACGGTGCCGATGAGCGACTCGTGCTCGACACCGAGCTTCGCGCGAAGGCGCCGTACGTGGACGTCGACCGTCCGCGTGCCGCCGAAGTAGTCGTAGCCCCAGACCTCCTGGAGCAGCTGGGCCCGCGTGAACACGCGCCCGGGGTGCTGCGCCAGGTACTTGAGCAGCTCGAACTCCTTGAAGGTCAGGTCCAGGACCCGGCCCTTGAGCTTCGCGCTGTACGTCGCCTCGTCCACGGAGAGATCGCCGTTGCGGATCTCCATGGGGGAGTCGTCGGCGGTGATCGACTGGCGGCCCATCGCGAGCCGCAGACGCGCCTCGACCTCGGCAGGACCTGCCGTGTCGAGGAGTACGTCGTCGATGCCCCAGTCGGCGGTGACGGCCGCGAGGCCGCCCTCCGTGACGACGAGGACGAGTGGACAGCCGGGTCCCGTGGAGCGGAGGAGCTGGCAGAGGCTGCGGACCTGAGGCAGGTCACGGCGGCCGTCGATCAGGATGACGTCGGCACCAGGGGTGTCGACGAGGGCCGGGCCTTCGGCGGGGGCCACCCGCACGTTGTGCAGCAGCAGGCCGAGGGCGGGAAGCACCTCCGTCGACGGCTGAAGGGCATTGGTAAGGAGCAGCAGAGAACTCATCGCCGCCCACCTGCCTGGGTCGTCCTACGGTTGTGCACGGTTCGCTCGCCCATAACGTCGGTTCCTCCTCGGTCCCTGCGAGGACGTTTACGGCACTGCTTCGTACTGATTCCTGCGGCGGGGACCCCGCGCCCTGGGATCCCCACGTGCGGTTTCCCCACTTCGTGACGGCCGATGCGACTGGCCGTATACAAGGCTTCAGAAAGCACGAAAGGACCCGGGGGCTTCGCTGCCCGGATCCTCTGCCAAGGAGAATAGCCCACATGACATCCGGTCCGGCAGGTCAAGCGGCGGGATCTTCTGTGCCGCCGATCACTCGCGCTCCTTCCCGCGTTCAACGGAGCGCAACGCTCCGTACACAGGACGGGGTCGGCATCGACGCGGCGTACGACCCCGGGCCCGACCCCGCGGGGGAGCTCGCGATCGTGCTCGCGCACGGCTTCACGGGCGGCCTCGACCGGCCGCACGTGCGCCGCGCCGCGGGTGTCTTCGCCCAGCGTGCGGCCGTGATCACGTTCTCCTTCCGGGGCCACGGGGCATCCGGCGGGCTCTCCACGGTCGGTGACCGCGAGGTGCTCGATCTGGCGGCCGCGGTTCAGTGGGCGCGCTCCCTCGGCCATGCGCGGGTGGTGACCGTGGGCTTCTCGATGGGCGGTTCCGTGGTGCTCCGGCACGCGGCGCTCGCCGGTGCCGCGCATGGGGGGCGCACGGAAGCGCGGGTTGACGCGGTGATCGCCGTGAGCGCTCCGGCGCGGTGGTTCTACCGCGGGACGGCGCCGATGCGGCGGCTGCACTGGGTCGTGACGCGTCCCCTGGGGCGCGTGGTGGGCCGCCTCGGCCTGCGCACGCGAATCCACCCGCACGAGTGGGACCCCGTCCCCCTCTCACCGGTGGAGTCGGTCCCGCTGATCGCGCCCACGCCGCTCCTGATCGTGCACGGCGACCGGGACCCGTACTTCCCCGTGGACCACCCCCGGATGCTGGCCGCCGCCGCGGAGGGCGGGGCGGAGCTGTGGCTGGAGGAGGGGATGGGGCACGCGGAGAACGCGGCGGACGACGCCCTGCTCGGTCGGATCGCCGAGTGGGCCACGGCATCATGGACGTCGGCAACCGCCGATACGTGAGTCGGCAACCGCCGATCGAGAGGAGCTGCCATGGTGAACGGCACCATTCGTTACTGGGCCGCGGCCAAAGCAGCCGCAGGCGTCGCGGAGGAGCCGTACGCCGCGACGACGCTCGCCGAGGCGTTGGACGCGGCACGCGAGCGACACCCCGGTGAGCTGGTCCGTGTACTGCAGCGATGCTCGTTCCTCATCGACGGCGACCCCGTGGGTACCCGTGGGCATGAGACGGTACGGCTGGCCGAGGGCGGCACGGTCGAGGTGCTCCCGCCGTTCGCAGGAGGGTGAGCAGCGACATGAGCGATCCGCGCTATCAGGGGTACGAGGGTTACGGGGACTACGACCCGTACCGCCAGGAGCATCCCCCTGCTCCCGAGCAGCAGCAGCCTTACGCTCCTGAGCAGCAGGGCTATCCCTCCGAGCAGCAGCAGTACGCCGCTCAGCAGCAGTACCAGTACCCCCCGCAGCAGCAGCCGTACGCCCAGGACTCGTACACCCAGCAGTGGGAGGGGCAGACCTGGGACACGCAGATCCAGCCCTCGCCCGCGGTGGACGTGACGGATACGGCCTATCTGCCCCCGCAGGCCTATGGGCAGCCGTTGCCTTCGGAGCCCGCCGTTGCTCACGCCGAACCCGGCAGCCTTGGTCGCCATGCCCACCTGCCCATGGCCGGGGCGGAGCCCGAGCCCGAAGCCGACCCCGCCACCTACGGCCCCGCCACCACCACCGGCAACCCCCGCGTCACCGACGCCCAGCGTGCCCGTGCCGAAGGGCGGTCGCCGGTCATAGAGCCGGGGATCCAGCCCGCCGCGCTGACCGCCGTCCTCGGTCTTCTGCTGGCCGGTACGGCCGCCGTCGGGCAGTACGCACTCCTCGTGCCGCTGATCCTGCTGCAGGCCGTCACCGCCGCCGGCTGGTTCCGGCTCAACGGGATGTGGCCCGCGCGGCAGGGCATCGCGCTCGCCTTCATGGGCGGTGTCGTCGCCGACATCGCGCTGCTCGTCACCGGCAAGGCGCACGCGCCCGCCGCCATCCTCGGCACCCTGGGCGTGTGGGTGCTGCTCGTGCTCGTCCTGCAGCTGCGCAGCCGCGCCTCCGCCGACGAGCGGATGTACGGGCTGATGGCGACCGTCGTGTCCGCCGCGCTCGCGATCATCGCGACCGGGCATCTCGCGGCGTCGGAGGACGCCGTGACGGTGGGCGGCATCGCCGTCGCGGTCGCCGTGATCGCCCGCGCGCTGCCCCTGCCGACGCCCGCATCCGTGGTCGTCGCGCTGCTCGCCGCGGCCGGAGCGGGCATCGCCGTCGGCGGCACGACGGACTTCGGCAGCAAGGGCGCGCTGCTCGGCCTCGGTGCCGGTGTCTGTGCGCTGATCGGCCACCGCGTGGCCAGCTACGACTATCCGTCGCGCTTCGTGCACATGACGGCGGGCGTCGCCCTGCCGCTCGCCGCCGCCGCCCCGGCCGTCTACGTCCTGGGCCGTGCCATCGGCTGACGGCTTACGGCGGAAGTCGGTCGTCGCGGCTGATCGTCACAGCTGATCGACAGGTCCCCGGTCGGGCTCTCCCGCCGGGGACCTGTCCTTTAGGCTCGCGGCAAAAGCAGTTGAGTCGGGGGCACAAGGTGGGGGAACACCGGACATGAGCAAGCGCGCCGTACGAATATCTCTGACCGTCGTCGTGATCCTGGGGGGCCTCTTCGTGGGCGCCGACCGCCTCGCGGTGGGCTTCGCGGAGGACGAGGCGGCGGAGAAGCTGCGTACCAGCGAGGGGCTGAGCGAGACACCCGACGTCTCCATCAAGGGCTTTCCCTTCCTGACGCAGGTCGCGGGCGGCACGCTCGACGACGTCGAGATCGGCATCCAGGACTACGACGCCACCTCCGGCTCCGACAAGATCCGCATCGCCGATCTGAACGCCCGCATGCAGGGCGTCGAGTTCTCCGGCGACTACAGCTCCGCCACCGCCGACAAGGCCACCGGCACGGCCCGGATCTCGTACGACGAGCTGCTCAAGGAGGCGCAGGGCGAGCCGCCGGTCGAGCTGCCCCTCGGCGCCACCGGCAAGGTGGTCGGGCTCTCGGACGGCGGCGACGGCAAGATCAAGGTCGAGGTCGAGGTGAGCAAGGGCGGCACGAAGCTGCCCAAGCCGGTGCACGTGCTGAGCTCGGTCCGGGTCGAGGACGACACGATCAAGGTGAACGCCGACGAGATCCCGAAGAAGTTCGAGGTCATGGGCGTCTCGATCCCCCTCCCCGAGGGCCTGGTCCGCGATGTGACCGACTTCGAGGAGAAGGTCAGCGGCCTGCCGGGCGGCATCAAGATCGACGAGGTGACGCCGGCCGAGGACGGCGTGGACATCTCCGTCAAGGGCACGAACGTGAAGCTCGCGGGCTGAGGCCTGGCGGGGCCGCCCGGAGCGGCCGTTCCGCAGTACGAGACAGAGCCGTCCGCGCGATGGATGCGGCGAGGGTGAACCCGGCCCTCCGCCCCCGCGCGGGCGGCTTCGTCGTTCAATCAATCTCACGATACGGATGATCGCGTCTCATCATCCGACACGCCGGTGACACGGCAGCCCTTGCGTCCTTACGATCGGACGCATGCAGCGACAGGCGGACCTCACGAAGCGGCGGGCAGTAGACCTGTGCCGCGTCGCCGCCATGCTCTGTCGCACCTTCTGAGCGGGAGCTCCGACTCCCGTATCCCCCGGCCCGTTGACCTCGTCAGGGCCACCCCGTGCCGCGTACGCAGCGACTCGACGCACCCGCGCCATCACAGCCCGTACCGGCACCCCCTCGCACAGCACCGCAGCCCCGCCGCAACTGCCCCGGAGGAGAAGAAGTATGAGCCGCAGCGACGTCCTGGTAGACGCCGACTGGGTCGAGGCCCACATCGACGACCCGAAGGTCGCCATCGTGGAGGTCGACGAAGACACCTCCGCGTACGACAAGAACCACATCAAGAACGCGATCCGCATCGACTGGACCGACGACCTCCAGGACCCGGTCCGCCGCGACTTCGTCGACCAGGAGGGCTTCGAGAAGCTCCTGTCCGGCAAGGGCATCGCGAACGACACGACCGTCGTCCTCTACGGCGGCAACAACAACTGGTTCGCGTCCTACGCCTTCTGGTACTTCAAGCTCTACGGCCACCAGGACGTGAAGCTCCTCGACGGCGGCCGCAAGAAGTGGGAGCTCGACTCCCGCGACCTGGTCGACGGCTCCGAGGTTCCCAGCCGCCCGGCCACCTCGTACAAGGCCAAGCCCCAGGACAAGTCGATCCGCGCCTTCCGCGACGACGTCGTCTCCGCGATCGGCGCCCAGAACCTGGTCGACGTGCGCTCGCCCGACGAGTTCAGCGGCAAGCTGCTCGCCCCGGCGCACCTTCCGCAGGAGCAGTCGCAGCGTCCGGGCCACGTCCCGTCCGCGCGCAACATCCCGTGGTCGAAGAACGCCAACGACGACGGCACCTTCAAGTCGGACGACGAGCTCAAGGCCCTCTACGAGGACGAGCAGGTCGACCTGGCCAAGGACACCATCGCGTACTGCCGCATCGGTGAGCGCTCTGCGCTCACCTGGTTCGTGCTGCACGAGCTGCTCGGCCAGACCAACGTCAAGAACTACGACGGCTCCTGGACCGAGTACGGCTCCCTCGTCGGCGTCCCGATCGAGCTCGGCGCCAACAAGTAGTACCCCTCCCCGAACCCCCGCAGTGACCAGTTAAGGACGAACGCATATGTGTGGAGCGAAGGCCGGCGGACCCGACGCCTCGACGATCAAGCCCGGCGAGACCACCATCCAGGGCCAGGTGACCCGCGACGGCGAACCCGTCAGCGGCTACGTGCGCCTGCTCGACTCGACCGGCGAGTTCACCGCCGAGGTCCCCACCTCGGCGACCGGCCAGTTCCGCTTCTACGCGGCCGAGGGCACGTGGACGCTGCGCGCCCTGATCCCGGGCGGCACGGCCGACCGTACGGTCGTGGCGCAGACGGGCGGCCTCGCGGAGGTCGCGATCGCGGTCTGACGACCGCGGATCACTGACGGCCGGAGAGCCGCGCCCCAGGGGGTTGGACGCCACTTGGAACGGGGTGCGGCTCTTCGGCTTACGCTGGATCCATGTACGCGCGAAGGCGGCACGCCTACTTCGCCATGATGGGGACGTGCATCGCCCTCTTCGTCCTGGCGTGGGGTGTCGTACGGCTCTGGTCGATTCCCGCCGCGGTCGCGATGTGCGTCGTGGCGATGGTGATCCCGCCGGTCGCCGCCATGGTCGCCAACCGGCGCGGTCCCGACGACCGCTGGTGGGACGACCCCTCGGGGGACTCGAAGTCCGACGAGTGGTGGGACGAGCTGGACGGGAAGCGGCGCCCGCCCGGTCAGTAGGCCAGAGCCTCAGTAGACCAGCGCCTGGGTGCCCTCCGCCATGGCCTCCTGCACGAACACCTGTGCGCCCGCGATCCGCACCCCGTCGATCACGTCCTTCTCGGTGATCTCGCGGCGCGCCGCGCACTGCGTGCAGAGCGTGATCTGTCCGGCGGCCACGATCGAGTCGATCAGGTCGGGCAGCGGTGCCGCGTGCGGCAGTTCGAACTCCGCCGCGCGGCCCGGCAGCGCGAACCACGCGGACTCACCGGTCAGCCAGAGGGAGACCTCCACGCCGCTGGCCACGGCCACGGCCGCCACCGTGAACGCCTGCGAGCAGCGCTCGGGTGCGTCGGCCCCGGCGGTCACCTTGATCACGAGCTTCTTCGCCATGGCCGCATCGTAAGGCCACCCCACGCGACCACCCATAAGGCCACCTCGCAGAGAGGGGCGGGCCGCGCACGACTACAGTGGGAGCGGCTCTGATACCTGCCCCAATAGCTCACCGAGGAGCACCCCGTGCTTGAGGCCTTCTTCTCCGCCCTGCTGGTTCTGGTCTGCGTCGGCGTCATCGCGTTCGCCGGACTGTCCGTGAAGAAGCTGTACCAGGGTCAGCGCTGAGCCCCGTACACCCCGTACGCCACCTAGAGATCGCCTGAGCTTCCCATGATCGAGATTCCGTCCGACCTGCACCCCGACCTCGTGCCCCTCGTTTGGCTCCTCGGCAACTGGGCCGGCGCGGGCGTCACCGACTTCCCCGGCGCCGAGAAGGCGAATTTCGGCCAGGAAGTGTCCTTCTCCCATGACGGGCGGGACTTCATCGAGTACCACTCGCACACGTGGGTGCTCGACGCCGAGGGCAACAAGGTCAAGCCGCTGGAGTCCGAGTCGGGCTTCTGGCGCATCGACAAGGACCGCAAGGTCGAGACCGTGATGGTGCGCGACGACGGTGTCGTCGAGGTCTGGTACGGCGAGCTCGCCGACCAGAAGCCGCAGATCGACCTGGTCACGGACGCGGTCGCCCGTACGGCGGCCTCCGGCCCGTACACCGGCGGCAAGCGTCTGTACGGGTACGTGAAGGGCGACCTGATGTGGGTCGGCGAGAAGCAGACCCCCGAGGTGCCGCTCCGTCCGTACATGTCGGCGCAGCTGAAGAAGGTCGTCTCGCCCGAGGACGTCGCCGAGATGGCCAGGGGCCTGGGCGATCTGCCGGACGACGGCATCGCCTTCTTCAAGTAGGCCGTCGGCTTCTCCCAGCAGGTCCTGGGTCCGGTGGGCCTAGACTGCCTGTGTGGCGAGCACCGATTCCGACTGGAAGAGCGACCTGCGACAGCGCGGCTACCGCCTGACGCCGCAGCGTCAGCTTGTCCTCGAAGCCGTCGACACCCTTGAGCACGCGACCCCCGACGACATCCTCTGCGAAGTGCGGAAGACGGCGTCGGGGGTCAACATTTCCACGGTGTACCGGACCCTGGAGCTCCTGGAGGAGCTCGGCCTCGTCAGCCACGCGCACCTGGGGCACGGGGCTCCGACGTACCACCTCGCGGACCGCCACCACCACATGCACCTGGTGTGCCGGGACTGCACGAACGTCATCGAGGCGGATGTCTCGGTGGCCGCGGAGTTCACCGCGAAGCTGCGGGACACGTTCGGCTTCGACACGGATCTGAAGCACTTCGCGATCTTCGGCCGCTGCGAGAACTGCTCCGGCAAGGGCGCCGACGGGGCCGAGGAATAAGAACGCCCGCCACCGGGTCGTAGTGTGGGTGAACATGAAGAGCCCCCTCCTGTCCTTGCCCGGCGCCGTCCCCGCCGAGGGCGTGGACGAAGGCGTCGCCGCCCACTACGGCGACCTGTTCCGTGAGCAGCGCGCACTCGCCGACGGCACCGGTCTCGTCGACCTCTCGCACCGCGGTGTCGTCTCCGTCTCCGGCCCCGACCGGCTGAGCTGGCTGCATCTGCTGCTCACGCAGCACGTGACCGAGCTGCCCGTCGGCCAGGCCACCGAGGCCCTGATCCTCTCCGCGCACGGCCACATCGAGCACGCCCTCTATCTCGTCGACGACGGCGAGACGGTCTGGGCGCACGTCGAGCCCGGCACGCAGGACGCGCTTGTCGCGTATCTGGAGAGCATGAAGTTCTTCAACCGGGTCGAAGTCGCCGACCGCACGGACGAGTTCGCGGTCGTGTATCTGCCGGCCGGTTCGATCGCGCCGGTGCCGGACGGTGTCGTCGTACGGGAGACCGCGCACGGGCGCGACCTGTTCCTGCCGCGTGCGTCCCTGGAGTCGTACGCCGCCGAGAACGGCCCCGCGATCGGCATCCTCGCCTACGAGGCGCTGCGCGTGGAGGCGCACAGGCCGCGGCTCGGCTTCGAGACGGACCACCGCACGATCCCGCACGAGCTGGGCTGGATCGGTACGGCGGTGCATCTGCAGAAGGGCTGCTACCGCGGCCAGGAGACGGTCGCCCGCGTCCAGAACCTGGGCAAGCCGCCCCGCCGCCTGGTCTTCCTGCACCTGGACGGCAGCGAGGTCCACCTGCCGGTGGCGGGGACGGAGCTGCGCCTGGCCTCGGAGGGCGAGGAGGGCCGGAAGCTGGGCTTCATCACGACGGCCGTACGCCACCACGAGCTGGGCCCGATCGCCCTTGCCCTGGTGAAGCGGAACGTGCCGCTGGACGCGGGGCTCCTTGCGGGGACGACGGCGGCGGCGCAGGAGGTCGTGGTCGAGCCGTAGCCTGGGCGGCTGGCCCTGGGCGGTGTGCTGTACGCCGCTGCGCGGCGAATCTTTCCCGCCCACCCACCCGATCACCCCGCGGGGAAACGGGTGGGAGGGCGGGAGGAATCCGCCGCGAAGCGGCGGCCTGGTCAGAGGGCGGGCTCTCCTCGGGTCACATCTCCAGAAGCACCGTGAACGGCCCGTCATTCGTCAGCGAGACCCGCATCTGTGCGCCGAAGCGCCCCGTCGCCACCGTCGCTCCCAGCGAACGGAGTTGGGCCACCACCTCGTCGACGAGGGGCTCGGCGACATCGCCGGGCGCGGCCGCGTTCCAGGTGGGCCTGCGGCCCTTGCGCGCGTCGCCGTACAGCGTGAACTGGCTGATGACCAGCAGCGGTGCGTCGATGTCCGAGCAGGACTTCTCGTCGGCCAGCATGCGAACGGACCAGAGTTTGCGGGCCAGTTGGGCCGCCTTCTCCTTGGTGTCCTCGTGGGTCACGCCCACCAGGACGCACAGTCCCTCGCCGTTGATCTCGCCGACCGTCTCGGGGTCGTTCTCGCCCTCGACGACGACGCTCGCTCCGTCCACCCTCTGCACCACAGCACGCATATGGCCCCTCATGCCGTGCTCCGTACGGCCGCGATGCGCCGGATGCGCCGCCCGAGAGGTTGGCCTGAACCCCCCATCTGGGGCCGAATGGGGCCACTCGCTCACATAGCGGCCACTGGTGGTGGCACCATGCTCACACGCGGTGTACCGCGCCGGTCGAGGGGACGGTAGAGCCACATGAGCACATCCAGTACGGGGCAGCCGCCCGGACCTGTGTCGCTGACCCGCATGAGCGCTGCGCGACGTACGAACGTGCCGCGGCCGCCCATGCAGCGCACGGGCAGTGCGGTCCTTTCCGAAGAGCCCGAGCACGACCTGGCCACGCTGCTCCTGCGTGAGCTGCGTGAGCTGCGCAGGGACGCGCAGCAGAACGAGGCGGACCTGAGCTATGTCCGGCGCCTGCTCCAGGGGCGGATCGACATCCTGCGGGCGGAGGTCGCGCGCCGCAAGGACCCGTCGGCACCGGGCCCCGTGGGGCCACTCGTGCACCGGCTCTCGGAGATCCTCACGGACGGGCCCGCCCGGCACCGCTCGTCGGCCCGGCACGTGACGCTGGGCACGCCGCACAGCGCGGAGTACGGCCTCCTGGCCACGGAGATGCTCGCCGAGGTCGAGCTCTCCGACCTGGACGCGCGCACGGACGACGAGCTGCACACGGCCATGGGACGGCTCATCCGTTACGAACAGCAGGTTTCCCGGCGCCGCCAGCAGCTGCAGCGCACGGCGGACGATTGCAGCGCGGAGATCGCCCGCAGGTACCGTGAAGGTGAAGCACAAGTAGACGACCTGCTCGCGTGACCCGGTGATCCCGGCCTCCGCGGGCGGCCGTCACGCCACCCCCGCCCCGGAAGGCCGAAGATGACCTCGACGTCCGCCGAGTCCGCAGCCACCCCTGTCATATCCCCGGTCCTCGCCGAGGTCGTACGTTCCGGCTTCGTGGAGGGCCGTCACAGGGGAAGCCTGGTGCTGCTCGCGGCGGACGGCAGCGTGGATCTTGCCATGGGGGACGTGACGGCCCCCGTCTTCCCGCGGTCCGCCAACAAGCCGATGCAGGCGGCGGCCGTGCTGCGGGCGGGGCTCGACCTGGCGGGCGAGCGCCTCGCGCTGACCGCGGCGAGCCACTCCGGTGAGACCTTCCACCGGGACCTCGTCCAGAAGATGCTGGCCGAGCACAGCCTGACGGCGGCGGACCTGCAGTGCCCGCCGGACCTCCCGCTGGACGCGGTCGAGGCCGAGACATATCTGGCAGCGGGTGCCGTTCGTGACCGGGTCACGATGAACTGCTCCGGCAAGCACGCGTCGATGCTGGCGGTGTGCGAGCTCAACGGCTGGCCCACGGATTCCTACCTGGACCCGGCCCACCCCCTCCAGCAGCTGATCCTCCAGGTGGTGGAGGAAGCGGCGGGGGAGAAGGTGGCGGCCGTCGGCACGGACGGCTGCGGAGCGCCCCTGATGGCGATCTCCCTGACCGGCCTCGCCCGCGCCTTCCGTCACTTCGTCCTCGCCCCCGACGGCTCGGCCGAGCGCCGGGTCGCGGACGCGATGCGGGCCCACCCCGAGTACGTCGCGGGCACGCGCCGCCCCGACACCTGGCTCATGCGGGAGATCCCCGGGGCGCTCTCCAAGATGGGCGCCGAGGCGGTCCAGGCGTTCGCGCTGCCGGACGGCCGTGCGCTGGCCTTCAAGGTCGACGACGGAGGGATACGGGCCCTTGGCCCCGTCCTGGCCCGTGCGCTGCAGCTGGCGGGCGTGGAGGCGGACGTACTCGCCCGCGTCGGCCGTGCGCCCCTGCTGGGCGGCGCCGCCGAGGTGGGGGAGATCCGCGCGGCGTTCTAGCGCGGTGCCCCCCCCCGCGAGGGCCCGGGAATCCGGATGCGGGGCCGGTCGGCGTGGATCTAGCGTGAGGCCATGAGCGACATAGGCGTCAGGCCCATCAACGAAGACGAACTGCCCGAGTGGATCCGGGCCGTCAACGCCGGGTTCCTGCGGCCGCTGGCGAAGGTCTCCGACGCGGTCATCGCCGACCGCAGGGCGATCTTCGACCGCGACCGCACCCAGGCCGCCTTCGACGGCGACCGCATCGTGGCGACCTTCAGGTCGTTCGCGCAGCAGCTCACCGCGGTGGGCGGCGCCCCCGTCCCCGCGGACGCCATCTCGGGCGTCACCGTCTCCCCCACGCACCGCCGCCGCGGCCTGCTCAGCCGGATGATGTCCGCCGACCTCACCGCGGCCAAGGAGCGCGGAGACGTCGTCGCCACGCTGATCGCCGCCGAGCACCCGATCTACGGGCGGTACGGCTTCGGGCCCGCGACCACCGCCACCGAGTGGACCGTCGACGTACCGCGGACCGGGCTCGACCCCCGCTGGGCGGGCCCGGCGGACGGCGCCCGCATCGACCTCGTGGACGGCGGCGACGTACGCAAGGAGGGACCGGCGCTGCACGACCGGCAGCGCGCGCGTCAGCACGGCGTCGTCGACCGCGACGAGCGCTGGTGGCTGGAGAACACCGGGCAGCTGGTGACCCCGGAGAATCCCTGGTCCGAGCCCTTCTACGCGCTCTACCGCTCCCCGTCGGGCGAGGTCGAGGGCCTGGTCGCGTACGAGACGGAGGACAGCTGGAGCGACAGCAGCCAGCCGCGGAACACCGCGACCGTGCAGCGGCTGACCGCCACGACGCCGGCGGCCGAGCGCGCCCTGTGGCACTACCTCTGCTCGATCGACTGGGTGACGGTGGTGAAGTCGGGCAACCGCGCCCCGGACGACCTGCTCCCGCTCTTCCTGCCCGATCCGCGCGCCGCACGGGTCAGCAGGCAGACGGACTGGCTCTGGGTGCGGATCCTGGATGTCGTACGGGCCCTGGAAGCACGTACGTACGAGGCGTCGGCGTCCCTCGTCCTGGAGATCGGCGACCGCGCGGGCCTCGCCGGTGGCCGCTACCGGCTGGACGCGTCGCCGGGCGGGGCGGTGTGCGCACCGACCGCGGACCCGGCCGAACTGTCCCTTGGCGTGGGTGAGTTGGGGACGCTGTGGCTCGGTGACGAGTCCGCGGTGCGGCTGGCGGCGGCGGGACGGGTGACGGAGGAGCGGGCGGGCGCCGCGGCCGTGGCCGACGCCTTGTTCCGTACGTCCCGGAGGGCTTGGTGCCCGGACATCTTCTGAGCCCCGCGGATGACCGCGGAGCTCTTCGTGTCTCTCGTATCTCTTCCCTTGTATCTCTTCAGTTGGTGGCTGACCGGACTCCCGGCTCCCCTCCGGATGGGAGCCCGGTCAACCAGCTCTGTCAGCCCGACTGGGCGAGCAGCAGGACGAGGAGCGCAGCCCCGGCGCCGCTGATTTTGATGTTGTTGGCCTTGATGCCCACGGTCAGCAGGACGAAGGCGACGATGCCCATCGGTCCGTACTTCCACTGGATGAGCTGCTCGAATCCGATGGCGAGGGCGGCGATGACGATGGCGATGAGCGGCATGACGTTCCCCCTTTCGGGACGGGGCTGTCGGGCCCCGGCCCATCAGGTTGGCGGCCTTCCGGTGGGCGATTCCTGGCGGCCAACCCCTGAGGGTTCCTGCCAGGTTGCCTAAGTTGGCTACCAACTTCACCTGAGTTATCTCCGCGATGGCTCGATTCATAACCACCCTCCGAGCAACTCCCCAAAGATGGCGCGAAGTTGTACTGTTTGGTTGTGAGCCCGGATCCTGCACCAGTCAATGGGTTGAAGAGGCCGCACAGGTCTCACCGCGAGGTGGCCGACGAGTTGCGCGACCGGATCAGGTCCGGGTCGCTGCGGCCGGGTCAACGCATGCCGACTCAGGCCGAGTTGGCCGACGAGTTCGGTGTCGAGCGCGGCGCGATACGCGAGGCGCTGCGCACGCTGCAGGGTGAGAACCTGCTGGCGAACGTGTCCAAGGGGAGCCCGGCCACGGTCGCCGAGAACTCGAAGCACGCGCTGTCCGGGCCCGGCGGCGTCAAGCCGCAGCCCACCATGGTCGGTCTCGCCCCGCGCATCGCGGCGGCGTTCGAGGCCGACCACGTGGAGATCGACGCGCTCTGCCTGACGTCCATCTCGCTCACGATGGCGATCGGGGAACCGCTCCGTCAGATTCACGCCGGGCAGCGGAATCCGGCCAAGGTCTCCGTCCGCGTCCTGCTGCCGAGCCGCAGCATCGACCTCGCCTTCCCCGCGCCGGTGGACAGCGGCGACGACGAGGGCGGGCAGGTGCACAGGCGCTGGCTGGACCAGCGCAACGCACAGGGGCAGGTGCTCCGCCACAACCTCCAGGCGCTGCGGTCGTCGCACGGCATCGACGTGGACGTCTCGTTCCGTGCGCTGCCGTTCACCCCGCCGGTGAAGCTGTACCTCCTGAACGGCTCGGAGGCGCTCTTCGCGTACTACACCCTCACCAGGCAGAGCGAGCAGATCGACCACGAGCCGCTGGAGATGTACGACGCCCAGGGCGCGCAGTCGATGCTCTTCCCCTTCCACCAGGGCGACGGGCTGCGGGACACGACGTTCGTGGAGCAGTCGCATCTGTGGTTCAACGCGCTGTGGGGCACGATCAGCCAGGACCTGGAGCTGGCGCGGGGCTAGATCGCGCGGCTAGATCGCGGGGCCGGTCATCATGAGTGCGAGAACGACGGCTCCGATGGAGCTGCAGGTGGGGCTCTTCGCCTTGATCCCGATGGTCAGCAGCAGAAATCCGATGAGGCCGGTGGCCCCGTACTGCCACTGCACGAACTGCTCGAGGGTGATGGCGAACGCGGCTGCGAGGAGGGCGAGGACGGCCATGATGGTTCCCCCTTCTGCCATCTCGTATGAGTTGGCAACCAACTTCACTTAAGTTGTCCCCACTTGGTCCCACAACATAAACAACTTCAAGACAACTGCCCTGAGATGGTGCGGAGTTGTATCGTCTGGTCGTGACCCAGGAGAACGTTGCAGTGAACGGCAGCAGAAAACTCACCCCCCAGGACATCGCCGACACCCTCCGCGACCGCATCCGCTCCGGCGACCTCAAACCGGGCGACCGCCTCCCCACACAGGCGGTGCTCGCGGAGGAGTTCGGCGTGGAACGGGGGACGGTGCGCCAGGCACTGAAGACGCTGCAGGGCGACGGCCTCCTTGCCAACGTGAGCAAGGGCAGCCCGCCGCGGATCGCGGCGGAGCCACCGGGGGCGCCGTCGGCAGGGGTGGAACCGCAGGCGTCGATGGTCGGCCTCGCGCCGAGGCTCGCGGCGGCCTTCTCGGAGCCCCAGGTGCGGATAGACGTGGTCTCGTACACGGCGGAGACGCTGATGATCGCGCTGGGGGAGCCGGTGCGGCACATCCATGAGGGGCTCATCCACCCCAAGTCGATCAGCGTACGGATCATGCTCCCCAGCAGCGACATCGACCTGGCCTTCCCCCGCCCGATCAGCGGCAGGGACGAGGGCGGCAAGGTCCATGGGCGGTGGCTCGCGCTGCGCAACACCCAGGGCCAGGTCCTGCGCCACAACCTGCGCGCGCTGCGGTCCTCGCACGGCATCGACGTGGACGTCTCGTTCCGCGCGCTGCCGTTCACACCGCCGGTGAAGCTGTACCTCCTGAACCAGCGGGAGGCGCTCCTCGCCTACTACACGGTCGAGCGCAGCATGCTGGACGTGGACAGTGCGGAGGTGGAGGCGTTCGACGTCTCGGGGCTGAGATCCCCGCTCTTCTCCTTCGAAAAGGACGCGGCACCGCGGGACGCCGCGTTCGTGGAAGAGTCCCAGAAATGGTTCGACGCGCTCTGGGCAACCATCGCGACGGAGCTGACACTCTCTTAGTGACTCCTGATACGACGCAGACTGAGTGGATGGCAGAAGAGACCGAAAAACTGCGGGAACTGATCAAACGCGCCCGCTTCGTACTCTTCGACTTCGACGGACCCATCTGCCGGCTGTTCGCCGGGCACTCGGCCGAGCGGATCGCGAGTGATCAGGTCCGCTGGCTCGAGGAGCGGGGGCTGCGGGGGCTGCTGACCGAGGAGGAGCGTGCCGAGCCGGACCCGCACGCGGTCCTGCGCGCGGTCGACCGCAGACACCCCGGCAGTGATCTGGTGGCCGAGCTCGAGGAACGGCTCACCCAGCAGGAGCTGACGGCGGTGGCATCGGCGTGGCCCACGCAGTACGCGGATCCGCTCATCATGACGTGGCATGCGATGGGGCCGCGGCTTGCTGTCACCACGAACAACTCGCCGCGGGCGGTCGCTGACTACCTGGAGTCCCGCCGCCTCGACCACTGCTTCACCCCACACATCTATGGCCGCACCCAGGACCTCCAACTCCTCAAGCCGGATCCGCACTGCATCAACCGCGCCCTGAGCGCGATGGGCGCGGCCCCGTCGGCGGCGTTGATGATCGGCGACGCGCCTACGGACTATCAGGCAGCGGTCGGGGCCGGAGTGCACTTCATGGGCTACGCGCGTAACGATCGCAAGGAGGGCCTGCTGCGTGACGCGGGCGTCAAACGCGAGTACATCGTGAGCTCGCTCGAACCCGTCCTGAAGATCCTCCGGGCGCAGAGCTGACCCGATACCAGTCAACTACCTGTGCAATTGGACTGGATGACTGTCGGGTCGATGGAAGTCCTCGCTCATTGGCCTGATGGAGCAGTCATATCTGACGGAAGTGGCTTCCCCTCTTCCGGGCGGAGGTACGGTCGCGGAGTGATGCGTGAACGGACTGGTGAGGGTGGCGGCAGCGAGTTCCAGCGGGTCTCTGACGCGCTGCACTCTCGGCTGGCCGACGGCACGTACCCGCTGAACAGCCAGCTCCCCACTCAGCGCGAACTCGCGCGCGAATTCGACGTCTCCAGAGACACCATCCAGCGAGTGATGAGGGAACTCATCAGCGAAGGCGTCGTCCGTTCCAGGCAGGGGAGCGGGTCACGGGTGGTGAAGGCGCAGATGGCCCACTCGAGTTCCGGCAGGCAGCCAGGGCGGGGCATCGGCCGGGTCTCGCTCGGCTCGATCATCGGGGAGGGGTTCGAGGCCTCCCAGGTCACCCTGGATGTCTTCACCCTGACCTCGGAGTCCCTGGACGCACATATCCGCGTCCAGGCGGAACGTATACGCGTCCGGGAGATCGCACCGGAGCGTATAGCGGTCCGCATCTTGCTGCCCTCAGAAGACCTCGGCCTTCCTTATCCCCGTACCAAGGACGACCCCGCCGACCCGCGTCCGCAGCAGCGCCTGCGCGACATCACACGGCGGCATACGGCATCGCTGCGCAACGCGCTGCGGGACCTGCACACCGAGGGGCTGGTGCCGGAGGTGAACGTAGAGGTGCGCCGCGTGCCGCTGACACCCGCGTTCAAGCTCTACCTGCTCAATGACGCCGAGGCGCTGCACGGTCCGTACGAGGTGATCGAGCGCCGCATCCAGCTGGACGACGGCGAGGAGATCGACGCACTGGACGTGCTCGGCCTCGGATCGGCCCTCACGCACTACGTACGGGACGACGAACCGGAATCCCAGGGGACCCTCTTCGTCGACAGTATGCAGGCCTGGTTCGACTCCTGCTGGAGCCTGCTCGCCAAGTCTTGAGGGCGGGCTACCTGGCTATCCGGTCGGCTGTCCGCCGGGCGGTTCCGGCCATATCGGATCGAGTATTACTGGAACTGGTGGTTTCTTGTTCTCCAGTACTTTCCAGAGGTTCTCGAACCATTCCATGTGGTGCTCGGCGATCCGGCAAGTCGACCATGACTCCGACCGTTTGTCCCAGCCTATTATGCGCGCTGCGCCATGCCTTTTTCCGAAACCCTCTGCATCTAGAATATAGTAAGGGTCGCCACGCCAAGTGATCGTAGTATCAGTGATGCCATACGGAGCGAAATATACATACTGTTGATTGAATACGTAGAGCTTGTACGATGGAGACTGTGGTGACTCTCGTATCTCGCACCTTATGCGGGTGCTCGGGTTCTTTATTTGTGCCTGCTCAAGTAGATACTTCAGCTCGTTCCAGTTTTTCTTGGTGAAATCTTCGCGCATGCGCTCCCGATTCTTGTCGGAATCCATGTACAGGAGAGTTCCGGGCGGGAGGCTACTGTGGGCCGGCGGGCTTTCCAAGCGTCCGGGAAGATTCATCGGGGAGTTTAGGTGAACAACGGTGATGCGTAAGGAGAGCTCCTGTGTCTGCACCAATTCGTCCGCCATCTTGCGCAGGGGGGCTCCCAATAATTCCAGCAGGGTCTGCATGGTGAAACCGGAGAAGTCGATCTGCACCTTCCGGTCCTCGAACGCCGTCCGAACTGATGCGCTGATGTCGTTCATGTCGGCGAGGATCTCGACGCCATCGACTTCCTGCTGCCCTGATTCGCTGATCGCGCTATAGAGGACGAGGGCCACGAGGGCCGCGAAGGAACTTCCCAGGAATCCCTGTCCCTTGAGCGTGTCACCGAGAGGGGTGATGATTTCGGCGCCTACGCCCAGAACGGCGACCACTGACAGGGACCACTTGAAGATGCGGGGCTTCCAGCGATTGAGTAGCCGGCGTATACGAGTCAGCGTGGTTGAGCTGCCCCCGCCCGGGTGGCCTGGAGCCAACCCTCTACACCCCCTGTGTACTGCCCATCGCCGGAAGAGTGATGAGCTCTGTCGCCTTGGTGGCACTGCTGACGTGTCATCATGCCGCAGGCAACTCGTCTGCACCAGAAGGCTAGTTGTGGCTCCTTGACGCCATCAAAACCTGCGCGGCTTCGATCGTCGGTTGGTGAGAGGTGACAGCCCAGGCTGCGCCGGATGTCTTCATCTCGGCCGCAAGAGCTGTGCTGTAGCCGAGGAAAGGTGTCTTGGCGGCGCGGGCTGCCTCGAGGTCAGTGAGTTGGTCTCCCACCATGAGGCAGGAGTTGGGTGACTGCGTCAGGCCAAGGTATGCCAGAGCCCGGAGGATGCAGTCGGGATCAGGTTTCATGTGCCTTGGTTCGTCGGGATCGCGGCCGAAGATCCCCTTGATCTGTGGAAGGAGCCCCACGCCGTCGAGGTACTCCCGTACTGGTTCCTCAGCGTTGTTGCTCACGATGACCAAGCTTTTTCCCAGGCCGCGTAGGTGATCTACCAGGTCCTGTACGCGGTCTGCAGGCCGGGCGGTCTGTACGGCCTCAACCTCGAACTCCCTGACGACTGACTCCGCGAACTTCAGCGGCATAGGGTCGCGGGTCAGTCCGTGTGAGTCCGGCTCGAGCATGTCCCGGAGGCACTGAAGCAGGCCATGCGAGTCGACGCACGCCTCCACCTCCGGTGTCAGGGTTCCCCAGACGCCTCTTGCTTGATCCTTGATCAGGGCTGCGATCGGCGCCGTCGGCTTGCCGTAGAAGAGATCGCAGATGGGGCCGTCAAAGTCGAGCAGGACTGCCTCTGCGCTGTTGAGAAGCCTTACCAAGACGTCCTGCTCGCTCAGTCCCTTGTCCATGGGCCTCCCCAAACTCATTCAGCCAGTGTGGACCAGGGCGGCCCGCCGGGCTACTACCGAGCCGCTCTGGTGATCAGGGCTTCGAGAGGGCGTTGTCGCACGAGCGCACGCGCGTTCCATCACGCAGGCGACAGGCTCGGTCAATCCGATGCAATCTGGCGAGATGCCCTCGCGAGATGGAGTAATGTGCTGCTCCTTCTCTACTCATCTCCATCGTCAGAACGGCACCAGGCGAGAGAACGGGCAATGTCACCCGAATCGTCCTCCATGGCGTGGCATCGCGCCGTTGAATTGAGCGGCAGTGAGAGTGCGCTTGAAGGCCCGCTCAAGGGCTACCACCACGAGACGTATGTCTTCCCGTTGCCTGGAGGGCGATCGGATGGGACTGAGCAAATCCGGTGGAAGTGCCGGGAGCCGCGCGAAAATCTCCTTTGGTTCGACCGACGCTGCTTCGTATCCGAGGAGGCGTTGCTTCGGGAATTGGCCGGGCGCGTCAAGGGAATCCCTGACATCATCGAATCCGGCAGTATCGGGTTGCAGAGATTCATCGAGGGGCGGACGCTGGGAGCGCATTACAGTTCGGGGCGCGAAATCCCCGAATCGTTGTTCCTGCAAGTCGTCGAATTCTTCAGGCAGTTGGCCGGTGTGCGGCCAGGAGCCGTTACGGTGGCCCGGCGCTGTGTCCCTGGCGACCAAGCCCGGGAGGGGGATACTTCAGAATTTCTGGAACGACTGATTTGTTTTACCGAGGAGCAGGTGTATCAGAAGAATCTGGATGTGTTCGGTGGCCTATTCGCGTCACTGGGAGTGGATGAGGGAAATTTTGAGCGACTGAGAAAGCATGTGCTCGGGCTGAAGGTTCGGCCTTTCTGTCTACTGCATGCCGACCTGCATCGCGAGAATTTCATCATTGATCTTAAAGGTCAACTCTGGGCAATTGACTGGGAGTTGGCCATGTTTGGAGATCCGCTGTATGACTTGGCAACGCATCTCTACTTGATGAACTATCCGGAGCATCAGGAAACCCTGATGGCCCGACATTGGCGTGAGTCCGTCGAGGCAGCCAGTCCTGGTAGCTCCCGAGGTTTGGAAGAGGATCTTCCGCGCCTGCTCGGCTTCAAGAGGGCGCAGTCCGTCTTCACAGATGTCATCCGTGTCGCATTGACGCTGGGCGCCGGGACGAAGTTCAACTGGTGGTTGCTTCCGCATGCCTGCCGAAGGATTCAGCGTGTGCTTGTCGCCGCTCGTGATCCCTTGGGTCTGGACTCCGTGCCGTCTTACTGGCAGATCGCGGTCGCGTTGGCGGAGTGGTCTCAAACCAAGGATTCCTCGAGGGTGTGACGGTGCCCGACTGACCACAGCCACGCGGATCCTGTCCGACTCCCGCTATCTCGGCGGGTTCGTGATTGAGTTCGGGGGTGCCACCAGGCCTCTCTTGCACCTCACGCCGTCCGCCTCCTGAACAGCGCCCCCGAAGCCCCCACCGAGACGGCAAGGATTCCCGCGCACCAAGCCAGGGCCACCCAAGGGGTCGAGCCCACCTGCTGGTTGAGGAGCAGGCCCCGTAGGGAGTCGATGACCTGCGTCACCGGTTGGTTGTCGGTGAAGGGGCGGAGCCAGTCCGGCATGGTCGACGTCTCCACGAAAGCGCTGCTCGGGTAGGGGAGGAAGCTCACGAAGAAGGTGAAGCCTCCTGCCGCTTCCGGGGACTTGGCCAGTAGGCCCACCGTTGCCGAGAGCCAGGACAGGGCCAGGATGAAGGCCAGGAGGATCGCTGTTGCCGCCAGCCAGGCCGCCGGTGTCGCCGACGGGCGGAAGCCGATGGCGAAGGCCAGCGCGAGCACCAGGGTCGTGGCGATGAGGTTGCGGGCCACCGAGGCGATGACGTGGCCCGTCAGGATCTGCGTGGCGCCGATGTCCAATGAACGGAAGCGGTCGATGATGCCGCCCTTCATGTCCTCCGTCACCGCTATCGCCGTGTTCGACGAGCCGAAGCCGGCGCAGAGGAGGAGGACTCCCGGGACGACGTACGTGACGTACGACTGCGTGTCCGTCTTGATCGCGCCGCCGAAGAAGTAGACGAAGATCAGCAGGAGCATCACCGGGAGCGCCATCGAGGTGATCAGGGCGTCCACGTTGCGGCGGCTGATGCGGATCGCCCGGCCGGTCATGATCAGGGCCTCAGACATGGGTCAGCCCCCCCCTTCGGCATCGGTGGCATCGGTGGGGTCGGTGGGGTCGACGGGGTTGTGAGGGAGAGGAAGACTTCGTCCAGCGTTGCCGTGAGGATGTTGAATGTTGCCAAGTCCGTTTGGTGTGGGTCGAGTTCCGTCAGTAGCGCTCGTATGGCGTTCGCTGTTCCGTCCGTCGGGAAGCCGAGCGTCAGGGTCTCGGGGGAGTGGTGTGTCGCCCTGGGGGAGAGCCGCAGGTAGGCCTCCTTGGTGGTGAGCGTCGTGTCCAGGCGGTGGCCCGACACCCGGGACTTCAGCGTCGACGGTGAGCCTTCCGCCGCGATCACTCCCTCGTGCAGTACCGCTATGTGGTCCGCCAGTTGGTCCGCCTCCTCCAGGTATTGAGTGGTCAGGAAGACCGTCGTGCCCTGCGCCGTGAGGTCCCGTACCACCTCCCACATCTCCTGGCGGCTGCGCGGGTCCAGGCCCGTCGTCGGCTCGTCCAGGAAGATGACCTCCGGGTCGCCCACGAGGCCCGCCGCCAGGTCCACGCGGCGGCGCATGCCTCCCGAGTACGTGCGGACCAGGCGGTCGCCCGCCTCCGTGAGGCCGAAGCGGGCCAGGAGTTCGGCTGCCCTGGCGCGGGCCGCCGGGCGGGGCAGGCCCGCGAGCCTCGCCATCATGCGGAGGTTCTCCGCGCCGGTCTGCGTCTCGTCGACCGCCGCGAACTGGCCGGTGAGGCTGATCGCGCGGCGGACCTCGCGTCGCCCCGTACGGATGTCGTGGCCCGCCACCCGCGCCGTACCCGTGTCGGGGGTGGTGAGCGTGGTGAGGATGCGGACGGCCGTCGTCTTGCCTGCGCCGTTCGGGCCGAGGAGGGCGAAGACGGTGCCGGGCTGGACGTGGAGGTCGATGCCGCGCAGTACGGGGACTGCGTTGCGGTCGCCGGGGTCGCCGTACGTCTTGGCGAGGGCCTTTGCCTCGATGGCGGCGGCCGGGGCTCTTGTGAGTGGTGGGGGTGGCGCGGGTGGCATGTGTGCTCCTGGGGTTGTGGCGCTCTCGCCGTGCCATCTTCTATTGCGTAAGGCCTACGCATTACTGAGTAAGGGTTACGCAGAACTACGATGTGCGTCAAGCACGGCAGCTCAGGAGGAGGCGGCGGCGGGTCATGGCGGCAGGCGGCGAAAGTGCGCGGGGCGAGAGCGCGTCGGGTGAAGGTGCGCGGGGTGAAGGCGCGCGGGGCGAAGGTGCGCAGGGTGACGGTGGTACGGGGTTGTCCGTGAGCCTTGAGACCGCCTGGGGGTTGCGCGAGCGGCCGTCCAAGGGGCCCAAGCCCGGCCTGAGTCTTGACCGCATCGTCGACGCGGGCATCGCCATCGCCGCCTCGGAGGGGATCGGCGCGGTCACCATGGGGCGGGTCGCCAAGGCGCTCGGCGTCTCGCCGATGTCCCTCTACCGGTACGTCTCCTCCAGGGACGAGCTGTACGTCCTGATGCAGGACGCGGCCACCGGGGCGCCGCCCGAGATGCCCCCGGAGGTCACGGGGTGGCGTGCGCGCCTGGAGTGGTGGGCGCGGGCTCAGCGCGAGGTCTTCCGGCGCCATCTGTGGCTCGTGCGCATCCCCATCACCTCGCCGCCCGCGTCACCCCACTATCTGGAGTGGATGGAGCAGGGGCTCGCGGCGCTCGACGACAGCGGTCTCGAGGAGGGCTGGAAGCTGTCCGTGCTCATGCTGGTGGGCGGGTTCGTGCGCAACGAGGTCACGCTCATGGCCGATCTGGACAGGGCCATGAGGGCGGGGGGCCAGGAGCCCGACGAGGTGATGCGGCGGTACGCGCGCACCATCGACGCGCTGACCTCGACCGAACCCGAACGGTTTCCCGCGCTGCGGCGGACCCTCGCGGCGGGGGTCCTCGACGTCGCGGACGCCGAGCCCATGGAGTTCGAGTTCGGGATCGGGCGGGTGCTGGATGGGGTGGCTGTGCTGGTGGGGGATCGGTAGGTCGTGGGCCGTCTTCTTTTGGGTGCGGGATGCATGTGGGGAGGCCTGCGGCGCAGCGGCGGTGGGTGGGGGTTGCGGGTGCGGAGTCGCCTCGCGGGTGGCGGCGGGGCCGTGCCGGTATGTCCGTACTCGCTATCTCGGTCCGAGCGCATGGGTGCTTCGGCGGGGGAGTTGATTCGTACCGTGCTCCGTGCGGACATACCGGCACGTCCCCTCGCGTCTCGGCGCCGACTGCGGGCGCGTGGGTCCGGCCGGGCTCTCAGGGCCGGTTCATCCCGTTTCTCCTCCGAGGTGGGATTGCCCTAAGTGCTCGTCACGCGTATGTCGTCAATCCCGAACGCAGCTGCCCGAACGCTCTGTTCGCCGCCACCACCGCCTCCGGCCACACCGCTTCCGCGCTCTCGCCCGCGTCGATCCGGCGCCAGTTCTCCAGGGCGAGGATGCGTTGTACGGCGATGATCTGGCCGGCTGCCAGCCGTGCGGCCAGTGCGTCCGCGTCCGGTGATCCAGTCCGTGGTCCGGTTCGTGGTCCGGTTCGTGGTCCGGTCGGCGATTCTGCCGAGGTGTCGACCGCCGCCTTGCTCAGCGCCTCGCCCAGCGCCGCCTCCGACCGTTCCTGGTAGCCGTACAGCCGTGCCACCAGCGACGGCGTTCCGTACAGGAGTCGGTGGAAGGCGAGTACGTGGACGTTGTCGCACAGGCCGGTCACCGGGTCCCGGTGCTCCAGGCCGTCGAGGAACCGGCGCTGCAAGGCGTCCAGGGGGGAGCGCTTCGCGGGGCGCTCGGCCACCACCCGTGCCGCCTCGTCCACGTGGTCGGCGAACCGGTGGAGTACGAGGTCCTCCTTGGCCGGGAAGTAGCGGAACAGGGTCGGCTTGGAGATCTCGGCGGCTGCCGCCACCTCCGCTACCGGCACCTTCTCGAAGCCCTTCTCCAGGAAGAGCGCGATCGCCGCGTCGGAGACCGCCTGGTACATCCGCTGCCTCTTGCGCTCGCGCAGGCCGGGGCCGCCCGTGTCGGTCGTCTCGGTCGCGGGGCCGGTGTCAGCCGGGGTGCCCGCCTCTTCGTCCGTCATGGCCATGGTGCGAGCCTACCGCATGTGTGATTCTGAGTAACAAATTTAACTCGGTTACATCTTTCGTTACCCTTGGCTGCATGACGCCAAGCGACGCAGCCCCCGGTACGGTCACCGAAGATCCCTTGGAAGCCGCCCTCGCCGCCGAGCGCCGGTACCACGACACCTGCCGCACCGCCCTCACCGGCATGGTCGACGGTGCGGAGGAGCAAGTCGTCAGAGGAGCGGACGTCTCCGCGTCCGGCGCCGACGCCGAAGTGCTCGGCTACCAGTTCCGCAGCCACGCCAAAGCGATGCGCGAACTCCCCGAAGCGCCCCTCTTCTTCGGCCGTCTCGACTTCGCCGCCGACGGTCCCGAAGCCGCCCAAGCCGGTGATCACCGCGGGCAGAGCTACCACATCGGCCGTCTCCGCATCACGGAACATCCCTCGGCCCCGCCCCTCGTCGTCGACTGGCGCGCCCCCGTGTCCCGCGCCTTCTACCAGGCCGGAGCCCGCGCCCCCCAAGGCGTCGCCGTCCGCCGCCGTTTCGGCTGGGCGCCCGGCAGCAAGGGTGAATCCGCCGACCTCACGGGCCTGGAGGACGAGCCGCTGGCCGGCAGTGCGACGAACACCCCGGCCGCACCCAGCACTCCGCCCGTGCACGGCAGCCGCATCCTCGCCGGAGAGATCGAGCGGCCCCGCGTCGGCCCCATGCGCGACATCGCCGCCACCATCCAGCCCGAGCAGGACGACCTCGTCCGCGGTGAACTCACCGCGTCCGTCTGCGTCCAGGGCGCCCCCGGCACCGGCAAGACCGCAGTCGGCCTGCACCGCGCCGCGTATCTGCTCTACACCCACCCCCAGCGCGTGCAGCGCGCCGGACTGCTCATCCTCGGCCCCAACCGCACCTTCCTGCGCTACATCGCCGAGGTGCTCCCCTCCCTCGGCGAGACCGGCGTGCGCCAGTCCACCGTCGCGGACGAGATCGCCAGGTCCGCCGCCCCCGTCCGGGCCCGGGACGGCGAGGCCGCGGCGCGCGTCAAGCACGACGCCCGGATGGCGGCCGTCCTGCGCCGCGCGCTCTACTCGCGCGTCGCGGCGCCCACCGACTCCATCGCGGTGCCGGACGGTTCGTACACCTGGCGGGTCGCGCTCGACGACCTGGAGCGGATCATCGCAGACGTACGCGCCGAGGAACCTCCGTACGCCGTCGGGCGCGAGCGCGTGCGCACCCGTGCCGTCCGGCACATCCAGGATCAGGCCGAGCGCCGCGCAGGCGCCGTGAACAACGTCTGGCTGCAGAAGATCTCCCGCGCCCGTTCCGTCTCGGCCTTCGTCGACGCTGCCTGGCCCAAGGTCAGGCCGGAGGAGGTGCTCGCCGCGCTGCTGGCCGACCCCGAAGCGCTCGCCGCCGCTGCCGTCGGCATCCTTGATGCCGACGAGCAGCGGGCGATCCGCTGGGGCAAGCCCCCGCGTTCGTACAAGTCGGCGAAGTGGTCCGCCGCCGATCTCGTGCTGCTCGACGAGGTCGCCGGGCTGCTCGAACGGCCCGAGGGGTACGGCCACATCGTCGTCGACGAGGCGCAGGACCTCTCCCCGATGGAGGCTCGCGTGATCGCCCGCCGCGCCGGTTTCGGCTCGCTCACCGTCCTCGGCGACCTCGCCCAGGGCACCACCCCGTGGGCCGCCCGCTGCTGGCCCGAACTCCTCGCCCACCTTGGCAAACCCGACGCCTCCGTCACTCCTCTCGCCGTCGGTTTCCGCGTGCCGAAGGCGGTCGTGGGGCTCGCCAACCGCGTCCTCGCCTCGCTCGACGTCGACGTACCGCCCGCCCGGTCCCTGCGTACGGACGGTGAGTTGAGGATCCGGGAGGTGCGGGACGTGGGTGTCGCCGCCGTCGACGCGGTGCGGGCCGCGCTCTCCCGTGAGGGTTCGGTCGGCGTCATCGCCGCCGACGCCGACACCGCCCGCCTGCGCGAGGCCCTCGCCGCGGCGGGCATCGACAGCGCCGGGCCGGACGACCTGGGCGCGCGGGTGACGGTGCTGCCCGCGTCCGTGGCGAAGGGCCTGGAGTACGACCATGTCGTGGCCGTCGAGCCCGCCGCCATCGCGGAGGCGGAGAGCCGCGGGCACCACCGCCTCTACGTGGTCCTGACCAGGGCGGTGTCCCGGCTCGACGTACTGCACAGCAGGCCGCTGCCCTGGGAGGCGTGAGGGTGCGGACGGGTAACATGCCGTTGCGGTTATATAGCCCGAGAGGTATGTTCGATGCATGCCCATACCGTTCGACGTCCTCGCCGAGCCGAGCCGACGGAAGATCCTCGATCTGCTCCTCGAGCGTCCCCATCTGGTCGGTGAGATCACCGAGCGGCTCGGTCTGAGCCAGCCCGGCACGTCCAAGCATCTGCGGGTCCTGCGCGACGCGGGGCTCGTGCGGGTGCGGCAGGACGCGCAGCGCCGGTGGTACGAGCTGCGGCCCGAGCCCCTCGCCGAGCTCGACGCGTGGCTCGCGCACTACCGGCACCTCTGGTCGGACCGGCTCGACGCCCTCGAACGGCACCTCGACGTCATGGACGGTGAGTCCTGATGAACGATGAACATGGACGGTGACTCCTCATGAACCCGCACTCCGACACCCTCACCCCCGGCGACGACGGCGGCCGGAACGTCCTGCGGATGGAGCGCCGCCTCGCGCACCCGCCCGCCAAGGTCTGGGCCGCGATCACGCAGCCCGCACACCTCGCCCAGTGGTTCCCCTCCGAGGTGACCCTCGAGCTGCGGCCCGGCGGCGCGATGGGCTTCCACTTCCCCGGCGACGAGGGCCCCGGCATGACCGGCGAGGTCACCGACGCCGACGAGCCACGCCTCTTCGCCTTCAGCTGGGGCGACGACCACCTGCGCTGGGAGATCGCCCCGGACGGCCCCGACGGCCGGGGCTCGCTCCTGACCCTCGTCCACACCTTCGGCGACCGCTTCGGCGCCCCGAGCTTCGCCGCGGGCTGGCAGCTGTGCATCTCGGCTCTCGGCCAGTTCCTGGACGGCGGGCAGGCCGAGGTGAGCCGGGACGCGGGGGAACTGCACGAGGCGTATCTGGAGCAGTTCGACCTGGGGCACGGGGCGGTGACCGGCGACGGCATCCGTTTCGAGCGTCAGCTGGTGCGGTCGGCGGACGCGGTGTGGGCCGAACTCTGCTCGGGCGAGGAGCCGTTGGAGGGCGACACGGCACCCGACGGGTTCCTTGCGGACGGCGTGTCCGCGGGTCCCGTCACCGCGCTGCGGGCACCGGTGTCGCTCACGTACGCCGTGCATCCCAAGGGTGAGGTGCGCTGGGAGCTCGGCGAGGGCACGGGCTACGGCACCCGGCTCGTCCTGACGCAGACCGGGCCCTTCGGCGGCGCGGCGGCCACGGACGAGGCGCTCGCCGCCTGGCACGCCCGCATCGAGCGGCTCGCGGGACGGCTCCTGGAGGGCTGACGGGTCAGCCAGGACTAGTCGTCCAGTACCGCCTCCATCACCGCCTTCGCGATCGGCGCCCCCAGCTTCCCGCCCGCGATCTCCTCGCGCGGGATGTTCATGTCCTTCGGGTCGACGAACACCGCGACCGCGACCGGCGACGAGCCGTCCTCGTTCTTGGCGTAGGAGACGAACCAGGCGTACGGACGCTCGTCGTTGACGTCCGAGCCGTGCTGGGCGGTGCCGGTCTTGCCGCCGACCGTGACGCCGTCGATCTGCGCCTTGTTCGCCGTGCCCTCCTCGACGGTGTGCTCCATCATTTCCTGCACCTTGCCCGCGGTGTCCTCGGAGACGGCCTGCTCGAGGACCTCCGGGCTGCCCTTCTCGATCGTCGAGAGGTCGGGGCCGCGCAGCTCCTCGACCATGTACGGCTTCATCAGCTTGCCGTCGTTGGCGAGTCCCGCGGCGACCATCGCCATCTGCAGCGGCGTACTGGTCAGGCTGCCCTGGCCCATGCCGGTCAGCGCGGTCTGCGGCTTGTCGAGGCCGTCCGGGTAGCTGCTCGCGGACGAGCGGACGGGGATGAACTGCTGCTTGTTGAAGCCGAACTTCTCCGCCGTCTCGCGCATGTCGTCCTCGCCGACCTTGAGCGCGGTGTCGAGGAAGACGTTGTTGCAGGACCACTGCATGCCGACCTTCAGCGAGGCCTTGTCGCAGGGGGCGCCGGTCACGTCGTTGCCGATCGTCGTCGAGCTGAGCGGCAGCTTGTAGGGGGCCTTGGCGCCGGTGGGCTCGTCGATGTCGTCGATCACGCCGTGCTCCAGGGCGGCCGCCGCGGTGAGGATCTTGAAGGTGGATCCGGGCGGGTAGATCTCGCGCAGCGCGCGGTTGGAGAGCGGCTTGTCCTTGTTCTTGCTGAGCCGCGTGAACTCCTTGCCCTCCTTCTGCGAGATCCCCGCGAAGACGGAGGGGTCGTACGAGGGGGTGCTCGCCATCGCGAGGACCTTCCCGGAGCGCGGGTCGAGCGCGACGACCGCGCCCCGGGCGTTCAGGTCCACGAGACCCTTGTAGGCGGCCTGTTGGGCCTTGGGGTCGATGGTCGTGATGACGTCGCCGCCCTGGCGCTTCTCACCGGTCAGCATGTCCAGGGTGCGGCGGATGAAGAGGCGGTCGTCGTCGCCGCTGAGCACGTCGTTCTCGACGCCTTCCAGGAAGGTCGCTCCCTGGGCCTGCGAGAAGTAGCCGGTGATCGGCGCGTACATGGGGCCGTTCTTGAAGACCCGCTGGTACTTGAAGTCGGTGCCGCTGACTTCCTTCGAGCCGGTGATCGGCTTGCCGCCGACGATGATGTCGCCACGGGGGTGCGAGAAGGCCTCGATCTGCACGCGCCGGTTCTTGTCGTGCTTGGCCAGCGACTCGCCCTCGGCGAACTGCACCCAGGTCGCGCGCAGGAGCAGGGCGAGCGTGAGCACCCCGCAGAAGACGGCTATGTGGCGCAGCGGCCTGTTCATACGGTCCCCCCAAGACCCGTGACACCAGGACAGGATGAGGCTTCATCATGCACACGGATGTACGGGTCTTACCCGGGTTGTTGCCGAATGGTCACACGCGAGTTCCGTCGCCCTGCCGTTGTCCGCGAAGCACCTCGATCACGCTCGCGTAGCTGTCGGAGCCGTGCCCGGCCGCGCTCGCGCGCTCCATGGTGGCCTTCAGGAGCTCCGGCAGCGCGTTGTCGATGCCGCGGTCGGCCGCCGCGTGGATGAGGTGGCCGACCGTCGCGATCTGTACGTCGACGGTGGCGTCGTCGCCCGGATAGTGGCCCGCGTCCACCTGAGGGGCGTACGTGGCGAGGAATCCGGCGACCGCGTGGGTCATCCAGCGGATGGCGACGGGCGTGAAGTCGGCGGCCTTGGTCGCGTCCGCGCCGACCAGGGCCGTTCCGTGCAGCCAGCCGGTGAACGTCGACCACATCAGGCCGAGCAGGGCCACGTCGTAGAGCGAGGCCCGGCCCGGCTCCTGGCCCAGGTAGAGCGGGTCGCCGAGCACGGCGAGCGCCGCACGGTGCTCCTCGAACACCTCGGCCGAGCCGCTGTAGAGGAACATCATCTCCGGGGTCCCGACGCCCGGCGGCGTGGTCATGATCGCCCCGTCGAGATAGCCGAGCCCCAGCGGTGCGGCCCACGCCGCCGCCTCGTCGGCCTGCTCCGGTGAGCCGGAGGTGACGTTGACCAGGGCCTTGCCGGAGAGGGATCCGGCGAGGGATTCGGCGACGGGGTCCAGGACGGTGTGCAGGGCGTCGTGGTCGAGGACGCAGACGAGGATCAACGGGCTTGCCGCGACGGCCTCTTCGGGGGTCGCGGCGAGGTGTGCGCCCCGGTCGACGAGGGGCTTGGCCTTGGCCGCGGAACGGTTCCAGACGGTGGTGGGGTGGCCGTTCTCCAGGAGGGTGGCGGCGAGGGCGGAGCCCATGTTGCCGAGGCCGATGACGGTGACGGGGGTCTTCCCCGCGGTGACGGTGTTCTCTGTGCTCATGCGGACCACGCTCGCAGCGGGCGGCCTCGCAGGACAGTGACAGGGATGACGGCGCCCACCAAATTCCTGCCACGTCCCGCCGTGCCGCGCGGCGGCCTAGTCTCACCGTATGAGCGCTGGTTCCGTCGCCCTGGTCGTGACCGATGAGATAGCGATCCCGTCGTGGGATCTGTACGAACTGAGCATCCCCTGCACGGTGTTCGGGAAGCCGCAGCCGGACCTGTCGGACCACTGGTACGACTTCCGGCTGTGCAGCGCGTACGAGGGCGAGGGCTCGGGCTCGGGAGCGTCCGACTTCGGCCTCTCGGTGCGCACGCCGTACGGCCTGGACGGCATCGTCGGGGCGGACACGGTCATCGTCACGTCCGTGCCGGACGCCTGTGTGGAGGAGGGCCGCCCGCTGCCGGACGGTCTGGCCTCGACGCTGCGTCGCGCGTACGACGCGGGCGCCCGCATGGTCTCCCTGTGCACCGGCGCCTTCGCGCTCGCCGAGGCGGGACTGCTCGACGGCCGCAGGGCCACCGCGCACTGGATGCACACCGCCCAGCTCGCTGCCCGCTACCCGAAGGTGGAGGTCGACGACTCCGTGCTCTACGTGGACGACGGCGACGTCCTGACCAGCGCGGGCGTGAGCGCGGGCCTCGACCTGTGCCTGCATCTGGTCCGCCGCGACCTGGGCGCGCACGTCGCCAACCAGCTGGCCCGCCGCATGGTCGTACCCGCTCACCGCCCAGGGGGCCAGGCCCAGTTCATCGATCTCTCCGTCCCGCCGACGGACGACGAGGGCCTCGGCCCCGTACTCGACTGGGCGCGGGCCCGCCTCGACCGCCCCCTGACGGTCGATGACCTGGCGCGCCGCGCGGCGATGAGCCCGCGCACGCTCTACCGCCGCCTCCAGGCGGCCACCGGCACGACCCCGCTCCAGTGGCTGCTCAACCAGCGCCTGGCCCGCGCGCAGAGCCTCCTTGAGTCGACGGCCGCCCCGATCGACAAGGTCGCCGAGCTGAGCGGCCTCGGCACGGCGAACAACCTCCGGCACCACTTCCTCAAGCAGGTGGGGGTGTCACCGGGGGACTACCGGCGGGCGTTCGGTGCCGGTGCTGGTGTCGACACCGGTGTCAGTCCTGGGGTGTAGGACCAGCGCCCCATGCGCGGTGCGAGGACGCTCACTAGGGTCGGCGATCATGCAGAACTCGGAGATCGTTCGACGCGAAGGCCCGCAGCGCAGGCGCGAGACGCTGGAACGCCTCGACCGGGAGCGGGACATCTGGCTGTCGACGTCCCACCCGCAGCACGGCCCGCACCAGGTGCCCCTGTGGTTCTGGTGGGACGGCCTGGCGCTGTGGATGTGCACCGGCGCGAACTCCGCGACGGCCCGCAACGCGCGCCAGGAGCCACGCGTACGCCTCGCGCTGCCGGACACCGCCGACGTGGTGCTCGTGCAGGGCGAGGCGGAGTGCTTCTTGGCCCGTGACGTCCCGCAGGACGCCGCGGACGGGTTCGCGGGCAAGTTCGGCTGGGACCCGCGCAAGGAGGAGGGCCCCTTCCTGTACCTGCGCGTGACGCCGGGAACGGTGCGCGCCTGGCGCGGCGAGCACGAGCTGACCGGCAGGGTCCTCATGCGGGACGGGGCATGGGTGGCGTAGCCCCGCCGAAGCCTGTTCGTACCCCTGCCGCTACTTCTTGCTCGGCTGGTTGATCCGCAGCATGTTCCCCGCCGGGTCGCGGAAGGCGCAGTCGCGGACGCCGTACGGCTGGTCCATCGGCTCCTGGAGCACCTCGCCGCCCGCGGCACGGACCTGCTCGAACGTGGCGTCCACGTCGTCGGTCCGGAAGATGACGCCGCGCAGCAGGCCCTTGGCCATCAGCTCGGCCACGGCCTGCCGGTCGGCGTCGGTGGCGTTCGGGTCCGCGAGCGGCGGCTCGATGACGATCTCGACGTCCGGCTGCGACGGCGAACCGAGCGTCACCCAGCGCATCCCCTCGAAGCCGACGTCATTGCGTACTTCGAGGCCCAGCGCGTCACGGTAGAAGGCGAGCGCCTTGTCGTGGTCGTCGACGGCGATGAAACACTGTGCGAGGTTGATTTCCATGCGTTTCACGCTACGGAGTGGCCGGGGGTTTCGCTTCTCCGTTCCTGACCGGACGGGTGCGGATCTTGGCGATGCAGGCCGGGATGGCGGCGCTGTCGCCGTGGTCGCGGGCCCGGTAGGCGCTGGGGCTCTCGCCGACCAGCTCGGTGAACCGTGAGCTGAACGATCCGAGCGAGGTACAGCCCACCGCCATGCAGACCTCCGTCACCGAGAGGTCGCCGCGCCGCAGCAGCGCCTTGGCCCGCTCGATCCGGCGGGTCATGAGATAGCTGTACGGCGTCTCGTCGTAGGCGGCGCGGAAGCTGCGCGAGAAGTGCCCGGGCGACATCAGGGCAGCCCGTGCCAGGGCCGGGACGTCCAGGGGCTCCGCGTAGTCGCGGTCCATGCGGTCACGGGCCTGGCGCAGCCGGACGAGGTCGGAGAGAGACACAGACACACCAGCTACGTTACCGACCGCCGGCGAACGGGGGACGCCGGTCGGGCTACCGCCACACCAGTGCGGCGACGCGGCGGAAGTTGCCGCCCAGAATCGCGGCCACGGCGTCGTGGGGGTACCCCCGTGCGAGAAGCGCGTCTTCGACGGTCAGCAGCCCTTCCGGCGGCATGAAGTCGATCGGCCCCCAGCCGGTGTAGCAGGCGGGGAACAGCTCCGGGTTCTGTGTGAGCATCGCGTTGAAGTCCTCGTGGTCGAACGGGTAGTCGCTCGAGACTCCGACGTGTTCCGGTCCGACGAGGTCGACGGCGTGGTCGATGTGCCGCACGAACGCGTCGATGCCGGCGTCGTTGGGGCCGAGGAAGATCCCGACACCGGTGATGCCGATGACTCCACCCGTGGCGGCACACTCCTTGGCCTGCTCGTCGGTGATGTTGCGGGGGTGGTCCCACACCGAGCGCATGCACGAGTGGCTGTAGATCACCGGCTGCTCGGAGACCTCGCACAGGTCGAGGCCGGTACGGGCGCCGCAGTGCGATCCGTCCGCCACCATGCCGACCGCGTTCATCTCCCGCACGAGTGCCCGGCCGTAGGCGGTGAGCCCCTCGTCGACCTCGTCCAGGCAACCGCCGCCCGCGGCGTTCCGGTTGTTGTAGCTGGGCAGCATCGTGCGGACGCCGAGGTCGTAGAAGTGACGTACCCGGTCCAACTGCCCCTCCAGCGGACCGGAATCCTCCAGGTCGAAGGCGACCGCGACCTCATCCGCACGCCCGGCGGCCTCGACGGCATCGATGCTCGTGGCCAGGCGCAGACGGGCGTCCGCGGCGATCCGCGCCCGCCAGGCGGCGGCCAGCCCTGTGACGTCGTAAGCGCTGTGCGGCGCATAGCCCACGTTCACCGAGACGAAGCTGCCGCCCGGCCGGCTGTAGCGGGCCAGTTCGCCCACGTCCGCGTGCCGCTCCAACGGCAGACAGCAGTGCTGCTCCCACAGCAGGGGCGGGCGGCGCGGTCCTGAGGATTCATTCGGCACGGTACGCATCATGCCGACTGCCTTGGCGCGAGCCCCAGTTGAGATACCGGCCGAAGGCGTCGTGACTGTCCGGGGTGAAGCGCCACTCCAGCAGGGCCGACCGCAGCTCCGGCTCGGTCAGCCAGCCGTGCCAGGCGACCTCATCGGGGTCGGCGACCACGGCATCGGGCACCACGGCTTCGTGCACGCCGAGCCAGTGAGGGCTCAGACCGCCGCGGCTGAGGAACGTGAACAGCAGGCGCGGCAGCACACGAACGCCCAGCTCTTCGGCCAGCTCCCGCGCGGCGGCCTGTTCATAGGACTCACCGACAGCCACGGCGCCACCGACCGTGACCTCGTAGAGCCCGGGGAAGCGCGCCAGGTGCTCCGACCGCCGGTGAACGAGGATCCGCCCCCGCCCATCACGGCACAGCGTCACGGCGACCCGGTGCAGCCAGCCCTCCCGGACGGCCTGCCGGCGGCTGACCACCGCCCCCAGCACACGATCGTGCTCGTCGACACGCTCCACCAGTTCATCAACGCCTTCATCAACGCCTTCATCCACGCCGCACACCCTGACAGGGCCCACTGACAGCGCTGCCTCCCTCAGGCAGTGGCGTCCAGTGGCGTAGCGCACTTTTGCAAGCAGGTGCTTGCAATAGTTAGCAAGGGGCGTGCAGTATCGGGGCATGGCATCACTCAACGTCGGCAATCTCGGTGAGTATCTGCGTGAGCAGCGGCGCAACGCGCAGCTCTCGCTCAGGCAGCTCGCCGACGCCGCCGGGGTGTCCAATCCGTATCTGAGCCAGATCGAGCGCGGCCTGCGCAAGCCGAGCGCCGAAGTGCTGCAACAGGTGGCCAAGGCGCTGCGGATCTCCGCCGAGACGCTGTATGTCCGGGCCGGGATCCTCGACGAGAAGGAGCGGGACGAGCTGGAGACGCGCGCCGTCATCCTCGCCGACCCCTCCATCAACGAGCGGCAGAAGCAGGTCCTGTTGCAGATCTACGAGTCGTTCAGAAAAGAGAACGGCTTCGAGGTCTCGGGGTACGCGGATGACGCGTCGTACGCCGACGAGGCTTCGTACGCGGACGACGTGGATGCCACCGCTGACGGCCCCCGCACGGCCGACGGCAGTGATGCCGACCCCAAGGACCATCCCTCAAACTGAACGCGAATCCGGGAGGACCATCGCCATGGCCATCAAGGACGACCTGCGCAACACCCTCACCGACACCACCCCCGCCTACTTCGTCGTCGGCACCGCCGACCTGGCGTTCCAGCAGGCGAAGAAGGTGCCGGGCGCCATCGAGCAGCTGATCGCCGAGGCGCCCGCCCGTATCGACGCCGTGCGCAACACCGACACCAAGGCCGTCCAGGACAAGGCCGTCGCCCGCGCCAAGGAGGCGCAGGAGACCCTTCAGGCCAGGGTCGCCGAGCTGCTCGGCACGCTCGACACGGACCTGAAGAAGCTGGGCGAGAGCGCTCAGGGCCTCGCCCTCAGCTCGGTCGGCGTCGCCGCCGAGTACGCCGTGAAGGCGCGCGAGAAGTACGAAGAGGTCGCCGAGCACGGCGAGCAGGCCGTGAAGACCTGGCGCGGCGAGGCCGCCGAGGAGATCACCGAGCTGGCCGTGGCCGTCGAGCCGGACGCCGACGAGAAGCCGGCGTCGGCCGACGCGGGGACGTCCGCGTCCTCCGAGCCGAAGGCCGCGGCCTCGGCGAAGAAGCCCGCCGCCAAGAAGGCCCCGGCCGCCCGCAAGCCCGCGGCGAAGAAGACCACGCCGCCCGCCAAGTAACCGGTGAGAAGGGGACGGGCACTCCAGAAGTGCCCGGCCCGTTCTCCGGGTAGCGGGTACGGTGTCCGCGTAATCAAGAGCCGAGACTGGTGGTGGACGTTGTGCTGATGCAGGGGTTCGCGAACTTCATGTGGCTGCTGTCGTTGGCGCTGATCGTCTTCAGCGGCTTCGCGCTGGTCGACGCGGCCATCCGGCGTGAGGACGCCTATCGCGCGGCGGACAAGAAGACCAAGCCGTTCTGGCTGATCATCCTCGCGCTCGCCTTCATCGTGAACCTGATCTTCAACATCCTGTCGTTCCTGCCGATCATCGGGCTCATCGCGACCATCGTCTACATGGTCGACGTGCGCCCCGCGCTGCGGCAGATCACCGGCGGGGGCGGCGGACGCCGCGGCGGCGGCTCAAGCAGCGACGGTCCTTACGGGCCGTACAACGGCGGTCGCTAGAAGTCTGGCGCGGTGCCGGGCCCCGTGAGGGGCGCGGGGAACTGCGCGACCAGCCCCCACCGGCCCGCAGGTTCACGACTGCACTTCCTGCGGAGCGCTCAGCGGTCCCGGTCCCGGTCGAGCAGCAGCACGGCCACGTCATCGGTCAGGTCGCCGCCGTTCAGCTCGCGCACCTCGTTCACCGCGGCCTCAAGCAGCTCGTCGCCGCGCAGGCCCGCGGCGATCTGGCGGCGCACCATCTCGACCATGCCCTCCTGCCCCAGGCGTTGGTTGCCCTCGCCGATGCGGCCCTCGATCAGGCCGTCCGTGTAGAGCATCAGGCTCCACTTGCCGCCGAGCTCCACCTGGCGGCGCGGCCAGCGTGCGTTCGGCAGGAGTCCGAGCGCGGGGCCGTTGTTCTCGTACGGAAGCAGCTCGGCGAGGCGGCCGTCGCGGGCGATCAGCGGGGACGGGTGTCCCGCCAGGCAGAGCCCGGCCCTGCGGCCGTCCGGGGCGATGTCGACCGTGCAGAGCGTCGCGAAGATCTCGTCGTCGGCGCGCTCGTGCTCCAGGACCTTCTGCAGCGTGCCGAGCAGCTCGTCGCCGCACAGGCCCGCGAAGGTCAGCGTCCGCCAGGCGATGCGCAGCTCGACGCCGAGCGCGGCCTCGTCGGGCCCGTGGCCGCAGACATCGCCGATCATGACGTGCACGGAGCCGTCGGGGGTGCGCACCGTGTCGTAGAAGTCGCCGCCGAGCAGCGCCCGCGAACGTCCCGGGCGGTAGCGCGCGGCGAACCGCAGCGGTGAGCCGTCGAGCAGCGGCGTCGGCAGCAGGCCGCGCTCCAGACGGGCGTTCTCCTGGGCCCGAAGGCGCGACTCCGTCAGCTGGCGCTGGGCGGCGTCCGCGCGCTTGCGCTCCACGGCGTACCGGATGGCGCGGCTGAGGAGGCGCCCGTCCAGCTCGTCACGGAAGAGATAGTCCTGGGCGCCGACCCGCACGGCCTCCGCGCCGCCCTCGGTGTCGCCGCTCGCGGTGAGCGCGAGGACGGCGTGCCGGGGCGCGAGGCGCAGGACGTGCTTGAGCGTGGCCAGCTCGTCCTCGTCGTCCTCCGGGGTGGTGGGGCCCGCCAGGGCCAGGTCGAGCAGGATGCAGTGCACGTCGTCGGTGAGCAGCCGCTCGGCCTCGGTGAGGTTGCGGGCGGTGCGGACCCTGATGGGCTTTCCGGCGGAGTCCAGCATCTGGGGAACGCTGAGGGAGCCCACCGGGTCGTCCTCGATCACCAGGAGGCTGAGGCCGGTGCTGCTCGCCTGCTGGTCGATGTCCGTGGACGTGGGCATGGGACCCACGGCTGTGGGTCCGGCTGTGGGCACCGGCGCAGGGGCCGGCGTCGGCAGAGTGTCAGCCTGACCGCTTTCCACGGCCGGGATCGCTCTCTGCCGCGGTATGGGTACGGGCATCGCTTTGGTTTCCTTCCCTCCCCCCGAGGGCACGGTGGATCGACGGTCGAACGCTCCACCGACGGGGACCATAGCGTTAGCCGCGCCCCGATTGGAATGGCGCACAGAAAACAGCCACCGTCATATGCCGCATCAAGGACCGCAATTGGGCACGACAGGCCCTGACCGGGATGACGAACATCACGCCTGAAGGGTTGAGAGGCGCCCGAAGGGCGGGAACGAGGTGCGGTGGGTCACATGACGTACGGCACAGACCGGCCGTTCACCTGACACACCGCCCCCGGAGCAGGCACTTGCCGGGCGTGACGCCTGCTTTTCGGGGGCGGCGGCTGCTTCTCGGAGGGGGCGACGGCTACTTGTCGGGCCGCACGACCCCGAGAATCCGCATCGACCCCGCGCCCGCGACGGTGACATCGCGGCCAGGGCGCGGCGCGTGCACGATCGCGCCGTCGCCCACGTACATCCCGACATGGCTGGCGTCCGCGTGATAAATGATCAGGTCGCCGGGGCGCATGTTCTTGATGTCGATGTGCGGGAGCTGCTTCCACTGCTCCTGTGACGTACGCGGAATTCCCTTGCCCGCGGCGGCCCAGGCCTTGGACGTGAGGCCGGAGCAGTCATACGAGGACGGGCCCTCGGCGCCCCAGACGTACGGCTTGCCGATCTGCGCGGTGGCGAACTCGACGGCCTTCTTTCCCGGCCCGGTCGCCTTGCTCTTGATGTCCTTCAGGACACCCGAACTCACCCACGCCGACTGCTTCTTGAGCTGGGCCTCCTCCTCGAGCTTCCGGAGCCGCTCCAGCTCCTTCTTCTCGAGCTTGGACTCCATCTGCTCGGCGTCCGCGATCTTCTTCTTGATCTTCTTCTTCGACTCGGCCTTCGCCTTGCGGTTGGCCTCGAGCTTCTTCCACTGGGCCGTGGCGTCCTTGGCGTAGATCCGCAGGTCTTCCTGCGTCCGCTCCATGTCGGTCAGCATGCCCTTGGTGGCCTTGTGGCCCTGCCGCATGCGCCCGGCGCTGTCCAGGAACTCCTGGGGGTCGTCGCTCAGCATCAACCGGGCCTCGGAGGACACCCCGCCGCTGCGGTACTGCTCGCGGGCGGCGGCGCCCGCGCGGGACTTGAGCTTCTCCAGCTTCTGCTGGCCCTTGGTGATGGAGCGGGCGAGCTTCACGATCTGCTTGGACTGCTTCTCGCTCTTCTCCTCCGCCGCGTTGTACGCGTCCGTGGCGACGCCCGCGTCGTGGTAGAGCTTCTCGATCTCCTTGCGCAGGTCCTCAAGGGACTTGGTGTTGCCGGGCGTTGGCTTCGCCGGACTCGCGTGGGCCGCGCCCGGTGCGCCAAGGACCGCTGCCGCGCAGACCAGCGCCAGGCCAGCCACTGTCGAACTCCGCTTGCCGGTCACGTCCGCCTCCCCCAAAGCTGATTTACCGTCAGTAACTTCCGGTTGGTCCGGGGATGGTGCCACGTCAGCGCGCAATTCGACAGAGCGCGCAGGCAACTCCCCACCCCAACCGCCCCATGTGACGAACGGCACGCGGAGATCGTTCCCTCCGCGGCGCGCCGCACGCGGAGTTCACCCGCCGTCGCCTCGTGAGTTCACCCGCAGGCACCCCGCGCGTTCACCCCTGAGGCGCCTGCCGCTACGCCTGACGCGCCTGACGCGGCGCCAATGCCTCCCACCGCACGGTCACTTCGCCCTGCCGCCACCGCGCTGGACGGTCCGCCACCGGCCAGTCGGCGGCCAGGTCCCGCACCGTTCTGATCCACCGCTGCCGGGCGCCGTACGAGGCGTAGGGCGCGGCGGCGGCCCAGGCGCGGTCGAAGTCGCGCAGGAACGCGTGTACGGGCTCGCCCGGAACGTTCCGGTGGATCAGTGCCTTGGGCAGGCGCTCGGCCAGGTCGGAAGGGCGGTCGAGCGATCCGAGCCGGGTCGCGAAGGTCACCGTGCGCGGGCCCTCGGGTCCGAGCGCGACCCAGACGTGCCGCCGCCCGATCTCGTCGCACGTCCCCTCGACGAGCAGCCCGCCGGGCGCGAGCCGCCCGCGGAGTCGCTCCCACACGGCGGCGACCTGCTCCTCGTCGTACTGCCTGAGCACGTTCGCGGCCCGGATCAGGGTGGGCCTGCCCGGCAGCGGGACCTCGAAGCCGCCGTGCCGGAAGGAGAGCCCTTCCCTCTCGTACGGCTTCGCGGCCGCGACCCGCGCCGGATCGATCTCGACGCCGACCACGCGCGCGTGCGGTGCGGCGGTCCTGAGCCGGACGAGCAGCTCGACGGCGGTCCAGGGGGCGGCTCCGTAGCCGAGGTCGACGGCGACGGGGTCGGTGGAGCGGCGCAGCTCGGCGCCGTGCGCGGCGGCGATCCAGCGGTCCATGCGGCGCAGGCGGTTGGGGTTGGTGGTCCCGCGCGTCACCGTTCCCACGGGGCGGGAAGGGGTGCGGGAGGCCATGGGGGAAAGGGTATGCGCCGGGGACGCGTGGGTACGCGTCGATCTTCGCGCGGTCATCGGTTGAGCCGCGTCCAGTAATCATTTGGCAAAGAGGAAATGGAGTCGCGCCTTCCGATGTTCTCGCCTCTGGAGGACCGTGCACGCCCTCCCTTAAGCCATGCCCGCGCGCGCACAAGGAGGACCGCCACGTGAGCCAGTACGTGACCAGGCTCGGTCGCCGCTCACCGGCGGCACCCAGCAGGCTCCGGCTCCCCGGCACACACCGGCGGCCACGCCGGGTGGCCATGCTGAGCGTGCACACGTCCCCGCTGCACCAGCCGGGGACGGGCGACGCCGGCGGCATGAACGTCTACATCGTGGAGCTGGCCAAGCGCCTCGCGGCGATCAACATCGAGGTCGAGATCTTCACGCGCTCGACGACGGGCGCGCTGCCGCCCGCCGTCGAACTGGCCCCGGGCGTCCTCGTACGTCATGTGGACGCGGGACCGTACGAAGGCCTGGCCAAGGAGGAGCTGCCCGCCCAGCTCTGCGCCTTCACGCACGGCGTCATGCAGGCGTGGGCGGGCCACCGCCCCGGCCATTACGACCTGGTCCACTCGCACTACTGGCTCAGCGGCCACGTCGGCTGGCTGGCCGCCGAGCGCTGGGGCGTGCCGCTGGTGCACGCCATGCACACGATGGCCAAGGTCAAGAACGCGGCGCTCGCGGTCGGCGACACCCCGGAGCCCGCGGCGCGCGTGATCGGCGAGACGCAGATCGTCCGCGCGGCCGACCGCCTGATCGCCAACACCTCCGAAGAGGCCGACGAGCTCGTACGTCACTACGAGGCGGAGGCGGGCAAGGTCGCCGTCGTCCACCCCGGCGTGAACCTCGACCGCTTCCGCCCCGCCGACGGCCGCGCGGCGGCCCGGCACCGCCTGGGCCTCCCGCAGGACGCGCTCGTGCCGCTCTTCGCGGGCCGCATCCAGCCCCTGAAGGCCCCGGACGTCCTGCTGCGCGCGGTCGCGGTCCTCCTGGACCAGCGCCCCGAGCTCCGCTCGAACATCGTCGTCCCCGTGGTGGGCGGCCCGAGCGGCAGCGGGCTCGCGAAGCCCGAGGGCCTGCAGAAGCTGGCCGCAAGGCTGGGCATCGCGGACGTGGTCCGCTTCCAGCCGCCGGTGGGCCAGGAGCAGCTCGCGGACTGGTTCAGGGCGGCCTCGGTCCTGGTGATGCCCTCGTACAGCGAGTCCTTCGGCCTGGTCGCCATAGAGGCGCAGGCGGCGGGCACTCCCGTCCTCGCGGCGTCGGTGGGCGGCCTGCCGGTCGCCGTACGCGACGGGGAGACGGGCTTCCTGATCGACGGCCACGAACCGGCCCACTACGCGCGCGTGCTGCGCGATTTCGCCGAGAACCCCCACCTCGTGGACCGCATGGGCGGAGCCGCCGCCCGGCATGCGGAATCCTTCGGCTGGGACACGGCCGCGTCCGCCACGGCGGACGTGTACACGGCCGCCGTGCATGAGCACAGGCGTCGCGTACGCTCGCATCATGGCTGATGAGGCGGGCGCGGCGGAGATCATCGAGGGGACGCTGGCGGAGGCGGACCTGGAGTGGGAGAACCCGGAGCCGGGCTCGTACGTGGTGACGCTGCCCGGAACGCGCAAGCTGTCGACGACGCTCTCCCTGAAGGTCGGCAAGCACGCCCTGACGCTGATGGCGTTCGTGATCCGCCACCCCGACGAGAACGACGCCGCGGTCCACCGCTGGCTCCTGGAGCGGAACCTCCGCCTGTACGGCGTGAGTTACGCGATCGACTCCCTCGGCGACATCTACCTCACCGCCAAGCTCCCGCTCTCGGCGGTCACCCCGGACGAGCTGGACCGGCTGCTCGGCTCGGTCCTGGAGAACGCGGACGGCTCCTTCAATACGCTCCTTGAGCTGGGTTTCGCTTCGGCGATCCGCAAGGAGTACGCGTGGCGGGTGTCGCGCGGAGAGTCCACGCGCAACCTCGACGCGTTCACTCACCTGACTCAGCCTGAGGGCTGAACTCGCCCTTCCAAGAGGCCCCGTAGGACGTCTTCCCCGTAGAGGGTGCCCATGGCATGCTCGCGCCCATCGCAGACATGAATGGCGTTCACATCCATGGAAGGTGGCGGCGGGCATGGGCATGGAACACCCCACGAGACGTGGCGTACTGGGCGGTGCGATAACGGTGGCGGCGGTCGCCGTGACCGGCGGGGCAGCAAGCGCGGGGACGGGTGAAACCCCCGCCCTCTGGCGGGAGTTCAAGGCAACCCCGTACACGCACCCCCAGATCCCCTACATCGCCCGAGCGGGCGCCCGCTCCGGCGCCCGCCGCCTGCCCCGCCCCAAAGTGGTCGCGAACGTAAGGGACTACGGAGCGCGGCCGGACGGCACGACGGACGCGGCCCCCGCGATCAACCGGGCCCTTGCGGAAGCGGGGGCGAGGGGCGGCGGCACGGTCGTCATCCCGCCCGGCAGGTACCGCGTCGACGACGTCATCCGCATCGCCCACGACAACGTGGTGCTCCGCGGGGCGGGCAGCACCCGCACCACACTCCACGCGACGAAGAACCTCACGGAACTGATCGGCCCGTACGGCTCCCGCTACGGCGGGGACAAGTCGAGCTGGTCCTGGGCGGGCGGCCTCATCTGGCTCTGCCCGCAGTCCCGTTGGGAGACACTGACGACGGCGATCAAGGCGAAGGCGTGGCCCTTCGAGGGCTGGACGGGCAACAAGCGGGACGAGTGGCAGACCCTCACCACGACCGCCCCCGCGAGACGGGGCGACCGCACCCTCAGGGTCACGGACACCTCCCGCCTCCACCCGGGAGACCTGGTGCTGCTGCGCCTGGCGGACGACGCGGACCACACGCTCCTGGAGCACATGGCGGGCGGGGGCGAGGGCCCGGAGGCGTATGTGTGGGACGACAAGACCAAGCTCACGTCGTACGTCCCGTACGAGTGGCCGGTGCGCATCACGTCACTGAAGAAGAACACGGTCACTCTGGAACGCCCGCTCCCTCTCGACGTACGCGAGGAGTGGGACCCGCGCCTGACGACGCACGCGAAGGCACTGACGGGAGCGGGAGTCGAGGCACTGACCCTGGAGGCGGTTCAGACCCCTCAGTCCCCCCACCTCCTGGACAAGGGCTACAACGGAGTCACCTTCCAGTGCGCGTACGACTGCTGGGCGGACGACATCGTGGTCCGGCACGTGGACAACGGCTTCGGCCTGGTGGCGGCCTCGGCCTGCACCCTGCGGCGCACGCGGGTGACGGGCCGGGGCGCGCACCACCCCTACTTCTGCCGGGAGGGCTCGCACGACAACCTCGTCGAGGACTTCAGGATCGACGAGCGCACGGTCCCGGCGCCCTCGGGCACCCAGCTCCACGGCATCAACGTGGAGGGCCTGTCCTCCTACAACGTCTGGTCCCGAGGCGTCATGGAGATGGGCACGTTCGACAGCCACAGGGGCATGCCCTTCGCGAATGTCCGCACGGACATCACCGTCGACAACAACGGCCGCCACGGCGGAGACGCGTCCGCGGGTCCGCTGTTCGGAGCGCGCTTCACGCACTGGAACATCCGCGTCACCAACGAGCGGGCGGGCCTGATGAAGATCGACGGCCTGGCGCCGTACAGCGCCACGGTCGGCATCAACGAGGTCAGGGAGTTCGACCAGACCGACGTACCGGACTTCTCCGGAGACCTGCACTCCCGCATCGAGCTCTACGGGACGACGGGTGTGGTGCGGCCGCGGAACCTGTACGAGGCACAGAGGGAGCTGTAGCCCTGGCAAGTCCGCCGATTGAGCCCCAGACGGGTGCTTTGCCGCCAAACCCGTCCAACTAGGTGCCCGCATCAGGCAGTTCGAGCTACACAGGAGAGCTGGGACGTTCTTGCCTGATGAGGGACCTGGTGGGGGATCCGGTGGGGGACCTGGTGAGGGGGCTTGCCACGTGGTGCTGACGATCGATCTCGCGGTTCTGCTGGCTGTCGTCGTCTTCTTGCTGTGGCGCAGACGAGTGAAGCCCCGGACCCGGCTCGACACGGGCATGACCATGGCCGTGGTCCTGGTCTTCGGGGTGCTGATCGCTCCGACGGCCTTCGGGCACTGGATCCTGGGCACCGTGGGCGAAGTCGCGCAGGGGATCTCGGACGCGGGCAGTCCGTGAGCCCCGGCCCGGGCCAGTACGGTGCTTCTCTGCGGCGCAGCTGAACCCGCCCGCGGACGCCGACAGGACGCGGAGAAGAACACCGGATGAGCGCACGTTTCGAAGAGATCGACTGGCGGGCGACTCCCATGGGCGAGATCAGCCTGCGGCGCCGGCGGGACCCGGCATCGGGGGAGGACGTCTACGAGGTGAAGCTGGACGACGAGTACCTGATGTCCAGCCTCTTCACCGCGGGAGAGGTCGAGCTGACCCGGCTCGGCCTCGCGGCGCTGCCCGATGGCCCGCTCGATGTCGCGGTGGGCGGACTGGGCCTCGGGTACACGGCCAGGGCCGCGCTCGACGATCCGCGGGTGCGCTCGCTGATCGTGGTCGACGCCCTGGCCGAGGTGATCGACTGGCACCGGCGCGGACTCGTACCGCTGGGCGCGGGCCTGGCGTCGGACCCCCGCTGCCGGCTCGTCCGCGGGGACTTCTTCGCGATGGCCGCGGGGGGCGCGGCGGCGGGCGGCCCGGTGCCCGCGGACGGGGTGAAGGCGGCCGACGGCTCCGACGAGGTCCCGCACGGCCTGGACCCCGAGACGCCCGGCCGCCGCTTCCACGCGATCCTGCTGGACGTCGACCACTCACCACGCCACGTGCTGCACCCCGGCCACGCGGCGCTGTACCGCCCGGCCGGCCTGACGGCCCTGGCCGAACTGCTGCACCCCGGGGGCGTGTTCGCCCTGTGGTCGAACGACCCGCCGGACGAGGAGTTCGGCGCGGTGCTCGCGGAGGTCTTCACGGAGACCGCCGCGCACGTGGTCGACTTCGCCAATCCGCTCCAGGGCGGGACGGCGACGAACACGGTCTACGTCGCCCGCAGGCGCGAAGGCTGAGACCACCCGGCAGCAGCCGCCCCCAGCAGGCAAAAGCCCCCTACCCGCGGCGAAACCGCAGGCAGGGGGCTCAGTGAACCCAACAGATGAGTGGGTTACTTCTTCTTGCCCTGATTCTTGACCGCCTCGATGGCCGCCTTCGCCGCGTCCGGGTCGAGGTACGTGCCCCCGGCCTTCACGGGCTTGAAGTCCGCGTCCAGCTCGTAGGCCAGCGGGATGCCCGTCGGGATGTTCAGGCCCGCGATGTCCTCGTCCGAGACGCCGTCCAGGTGCTTGACCAGGGCGCGCAGCGAGTTGCCGTGGGCCGCGACCAGGACCGTCTTGCCCGTCAGGAGGTCCGGGACGATGCCGTCGAACCAGTACGGGAGCATGCGGACGACGACGTCCTTGAGGCACTCCGTCTGGGGGCGCAGCTCGGGCGGGAGCGTCGCGTAGCGCGGGTCCTCGAACTGGGAGTACTCCGCGTCGCGGTCGAGCGCCGGCGGCGGGGTGTCGTACGAGCGGCGCCAGAGCATGAACTGCTCCTCGCCGAACTCGGCGAGCGTCTGCGCCTTGTCCTTGCCCTGAAGGGCGCCGTAGTGGCGCTCGTTCAGGCGCCAGCTGCGGTGGACCGGGATCCAGAGGCGGTCGGCGGACTCCAGCGAGAGCTGCGCGGTGCGGATCGCGCGCTTCTGGAGGGACGTGTGGACCACGTCGGGGAGCAGGCCGGCGTCCTTGAGCAGCTCGCCGCCGCGCGTCGCCTCCTTCTCGCCCTTCGCGGTGAGGTTGACGTCCACCCAGCCGGTGAACAGGTTCTTCTCGTTCCACTCGCTCTCGCCGTGGCGGAGGAGGATCAGCTTGTACGGTGCGTCGGCCATGCCCCTGAGCGTAATCGAACCGCCGGGTGCCTCGCGCGTCCGCCCGGACCCCGGACAGAGTGGCCGCGGGCACGGCGACAGTTGACGGTTTCTGCTAATCCACTGGCTCTTCCGGGGCTCGGGATCGTAATGTGCACTCGTCGCTAGAGACGCTTACATACCGCTGGTGACGCTTACACATCTGCCTGATCCTGTGGGGGACCCCGATGCCACTCGCCGCCCTGAGACGTGCCGCCAAGGAGTCCGTCTCCGGCCTTCCCCGCGAGTTCTGGTGGCTGTGGACCAGCACCCTCGTCAACCGCCTCGGCGCCTTCGTCGCCACCTTCATGGCGCTCTATCTGACCCTGGACCGCGGCTACTCCGCGACGTACGCCGGTCTCGTCGCCGCCCTGCACGGCCTCGGCGGCGTCATCTCCTCGCTGGGCGCCGGTGTCATGACGGACCGGCTCGGGCGGCGGCCCACCCTCCTCATCGCCCAGGCCTCCACCGCCCTCTCCGTCGCCCTCCTCGGCTTCATGAAGGACCCCCTGGCCATCGCGGCCGTCGCCTTCCTCGTCGGCATGGCGAGCAACGCGTCCCGGCCCGCCGTCCAGGCGATGATGGCCGACATCGTCCGCCCCGAGGACCGGGTCCGTGCCTTCTCGCTCAACTACTGGGCCATCAACCTCGGCTTCGCCATCTCGTCGGCCGGAGCCGGATTCATCGCCGAGTTCAGCTACCTCGCCGGGTTCCTCATCGAAGCCGTGATGACCATGGTCTGCGCCGTCGTCGTCTTCGCGAAGCTGCCGGAGTCGCGGCCCGTGCGCACCGCCCTGGAGAAGGAGTCGGAGCCGGACGTCGGCCTCGGGACCGTCCTGCGCGACGGGCGCTTCATGGGCGTCGTCGGTCTGTCCTTCCTCATCGCGCTGATCTTCATGCAGGGCTCCGTGGGGCTGCCCGTCGCCATGGGTGAGGCCGGGTTCACGCCCGCCGACTACGGCATGGCCATCGCCGTCAACGGCGTACTGATCGTCGCCCTCCAGATCCCCGTCACGCGCTTCATCGAACACCGCGACCCACAACGCCTGTTGGTCATCTCCGCGCTGCTCGCCGGATACGGCTTCGGGCTGACCGCCTTCGCCGGGTCCATCGGCGTCTTCGCCCTCACCGTGTGCGTCTGGACCCTGGCCGAGATCATCAACGCCCCCACGCAGACGGGCCTCGTCGTCCGGCTCTCGCCGACCCACGGCAGGGGTCGCTACCAGGGCATGTACACCCTGTCGTGGTCCGTCGCCGCGCTCGTCGCCCCCCTGATGTCCGGCTTCGTCATCGACCGCTTCGGGGCCCGGTGGCTCTGGGGCATCTGCGCGGTCATCGGAACGGTCGCCGCCCTCGGCTACTGGTCGCTGATGCGCGGGCTGCCCGAGGAGGAGACGGCGGGCGGCGTGCTGCCGACGCCCACCGTCCCCGCACCCGACGCGGTCGCCGACCGCGTGCCTGGCGTCACCGGGTGAACCGGTGTCACCGGGTGAAGTTGAGGTACTTCCAGGACCCGTGCGTCGTCGAGTTCACGTTGTCGCCCGAGGTCCCGTTGACGTACGAAGCACGCATGCGGGCGCGGATGCCCGACTCACCGGGAGCCTCGACGCGCACGGCGGACGTGCCGTCGGCGCCGAGCCTGAAGTACTCGGACGCGCCCGCCGAGCGCCACCGGCCGTCCACGCGCACCTGCATCTCGAAGCGGTGCTTGCGGCCCTTGTAGTACGACATCGTCGTGTTCAGGACCGGGTCGGTGTTCTTGTGGAAGTAGCGGTACGTCGTCGAGCCGATCTTCCCCGTCTTGTAGTGCCCGGCGACCGACGCGGAGACCTTGACCTTGGCGTACGCCGTCGACGTGGCCTTCTTGGACGCGTAACGGGCGTCACCGGCGAAGACCGCGGTGACCTTCGTGTCGCGCTTCATGTCGACGGTCGCCGACACGTCGCCGCGGGCGTTCACGGCGCCCTTCTTGATCAGCTTGTTGGGCTTGTCCGAGCCGTAGGGGTCGGCCCAGATCTCGACCGTGCGGTTCTTGTACGTGGTGCCGAGGTGCGCGGTGAAGGAGACGTCGGCGCCGTAGGAGTAGACGTTGCCGTTCTTGTTCAGCGTCAGCTTGGTCGCGCTCCGCGAGACCTCCACCGCGTCCGACCCGGAGGCCGCGGCGTGCGTGGCGTCGCCCGCGTACGTGACCTTGTACGCCACCTTGCCGCCGGCGGGCGGGGTGTCGTCGAAGGAGAAGGAGCCGTCCGCCCTGGTCTTCACCGCGGGCAGCTTCTTGCCGTTCGGGGTCTCGATGTCCGAGCGCGTGACGGTCAGTTCGGTCCCGGCGGGCAGCGGCGCCGCCGCGTCGGTGAGCTTGCCGGTGACGGTGAGGGACTTGGCGCGCGTCCCCTTCTCGGGGGCCGCGACCGTGAGCTCCGGCAGCGACTTGTCCGGCTCGGTCAGGACCCGCAGGGAGAAGACGCCCTCGCTGTTCTCGGAGACCGCGAAGAGCCGGCTGCCGTCCGGCGCCCAGGCGAGGCCGCCCTCGGCCAGGGTGTCGGCGCCGCTGCTGTTGCCGGTGTTCGGGAACTCGTACTCCCGCACCTTGGACCACTTGCCCTGCTGGTAGATGTGCACGTCGGGCCCGTACCAGGAGGAGGTGCCCGCCGCCACGGTGCCGTCCGGGGCGATGTCCACGGCGGCGCCGTAGTCGCCGGAGTTGTAGCGGCCGATGGGGGACAGGTCCTCGGTGGAGTACACCGGGTGGTAGTACGGGGCGCCGCTGGCCGTGACGATCTGGGTCCCGTCGGGGGAGACCGCGATGTCGTCGAAGAAGGCGCCGTCCACCGACTTGGTGACCTTCAGCTCCGGCTTCGGTCCCGACACGTCGTACACGGTCAGCTCGCCGGTGCTGATGTCCTTCTCGCCGGCCACCAAGACCCCGGAGTCGGGGTCGGAGCCGAGCTCGGGCGCGGCGTAGAAGCTCGCCTCGCCGTCCTGCCCGAGCGCGACGACGGGTTCGGCGCCGGAGAGGTCGAGCGAGCCGATGCCGCCCCCGCCGGACCCGTAGCCGAACCACAGCTTGCCGCTCGCCATCGCCAGGGTGCGCGGCTTCTCGGCGCCGTCGAGCTTGTGGCTCGCGCTCTGGGCGTACGTGGACGTGTCCACGGCGACGATGCGGTTGAGCCCGGCCACCGCCGCGTACACCTGCCCGGAGTCGGGCGAGAGGGCCAGGCCGTCGACGTCCGGCAGCCCGTCCAGGGTCGCCTTGACCGCGCCCGCGTAGTCCGTGACGACGATCTTGCCTTCGACCGGGTCGGAGACGTAGACGCGCTGGTGGGCGCCGTCCACGAGGACGTCGGCCGCCGACTTCACGGCCAGGAGGTGCGCCGAGTCCGCTGCCGCGGGTCCTGCCGTCGCGGCGACCAGGGCCGCGGAACTGAAGAGGACCGCGAGAGCTGTCGCGGTGGAAATGGTGCGTGTACGTGTGCGTGTGCGGCTGTGTGTGCGCACGGTATGTGACCCCCCACATAAGAAGAACCCAGGTCAGGCAACCCGGGCCTCGAACCCCCCGTTACGGCGCCATCACAGTAAGGCATTTCCGTGAAGGTTGTGGAGAGAGTTTCGTGAGTGAGTTGTGGGGTGCCGGGGCGGCGCTGCGGGCCCGCCGAACGCGCGCGTGCGCCGTTGGTGCGCCCCTTCCCGGTGGGCATGGAACGGGCATCAGGCAGTACGCCTTCGAGGAGGAGACCCATGGCTGAGTCCCCGATGACCGAACCCGTCCCCGAGCAGCCGGCCGATACGCCAGGTCTGCCCGCCCTCGTGCTCCTCGGCGCCTGCGGCTGCGGCTCGGGCTGCGGCTGCGGCTGCCAGTCGGGCGGACCGTGCCAGTGCGGTGGCTGCTGCGGCTGAGGCATCCAGCGCTACGGGGTGTGCCCTGCCCCGCCACAACGGGGTGTGCCCCGCACCGATGGTGCGGGGCACACCCCGTCTCGCACACAGGCCGACCGCTGCGGGACTCAGGCCCCCTCCACCGGCGTCCCCGTCGTCTGGATCTCGTCCGCGTGCTCGCCGGTGACCAGGTAGACGACCCTCTTCGCCACCGAGACCGCGTGGTCCGCGAAGCGCTCGTAGTAGCGGCCCAGGAGCGTCACGTCCACGGCCGTCTCGATGCCGTGCTTCCAGCGGTCGTCCATCAGGTGCTGGAAGAGCGTCCGGTGCAGCAGGTCCATCTCGTCGTCGTCCTGCTCCAGCTGGAGCGCCAGGTCGACGTCCTTCGTGATGATGACCTCCGCCGCCTTGGCCATGAGGCGCTGCGCCAGCTGCCCCATCTCCAGGATGGTCGCGTGCAGGTCGTGCGGAACGGCCGACGCGGGGAAGCGCAGCCGGGCCAGCTTGGCGACGTGCTGGGCGAGGTCGCCCGAGCGCTCGAGGTCGGCGCTCATCCGCAGCGAGGTGACGACGATGCGCAGGTCGGTGGCGACCGGCTGCTGCCGCGCGAGCAGGGCTATCGCGCGCGCCTCCAGCTCGTGCTGGAGATCGTCGACCTTCTGGTCGGCGGCGATCACGCTCTCCGCCAGCTTCAGATCGGCGTCGAGCATGGCCGTCGTGGCGCGCCCGATCGCGGACCCGACCAGACGGGCCATCTCGACCAGGCCCTCGCCGATCGAGTCAAGTTCCTCGTGGTACGCGTCCCGCATGTGGATGTCCCTCTCTAGTACGTCCCGGGGGGTGACCCCCACGCTCCCACGGTGCGGGTCGGACGCGTCCGTTTCCGACATCCCGAATGAACCACCCCTGTCACCGAGGTGAACTGTGGGCGACGCGTGGCACGCTCCCGGGAGCCGCGCCGACGAGGACCGGAGTAACCCGTTCAGCGGAAGTGAACCACCACCGTCCCCTCGGTGAACTCTGGGCGACGAGTGTTCGAGTGCGCACCCGTATGGCTGTGGTCCGTGCGTAAAGGGCGCATAACCTGGAGCCATGGACGTGAACGCGGCGGTCGCCGCAGCGGCAGCGATCGCCGGGGTGTGCACCGGCGTCATCGCCATGCTGGCGTTCCGCTGGAGCGAGCGCGACCTGAAACGCCCCACCCGGACCTCCCTGCACACAGACCCCGTACTGCCGCCGGGCGTCGACACGGTTCTCTCCGTGCTCCGCTCGTCCGCCGTCGTCCTCGACGAGGCGGACAGCGTCGTCAAGGCCAGCTCGGCCGCGTACGCGCTCGGCTTGGTCCGCGGCGGCAAGCTCGCCGTGGAACCCATGCTCCAGATGGCGCGCGACACCCGGCGCGACGGCGAGATACGCCAGGTAGAGCTCGACCTGCCGCGCCGCGGGACAGGCCGGGGCGAGGCCCTCGCCGTCTCCGCACGCGTGGCCCCCCTCGGCTCCCGCCTGGTCCTGCTCCTGGTGGAGGACCTCACCGAGGCCCGCCGCATCGAGGCCGTACGACGCGACTTCGTCGCGAACGTGAGCCATGAGCTCAAGACCCCGGTGGGGGCGCTCTCCCTTCTCTCCGAGGCCGTCATGGACGCCTCGGACGATCCCGAGGCCGTCGAGCGCTTCGCGGGCCGCATGCAGATCGAGGCCACGCGCCTGACCAACCTCGTCCAGGAACTCATCGACCTCTCCCGGGTCCAGAACGACGACCCCTTGGAGGACGCCGAACCCGTCCGTGTCGATGAACTGGTGGCGGAGGCGATCGACCGCAGCCGTCACCAGGCCTCCCACAAGCAGATCACCATGGCCGCGGGCGGCACCGCCGACCTGCAGATATGGGGCAACCGCGGCCAGCTCGCGGCGGCACTCGGCAACCTCGTCGAGAACGCCGTGAACTACTCGCCCGCACGCACCCGCGTGGGCATCGCCGCCCGCCGGGTCACCGCACCGGGCGGAGACCTCATCGAGGTGGCCGTCACCGACCAGGGGATCGGCATCTCCGACAAGGACAAGGAGCGCATCTTCGAGCGCTTCTACCGAGTGGACCCGGCGCGCTCCCGCGCCACCGGCGGCACCGGCCTAGGCCTCGCCATCGTCAAACACGTGGCCGCCTCGCACGGCGGGGAGGTCACCGTGTGGAGCTCCGAGGGACAGGGCTCCACCTTCACCCTGCGGCTGCCCGAAGCAGCCGTGAACCGCGACCGCGGATCCGGTCACGGCGGGGTCGGCAGCGAAGCCGACACCGCACGGCCCGACGAGACCACTGCGTACGAACCCATTCCTGCCCCGGAGGTCCTTCCGTGACCCGAGTGCTCGTCGTCGAGGACGAGGAATCCTTCAGCGACGCCCTGTCCTACATGCTCCGCAAAGAGGGCTTCGAGGTCGCCATCGCGGCCACCGGCCCGGACGGACTGGACGAGTTCGAGCGCAACGGCGCCGACCTCGTCCTGCTCGACCTGATGCTGCCGGGCCTGCCCGGCACGGAGGTCTGCCGCCAGCTGCGCAGCCGTTCCAACGTCCCGGTGATCATGGTCACCGCCAAGGACAGCGAGATCGACAAGGTGGTCGGCCTGGAAATAGGAGCCGACGACTACGTCACGAAGCCGTTCTCGTCCCGCGAGCTCGTGGCCCGCATCCGCGCGGTCCTGCGCCGCCGCGGCGAGCCCGAGGAGGTCGCACCGCAGGCCCTGGAGGCGGGCCCGGTCCGCATGGACGTGGACCGCCACGTGGTGACGGTCTCCGGCTCCAAGGTCGACCTGCCCCTCAAGGAGTTCGACCTCCTGGAGATGCTCCTGCGCAACGCGGGCCGCGTCCTGACCCGCATGCAGCTCATCGACCGCGTCTGGGGCGCGGACTACGTGGGCGACACCAAGACCCTGGACGTCCACGTCAAGCGCCTGCGCGCCAAGATTGAACCGGACCCGGGGGCGCCGCGCTACCTGGTGACGGTGCGGGGTCTGGGCTACAAGTTCGAGCCGTAAACCGCA
>NZ_JBEYTL010000007.1:99220-589187 GCF_040643025.1 Streptomyces sp. NPDC047525
ACGTAAACCGCAGATGGGTGGAGCGCCCTGAATCAGCGTGTTACGGGGTGCTCCCACCCGGCGGACGGAGTCCGGCGCAGCACTCCGAAGCCCGCGAAGCGGTGCGAGGGGTGCGTCAAGAAGAGGCTCGAACCGGACCCGGGGGCGCCGCGCTACCTGGTGACGGTGCGGGGTCTGGGCTACAAGTTCGAGCCGTAAACCGCAGATGGGTGGAGCGCCCTGAATCAGCGTGTTACGGGGTGCTCCCACCCGGCGGACGGAGTCCGGCGCAGCACTCCGAAGCCCGCGAAGCGGTGTGAGGGGTGCGTCAAGAAGAGGTCCGAACCGGACCCGGGCGCGCCGCGCTATCTGGTGACGGTGCGGGGCCTGGGCTACAAGTTCGAGCCGTAGACGGCCCCTCGGTAGACGGCCCCTCAGTAGACGGCCCCTCAGTAGACGGGCGCACGCGGACACACGAGAGGGCGGGAACCCGGCACCGGGTTCCCGCCCTCTCGCTTGTACGTACGTCGATCAGTGCCCGGAACCGGCACCCGCGGCCGCATCGTGCGACGCGGCGCCGGACGGGTCCGTGTTCGCCGCACCGGACGCGCTGCCCGACGGCTGTCCGGACGGCTGCCCCGAAGGGTTGGCGCCGCCGGACGCGCCCTCGGTGGGCTCACCGCTCGCGGAGCCCGAGGGCTTCGTCGACGGCTTCGCGTCCGGGGCCTCGGGAACCTCGGTCGGGCCCCACTTCTTGAAGTAGCTCTCCGCCGGCACGACGAAGGTCTCCATCTTCACGTCGCCGGTCTTGCTGAAGGCGAAGGTGACCGGCTGCGCGTTGCCGTCCTTGACGGCCTCGCGGCTGCTGGGCAGGACGGCCGACGCGTTGTCCTTGCCGCCGATGATGACGGAGCCACCGGCGGGGATGGTCAGCGGACCGCCGCGCTTGGAGGCCTTGTCGTCCTTGGCCGGCGTGATCTTGGCCGTCTTGCCGGTGCCGATGACCTTGATCTCGTCCAGGGTCTGATCGGTGCTGCCGTTGTTGAAGATCGTGGCGGCGACCACGGCGGGACCCGTCGACTTCAGGTCGGGCTGGGTGATCACCATGGCGTTCTGGATCTTGATGTCGCCGACGGCGGTCGCGGCGTTGTCCGGCTTGATCTCGTGCGTCTGAGCGTTGTTACCGGCGCCGCACGCGGCGAGCGACGCGAGCGAGAACGCGATGGCGGTGGCGGCGATGGCGCCACGTCGAAGGCTGCGGCTCACGGCGGCGGCAACTCCTTGAACGAGGGCGGTACGGGAGGGGCGGGCGGCCGTAAAGCCGTCCTAAGTGTGTGTCAGCGGGCTTAGGTTACCGAGCCGTTCCCGCGCCACCGCACCCGACCCGCCCCTACGGCCCGCGAGCCTCTCTCGTGGCACTCCAGTCCCACCGCACAGCCGCTTCCGTTCCCCCCGCACAAGCCACTTCCGTCACCCTGACGCCATTGGCCTCTCGTTCACCATTCACATAAGCGCCGTCAAGGGTCGCCGCGGCCCGTCCTGCGGATTTCCGGTAAGGAATGCATGGCGGTCCGGGGAAGTCCGGGGAAGTCCCGGAAATTGATCACCGCGGGGTGCTTGATCAATTCCGGATTCATGTCGAACGCCGACCCGGCACGTGTCTCCGATCGCCGAACGGAGTAGCGGAAGTTCACCGCTTGGAACCTGGCAAACCGGGACGTTCAGCCTCGTGGAGCGCTCTCGGAGGGCGTGTGACGGGCGCGTTTCCGCTTCCCCGAAGAGCCGCTCCCACCTGCGAATACCTCGCTCCGGAAGCCCTGCGCAGCACGTTCCTGTTGCTGTTGTCAAGCCCCGAGATATGCCCTGACCTGCGAAAACGCCATTCAGAAGAGGCGGTTCTCGTGTTAGGATGGATAGCCACGGAAGGGGTACCTGTCACATGACGTTCAAGGTTGGCGACACCGTGGTCTATCCCCATCACGGGGCCGCGCTGATCGAGGCCATTGAGACTCGCCAGATCAAAGGCGTGGACAAGACCTACTTGGTGCTGAAGGTCGCCCAGGGCGACCTGACGGTACGTGTGCCTGCGGACAATGCGGAGTTCGTCGGCGTACGTGATGTGGTCGGTCAGGACGGGCTCGACCGGGTCTTCGAAGTACTGCGCGCGCCGTACGCCGAAGAGCCCACGAACTGGTCCCGTCGCTACAAGGCAAATCTCGAGAAGCTCGCATCGGGCGATGTCATCAAGGTCGCGGAAGTCGTGCGTGACCTGTGGCGTCGTGAGCGTGAGCGCGGACTGTCCGCGGGTGAGAAGCGCATGCTCGCCAAGGCTCGCCAGATCCTGGTGAGTGAGCTCGCCCTCGCGGAGAACACGAACGAGGACAAGGCCGAGGCCCTGCTTGACGAGGTCCTCGCGTCCTGATCGCGTCCTGACATACGCATACGTCTTGGCGCCATGAATGCCGCGGTGCCCGCTGACCCTCAATGGTGTCGCCGGGCGCTGCGGCATGTTCGTACCCAGACTTCATGCCCAGGCGCAGTCCCTGTTTCTTTGTCTTTGAATTCGTGCCTCGTACTACCCAGTACCACGTCACGTATTCGGTTCTGCTCGGTGTGCGAGCCGGGCTCGGGCAGCTGACTCGACCAGATGTCACGGAAGGGTCCGGTCAAGGCGTTCGCGCCCGGCTCGCTGAGGCCATACCCACCTCGCCCGAGCCCACAAACCTGAACGGAAGCGATGTCTGAGGAATCCCGCACCGCGGTCGTGATCCCCGCCGCCGGACGCGGCGTACGGCTCGGCCCGGGCGCCCCCAAGGCGCTCCGCGCGCTGAACGGCACGCCCATGCTCATCCACGCCGTACGGGCCATGGCCGCGTCCCGCGCCGTGTCGCTCGTCGTCGTCGTGGCCCCACCGGAGGACACGGCCGAGGTCAAGTCACTCCTGGCCGACCACGCACTGCCCGAGCGCACCGACTTCATGGTGGTCCCCGGCGGTGAAACCCGCCAGGAGTCCGTGAAGCTCGGCCTCGACGCCCTGCCCGAGGGCATCGGCGTCGTCCTGGTGCACGACGCGGCCCGCCCGCTCGTGCCCGTGGACACCGTCGACGGCGTCATCGAGGCCGTACGCGAGGGCGCACCGGCCGTCGTCCCCGCGCTGCCGCTCGCCGACACCGTCAAGCAGGTCGAGCCGGGGGACCCCACACAGCCGGGCGCGCCCGAGCCCGTGGTGGCCACGCCCGAGCGGGCCCGCCTGCGCGCCGTGCAGACCCCGCAGGGCTTCGACCGCGACACCCTCGTGCGCGCCCACGCGACGGTCACCGAGAACGTCACGGACGACGCCAGCATGGTCGAGCAGCTGGGCCTCCAGGTCGTCGTCGTGCCCGGCCACGAAGAGGCCTTCAAGGTGACGCGGCCCCTCGACCTCGTCCTGGCCGAGGCCGTGCTCGCCCGCAGGAGGGCCAACGATGGCTTCTGAGACCCCGGCCCGTCTCCCCCTGCCGCAGGTCGGCATCGGCACCGACGTGCACGCCTTCGAGGAGGGGCGCGAGCTGTGGTGTGCCGGGCTCCTCTGGGAGGGCGAGAGCGCGGGCCTCGCCGGGCACTCGGACGGTGACGTCGCCGCGCACGCCGCCTGCGACGCCCTGTTCTCCGCGGCCGGCATCGGCGACCTCGGCGCGCACTTCGGCACCAGCAGGCCCGAGTGGTCCGGCGCGTCCGGTGTGACGCTGCTCGCCGAGGCGGCCAGGATCGTGCGCGCCGAAGGCTTCGAGATCGGCAACATCGCCGTCCAGGTCATCGGCGTACGCCCCAAGGTCGGCAAGCGGCGCGACGAGGCGCAGAAGACGTTGAGCGCCGCCGCGGGCGCCCCGGTCGCCGTGTCCGGCACGACGACGGACGGCCTCGGCCTCACCGGCCGCGCCGAGGGCCTGGCCGCGATCGCGACGGCACTGGTCGTGCGGACGGACTGACCGGGGTACGTACCGGCGAGGATGAAATGCCGCTGCGGCGGGGTGTGTTGGAGCAGTATCGGGAAAGCACGCCCCGCACAGCCGCACGGCATCCATCGACGCAGGAGAGAGGCACCCGCCATGGCCGCCGAACTGTCCGACAAGCTCAAGGCCCTTCTCGACACCCCCGTCTTCATCTCCGTCGCCACGATCCAGCCCGACGGCAGCCCTCAGGTCTCACCGGTCTGGGTGAAGCGCGACGGGGACGACCTGCTCTTCTCCACCACCCTCGGCCGCCGCAAGGAGAAGAACCTGCGCCGCGATCCGCGCGTGACGGTGCTGCTCCAGCCCTTCGACTCGCCGTACACGTACGCCGAGATCCGCGGCGAGGCGACGATGACCACCGAGGGCGGGCAGGAGCTCATCGACGAGCTGGCCCTGAAGTACACCGGCCTGAAGTACGTGGAGTTCAATCCGTCCTCCGTGAACGACGACCCCCGCGTCGTCGTCCGCGTCACTCCGCGCAAGGTCGTCGGCCGCCTCTGAGGGCTTCCCGCCCCGCGCATGTCACAGTTCCGTGCCCTGTTGACCCAGGAGGTCGCAGGGCACTGTCCTTGGACCACTACCCTGGAGTGGTGACGATTCGCCTGTACGACACCAGCGCCCGGCAGATCCGAGACTTCAGCCCGCTCATCGACGGTTGTGTCTCGATCTACCTGTGTGGCGCGACGGTGCAGGCGGCCCCGCACATCGGGCACATCCGGTCGGGCCTCAACTTCGACATCATGCGCCGGTGGTTCGCCCACCGCGGCTATGACGTCACCTTCATCCGCAACGTCACGGACATCGACGACAAGATCATCCGGAAGTCGGCCGAGCAGGGCCGCCCGTGGTGGTCGATCGGGTACGAGAACGAGCGGGCCTTCAACGACGGCTACGACGTCCTCGGCTGCCTGCCGCCCACGTACGAACCGCGCGCCACCGGCCACATCACCGAGATGGTCGAGATGATGCGCGGCCTGATCGAGCGCGGCCACGCGTACGAGTCGGACGGCAACGTCTACTTCGACGTGAAGTCCTTCCCCGGCTATCTGGAGCTGTCCAACCAGGAGCTGGACAACCTCCTCCAGCCGTCGGGCGAGGGCGAGACCGGCAAGCGCGACCCGCGTGACTTCGCCATGTGGAAGACCGCCAAGGAGGGGGAGCCCAGCTGGGAGACCCCCTGGGGCCGCGGCCGTCCGGGCTGGCACCTGGAGTGCTCGGCGATGGCCCACAAGTACCTCGGCCGTGAATTCGACATCCACGGCGGCGGCATCGACCTGATCTTCCCGCACCACGAGAACGAGATCGCGCAGGCCAAGGCCTTCGGCGACGCGTTCGCGCGGTACTGGGTGCACAACGGCTGGGTCACCATGAGCGGCGAGAAGATGTCCAAGTCGCTCGGCAACTCGGTCCTCGTGTCCGAGATGGTCAAGAAGTGGCGCCCGATCGTCCTGCGCTACTACCTGGGCACCCCGCACTACCGCTCGATGATCGAGTACAGCGAGGAGGCCCTGCGCGAGGCCGAGTCCGCGTTCGCGCGGATCGAGGGCTTCGTGCAGCGCGTGGTCGAGAAGGCCGGGGGCACCGTCGAGCCCGCCGCCCAGGTGCCGCCCGCCTTCGCCGACGCGATGGACGACGACCTGGGCGTCCCGCAGGCGCTGGCCATCGTCCACACGACGGTCCGGCAGGGCAATTCAGCCCTGGCCGCCGACGACAAGGAAGCCGCGGTCGAGCGGCTCGCCGAGGTGCGTGCCATGCTCGGCGTGCTCGGCCTCGACCCGCTCGACCCGCACTGGGCCGGTGAGGGCGACCGCGGGGAAGACCTCCACGGGGTCGTCGACACCCTCGTACGCCTCGTGCTCCAGCAGCGGGAGGCGGCGCGCGGCCGCAAGGACTGGGCCACCGCCGACGCCATCCGCGATCAGCTCAACCAGTCCGGTCTCGTCATCGAGGACGGCCCGAACGGACCGCGGTGGACTCTCGGCCCGCGCTGAGCGTCTGACCTCGCGATGTGCCGCCCGGCGACCCGGGCGGCACACTTCATATACGTACGCAGTCACGCAGTGGGCCGCCGCGCAGCATGCGGGCAGCCACACGCATCACAGAGACAGGTAGGTCATGGCCGCTAACAACCGCCGCATGTCCGGCAAGAAGGGCGCGCAGGTCGGCAGCGGCGGAAATCGACGCCGCGGCCTTGAGGGCAAGGGCCCGACGCCGCCCGCCGAGGCGCGCAAGGGACACAAGAAGAACCGCATCGCCAGCGCCGTGGCCAAGAAGGCCTCCGGTGGCCCCGGCGGCGGCCGGCGTCCCAGTGCCGTGAAGGGCCGCGGCAAGGGCACGTCCGAGATGGTCGTGGGGCGCAACTCCGTCGTCGAGGCGCTGCGCGAGGGCGTGCCGGCCTCGACGCTCTACGTCCAGCAGTTCATCGACAACGACGAGCGCGTGCGCGAGGCGCTGCAGCTCGCCGGTGAGCGCGGCGGCATCCACCTCATGGAGGCCCCGCGCCCCGAGCTGGACCGCATGACGAACGGCCTCAACCACCAGGGGCTCGTGCTCCAGGTGCCGCCGTACGAGTACGCGCACCCCGAGGAGCTCGCGGCCGCCGCGTACGACCAGGGCGAGGACCCGCTGATCGTCGCCCTCGACGGCGTGACGGACCCGCGGAACCTGGGCGCCGTGGTGCGTTCCGCCTCCGCCTTCGGCGGTCACGGCGTGGTCGTCCCCGAGCGGCGTGCCGCCGGCATGACCGCCGGTGCCTGGAAGACGGCCGCCGGTGCCGCGGCGCGTACGCCCGTGGCGCGCGCGACGAACCTGACCCGCGTCCTGGAGGCCTACAAGAAGGCCGGGCTCGCGATCGTCGGGCTCGCCGCGGACGGCGACCACGAGGTCGGCGACCTCGAGGCGCTGTCCGGTCCCGTCGTCATCGTCATCGGCAGTGAGGGCAAGGGCCTCTCGCGGCTCGTCGGCGAGACCTGCGACTACCGCGTGCGCATCCCCATGCCGGGCGGCACGGAGTCCCTGAACGCCGGTGTGGCGGCGGGAGTCGTGCTCTACGAGGCGTCCCGGCGCCGGAGTTAGTCCGCACCCCGGACGCCCGTCGGCCCGTATTTCGCGGGCCGGCGGGCGTTCGTGGGAGATCTTGACGCGGTCCGGACATTTCCGCGCGGTCAAGGCAGTGTCCTAAACACACATCACTCGGTTAGATGAGTGTGGACACCAGAACGCCCCGCAATCCCACGGGGGGAAGCTCGTCAGGGTTCGACGAAGCTCCCGCGCTGAGCATGGTGAAGGTGCCGAGCGACCCGGCGCAGGTCATCGTGAATCACGCGAGCTTCCGCGTGCAGCTCCCCACCGCGCAGCGGACCCAATCCCCGCGTATCGCACGGCACTTGAGCACTGCCGACGACACCGTGCGCATCCCCGCAGTCGGCTCCGCCGCACGGCGCCGCTCGCCCGTCGTCTGGAGCGGGAAGTCCGAGCCGGGTGACCCCGGAGCCACCGGACTCCTTCAGGCGGTGCGCGGCACCGGCGTGCGCCATTCGGCCGAAGCCGGCGGCTCCTCCTACGACGACGGAGGTGCCACGCAGGTCATCCCCCGCATCGACGAGGACGAACTCGAGAGCACGCAGGCCACGCCTGCCGTCATCGGGCCTCGGCACCCCGATCCCGAGACCCGGCTGATCCCGCGCATGCCGATGTCTCAGAGCGACCTCGACGAGCGGCTCCCCTACGAGGACGACGAGTTCGACGACGGCGACGACGACGGGCGCCAGGTCGTCAGGCGGCATGGGGCCGATCCCGTGCGGCACGCCTATTACCCCGGTCGCCGCATGAACCTCGGCGTCGTGCTGCTCCCGCTGCGCGTCTTCCTCGGGTTCATCTCCATCTACGCCGGCATGGGCAAGCTCTGCGACCCCGTGTACTTCGACGGCGGCGACCGCGGCTCCATGGTCAAGTGGCTCAACTCGCTGCACCCCTGGGCGCTCGCCGAGCCGCTGCGGGACTTCGCGCTCTCGCACCCGGTGGGTGCGGGGCTCTGCATCGCCTTCCTCCAGATCATCGTGGGCGTGCTCACGGTGCTCGGGCTCTGGCAGCGGGTCGCGGCCAGCATCGGCGTGCTCCTGTCCGCCGCGCTCATCGTCACCGTCAGCTGGAAGACCGTCCCCGCCTACGACGCGCCGGACATCATCTATCTGGCCGCATGGTCGCCGCTGATCATCGCGGGCGCACCCGTCTACTCCGTCGACGGACGTCTCGCGGGCGAGGCCTGGCGCACGCTCGGGCCGCGCGTGGACATCTGGGAACTGCGGCGCCGTGTGCTGCGGCGCGGCGCGCTCATCGGCTCGATCGTCGTGGGGCTCACGCTCCTCATCGGTTCGATGCTGGGCAGCGCGGTGCGCGATGCCGACCGCGTGACCGTGCCGGGTCCCGGCGAGGCCCCGCGCAACGAACTGCCGGGCTCGCCGCTTCCGGGGGAGCCCGGGAAGAAGCAGCAGCAGCGCCAGGGCCAGTCGCAGAGCCCCACGGCCTCCGGGTCGGGGGCGCCGACGCAGGGCAGCTCCGCGAGCCCTACGCAGGGCGCAGGCGCCGCGACCACGCCGGGCGCGGCGCGCGAGACCGCGGGCGCGGGCGCCGGGCAGGGTCAGCCGAGCCAGACGCAGGGCACCACGGGACAGGCCCCGCCCCAGCAGTCGTCGCCCCAGCAGCCCCCGTCGTCGGCCACCGCAGGACCCACGTCCAGCGGCGGCAGCGGCGGTGCGCCCGAGGGCGGCGCGAGCGGCGGCAGCACGGGCGGCGGCGGCAACGAGCGGCTCGTGGGCGGGCTGCTCGGCGGCGGCTGAGGCCGAGCAGGCGCGTGACCGGCAGTACGCCGACGGGGCCCCGCACAGACACTGTGCGGGGCCCCGTCGGCGTACGCGGGGAAGAAACCCGGTGAGCGGGGAGCAACTAGGTAAGCGGGGGAGAAACCCTCAACCGGTCTGTGCCGCGAGCTCCTTGGCCGCTTCCGTCAGGTCCTTGGCCGTGTCGATGGCCCGCCAGTACGCGCCCTGCGGCAGCGGGAAGCCCGCCAGGCTCTTCTCGCGGGCGAGGCGCGGGAACGTGGTGCGCTCGTGGTCGCCGCGGTCCGGCAGGAGCCCGGTGAAGGAGGCGGAGAAGACGTACACGCCCGCGTTGATCAGGTACGGGGACGGCGGGGACTCGATGAAGTCCGTGATGTGGCCGAACGCGTCCGTCTCGACGGCGCCCCACGGGATGCGGGGGCGGGCCAGGGCGAGGGTCGCGGTGGCGTCGCGCTCGGCGTGGAAGGCCGCCATGTCGCGCAGCGAGAAGCGGGTCCAGATGTCGCCGTTCGTCGCGTACCAGGGGCGGTCCGCGTGCGGGAGGTGACGGGCGGCGTACTTGAGGCCGCCGCCGCGGCCCAGGGGTTCGGTCTCGACGACCGTGGTGACGTTCAGGGGGAGATCCGCCGACTCCAGCCACTCCTGGAGCACTTCGGCGAGATGGCCGCACGAGACGACCGCGTCGGTCACGCCTTCGGCGGCCAGCCAGGAAAGCTGATGGCCGATGATCGGGGTCCCTGTGCCAGGGATCTCGACCATCGGCTTGGGCCGGTCGTCGGTGTACGGCCGGAGGCGCGAACCTTGGCCTCCGGCCAGGATGACGGCCTGCGTGGGTCTGTGAGCGTGAGGGTCGCCGGTCATGCCGGAAACCCTACGTCCCGGCCCGGTCAGCCGTTCTGGTGGGCGGCGACGCCCGTCGCGAAGGACGTGTCGCAGACCGGGCGCGAGTACGACTGGGCACGGCTCGGGCCGTACTTCTGGACTGCGGCGCGGCCAAGGGCACGGGCGATGGAGACGCAGTGCCGGGCGAGCGACGGGTGGCGGTTCACCTCCTGCTGGAGGTGGGTGAGCGCGACGCCCGGGTTCCTGTCCTGGAGCTCCAGGAGCAGCCGGTCGCGCAGGACGTCCTGCGGCGCGCGGGACTTGGCCGGTACGGAGAGGTTGTCGGCGGATGCGGTGAGCATCGAATCCGACGAGTTCCCGGACCAGTTGACGCTGGTGACCGCGAGGGTCCCGGAGAGCACCAGCATCACGGGCAGGACGAGGGCGAGCGTGCGGCCGATGCGTCGGGCGGGGCCTCGGTGGGCTCGGCGCGGCTTCTGGGTGTAGTTGGCGGAGTGCGTCACGCGAGTGAGCGTAGCGGTCGGTGATGATTTGGCGACATTACGTCACTCGGTCGAGCGACGGAGAATGAGGTTTCTCTGGAGCGGTGTTGACGGGCACCTGGCGAAATGACCGGTCTGCCGGGGTATTTGTCGACAACATGGGCGAACGCGCAGGGCCCCGCACCGAAGTGCGGGGCCCTGCGTATGGTGCGGGGTCAGTCGGTGAGGCGCTCGCCCGTCGACGTCGAGAACACGTGGATCTCGCCCGGACGGGGCACGACGTGCAGCTGCGTGCCCTTCTCCGGGACCTTGCGGCCGTTCACGCGGACCACGAGGTCCTTGTGCTCGCCGCCGACCTCGGCGGAGCCGTAGACGTAGCCGTCGGCGCCGAGCTCCTCGACGACGTTCACGGAGACGGCGAGGCCCGCCGGGGCGTCCTCGGTCTCCTTGGAGAGGGACTTGGCGGTGGAGCCGTCCTGCTCGACGATGTCGAAGTGCTCCGGACGGACGCCGACCGTGACCGTGCGGTCGCCCTTGTCGGCCGCGGCGGACAGCGCCTCGCGGTTGACCGGCACGACGGAGTTGCCGAACTTCACGCCGCCGTCGGTGATCGGGACCTCGACGAGGTTCATGGCGGGGGAGCCGATGAAGCCCGCGACGAAGAGGTTGGCCGGGCGGTCGTACATGTTGCGCGGTGAGTCGACCTGCTGGAGCAGACCGTCCTTCAGGACGGCCACGCGGTCGCCCATGGTCATGGCCTCGACCTGGTCGTGGGTGACGTACACGGTGGTGATGCCGAGACGGCGCTGCAGCGAGGCGATCTGCGTACGGGTGGAGACACGCAGCTTGGCGTCGAGGTTCGACAGCGGCTCGTCCATGAGGAACACCTGGGGCTCACGCACGATGGCGCGGCCCATGGCGACACGCTGGCGCTGACCGCCGGAGAGGGCCTTCGGCTTGCGGGCCAGGTAGTCCGTGAGGTCGAGGATCTTCGCCGCGTCCTCGACCTTCTGGCGGATCTCGGCCTTGTTGACGCCCGCGATCTTCAGGGCGAAGCCCATGTTGTCGGCGACCGTCATGTGCGGGTAGAGCGCGTAGTTCTGGAACACCATGGCGATGTCCCGGTCCTTGGGCGGCAGGTGCGTGACGTCGCGGTCACCGATGCGGATGGCGCCGGCGTTCACGTCCTCCAGGCCCGCGAGCATGCGCAGGGAGGTGGACTTTCCGCAGCCGGAGGGACCGACGAGGACGAGGAATTCGCCGTCCGCTACGTCGAGCTCGAGCTGGTCGACGGCGGGCTTGTCGCCACCCGGGTAGATGCGGGTCGCCTTGTCGAACGAAACAGTGGCCATGGTGAAGGCCCCCTTCACCGGCAGGAACGTGCCGGACGATCCGTTGTAAAGAGAGGAGTGGTGTAGTCCACCTGAGTGAACTGCTCGGACGGTACCCCGGGGGGGACCGGTCTGTCAGTAGTCCTGCACCCGCGACCTTCGAGGAGATTCTCGAAGGTCGCAGAGCAACTCACTTTTGGCTTCGCTTCGAGCGGGGGCAGAGCAGATTTCTGACCTCAGCACAAGGCTTCCTGCTTCACGGCCCACCGCCGACCGACCACGGGCTACCCCGTCATCGCGCACGGTCTTACATGAGCTCCACAGGCATTCCGGCCGACGGCCCGTCGGTCCGTACCACCGGCCACACCTACGCGGCCAGCAGACACTTCTCCAGCTCCGACGCCTTGATCACCGCCGGGGCCTTCCGGCCCGGCGGCAACGCGGCAGCCACCAGCCGGTACAACCGCATCCCCTCGTCCCGGAGGTTGACCGCCGCGTTCACGTCCCTGTCATGCGTTGCACCGCACTCGGCGCACGTCCATTCCCGGACAGAGGCGTCGAGCTTTGGCCCCTTCGCATGACAGGCCGAACAGCGGCGGGTGGACGGGAAGAAACGGTCCACCACCACCAGCGTCCGGCCGTACCACTCACACTTGTAGCGCAGCTGCCGCAACAACTCGCCCCACCCGGCATCGCGGATCGCCCGATTCAGCTTCGCCTTGCGCTGTCTTCCCTTGCCGCGCGCCGGACGCATCAGGGTCACGATGGACAGGTCCTCCACCACGAGCACTTGGTTCTCGCGCACGAGGCGGGTGGTGAGCTGATCCAGCATGTCTTTGCGTGCGTCGTCGATGAGCGCGTAGAGCCGGGCGATCTGCCGCCTGGCCTTCTCCCGGTTCTTCGAACCCCTCACTTTTCGGTGCAATTCGCGTTGCAACCGCGCCAGCTTCTCGGCGTACCGCTTCAGCAGTCGCGGGTGATCCACCTTCGTCCCGCCGTCGAGTGTCACGAGCGACGCAAGCCCGAGATCCAGACCGACGGCTCTCGGCTCCCGCGAATCGGTGAGGAAGACCGCGGGCAGAGGCGGAATCTTCTCCTCCACGAGCACGGAGAGGAAGTGCCGCCCCGCCCGGTCCCGCGTCACCGACAGCCGGACCGGAAGCGTCTGGGCAGGCAGTGCACGGGACCACCGCACATCCAGAGGTGACGATTGCTTGGCCAACTTGACCGAACCAGTCCCCGGCCGCTCCGGATCCTCCACCCAACTGAACCCCGTCCGGACGTACGTCGCCGAATCCCGCGACCGGCGCTTCCTCTTCCGCTTCGGATACTTCGCCGACCCCTTGAAGAACCGCGTGTACGCCTGATCCAGGTGCCGCAACGACTGCTGAAGCACGGTCGACGACACCTCCTGGAGCCACGACGTCTCCTCGGCCCGCCGCCAACCCGTCAGCGCCCGACACGTCTCCGCAAAGCCGACGTTCACTCGGTGCCGCTCCCAGGCCCCGGAACGCAGAGCAAGACCCTCGTTGTAGACCCAACGGCAGGCGCCGAACGTCTTCTCCAACTGCGTGGACTGTTCCTTGGTCGGATAGCAGCGGAACCGGTAGACGCGCTGCCGGGTGCCGGGCTCCTTGGCGCGGCTCTTCATGGGAGATGCCGGGCGGGCGTGGTGCTTGCGGCGGTCGGCGATGCCGAGCGCCTCGCGCTTGACGCGCTTGGCCTCTGCGCCCGTCACCGCCTCGGGCTTCTCTGCCGCGTCCCCCATGCACCCCTCCCCGGGTCCCGCAGTCCGATAGTCGGAACAGCACGTCGGTCCGTTCAACGAACGGGTGCACGGGTGGTTACGCACGGATCCGGATGGTGGGTGGCTGGGCAACTCCGTGGCTTGAGGAATCAGGCTCTGTGTAAGGTGGAGCAGCCTTCGCGTACGACGTTGTTGTGCGTGGTGCCGCCTTAGCTCAGTTGGCAGAGCGGGTGCCTTGTAAGCTCCAGGTCGTCGGTTCGATTCCGACAGGCGGCTCAACGAAAAGCCCAGGTCAGAGCAGGTGTGGCCTGGGCTTCTTCATGTCTTCGAGTGCCCTTGTCCGACCAGTGGCCCTCGCTTGCCCTCTCCAGGACACTTGCCTTCAGGGGAAGTGCAAGGGGGAGCGAGTGATATGAGCGGTCGTTCGAGTGGCCTGATCGGGGAGTGGGTCGAGGCGCAGCGCCAGCAGCAGCGTCAGCGTGAAGCGCAGCTTCGGCTGGAGTTGGAGCGGGAGCGCGATGAGGCGCGGGAGCTGCGTGGGCGTGATCGGGACATGGTGCGGATGCAGCGTGGGCGCCAGGCCGAGTATCGCCGGCGGCGTGAGGCGGAGGCGCTGCGGCTGACTGATGAGCTGGATTCCCGAGTGGAGGTCTTGTCGGGGTTCCTCGCCGACGGGTGTCAGGCTTCGGCGTTCAGCGCTGCTTGTTTGAGGCGCGAGGAACCGGCTGTCGACTGGCGAGTGCGCGATGAGCGAGTTGCTGCGCAGGTTGGGGAGGTGCGTGCGCACAACGAGCGAGTGGTCGAGATGATCGCAGCGTTGCGGGAAGGGGATCCGGCGACGGTTGTGGAGTACTTTTCGGCTGCTCTGTACGCGTCGCGTGTGTGGCCTGATGGATTTCCGCGTCAGGTGGTGGCGGCTTTTGATCCGGTGGTGCGGCAGCTGGTTCTGAATTGGCAGTTGCCGTCGTATGACGTGGTGCCGGAAGCTCGATTGGTTCGGTATTTCGTCGGTTCGGATCAGCAGCGGGAAGTCCCGAGGCCGATGGGGCAACGGAGATCGTTATACAGAGGTGTGCTGGCGCAGTGTGTGTTGCTCGCTTTGCGCGATCTCTTCGCGGCCGATGAGTTTCTTTCTTCGGTCGCGTTGAATGGCTTCGTAGATGATTTTGATCTGGCCACGGGGATGCGGGCGGAGATCTTCCTGGCCACGGTGATGGTCGAGGCCGAGGTTTTCGCCCGGTTGCGGCTGGAGTCGGTGGGGCCGGTGGACTGTCTCGTTGACGGGCTGCACGGGCAGTTGGCCGTGCGGCCGGAGCAGCGGGCGGCCGTGCGCCCTGAGAGGCTGCCCCAGCAGGTGGGCTCGGGTGTGGTGGCGCGTGGGGTTGAGGGTGAGCCGGATTTGCTGGTGATGGATCCGGTGGAGTTCGAGGGGTTGGTCGCTGATCTGTTCCGGGCGCGTGGCATGCAGGCGGTCACGACACAGCGCTCACATGACGGGGGCGTGGACGTGGACGCGGTGGATCCGGATCCGATCAGTGGCGGAAAGATCGTTGTTCAGGTGAAGAGATATCGCAATACGGTTCCGCCGAGCGCTGTGCGGGATCTGTACGGCACGGTTCAGGCGGCAGGCGCCAACAAAGGGGTGCTGGTAACGACGTCGGGATTCGGCCCTGGTTCGTATACATTCGCCAATGGGAAACCTTTGACGCTGGTGGCCGGGCCTGAGCTGGTTGATTTGTTGCATCGGTGCGGGCTGCGCGGTCGGTTGGGCGGAGAGGCCGCGATGCCGGGTCCGCAGCTGGGGGCCGCCGAAGAGCCGGACGTCGAGGGTGGCGAGTACAACGTGGTGGGCATGTCATGGGCGGGAAGTGTGCCCTTGGATGTGTGTGCGCTGGTGTGCGTGGGGGGCCGTGTGCTCAGCGACAGCCACTTCGTCTTCTTCAACAATGACCGGACGCCGGACGGCTCGGTGCGGATGCTGGGTGAATTCGCTGGGGACCGGGCCGCGATCCGGGTGGCGTTTGACGACCTGCCGAAGGAGGCCGACCGGCTGGTGCTGGTGGCCGCGGTGGATCCCGCGGCGGATCCGAGCGCTGATCTTGGTGGCTTTACCCGAGCCGGTATTCGTCTGCGGGACGCGGAGGGTGGGGAGTTGGATCAGATTCCGGTGTCGGACGGAAGGCCTGGTGAGACCGCGTTGGTCCTGGGCTCGTTCAGGCTGCGGGCGAGCGGGGACTGGCATTTCGTGGTGGGCGGGAAGGGCTACTCGGGTGGGTTGGAGTCGCTCGTCCGGGAGTTCGGGGTTGACGTTGAGTAGTGGGGGCGAGGGCCCAGGGCACCGGAGAGGTGGCCTGGGCCTTTGTGCTTTGCGCGGGTGTGGCGCCCCTGGCTAGGAGACGACCGTCCCGGTCGCCTTGCTCGTCGCCGTTCCGTCGTGGTGGCCGGTGCGGTGTGCCGTCACCTTGACCGTGATCTTCTTGCCGCGCTGGGCGGACTTCGGGGTCAGTGAGGACTTGGTCGCGCCGGTGATCTTCGTGCCGTTCGCGTACCACTGGTACGAGTACGAGCCCGGGGCGGGCGACCAGGTGCCCTTCGCCGCCTTGAGGACCTTGCCGACCTTGGCGGTGCCGCTGATCGTCGGCTTCTTCGTCGCCTTGGGTGCGGCGCCCTCGGTGACCACGACCGTCGACGACGTCGCGGTGGCGTCCTCGTGGCCCGCCTTGTGGGCGGTGACGGTGACAGCCAGCTTCTGGTTCAGGTGCGCTGCCGGGATCTTGTACGTCGAGGCCGTGGCATCGGCGATCGCCTCGCCGTTCGCCTTCCACTGGTAGGTGTACGAGGACGGAGCAGCCGTCCAGCTTCCGGGGTCGGCGGTGAGCTCGGAGCCGACGGCGGCTGTTCCCTTCACCTTGGGAGCGGTGGTGTTGCGCGGTTGCGTCTCGGTTACGGCGAAGGAGCCCTGCGGATACTCCCAACCGCCCGCGAGCACGCTGACGTTCCAGGTGCCCGCGGGGACGCCTGTCAGGTCGAGGGTCGCCTTCAGTGTGCGGTAGTCGGCCGACACCGAGTCCGTCTTCGCCGTGAGGGCCTTGCCCGCCTGGGACAGCCGGACCGTGGCGTCCGCGGGGAGGGCGGTGCCCGTCACCGTGAGCGTGGGCTTGGTGTCGCTGGGCGCCGTCGTGGGCGTCAGACCGGTGACGGTGACCCTTTCGTCGCCGCAGCGCACCGACGAGCACTTCAGCGTGGCGCGGTACGACGTGCTGGAGGCCTTCTCCGGGAGGCCGAGAACGAACACGGAGGGCTTGCGCGGAGTCGAGGGCGACTCGTTGATGCCGCAGCGGTAGCCCACCCCAACGGCCAGGGTGCAGCCGTTGGTCCATGAGCTGTTGTACAGCGCGGGGACCGCCGTCGTGTCGGCGCCGGCGGTGTCGGTGATCTCGGCGTCGAAGTGATCGCCGTAATAGGTGGGCAGGACCGCGCACACAGCGGTGCGGGACTCGTCGAGTGTGCCGGTGATCGGCCCGTACCCGTAGGCGATCGAGGTGACCTTGGCGCACTCGGCGGCGGGGCCCTCGGCCGTGGCGATGCGCAGGGCGTCGAGGCGGTACTCGGGCGCCGCCTTGAGGTGGGTCGGCACCTGGACGAGGATCTGGTGGCTGGTGCTTCCCGTGGCCGCGCAGGCGCGGTTGCGCGAGGTGCACTCGCTCTTGCCGTCGTCACCGAGGACGGTGATGTTGGCGGTGCCCAGTGCGTCCCGCACGTCGAGGTGCACGACATCGGTGGCTGCGGACGTGGTGACCTGGTGGCAGCGCAAGGAGCCGGGAGCGCCGTACGTGCCCTTGACGGAGGGGCCGCCCACCTTGCCTGCCGCCGTCTTCGCGCAGCCCGCTGCCGACGCTGTCGACGTCACGTCGCGCCGCGTCAGGGTGTAGTCGGCGGCCTGATCGCGGCCGGTGACCAGGACGGTGTGGGCCTTGCCCGGCGTCAGGGTGCAGAGCGTCCAGCCGTTGGTGGTGGCGGTGCGGTCGCAGACGCGCTTGCCGGTGGAGTCGAGTACGGAGAACTTGGCGGGCACGTCACCGGAGGTGGCGACGAGTTGCAGGGCCTCGGCAGAGGTGTGGGCGTCTGCCGGGATGGTCAGGCAGTGCGAGAAGACGCCGTCCCCGGTGGAGAAGGCGGCCTTGGCGCCGTCGTCGGCGAAGCTGCCCGCGGGCAGGACGGGGCAGTCGTTCGCCGCGTCCGTGCGGTGGACGGCGACCGCGTACGGGCCGGTGCGAGGGGTGCCGTCGGCGTGCACGAGGGCGCGGTAGGGCGCGGTGCCGGTGAGCGCGCAGTCGCCCGCGGCGAGTTCCCCCGCGCCGCACTGCTCGGTGCCGGTGCTGTCGACGACCTCCACCGCGGCGTCGACCCCGGAGCTGCCGGGCGCGGTGAGCGCGGCGATCCGGGAGTCCTTGGGTGCGGGGAGGTTCAGGCAGTCGTACTGTCCCGCCGTGCTGAACTCGCCCTTGCGGGTGCCCATTTCGCTCTGCACGCAGCCCTGGCCGGAGGCTCGGTCGAGGACGATCAGGCCGCGGGAGGTCTCGTGGAAGGGGGACGAGCCGTCGAGGTAGGCGGTGTAGGTGCCCGCGGCGGGCACCTGGCAGGGCAGCTCGGTGGTGCGGCAGACCGTCTTGCCTGAGCGGTCGTGCACGCGGACCGGGCCGGTCTCGCCGTCCTTGCCGACGGAGTCGAAGCGGTACTTGCCCGCCTTCTCTGCGGTAACCGTGAAGCAGGGCGTGGTGGTGAAGTCCTGTGCGGTCAGCGGTCCGTAGGGACGGACCGGGGAGGACGGGCAGCCCTGGGGGTCGTTCAGTCGGCGGGCCGTGACCGCGTACTCGGCAGGGAAGCCCTTCTCCGCGTACGTGACGGAGGACAGGGCGCGGTAGGGGCCCTTGCCGGGCAGGACGCAGCTGTCCTCGTTGTCCTCGGGGAAGCGGGGGCAGATCCGGGAGCCGGTGGCGTCGGTGATCCAGGCGATGGACTCGCCGTAGGCCTTGGTGCCGCGGGTGAGCCGGATGCGGTCGCCGGGCTCGGCCTCGAAGGGCTGGCAGCCGATCTCGACGGGGCTGGTGGACGTGCGCGTCGGCGTCGGCTGGTCCCAGTTGGTGCCGGTCTTCGGGGCGCAGCCGCGGTTGCTGCCGAGCGGCACGACGGTGACCGCGGTGGCGGCGTCCTCCCAGCCGCTGTTGGTGATCTTCAGCGTGTACGTGCTCGTCGCGGCGAGGTCGCACCAGCCGTCGACGCCGTACTCGCTGTCGTGGCAGTCGACGGGTGCGTCGCCGCTGTAGACCTCGGTGTGCGCTTCGTTGCTTGAGTCGTCGAACGAGACCAGGTGAAGGCCGGTGTCGGTGGTGGTGAACGTGTAGCAAGTCGTCGCGTCGGGCGCGACGGTGGCCTTGCCGATCGCTGTGCCCGGATCGCCGAACGGGGCGAGGGCGAGCGGTGCGCACTCCGGCTCGGCGGCGTGGGCGGCCGACGCCGGGAGTGCGGACGGTACGAGCAGGGCCAGCAGTGCGGTCAGGGCGAGGAAGAGCGCGGCGGACGCCGCGGGTCTCGCGGAAGGACGTGGTTCAGGCATGGAGCCCCCCCAGGCTGTGTGGATGATCGGGTGATCGTGGCACAGCGGTGTGACAACTGGTGCTGGAGGGGCTACTGATTGCGATTGCTACTGGTCGAGGTGCGGGTCGGGGGAGCTGTCGCCGGGTCTCAGTGGCGGCCCGACAAGCGGTCCGCGATGCGGGCCAGGCGGGGGGCCCTGGCGGTCGGGGTGGTCAGTTCGTGGCGGTCCGCGTTGCGGTACGTCGCGTACATGCCCTGGACGCCGATCCAGCGGAACGGCTCCGGCTCCCACTTGCGGACCTTGTGGTTGACCCAGGGGAGGGTGGTGAGGTCCGTGGTGCCCGCCTGGCCCGAGTCCTGCTGGACCAGGTCGCGCAGGGTGCGGGCGGCGAGGTTGGCGGTGGCCACGCCCGAGCCGACGTAGCCGCCCGCCCAGCCGAGGCCCGTCGCGCGGTCCAGGGTGACCGTGGCGCACCAGTCGCGGGGGACGCCGAGCACGCCTGACCAGGCGTGGGCCACCTGTACTCCGGCCAGCTGGGGGAAGAAGCGGGTCAGGATTTCGTGGAGGGCCTCGATCGTGGCCGGTTGCGTGCGGCCGTCGTTGTCCGTTCTTGAGCCGAAGCGGTACGGGACGCCTCGGCCGCCCAGCGCGATGCGGCCGTCGGCGGTGCGCTGGGCGTACATGTACGCGTGCGCCATGTCGCCGAGCGTCTCGCGGCCCTCCCAGCCGATCGACTCCCATTGGGCGTCGGTGAGAGGTTCCGTTGCGATCATCGAGGAGTTCATGGGGAGCCAGGTGCGGCGCTGGCCCTTGAGGGACGCTGTGAAGCCCTCCGTGCAGCGCAGGATGTACGGGGCGCGGACCGTGCCGTACGGGGTGATGGCGTGCTTCGGCTTGATCTCTGTGACGGGCGTTGATTCGTGGATCGTCACACCCAGTGCTTCGACCGCCGCCGCCAGGCCCTTCACCAGCTTCACCGGGTGCAGGCGCGCGCCGTGCGGGGTCCAGGTGGAGCCGACGGCGCCCGCGACGCGGATCCGGTCGGCCGTCTCCCGGGCGCCGTGCAGGGTGCGGTCCTTCTCGCCGTAGGCCAGTTCTGTTTCGTGGAAGGCTTTCAGGCGTGCCAACTGGGCCGGGGTGTATGCCACTTCGAGTACGCCGCCGTGGTGGATGTCCGCCTCGATCTGCTCCTCGGCGGCGGCGCGGATCACCTCGTCGACCGTGTCGTTCATCGCCTCCTGGAGGCGGACCGCCGCGTCCCTGCCGTGCAGGCGGGCGTAGCGGTCGCGGCCCGCGATGCCGTTGTAGAGCCAGCCGCCGTTGCGGCCGGAGGCTCCGTAGCCGCAGAACTTCTGTTCCAGGACGGTGATGCGGAGGAAGGGGGCGGCCTTCTTCAGGTAGTACGCGGTCCACAGGCCCGTGTAGCCGCCGCCGACTATGCAGATGTCGGCGCTCTCGTCGCCCGGCAGGGGTTCGCGGGGGGCCGGGGTGCCGTGGTCCGCGTACCAGTACGAGATGCCGCCATTGATCGTGCTGCTCATGAGCCGGACGTTACTGCGCTGGTGGGGGCTTTGGGGAGGGGTACAGGGGAGGGCATTCCGATACGTTGATCCGGTGCGTGGCGATGTCGAAGCGTCACGTGCCGAGATCATGGAGGACTGTTCAGATGGCCGTACGCAAGGCCGCACGCAAGGCCGGGCGCATCGTCGCCGCGGTGGCCGCCACCGCACTCGTCGCCGGGGGCGCAGCCGCCTGCGGGCCCGAGGACCTCACGGGCGGGGGCGACGACAAGGGGGCGTCGGCCTCGGAGTCCGCGTCCGCCACAGGGCCCGAGGCGAAGGAGCCGCCGGCCGGCACCGACGTGCTCGCGAAGACGCCCGCCACGGTGAAGGGCGGCGTGATCACGGTCGGCGACCCGCAGGCCGGGCACACGGTCAAGTTGTACGAGGACGCGCGCTGCCCGATCTGCAAGAAGTTCGAGGAGTCCGGCGCGCAGGCCCTGGTGAAGCCGGTGGCCGAGGGCAAGGTGAAGGTCGAGTACACGCTCGCCTCGTTCCTCGACAAGAACCTCGGCGGCAGCGGCTCGGTGAACGCGGCGAACGCGCTGCGGGCGTCGGTGGAGGCGGGCAAGTTCCCGCAGTTCCACGCCGCGGTCTTCGCCAACCAGCCGGTGAGCGAGACCGAGGACGCCTTCACGCCCGCCTTCCTGCTGAAGATCGCCGACAAGGTGGACGGTCTTCGGGGCGCCGAGTTCGACAAGGCCGTGCAGAAGGGGACGTACAAGAAGTGGGTCGGTGAGGCCATGCAGGCCTTCACCGACGACGGCATGGAGGGCACGCCGACCGTCGTCATCGACGGCAAGAAGGCGGACGCCAACTCGCTGTTCGACCAGGACGCGTTCGCCGAGGAGCTCAAGGCTTCCGGGATCTCCTGATCGCCCATCGCGTCGGTGCCGGGCGTACGGCGCTCCGGGTCAGCGGGAAGCAGGCCAGGCCGATCAGGACCGAGGTGAAGTGGCCCAGGTCGGTGAAGGTCCTGCCGGTGATCAGCGGAGTGCCGTACACGGCGATGACGATCAGGAGATACGCGTATCTCCAGGGTGTGGGGACCCAGTAGGTGAGGACCGCGATCACGCCCGCGAGGGCATAACTGACGCCCACATCAAGGGTGTTGACCGAGGACGGCGGCGCTGCGCCGTGGTGGATCGCGAGCGCGAGGAGGCCCTCGCTGATGAGGGTGGCCATGATGTGCGCGGCCGCGGCCACCGCGAGCCAGCGCGCCGTGCCGAGCCAGCGTTCGGCGGTGGCGTGGAAGACGGTGTAGAGCACGGCGTACGAGAGCCAGGTGCCGCCGTCGATCCACAGCGCGCTGGAGACCAGGACGCGGACGGGGTTCGTGGACAGTTCGTGGATGTTCGTGGAGCGCTGCCGCAGGAAGTCCTGCTCGAACTCCGGTGACATGTGGTGCATGGCGACCGTCGTGACGAAGAGGACCGCGAGCCAGATGTACGTGCCGGGAGCGCTGCGGATGTAGGAGCGAATGCCGCCGACGCAGGCCCGAATGCCACCGGCGCAGGCCCGAATAATCCCCATGCGGCGATTCACCCACGCCGGTAGCGTCGCGAGGGTGATCGACATTCGTATTCCGGACGGGCTTATCGAGTCGCAGTACGCGTACGCGGGGGAGCCGGGCCGTGCCTTCATCGCGGCGCTGCCCGCGCGCGTGGCGGAGTTCGTGGAGCGGTGGGAGCTGACGGTCGACGGGCCCTCGATGCACGGCATGGCCGCGCTCGTGCTGCCCGTGGTACGGCGGGACGGCACGCCCGCCGCGGTCAAGTTCCAGCTGCTCGACGAGGAGACCGAGGGGGAGCCCGTCGGGCTCCGGGTGTGGGACGGCGACGGGGCCGTGCGGCTCCTCGACCACGACGAGGGCACCGGCACGATGCTGCTCGAACGCCTGGACTCCGGGCGGATGTTGTCGACGGTGGCGGGGGAGCGGGCAGACACGCGGAAGGCGGTCCTGGTCATCGCCGAGCTCCTCGCGCGGCTCACCGCTGTGCCCGCGCCGGAGGGGATGCGGCGGCTCGGGGACATCGCGGGGGAGATGCTGGAGGACCTGCCGGGGGCGCTGAAGGCGATCTCCGATCCGGCCGAGCGCGCGCTCGTGGAGCGATGCGGGGGTGCGGTGCGCGAGGTCATGGGGGAGCCCGGTGACCGGCTGCTGCACTGGGACCTGCACTTCGAGAACGTCCTCGCGGCCGAGCGCGAGCCGTGGCTCGCCATCGACCCGAAGCCGCTGGCCGGGGACCCCGGGTTCGATCTCTGGCCCGCGCTCAACAATCGCTTTGACGCTGACGATGTGCTGTGGCGGTTCGACGCGATGACCGAGGTGCTGGGTCTTGACAGGGAGCGGGCGCGTGCCTGGACCTTGGGGCGGGTGCTGCAGAACGCGCTCTGGGAGATCGAGGACGGGCGGGCGCTGGACGAGGACGATCTGGAGGTCGCGCGGCTGCTGCTCGGGGCGTGAGACGCAGGTTGGCCCCGGCGGGCGGTCTGGTTAGCCTGCGGCCATGATTCGTAGCGCCACGCCTGACGACGTCCCTCTGATCCACGCCATGGTCCGCGACCTCGCGGAGTACGAGAAGGCCCTCGACGAGGCAAGGGCCACCGAGGAGCAGCTGCGTGAAGCGCTCTTCGGGGAGCGGCCTGCCGCGTTCGCGCACATTGCGGTGGACGATGCGGTGGACGATGGGGTGGACGAGGGTGCGGGGTCGGGCTCGGGGGAGGTCGTCGGGTTCTCGCTGTGGTTCCTGAACTTCTCCACGTGGCGCGGGGTGCACGGGATCTACCTGGAGGACCTGTACGTACGGCCCGAGGCGCGCGGCGGCGGCCACGGCAAGGCGCTGCTGACCGAGCTCGCGCGGATCTGTGTGGAGCGGGGTTACGAGCGGCTCGAATGGTCCGTGCTCGACTGGAACGAGCCGTCGATCAACTTCTACCGGTCGCTCGGTGCGCTGCCGCAGGACGAGTGGACCGTGTATCGGCTGACCGACGGGGCGCTGGCCGAGCTGGGGTCCTGAACCTCAGGGGGCTCGCGGGAGGTGAGGGGGCTCAGGGGATGAGTACCACCTTGCCCGTGGTGCGGCGGTTCTCCAGGTCGGCGTGGGCCGTTGCCGCCTTCGACAGGGGGTAGCGCTGGACCGCCGGGGTGAAGTGGCCCTTCGCCGCTTCGGCGAGCGCCGCGAGCTCCAGGGTGCGGACCGGGTTGTCGCCGCCCGCCTTCTGCATCATCACCGGGCCCAGGACGTTGAGTTGGGTGATGCCGCGGGCGGCCAGCTGCTCGTCTGTGAGGGTGAGGGGCTCGCCGTCGTGCGGGCCCTTGCCCGACCAGCCGAAGACGAGGTGCGTGCCGCCGGGGGCGAGGAGGTCCACGGCGGCCAGGCCGGATGCCCCGCCGACTCCGTCGAAGACGACGGTCGCGCCGGGGACGCCGATCTTCGTCAGGAACGCGTGCGCCTCGTTCGGCCAGTCCGGGTTCCTGTAGTCGACGGCGAGGTCCGCGCCGTACGCGGCGACCCGGTCCGTCTTCTCCGGGCCGCCCGCCAGGCCGATGACCGTGGCGCCCGCGTGCTTGGCGTACTGGACCAGGAGCGTGCCGATGCCGCCCGCCGCCGCCGGGATGACGGCTACGGAGTCGGGGGTCAGCTCGGCGAACTGAAGGATCCCCATTGTCGTACGGCCCGTGCCGATCAGGGCCACGGCCTGTGCGTCGTCCAGGCCTTCGGGGATCTCGTGCAGGCGGGACGCCTCCGTGACGACGAGCTCGGCGTAGCCCCCGGGGGCGAAGCCGATGTGGGCGACCACGCGCTTGCCGAGCAGGGCGGGGTCGACTCCCTCGCCGAGGGACTCGACGGTGCCTGCCACCTCGCGGCCCGGGATCGTGGGCAGCTCGGGGAGTTCGGGGAGCGGGCCCTTGATTCCGGCGCGGATCGCGGTGTCCAGGAGGTGCACGCCCGCCGCGGTCACCGCGATGCGGACCTGGCCGGGGGCCGGTACCGGGTCGGGGGTCTCCTCGTACGTGAGGTGCTCGGCCGGGCCGAAGGTGTGCAGGCGGATGGCGTGCATGGGGCTTGCTCCTTGGGCGTTGGGTGGGGGGCTTTGGGTGGTGGGGGGTTGGGCGGTGCTTGCTCTTGGTGTCACCCTCGTACCTCAAGCGGACTTGAGGTCAAGCCCCGCGGGGGCCAGTGCGAGCGTCACCGCCTCCAGTGCGCTGTTGAAGGAGACCTCGGAGAGCAGGCCGGGGGCCGCCACCTGGTCGCCGGCCAGGTAGACGTCGTTGCCGCGGTTGATCGCGGGGCGGTCGCGCCACGTGGTGCCCGGCAGGTCCACCGCGCCGGTGCGGCCGTTGGACACGGCGTCGCGGCGCCAGACCAGGCGGTCGCGCCAGCCGGGGAAGCCGAGGTCGAGGAGGTGGTCGGCGCGGGCCGCGCCGTCCGCCTTGGACTCCTCGGGGGCGAGTGGGATCTGCCCCTGGATGAGTTCCTGTCCCGCCGGGGCGAGGGTGCGGTCCTGGGTGGTGAACCGTTCGACCCAGCCGGTCCTGTCCAGGTCCGAGATCGCGAAGGGGTCGCCCTTGCGGGAGTTGAGGGCCACGTCGACGAGGGTGGTGCGGGCGCTGTCCCACTGGAGGGTGTCGTCCTGGAGGAGGCGGCGGGCCGCGGGGAGGGATGTGGCGACGACGACGGGGCCCGGGGCGGGGAGCGAGGCGAGGGTGTCGACGCGGGACAGCGTCTCCACGCGTACGCCCAGGTTCCAGGCGAGTGTCGCCATGCGGTCGATGACCGAGCCCCAGCCGCCGCGCGGGTAGTGCGCCTCCGGGGGCAGCTTCGTGGCGCGGCGCAGGCGCTCGTGCACGAACCTGGCGGAGAGGGAGCCGGGGTCGTGGTGGAACGTCGCCACGGCGATGTAGTGCGCGGCGGCGCGCGCGCCTTCCTCGCCGACCTCGCCGGTGGCCCAGGTCATGAAGTCCTGCTCCACGGGGGCCTGTTCGGGCTTGCGGCGCAGGAGCTTCAGCATCGCGAGGGGTGGGGTGCGGCGGAGCTTTCCCTGGTGGTGGAGGCGGAGGCGGGTGCCTTCGATGGGCGGCAGTGGGGCGAGGGGGCCGGTGAGGTCGCGCTGCTTGAGCCAGGTCCAGTGGGGGCCGCCGTTGTAGAGGGCGTGCGGGCCTTCGTTCGTGCGGTACGCGCCTTCGGCGGTGCGGGCTCGGCCGCCGAGGGTGTGGTGGGACTCGTGGAGGGTGACCCGGGCGCCGGCTTCGGCGGCGGTGATGGCCGCGGTGAGGCCGGCGAAGCCGCCGCCGATGATGGTCAGGGGGGTGGCGGGCTTGGACATGGGGTGGGCTCCTGTCGTGGTCGGGTGGCTTCGGTTGCGGTCACTCGGTACGACGGACGGGGGTGCCCTGGATGTGACATCGGGGTGCCACGGCGTTGTCAGTGGGTGGGTGCACGATGGGTGCATGGGACAGAAGGATCGGCAGAAGGACGCGGCAGGGGTGAAGAAGGCTCGGCGGCCCGAGGTGAGGTTGCCCGTGCTGCGGGGGTTCGGGGAGTTGGGGCTCGGCGGGCTCGGCGGGGGCGAGTTGGAGCCTGACGGGGACTATGACGGGGTCGAGTTCCGGGACCTCGATCTCGCGGGGCAGGACGGCGGGGGAGCGCTGTTCCTGGACTGTGCGGTGACGGGCTGCGGGGTGACCGAGACGCGGCTCAGCAGGGCGCGGTTCGTGGACTCCGTGCTGACGGAGCTGCGGGGGGTCGGCACGGAGCTGGTGGAGGCTTCGCTGCGGGACGTGGAGGTGGTGGACGCGCGGCTGGGGGGAGTTCAGCTGCACGGGAGTGTGCTGGAGCGGGTGGTCGTGCGGGGCGGGAAGATCGACTATCTGAACCTGCGGAAGGCGCGGTTGAAGGACGTCGTCTTCGAGGGGTGCGTGCTGGTGGAGCCGGACTTCGGGCAGGCGTCGCTGGAGCGGGTGGAGTTCGTGGGCTGCGTGCTGAAGGGGGCGGACTTCAGCGGGGTCCGGATGAAGGATGTCGACCTGAGGGGGGCTGCGGAGGTGGGCATTCTGCGGGGGATCGACTGCTTGGCGGGGTCGGTGATCAGTGCTGCGCAGCTCATGGATCTGGCGCCGGCGTTTGCTGCGCAGGTGGGTGTGCGGGTGGACTAGCGTCCGGCTTTGGCGGGCTGCGGGGGTGGTCCGTCTTGGGTGGGGCTCCCGGCTGTGGGTGAGTACGTGCGGGCTGCGGGCTGTGGGCTGTGGGTCGATTCCGTCTGGGGGTGCGGGGACATAGCGGCACGTCCCCTCGGGAGTGTGGCCGACTGCAGGCGGGTGGTGCGTGCTGCGGTGCTTGTCCGTCTGTGGGGGCGGGGCCGTGCCGGTATGTCCGTCCTCGCTATCGTCCGGTGGCCGTGGGGTTGCTTCGGTGGGGGAGTGCTGGGAGCCGTGCTCCGGGCGGACATACCGGCACGTCCCCTCAGGTGCGCTGCCGACTGCGGGCATTTGGGGTCCGAACCCGCCTACACAGCCTCGCTCCTCCCCCTCCGGGCCTGTAAAACCCGCCCCCGCCTACGCGTTCCCCAGCTACCCCGAGCACCCGCCCACTCCACCTGCACGTTCCCCACCTCACATCGGGGACCGTCCCCCGCCCACCCCTACGCATACGCTCCCCACTCGCCCCGGGAATTCGTCCCCCGCCCCCTACTTGCACGTCCCCCACGCACCCGAGGTCCTGCTCCCCACCCGCTCCCACCCGCACTTCCCCCACCCACCCTCATCCGTCCCGCCCTCATCCGTTTGGAATCTCTTGGCACCGCGGGGCAATCGGGCGGGTGGGTGGGAAAGGCTTGTTCGGTCAGGTGGGGCTGCGGGGTGATCGGGTGGGTGGTGGGAAAGGCTTGGTCGGGAGCTTTGCTGCTGGGGGCGATCTAGGGGCAGGAGTGGGGCGCCCCCGCCAGAAGAAGGTAACGTCGACTCACCGGGTACAAAGGGTGGTTCGGCAACGGGGCCGCCCCGGAGGGGACTTCGTGGGGATCGAGAGCGATCAGCTCGTCTTCGACTATCTGAGCCGCGTCGGCGACCTGGCCCAGCAGCACCAGCTGCCGTCAGGCACCCGCATGCGCCTGGTCTCCGCCCTGCGGAACGAGATCGACCGGAGCCGGGCGAAGACCACGGGCGACAGCCCGGCCGCGATACGCCGCATCCTGGACCGCCTCGGCACCCCCGAGGAACTCGTCGAAGCCGCCGGCCCCGGAGCAGGCGCGGAAACCGGGGCCCGCCCCGGTGACGTACCGAAGACGGCCACACCCCGCCCCGCCGTCCCCACCCAACGCACCTCGGAGCCGAAGGAACGCCCCAAGCGCCTGCGCCGCATCGTGCCCCGCCCCCGCCCGGCGGCAGAGGAACCGGAGCTGCCCGAGGAGGACCCCGGGCCCTCCCCGCCGCACCTCGCGAGCACGGACGAGCTCGGCGAGAGCGGATCCGAGCCCGACTGGTGGCGGGTGGACAGCAGCCCCTTCGGCCTCGCCGACAGCGTGCCGGGCTTCACCGGCGGCGTAGAGATCCCGGAAATCCTCAAGCCCCCGCCGAAGAAGCGCCTCGAAGAGGAGGAGCGGGAGGAAGAGGAGGATGAAGCCGATGCAGGCGACGAGGAAGAGTGGGAGGAAGCCGGTGCGCCCGCCGCCCGGCGGCGTCGCATCCGCATCCGCCGCCCCGCATCCGCAGTCACCGCCTCTGCCGCCCCCCGCTTCACCAACCCCCTCCTTCTGCTCGCCGCAGCCCTCCTCACCGTCGGCGCCATCCTCGGCAACTGGCTTGCCCTGGGCGGCGGCTGGCTCCTCGCCTACGCCTCGCGCAGGCTGAGCCGCGCCGAGGCGAAGTGGGCCGTCATCGGTCTTCCCGGCCTCTCCGTGGCGGCCGGGATCACCTGGCTGTGGGGCAGGAACGAAGGCCGCTGGGGAGATCCCGTCCGCGACGGCCACATGAGCGACGCGATGGCCGACACCTGGCCGTGGGTCGTACGCGGTGCGGCCGTCGCCTCCGCGCTCTACCTCTTGTGGAGATCGCAGCGGCAACGGCCCTGAGTCATCCGCGCTCCGGGCCGGGCTCCGCAGTGCCGTCCGGTGTCGTCGCGGGCTTGGCGTGGAGGATCGCGCGGGCCTGGTCGGCGGCGCGAGCCGTGCTCTCGCTGACGTAGTCGAGGAAGCGGGCGATGTTCTCCAGGCGGGCGCCCGCCGGGGTGTCGGGGCCGAGGGTGCCGACGCCCTGCCGCGCGGTCTCGACTATCTGGGCGGTGGACCGGGCGCTGGCCATCATCGACTGGTACCAGACGTCGTCGTCCACGACATAGCGCTCGCGGCGGCGTTCGTCCCGTTCCCGGCGGATGAGCCCCTGGCCCTCCAGGAACGTGATCGCCTTGGAGATGGACGCCGGGCTGACCTGAAGGCGCTGGACGAGCTCGGACGCGGTGAGGCGGCCCTCGTCGGTGGTGCAGAGGCAGGCTTGCACCCGGGCCGTCATCTTGGTCATCCCTGACTGCATGAAGACGGTGGTGAGCGTCTCCACGTACTCCTGCACGGCCTCGGCGTCGCGTCCGTGGGCCTGCGGGGGCGCCTCCGTGCCTCGGGGCGCGGCCTGCTTGCGGCGGTGGTTGCGGCGCTCGGTGGCGCGGTGGGCCAGGTCGGCGCGGTAGGCGGTGGGGCCGCCGTTCCGCATCACCTCGCGCGTGATGGTCGAGGTCGGACGTTCGAGACGTCTGGCGATCTCCGCGTAGGCGTGGCCTTCGGCAAGGCCCAGCGCGATCTGCTGACGTTCCTGCTGGGTGAGTCTGCCGCCCGGCATCGCGATCTCCTTCGTACTCCTCGGGTGCCCCCACCATAGCGTTCACTTTCAATCCATTGCAACGAGCGCATGGCTGTTGTTGCGTTATCTTCAGGGCCGTTGCAACGATTAAACGGCTTTGAGCTGCAAGAATGACTTCTCTACGCAACGAAGCTGTTGTCGGATCCGTGAACGCAACGTAGCTTTTCCAATGTCAGAAACGCAGCAACGGAAACCCGAAGGAGCACACCATGAAGAACTTCGACACCCCCGCCCCGATCGCCGCCGTCCTCGACATCCCCGCCGGCCTCATCCGCTTCATCGCCGCCGACCGGGCCGACACCGCGGTCGAGGTCCGCCCCGCCGACGCCTCGAACAGCCGCGACGTGAAGGCTGCCGAGCAGACCGAGGTCCAGTACGGCGACGGCGTCCTGCGGATCGAGGCCGCACCGGCGAAGAACCGGATCCTCGGCAGCGCCTCCGGGTCGGTCGAGGTGACCGTCCAGCTGCCCGCCGGCTCCCGCGTCGACGCGAAGGCCGCCAGCTTCGAATTCCGGGGCGTCGGACGGCTCGGTGACGTCGTCCTCGAGGGCGCGCAGGGCGCGGTCAAGCTCGACGAGACCGCGAGCGCCCACCTCACCCTCCAGGCCGGCGACATCTCGGTCGGCCGCCTGGGCGGACCCGCGGAGATCAGCACCCAGAAGGGCGACCTCACCGTCGCCGAAGCCGTGCAGGGCAAGGTCGCGCTGCGCACCGAGTCCGGCGCGATCTCGGTCGGCGCCGCCCGCGGGGTCTCCGCGTCCCTGGACGCCGGCACCTCCTACGGCCGGATCCACAACTCCCTCAAGAACGCCGAAGGCGCCACCGCCGAACTCACCATCCACGCGACCACCGGCTACGGCGACATCGACGCCCGCAGCCTCTGACCGTCGCCCCCCCCGCAGCCTCTGACAGCCACTCAAGGAGCACCCACCATGACCAGCTTGGCCATCGCGGCGAACGGGCTGCGCAAGTCCTACGGAGACAAGGTCGTCCTCGACGGCGTCGACCTGACCGTCCCCGAAGGAACCGTCTTCGCGCTGCTCGGTCCGAACGGCGCGGGCAAGACCACCGCCGTGAAGATCCTCTCCACCCTCATCAGCGCCGATGCCGGGGAACTGCACGTCGGCGGCCACGACCTGGCCGCCGAACCGCAGGCCGTGCGGGCCGCGATCGGCGTCACCGGGCAGTTCTCGGCGGTCGACGGACTGATCACCGGCGAGGAGAACATGCTCCTCATGGCGGACCTGCACCACCTGTCGAAGAAGGAAGGGCGGCGGGTCGCCGCCGAGTTGCTGGAGCGCTTCGACCTCACCGAGGCGGCGAAGAAGCCCGCCTCCACCTACTCCGGCGGCATGAAGCGCCGCCTCGACATCGCCATGACGCTGGTCGGCAACCCGCGGATCATCTTCCTCGACGAGCCGACCACCGGACTCGACCCGCGCTCCCGCCACAACATGTGGCAGATCATCCGCGAGCTCGTCGCCGACGGCGTCAGCATCCTCCTCACCACCCAGTATCTGGAAGAGGCCGACGAACTCGCCGACCGCATCGCGGTGTTGAACGACGGCAAGATCGCAGCAGAGGGCACGGCCGATGAGCTGAAGCGGCTCATCCCGGGCGGGCACGTCCGGCTCCGCTTCACCGACCCGGCCGCCTATCGGTCCGCCGCCCTCGCGCTCGACGAGGCCGCGAAGGACGACGAGGCCCTCGCGCTACAGCTCCTCAGCGGCGGCAGCCAGCGCGAACTGCGCGCCATCCTCGACCGGTTGGACTCCGCCGGCATCGAGGCGGACGAACTGACCGTGCACACACCCGACCTGGACGACGTGTTCTTCGCCCTGACCGGCCCGGCCGGCATCCCCAACCAGACCAACCAGACCAACCAGACCAAGGAGAACGTCCGATGAGCTCCCTCGCCCTCGCTGTGCGCGACTCGTCCACGATGCTGCGCCGCAACCTCCTGCACGCCCGGCGCTACCCGTCCCTCACCCTCAACCTGCTGCTCACGCCGGTCATGTTGCTGCTGCTCTTCGTCTACATCTTCGGCGACGTGATGAGCGCGGGCATCGGCGGCACGGACCGCGCCGACTACATCGCCTACATCGTCCCCGGCATCCTCCTGATGACCATCGGCAGCACCACGATCGGCACCGCGGTCTCCGTCTCCACCGACATGACCGAGGGCATCATCGCCCGCTTCCGCACCATGGCCATCCACCGGGGATCCGTGCTCGTCGGACACGTCGTCGGCAGCGTGATCCAGTGTGTGATGAGCCTGGTCCTCGTGGGCGCGGTCGGCGTGGCCATCGGCTTCCGCTCCACCGACGCCACCGTCCTGGAGTGGCTCGCCGCCTTCGGGCTGCTCGTCTTCTTCGCCATGGCGCTCACCTGGGTCGCGGTCGGCATGGGCCTGATCAGCCCGAACGCCGAGGCGGCAGGCAACAACGCGATGCCGATGATCCTGCTGCCGCTCCTGTCCAGCGCCTTCATCCCGGTCGACACGATGCCGGGCTGGTTCCGGCCGATCGCCGAGTACCAGCCCTTCACGCCCGCCATCGAGACCCTGCGCGGCCTGCTGCTCGGCAGCGAGATCGGCAACAACGGCTGGATCGCCATCGCCTGGTGCCTGGGGCTGACCGTGCTCGGCTACTTCTGGTCGAAGGCCAAGTTCAACAACGACCCGAAGTAACCGCCGTGACAGCGCGGGGCACTTCCCCGCCACTCGTCCCGCCCAGAGCGGCGTACTCCGACATCGCGTCGGCGTACGCCGCTCTTCTTTTGTACGTGCGCGGGGCGGGCCGCAGGCGCGGCGGTTACTTCTTCGTCAGGTCCGCCTGCATCTCGTCCAGGATCTTGTTCGCCGCCGTGTAGCCGATGCCCTGGATCCACAGCTCGTCGTCGACGGTGTGGACATTGCCCTTCTTCACCGCGTCCATGTTCTTCCACAGGCTGCTGCCGACGGTCTGCGTCTGCTTGGACTTCTTCGGATCGCCGTACGTGGAACGGAAGATGACATCCGCGTCGGCGAGGTCGATCTTCTCCGGCGACACGTCGTACGAGAAGCCGTCCTTGGCCTTGGCCGCGACGGCGGGGCGGCCGAGACCCACGTCCTTGAGGAGCGTGGCGATGTAGGTCTGCTCGCCGTAGATGCGGATGTCCGCGCCCTCCACGAAGCGGACGACGTTGACCTCCGTCGCCTTGGCCTTCGCCGGGCCGCCGACCGCGGTGGTGACCTTCTCGGCGTGCGCGTCGTAGTCGGCGACGACCTTCTTCGCCTCGGCCTTCTTGCCCAGCGCGTCGGCGTGCACCTGGAAGTTCTCCTTCCAGGGGTGGCCGGTGTTCTCCGTCATCACGGTCGGCGCGATCTGCTTGAGCTGGTCGTACTTCGCGGCGTGCCGGATCTTGCTGGTGAGGATGACGTCCGGCTTGAGGGCCGCGATGGCCTCCATGTTCGGGTTCAGCATCTCGCCGACGTCCTTGATGCCGCTGACCTTGTCCCCGGGCAGATAGCCCGGGAAGCCCGACGACGCCTCGACGTGCGTGGCGCCGACCGGCTTCACGCCCAGCGTGATCGCCGAGTCCAGCTCGGCCGTGTCGAGGACGACGACCCGCTGGGGCGCGACAGGGACCTTCACCTCACCCATGGCGGTCTTGACGACATGCGTCCTGCCGGAGCCGGAGTCACCCTCCGAGCCGGATTCGGACTCCGACGAGCCGCAGGCGGACAGCGCGAGCGCGCCGCTCAGGGCGAGGGCCCCGGCGGCGACGGCGTGACGGCGACGGCGGCGGCGGAGGCGGTGCGCGGAGCCGGGTTCGGCGGGGGTGGCGGGCAGCGCGGTCTTGTCGGTCTCGGCGGTCATGGCTTCTGGGCCACCTTTCGATCGGCGGGCGAGGGCTGCGGGCGCGGCTCGGCGGCCCACGGAGCGCCGGGGACGACCAGGGGCGACCCCGTCACCGGATCCGGTACCACCACACACTCCAGACCGAACACCTCGCGCACGAGATCCTCGGTGACGACCTCGGCGGGCGCTCCCTCGGCGACGATCCGGCCCGCCTTCATGGCGACGAGGTGATCGGCGTACCGGGCAGCCTGGTTGAGGTCGTGCAGCACCACGACCACGGTCCGGCCGCGCTCGCCCTCGTGGGTCTCGGCGGCCAACTGGCGCACCAGGTCGAGCACTTCCACCTGGTGCGAGATGTCGAGATACGTCGTCGGCTCGTCCAGGAGCAGGATGTCCGTCTCCTGCGCGATGGCCATCGCGATCCACACCCGCTGGCGCTGACCGCCGGACAGCTCGTCCACGGACCGCTCGGCGAGCGCGGCGACGTCGGTACGTTCCATCGCCTCCGTCACGGCCCGCTCGTCCTCGTCGGACCACTGTTGCCACCAGTGCTGGTGCGGCTGGCGTCCGCGCGCGACGAGGTCGGCGACGGTGATCGCCTCGGGCGCGACCGGAGTCTGCGGGAGCAGCCCGATCTGCTGGGCGATCTTCTTGGTCGGCAGCTTGGCGAGCGCGTCGCCGTCGAGCAGGACCGCGCCGCTCCTGGGCTTGAGGAGGCGGCCGAGCGCGCGCAGGGTCGTCGACTTCCCGCAGGCGTTGGGGCCGACGATGACCGTGACCTTGCCGTCGGGGACCGCGAGTTCGAGCTCGTGCACGACTTCGCGGTCCTCGTAGGCGAGGGTCAGCTCGCGGGCGCTGAGGCGGGCGGCGGTCACGAGGTGCCTCCATTGCGGACGGAACGGCTTCGGACGATCAGCCAGATCAGGTACGGGGCTCCGACGGCCGCTGTGAGCACGCCCACCGGCAGTTCGGTGGGCGAGAAGAGCCGCCGGGCGAGCAGGTCGGCGAGGACCACGATCAGCGCGCCCATGAGCGCCGAGCAGAGCAGCGGGATCTGCGCGGTGCGGGTCATCCGGCGGGCGATCTGCGGGGCGAGCAGCGCCACGAAGTCGACGGGCCCCGCGGCGCCGGTCGCCACGGAGGCGAGGACGACGCCGAGCAGGACGAGACCGAGGCGTACGTGCCCCAGGCGCACCCCGAGTGCGGTCGCCGTGTCGTCGTCCATGGTCACCGAGCGCTGGGCGCGGGCGGCCCAGAAGACGAACGGGAGCAGCACGAGCAGGGTCCAGGCGAGCGGCGCGGCCTCCGCCCAGCCGCGGCCGTTGAGCGAGCCCGTCATCCAGATCTGCGCCTGCTGGGCGACGAGATAGTCGCCCTTGGTCATGAAGAGCGTGGTGATGGAGCGCAGGGCGATCGCGAAGCCGATGCCGATGAGCACGAAGCGCGTCGCGTGCAGGCCGCCGCGCCAGGCGAAGACGTACACGAGCGCGGCGGCCGCGATGCCGCCGAGCACCGAGAGGTAGGGCAGGACGGTGGCCGATGTGACCCCGAGGGTCATCGCTCCCACCGTCAGGGCGCTGGCGCCCTGGCTGATGCCGATGATGTCGGGGCTGGCCAGGGGGTTGCGGGCGACGGTCTGGATGAGCCCGCCCGCGACGCCGAAGGCGGCGCCGACGAGGAGGCCCACGACCATGCGGGGTTCGCGCAGCGTTCCCACGACCAGTTCGTCGGGGGACGGCTGCCCCGTCAGGACCTTCAGAACCTCGCCGGGCGCGACGAAGGACTCGCCCACGCAGAGGTACGCGAGGCAGCTCGCCGCCAGGAGCAGGGCGAGGATGACTGCGGCTGCCGCTGCCCTGCGGTGCACGAGGAACGCGGCCTTCCGTAGCCGCAGTACGGAATACCCTGCTGGACGCAGCTGTCTCGGTCGGCCCGCATCCAGGGTTGTGCCCACCCGTTCCGCCTTGCGGAACGCCTGCCCACAACGGGGAGACGTCATGCCGCCACCGCCTTGCGTCGTACCAGAGTCACCAAGAACGGCACCCCGATCAGCGCGGTCATCACCCCGGCAGGCACCTCACTCGGCGGGAAGATCACGCGCCCCACCGTGTCGGAGACCAGAAGCATCACCGGCCCCAGGACCGCGGCCATCGGCAGCACCCAGCGATGCCCGCTGCCCACGATCGCGCGGGCGATGTGCGGGACCGCGAGCCCGATGAACGCGATGGGACCGGCCGCTGCCACGCCCGCGCCGGTGAGCACGGTCGCCCCGAGGCCCCCGACGATCCGCACGGTCGCGACCTTCTGCCCGAGCCCCTTGGCCACGTCCTCGCCCAGGGCAAGCGCGTCGAGCCCGCGCGCCACGGACAGCACCAGCACGAGCCCCACGAGCAGGAACGGCCAGATCTGGCCGACGATCTCGGAGTCGCGCCCGGAGAGCGAGCCCACCTGCCAGAAGCGGAACTCGTCCAGGGCGGAGGCCTTGGTGGTGAGGATCCCGGTGGTCACGGAGACCAGCAGGGCATTGATCGCGGCGCCGCCGAGCGCGAGCTTCACGGGGGTCGCACCGCCCCTGCCGCTCGCGGCGATCGCGTACACCGCGACGGACGCGATGCCCGCGCCGACGAAGGCGTACCAGACGTACCCGGTGAGGGTGTGCACGCCCGCGAAGGCGATCGCCATGACGACACCCACCGACGCGCCCTGGCTGACGCCGAGGATGCCGGGGTCGGCGATGGGGTTGCGGGTGATGCCCTGAAGGACCGTGCCGGCCAGGGCGAGCGCGGCGCCGACCATCAGGCCGATGAGCGTGCGCGGCACCCGCATCTCGCGGACGACCTCGGCGGCGTCGCTGTGCCCGCCGTGCAGCAGGGCGTCGACGACGGCGGACGGGGCGATCGCGCGGGCGCCGACGGAGAGGCTGAGCAGGACCGCGAGCAGCAGGGCCACGACGGCCGCCGTCATCGCGACAGCGCGTCTGGCTGGCACACGCATCGGCTGAGCTCGTTTCGGTTCGGTGGGGAGATGGGGGGGCTGAACGGGAGGCTTGGTAAGGCTTGGCTAAGCGTAAGGGCGACCTTAATGCCCGCCACCCGGGCGTCGGACCTCTGCACAATGGCCCCATGACTGCACGCGCTCTGACGGTCGGCTTCGACCTCGACATGACCCTGATCGACTCCCGGCCCGGCATCAGGGAGGCCTACCTGGCCCTGTCCGCCGAGACCGGGACGCACATAGACGCCGACCTCGCGATCACCCGGCTCGGCCCTCCCCTGGAGGAGGAGCTGCGCAACTGGTTCCCCGAGGACCGGATCCAGGAGATGGGCGACCGCTACCGCGAGATCTATCCCACATACGCCATCGCCCCCACGCTCGCGATGCCCGGCGCCCCCGAGGCGGTCGCGGCCGTGCGCGCCCACGGCGGCCGGGCGATCGTGGTGACCGCCAAGCACGAGCCGAACGCGAAGCTCCACCTGGCGCACCTGGGCATCGAGGCGGACGCGGTGATCGGCTGGCTGTGGGCCGAGGCGAAGGCGGAGGCGCTGCGCGAGCACGACGCAGCGGTGTACGTCGGTGACCACACCGGTGATGTACGCGGGGCGCGTACGGCGGGCGCGCTCTCCGTCGCGGTGGCGACCGGGCCGTGCGACGCAGCTGAACTGCGCGCGGCGGGCGCGGACGTCGTGCTCACCGACCTGACGGAGTTCCCCGCCTGGCTCGACGCCTACGTGGCGGGCGGCGCCCTCAAGTAGCGGCTAAGTGGCCGCCGATTTGGCCTGGCGGCGCTGAACGGCGATACCGCGCAGCACTCCTGCCCCGGCGATGAGGAATCCGACGCCCATCAGCATGCACACCGCGTACGCGATGGACGGGAAGGGGTCGGTGCCGAGAAACAGCGGGGCCACCGTGACCAGAGTGGCCACGGCTCCGACGAAGAAAACGATTGCTCCGGTCCGGACCAGGCCATCGCCCGGTCCGGCGGAATTCGCTTGGGTTTTGTCACGCACCCCACCAGGGTAGTTCCCAGCGCGAAGGAAGAATCCGGGGACGTCTTGTCACCGGCTCCCGGACCAATAGTCTTGGTGCTGGCGGGTCGGGCGACCCGCTGTAGTGCTATCCAGAGCCGTTTTCCGCGGCATAGACGCGTACGACGACAAGTACGAGGACGAGGACTTCAGGTGCCTACCGGCAAGGTCAAGTGGTTCAACAGCGAGAAGGGCTTCGGCTTTCTCTCCCGCGATGACGGCGGCGACGTCTTCGTGCACTCCTCCGTACTGCCCGCAGGTGTCGACACACTCAAGCCCGGCCAGCGCGTCGAATTCGGCGTCGTCGCGGGCCAGCGCGGTGACCAGGCTCTTTCGGTGACGATCCTCGACCCGACGCCGTCCGTGGCGGCGGCCCAGCGGCGCAAGCCCGATGAACTGGCGTCCATCGTCCAGGACTTGACGACGCTCCTGGAGAACATCACGCCGATGCTGGAGAAGGGGCGCTACCCCGACAAGGCGTCGGGCGCGAAGATCGCGGGTCTGCTGCGTGCGGTGGCGGACCAGCTGGACGTGTAGTCGCCGGTCGGCTACCGGTCGTATGCGAGCGCATCCGGCGCGAGGGGCGGTACGAGCCCCTCCGCCGCCGCTCGCGTGAGCAGTCCGCGGATCGCCGCGTAGCCGTTCTCGCCCAGGTCGGCCGTGAACTCGTTCACGTACAGGCCGATGTGCTGGTCGGCGACGGCCGGATCCATCTCCTGCGCGTGCTCCTGCACATAGGGGCGCGAGGCCTCGGGGTCGTCCCAGGCCATGCGCACCGAGGTGCGGACGGCGTCCGCGAGCTGCCGCAGGCGCTCCGCTCCAAGGGACCGCTTGGCGATGATCGCGCCCAGCGGGATGGGCAGGCCGGTCGTGTTCTCCCAGTGCTCGCCCATGTCGGCGAGGCAGTTGAGGCCGTAGTTCTGGTACGTGAAGCGCGCCTCGTGGATGACGAGGCCCGCGTCGACCTTGCCGTCCCGCACCGCGGGCATGATCTGGTCGAAGGGCAGCACGACGATCTCGCCCACGCCGCCGGCCAGGGTGTCCGCGGCCCAGAGCCGGAACAGCAGGTAAGCCGTCGACTTCTCGCTCGGCACCGCGACCGTCTTGCCGGTCAGGTCGACCCCGGCCTCCCGGGTCAGGACCAGCGGCCCGCAGCCACGCCCGAGCGCGCCGCCGCAGGGCAGCAGCGCGTACTCGTCGAGGACGTAGGGCAGCACGGCGTACGACACCTTCAGTACGTCGAATTCGCACGAGCCGCGCTCGGCCAAGCCGTTCGTGATGTCGATGTCCGCGAACGTGACGTCGAGCGCGGGCGCGCCGGGCACCCGGCCGTGGGCCCAGGCGTCGAAGACGAACGTGTCGTTCGGGCAGGGGGAGTAAGCGATCTGCAGGGCGTTCGCGTCCTGCGCGGGGGATGCGGGCGATGCGGGCGATTCAGTCATGCCGGTTCCAACTCTCCAGTACGGGCGCGAATTTCCCGAACGCGTCCCCGAGCGCGCCGAGTGCCTCGCCGATCCGCCAGGCTCCGCGGTCCCGCGGTCCGACGGCGTTGGAGACCGCGCGTATCTCCAGGACGGGCAGTGCGTACGCGGCGGCGGCCTCGGCGACCCCGAACCCCTCCATCGCCTCGGCCAGCGCCCGCGGATGGCGGCGCCGCAGCTCGGCGGCGCGCTCGGCGGAGCCGGTCACGGTGGAGACGGTCAGGACGGTGCCGGTGCGGGCGCCGCAGGCGGCGGCCAGGTCCCGTACGAGGGACGGCGGCGGCCGGTGGGTGACGGCGCCGAACCCGAGCTCGGTGACGGGCAGGAAGCCGTCGGGCGTCTCGGCGCCCAGATCGGCCACGGTGATCTCGTCGGCGACGACGAGGGAGCCGATGGGCGCGTCGGGCTGGAAGCCGCCGCCGATCCCGGCGGAGACCACCAGGTCGTACGGGGCGCGCGCGAGGGCGGCCGCCGTGTGCGCCGCGGCGGCCGCGGGCCCGACGCCGACAGCGACGGCGTCGGCGTGCGGGGGCAGCAGGTCAGCCACCGCGTCCCGTTCGGCGGGGACCGCGGTGGCTACCAGCAGGCGGAGGGGAGACTGCAAGGGAGCGGTCAGGCGTCCTTCTTGAGCTTGAACGACCACAGGCCGGTCGCCTTCGCGGTGGAGCCCTTGCCGCCCTCGAGCAGGCTGACGGTGGTGGAGTTCGTGCCGCCGCCGTACTGCTGGTTGAAGAAGACGCTGCCGGGGATGACGACGTACGTCTTCTTGCTGGCCTCGGTGAGCGGCTGACCGTTCATCAGGAGCGTCCAGCCCTTCTCGGCGACCTCGGGGTCGACACCGAAGCGGACCTTCTCGTCGGGGTCGACCTTGATGGACTTGACGTCCGTGTCCTTGAGGCAGCCCTGCAGCTGGGACTGCTCGAGCTCCTTGCCGTCGTTGTAGCAGGAGGCCTCGGAGTTCACCGAGTTGCTGCCGACCGTGACGGTGGCGAGCGGCGTCGGCTTGTCGCAGGCCGACAGGACGAGGAGTCCGGCGGAGACAGCGCCAAGGGCGGCCACGGAACGGCGACGGCGCGCCGGGCTGTGAACGAGTGCGGCTCCGCCGCGGAGCAGGGAGGTCATGGGCGAAGGCTATCGGGCACCCCGTGCCGTCTCGCCACGTGGGGGTCGCGGCGTGCCGCTCCCGTCAATGTGGCGGGCTCATGCCACCCGGCGGCGGCGCGTCCCGCCGTGCCGGGCCGCCGAGAGCAGGCCCCGCGCGGTCGTCAGCCAGCCGAGGGCGACGATCGCCGCGGCCACCGAGAGCCCCAGTGACCCGACCAGCGGCAGGGCCATGCCGATTCCGCCGCCCACCACCCAGGCCACCTGAAGGATGGTCTCCGAGCGTGCGAAGGCGGAGGTCCGCACCTCTTCCGGCACGTCACGCTGGATCAGCGCGTCCAGGGACAGCTTCGACATGGCCTGCGCGAAGCCCGCCACCGCGCCGAGGCAGGCGACGCCCACCGCCCCGAAGAACACCGCCGCGGTGATGGCCACGCCGAGGACGACGGCGACGACGGTCACGATGATGACCTCCGGCGCCCGTGACTTCAGCCCGGCGCCGACGGCCGTGCCGAGCGCGTTCCCGACGCCCGCCGCGACGCCCACTATCCCCAGGGACACCGCGGCGCTCTGGCCGCCGAGGGGCTCCTCGCGCAGCAGGAAGGCGAGGAAGAAGATGAGGAACCCGGAGAGACAGCGCAGCGAGGCGTTGGCGGTGAGGGCGTGGGTGACGGCGGGTCCGACCGTACGCAGTCCGAGGCGCCGCTTCTTGGACGTGTCCGTCGCGGCTTCGGCGCGCGCGTGCAGGTGCAGATGCTCCTCGTCGGCCGCGAGGAGAGCCTTGTGCTCGCCCTTCGCCGAGTCCACCTTGGGCGGCAGCGAGAGGGAGAGGAACATCCCGACGATGAAGATCACAAAGGCGCCGTAGAGCGGCCAGCGCGGCCCGAGCGCCTGTAGCCCCGCGCCGACGGGAGCGGCGATGCCGGTCGCGAGGAGCCCGCCGAGCGTGACCCTGGAGTTGGCCTTGACCAGGGAGAAGCCCTTGGGCAGGAGTCTGGGCACCACGGCGCTGCGTACGACCCCGTAGGCCTTGGAGGCGACCAGGACGCCGAGGGCGGCGGGATAGAGCTCCAGGCTCCCCGTGATCACCGCCTCGGACAGCAGCAGGGCGAGCAGGGCGCGCGCCAGCATCGCGGCGGCCATCGCATAGCGGCGGCCGTGCGGGAGGCGGTCCAGGAGGGGGCCGATGACGGGGGCGAGGAGAGTGAAGGGCGCCATGGTGATGGCGAGATAGAGGGCGACGCGGCCGCGGGCCTCGTCCGTCGGGACGGAGAAGAACACGGTCGATGCGAGCGCGATGGTGATCATGACGTCGCCCGCGCCGTTCACGGCGTGCAGCTCGATGAGCTTGCCGAGCCCCGACTCGCCCGCGCCGTGCGCGTGCGTGGCCTTGCGGATGCCGCGGGCCGTGCCGGTGAAGGGCAGGTGCAGGGCGCGGCCGACCCAGCGGGCGGCCCGGCTCAGCACCGGGCCCTGTCCGCTGACTCCGTGGGACGACGACCTTGCGGCAGCCACTCCGCCATAGTGCCCCTTAAAGGGGGGCACTAGTGCGCATACGCTGCGGGGCAATCGGGCGGGGGCGCAGAATCCGCTGCGGGGCAATCGGGTGGGTGGGAGGGAAATCCGCCGCGAAGCGGCATCAGAGCGGGCCCCGGACAGAGGGGCGGGCACGCCGGTGTAGGCCCAGGGGCCAGGAGAAGGTAGCGTGCGTAGCGCGCCTGCGGCGGTTGTTCTTGGCCGCGCGCCTCTCGGTCATCCCGCAGAATGGATGACGTAGGTGCGCCCGAGGACGTTCGGGCGCGGACGTCGACGCGGCCCTCCGGTCCGCTCCGTCCGCACTCCCGCGTATGGGTGGCGCACTCGTGAGACGGCGTAATGGAGAAGCGATACCTGTGAGCGCAGCGACAACGCGAAGCCGTACCCCGCGTACCCCGCGTACTCCCGACCGCCTGTGCGCCGAGGCGGTGGGACTGGCCCGGGACGCGGCCGAAGAAGCCGCCGCGCCCGGTGTGGTCGGTGAGCACGTCGAGGCCGTGGTCGAGGGCGACCGCGTCGTCACGCACCTGTTCGAGTGCAAGGACTTCGGCTACCGGGGCTGGCGCTGGGCCGTGACGGTGGCCCGCGCCTCGCGCGCCAAGGTCGTCACGCTCGACGAGACGGTGCTGCTGCCCGGTCCTGACGCCCTGCTGGCCCCCGAGTGGGTGCCGTGGAGCGAGCGGCTGCGCCCCGGTGACATGGGCCCGGGGGACCTGCTGCCCACGGACGCGGAGGATCTGCGTCTGGAGCCCGGTTACTCGGGCGAGGAGGAGCCGCCGCCGAACTCCGTGTTCTCGGAGGAGATGGCGGAGCTGGTCGAGGCGGAGGACGCCGAGATCGCCGCGGAGCCGTCCGCCGAGGTGCCGGCGGCGCCCGCGCGTGGCTCGATCGCCGCGATCGCCGACGAGCTGGGCATGCGCAGGGCGCGCGTCCTGTCCCGGTACGGCCTGCATGCCGCGGCCGACCGCTGGGAGGAGTCGCACGGCGCGAAGACGGCGATGGCGCAGGCGGCGCCCGCGTCCTGTGTCAGCTGTGGCTTCCTTGCCCCGATCGGCGGATCGCTCGGTCAGGCGTTCGGTGTGTGCGGGAATGAGTTCGGTCCGGCGGACGGGCACGTCGTGTCCCTCGCGTACGGCTGCGGTGGCCACTCGGAGGCTGCCGTGATGCCGAAGCCGTCGCGGCCTGCCGCGCCCGTCCTCGACGAGACCCGGGTGGACGTCCTGCCGCTGCGGCCCGCGCCGGACTCGGGGTCGGTGCCGTTGGAGGGGGCCGCGGAGGAACTGGGCCACAGCTGAGCTCTGGGCTCGCGCTGGGGGTGGCTGTCTTTTGCTGCCTGCGGCTCGGTGGGTCTTTTCTCCCGCGCTCCCACCCGTTTGCCCCGTAGCGATAGGGAAACCCCAGGACGCGGTACCGTTCGCCCCGCGAACCAAGCGAGGGAGACGACACCGTGAGCAAGACCGTGCGGCCGGCGGCCGAGGGTACTGACCCGTTCGGCACGGCACGGCTCCGGCGGGGGGTCCTCGACGCCTGGGCGGCCAGTCCTGCCCGGTTCCGGGAGGACGCCAACGCCGAGGAGGACCTCGCCCTCGGGGGCTACCGTGACCGGCTGATCGTCGAGCTCGCCCAGAACGCCGCCGACGCCGCGGCCCGCGCCGGAGCCCCGGGCCGTCTTGCCCTCACCCTCCGGGACGGAGTGCTCGCCGCCGCCAACAACGGCACCCCCCTCGACGCCACCGGCGTCGAGTCCCTCTCCACCCTCCGCGCCTCCGCCAAGCGCGAGGAGCAGAACAACGGTGCCGTCGGGCGGTTCGGCGTCGGCTTCGCCGCCGTGCTCGCGGTCTCCGACGAGCCCGCCCTCGTCGGACGTACCGGCGGCGTCCGCTGGTCCCTGAGCGAGGCCCGTGAACTCGCCGCCGACACCTCCCGGTTCAGCCCCGGCCTCGGGGACGAGGTCCGCAGGCGTGACGGGCACGTGCCGCTGCTGCGGCTGCCTTTCGCCGCCGAAGGGACCGCCCCGGACGGGTACGACACCGTCGTCATCCTGCCCCTGCGCGACGCCGCCGCCGAAGATCTCGTCGTGCGGCTGCTCGACGGCATCGATGACGCTCTTCTTCTTGCCCTTCCCGGGCTCGAGGAAGTCGTCGTCCAGGTCGGGGACCAGGCTCCCCGCACCCTCCGCCGCACCGCCGAACCCGGCTATGTGGATGTCTTCGACAGCCGTGACGATGACGGTGACGGTGGCACTCGCTGGCGCATCGTCAGCAGGCAAGGCTCCCTGGAGCAGGGCCTCCTCGCCGACCGGCCCGTCGAAGAGCGGCTGCGGCCCCACTGGTCCGTCACCTGGGCCGTGCCCACCGACCGCGAAGGCGCCCCGAAGCCGCCCCGCAGCGCCCCCGTCCTGCACGCGCCGACCCCCAGTGACGAGCCGCTCGGGGTGCCCGCCCTGCTCATCGCCTCGTTCCCGCTCGACACCACCCGGCGGCACGCGGCGCCCGGACCCCTCACCGACTTCCTCGTGCAGCGCGCGGCCGACGCGTACGCCGAACTCCTCGCCGACTGGCGGCCCGTCGGGGAAGGCATCATCAGCCTCGTCCCCGGCCCGCTCGGCAAGAGCGAGCTCGACGGCGCGCTGCGCCAGGCCATCCTGGACCGGCTGCCCCGCACGGCTTTCCTGCCTCCCGCGGTCGAGGCCGTCCCGCAACAGGACCCCGACGTACCCGAGTGGGAGGTCCCCGTCGCGCTGCGGCCGCGTGACGCGGAGGTCGTGGAGGGCGCGGGCGCCGACACCGTACGCGTGCTCGCCGATGTCCTGCCCAGCCTGCTGCCCGCGGGACTTGAGCGGCGGGCCGAGCTGCGCACCCTCGGTGTCGCCCGCGTCGCGCTGACCGAGGCGATCGACCGCCTCGCGGGTCTGGAGCGGGAGCCGGGCTGGTGGCGGCGGCTCTACGACGCCCTCGCCGGTGTCGACCCCGACCGCCTGACCGGGCTTCCCGTCCCGCTCGCCGACGGACGCACCACCATCGGGCCCCGCCAGGTCCTCCTGCCCGTCACCGGCGACGACAGCGACCCCGCCGCCCTCGTCAGGCTCGGCCTGAAGGTCGCGCACCCCGATGCCGTGCATCCCCTCCTGGAGAAGCTCGGCGCCCTGCCCGCCACGCCCCGCGCCGTCCTGACGACTCCTCAGGTCCGTGCCGCCGTCGCCGCGTCCCTCGACGACGACACGTGGGACGAGGACGCCGTGGACGCCGAGGAGCTGGCGGACATCGTGCTCTCGCTCGTCCGCGACGCGAACCTCGCGCCCGGCGACGAGCCCTGGCTCGGCGCGCTCGCCCTCCCCGACGACGAGGACGGCGACCTCGCTCCCGCCGGGGAACTCGTCTTCCCCGGCAGCCCGTTCGCCCAGATCATGAGCGAGGACGAACTCGCCACGGTGGACGCCGATCTCGCCGAGCGCTGGGGCGAGCAGCCGCTTGCCGCATGCGGTGTGCTCGCCACGTTCGCGCTGGTCCGCGCCACGGACATCGTGCTCGACCCGGACGAACTGGAGCCGCGCGACGGCGACTTCGCCGAGCCCGACGACGCCGGTCTGCTCGACGCGGTCGACGTGTGGTGCGAGGACGTGCTCGACCGGCTTCCGGAGACGCCCGTTCCGCCGGTCGCGACCGAGATCATCGCCGTACGGGACCTTGATCTGGTCGACGAGGACTGCTGGCCGCAGGCCCTGGCGATGCTCTCGCGCCCGCCGCTGCGGGACGCGCTGACGCAGCCGCTGCGGATCCTGCTGCCGGACGGCACGACGGAGACCGTCCGCTCGTACACGGCCTGGTGGCTGCGCGGGAACCCCGTCCTCGGCGGCCGCCGTCCCGCCGGTCTTCGGGCCTCGGGCAGTGACCCGCTGCTCGAAGGTCTCTACGACGCGGCCGACGCCTCCGGGTTCGACGACGAGCAGGTGCTGCGCGCACTCGGCGTCCGTACGTCGGTCGCCGCCCTCCTGGAGGAGCCCGGCGGCGCCGCCGAGCTGCTCGACCGGCTCGCGGACCCGGAGAGGACCGTTTCGGCGGCCCAACTGCACGCGCTGTACGGCGCCCTGGCCGATCTGGACCCGGAGCAGGTGACGCTGCCGGACGAGGTGCGGGCCGTCGTGGACGGCGAGGTCGTGGTCGTCGACGTGGCGGACGCGGTCGTCGCCGACGCCCCTGACCTGCTCCCGTTGACCGAGGGCGTGGCCCTGCTGCCCGTGGCGCCCCGCAAGGCGCGCGACCTGGCCGAGCTGTTCCAGGTGCGCAGGCTGAGCGAGACGGCGGCCGTGGAGCCCGCGGGGGAGGGGGCCGAGCATCCGGTGCCGGATTCGGTGCGGATCCTGCTCGGGGCGGCGACCCCGGAGACGTACATCGAGCACGAGGAACTGATCGCGGGCGGCGTCGAGCTCGACTGGCGCCGGACGCCGGACGGCACGATTCACGCCGCCACGCTGGAGGGTGTCGCCGCCGGGCTCGCCTGGGCCGCGGGTCAGTGGCCGCGCCGCTTCGAGGTCGCGGCGCTGCTCGAAGATCCCTCCCGGACCGACGAGCTGGAGCGGGACCGCTGGTTCGACTGAGGAGCGGGGAGCGGACCGCTCGCTTGACGACCGGCTTCCGGTGAACGCTGCCGGAAGCCCCCGCTCCCCTTCCCGGTCACAAAATCTTCACTTCCCGTACAACCGGCGGGGCGGGTCGTGGGTCTGATCTTCCGAGTCAACAGACTCCTAGATCACTGGGCTCCGCGTGACAACCCCCATACACCGCGGTGCCCCCTTCCCACCTGGGGAAACACATGCGCATCCGTGCCACCGTGGCCGCACTGACCGGCACCCTGGCCCTTTCCGCTCTCGTCGTTCCCGTCGCCCAGGCTGCCGACGAGCCGAACGCCCCGAAGTTCGCGCCCTTCAAGGCCAACGCCCCTGCCGACGAGGTTGTAGGCGACACCAAGATCACGAAGGTCGCCGTCAACGGTGGCAAGAGCATCGTGGTCGGCACCACCGAGAAGAAGAAGTTCACCGTCGCCATCACGGCGACCGACCCCGAGGGCATCTACGACGCCGATGCCATGCTGTGGCACGGCTCGGACATCGAGAGCGACATCGACGGTCTGCTCTTCTCCGATGAGGACGGGGCCACCTGCAAGGTCGTCGACGCGACCACCTCCACCTGCACGGTCAACGTCACGGTCGACCCGAAGCTCGACCTCTACAGCAACATCCTGGCCGGCAAGTGGAAGGTGTCGGCGAACGCGATCGGCAACGACGGCGACTACGTCATCAAGGACACGTTCGGCTACGCCGGCATCCAGCGCAACGCCCGCCTCACCACCAACGCCTCCCCGGAGCCCATCAAGAAGGGCAAGACCCTTAACGTCACCGGCGCCCTGACCCGCGCCAACTGGGAGACCTCGAAGTACGCGGGCTACACGAAGCAGTCCGTGCAGCTCCAGTACAAGAAGAAGGGTGCGACCTCCTACTCCACCCTGAAGACCGTCACGTCCGACTCCAAGGGCAACCTGAAGACGACCGTGAAGGCCTCCGCGGACGGCTACTTCCGCTATGTCTTCGCGGGTACGTCCACGACCCCGGCCGTCACGTCGACGAGCGACTTCGTGGACGTCAACTAGTAGTCCACCAGCGCCTACGCCGGAAAGCGGCGGCCCACCCAGCGGAAGATGACCTCGATGACCAGTGAGGCCACCGCCGCGATGGCGACCGCCGCCCACGGCATCGTCGTGCCGACCAGCTTCAGCTGGAAGAAGTCCTGAAGCCACGGCACGGTGAGCACCAGCAGGAAGCCGAGACCCATCGTGCCGATCAGCCCGATCCGCCACCACGTGTAGGGGCGGGCGATGATCGCGAGCACCCACATGGCGATCAGGAACAGCGCAAGGGTGGCCGCGCTGGTCTCGGCTTCCCGTGCTCCCGCGCCCGCGTAGTGGTGGCGCGCCAGGAGGTACGTACAGAAGGTGGCGACGCCCGCGACGACACCGCCCGGGATCGCGTACCGCATGACCCTTCGTACGAAGTGGGGCTTGGCCCGCTCCTTGTTGGGCGCGAGGGCGAGGAAGAAGGCCGGGACGCCGATCGTCAGGGTCGAGAGCAGCGTGAGGTGGCGCGGCAGGAACAGGTACTCCACCTGCGAGCAGACCACGAGCAGCGCGATGACGACCGAGTAGACGGTCTTCACCAGGAACAGCGTCGCCACGCGCGTGATGTTGCCGATGACCCGGCGGCCCTCCGCGACCACCGAGGGCAGCGTCGCGAAGCTGTTGTTCAGGAGCACGATCTGGGCGACCGCACGCGTCGCCTCCGAGCCGGAGCCCATCGAGACGCCGATGTCGGCGTCCTTCAGGGCGAGGACGTCGTTCACGCCGTCGCCCGTCATCGCGACCGTGTGGCCGCGTGACTGGAGGGCGCCCACCATGTCGCGCTTCTGCTGCGGGGTGACGCGCCCGAAGACGGAGTTGGCGTCCAGGGCCTCGGCCATCTCGCCCTGTTCCGTGGGCAGCCTGCGGGCGTCCACGGTGTTCTCCGCGCCCGGCAGGCCCAGCTTTCCGGCTACCGCGCTCACCGAGACCGCGTTGTCGCCGGAGATGACCTTGGCGCTGACGTCCTGCTCCTCGAAGTACCGCAGGGTGTCGGCGGCGTCCGGGCGAAGCCGCTGCTCCAGGACGACCAGGGCGGTGGCGCGGGCCCCGGCGGCCACGTCCGGATCGTCCAGTTCACCGGCGGCACGGGCCAGGAGCAGCACGCGCAGGCCCTGCTGGTTGAGGTCCTCGATCTCGGCGAGGGACGGGTCGCCGTCGGGCAGCAGCACATCGGGGGCGCCGAGCAGCCACGTCGAGCTGTTGCCGTCGCCCTCGCTGAAGGAGGCGCCGCTGTACTTGCGGGCCGAGGAGAAGGGCAGCGACTCCGTGCAGCGCCACTCCTCGCTGTCGGGGTACGCGTCGATGATGGCCTGGAGCGACGCGTTCGGCCGCGGGTCGGACTCGCCGAGGGCGCCGAGGACCCTGCGTACGTACGTCTCGTCCGAGCCGTTCAGCGGGCGCAGCTCGGTGACGTCCATGCCGCCCTCGGTGAGGGTGCCGGTCTTGTCGAGGCAGACCGTGTCGACGCGGGCGAGGCCCTCGATCGCGGGGAGCTCCTGGACCAGGCACTGCTGGCGGCCCAGGCGGATCACGCCGATCGCGAAGGCGACCGAGGTGAGGAGCACGAGCCCCTCCGGGATCATGGGGACGATCCCGCCGACGGTGTAGGCGATGGACTCCTTGAAGTTGTCGTCCTTCACGACGAGCTGGCTGATGATGAGGCCGATCGAGGTCGGGATCATCAGCCACGTCACGTACTTGAGGATCGTGGAGATGCCGCTGCGCAGCTCGGAGTGGACGAGCGTGAAGCGGCTCGCCTCCTCGGCGAGCTGCGCCGCGTACGCCTCGCGGCCGACCTTCGTGGCGGTGAACGCGCCGCCGCCCGCGACCACGAACGAGCCCGACATCATCCGGTCGCCGGGCTTCTTGATGACCGGGTCGGCCTCACCGGTCAGGAGCGACTCGTCGACCTCCAGGCTGTCGGTCTCGACCGCCTCGCCGTCCACGACGATCTTGTCGCCGGGCCCCAGCTCCACCAGGTCGCCGAGGACGATCTCGGAGGTGGAGATCTCCGCGGCCACGCCGTCGCGCCGCACGGTGGGTTTGGCCTCGCCGATGACCGCGAGTCCGTCCAGGGTCTTCTTGGCGCGCAGCTCCTGGATGATGCCGATGCCCGTGTTGGCGATGATCACGAAGCCGAAGAGGCTGTCCTGGATCGGCGCGACGAAGAGCATGATCACCCAGAGCACGCCGATGATCGCGTTGAAGCGGGTGAAGACGTTCGCCCGGACGATCTCGGTCGTGGACCGTGAACTGCGGATGGGTACGTCGTTGACCTCGCCGCGTGCGACCCGCTCGGCGACCTCGGCGGGCGTAAGACCCGTCGCGCGTCCGGTGGGTGGCGCCACCGGGTGGACCGGGTCGAGCTCGGCGCCCGCGTCGATATGCGTCATGGCATCGACGGTACGGGCGGGATGGGGGGTTCACCCCTTGAGTGGCCCAAAGATCCGACCACGGTAGGACATGGACCGTCCCGTGGTTGTACGCGCGCCTTCCCGCGCGAGGGGCTACTCGGAGGCGGCCGCGGCCTTGCTCTGCGCGTCCCGCTTGATCGCGGCGTCGCGGCCCCGCACGTACCAGATGCCGATCAGGCCGAGGCCGGCTCCGGCGAGGCAGGTCCACACCCACCAGGTGGCGTCGCGGTCGTCGAACCAGCCGTAGAACGGCAGCTGCACCAGGAAGAGGACGAACCAGAGGATCGTGCCGCCCGTGATGGTGGCGACGACGGGGCCCTCCAGGGGCTCCGGCGCGTCGTGCTTTGGGGTCCACTTCTCCATGCGCACAGCTTACGAGTACGCGGGGCGGGGTCCCGCGGGGGCTTGTGCGGCCGGACGCCACAAGGGTCTACGCGCGGAGATAGCGAATTCCCTCTCATGTATTCATACTGAAACGGCTCGTTAATGGCTGATTGTTTTCGTAAGAACAAACAAATCGATCAATACTCGCCACTTAACGATCTTCCCCTTCTCTGAGTCCACGAGGTCCCGCATGCCTTCCTCGGCCACAGCCCCGGTCGACGCCAAACCGCCGATGCCCCCGCAGGGTGGCATCGACGGTTTCTTCAAGATCACTGAACGGGGCTCGACCCTGGTCAGGGAAGTCCGCGGCGGCTTCGCCACCTTCTTCGCGATGGCCTACATCATCGTGCTGAACCCGATCATCCTGGGCAGCGCGAAGGACATGTACGGACACCAGCTCGACAACGGCCAGCTGGTGACCGCGACCGCACTGGTCGCCGCCTTCACCACGCTGCTCATGGGCGTCATCGGCAACGTCCCGATCGCCCTCGCCGCCGGTCTCGGCGTCAACACCGTGGTCGCCCTCCAGCTCGCGCCGCGCATGTCGTGGCCCGACGCGATGGGCATGGTCGTCCTCGCGGGCTTCGTCGTGATGCTGCTCGTGGCGACCGGCCTGCGGGAGCGCGTGATGAACGCCGTGCCGCTGAGCCTGCGCAAGGGCATCGCGATCGGCATCGGCCTCTTCATCATGCTGATCGGCCTCGTCGACTCCGGCTTCGTCTCGCGCATCCCGGACGCCGCGCACACCACGGTGCCGCTCCAGCTGGGCGGCGACGGACACCTCAACGGCTGGCCCGTCCTCGTCTTCGTCCTCGGCGCGCTGCTCACGCTCTGCCTGCTCGTGCGCAAGGTGCCCGGCGCGATCCTCATCAGCATCGTCGTCATGACGATCGTCGCGATGGTCATCAACGCGGTCGCGACGGTGCCCTCCTGGGGCCTGACGACGCCCGAGTGGCCCGGCAACCCGGTCGCGACGCCGGACTTCGGCCTCGTCGGTCAGGTCAGCCTGTTCGGCGGCTTCGACAAGGTCGGCCTCCTCACCGGCATCCTCTTCGTCTTCACCGTGCTCCTGTCCTGCTTCTTCGACGCCATGGGCACGATCATGGGCATCGGCGACGAGGCCAAGCTGACCGACGCGAGCGGCAACATGCCCGGCATGAACAAGGTCCTGTTCGTCGACGGCATCGCGGTCGCCGCCGGCGGCGCCTCGTCCTCGTCGGCCACCACCTGCTTCGTGGAGTCCACGGCGGGCGTCGGCGAAGGCGCCCGTACGGGCTTCGCCAACATCGTCACCGGCGGTCTCTTCGCCGTGGCGCTGTTCCTCACGCCCATCGCGACGATGGTCCCGTCGCAGGCGGCCACGCCCGCGCTGCTCGCGGTCGGCTTCCTGATCCTGTCCGGTTCGATCACCCAGATCGACTGGACCGACTTCACCGTCGCGATCCCGGCGTTCCTGACGATGATGATGATGCCGTTCACGTACTCGATCACGAACGGCATCGGCATCGGCTTCATCAGCTTCACCGTGCTGCGCCTCGCCGCGGGCCGCGGCCGTGAGGTGCCGGTCGCGATGTACGTCGTGGCGGCCGTCTTCGGCTTCTACTACCTGATGCCGGCGCTGGGTCTCACGTAACCCCTCCGGTCCTGCGTGCGTACATACGGGGCGGCCGTCAGGCCGCCCCGTAGAACTTTTCCGTCGCTTCGACGGCGCTCTGGAAGCGCTCGTCGAAGTCGTCCCTGATGAGCGTCCCGACCACGTAGTCCTGGACGCTCATTCCCCGTTTGGCGGCGTGCTGCCGGAGCCGGTCCAGCAGCTCCCCGTCTATTCGCAGGCTGAGCACTGTCGATCCCATGCGTGCCAGGGTCCCTGCCGCTCGGCGGGCCGTGTCTCACTTTCCGAAGTCACCTCACTCATATGGGTGACGAAAGGGTTCTGTGGCGCGTGATGAGGGAATCGAGTGGTCTTTAGTTAGAGTAATGAGTTACTCTAACGAACATGCCGGACCTCTCCCATGGTGACGACGCCGCCGCCGTGAATTCCCTGCGCTCCGCCGTGATGCGCCTGTCCCGTCGACTCAAGCACCAGCGGGTCGACGAGTCGCTGAGCCCCACCGAAATGTCGGTGCTCGGCACCCTCGCCCGCTGCGGCCACGCCACCCCCGGTGAGCTGGCCCGCAAGGAACACGTGCAGCCGCCGTCGATGACCCGCATCGTCGCGCTGCTCGAAGCCAAGGGTCTCGTCCGGCTCGAGCCGCACCCCGAGGACCGCCGCCAGAAGGTGGTGACCCAGACGGAGACGGCCGAGGCCATGCTCGAGGAGAGCCGCCGCAAGCGGAACGCCTGGCTGGCCGGCCTGGCCGAGCACCTCGACGAGGACGAGTGGGCGCGACTGCGCGCCGCCGCCCCCGTCCTGGAGAAGCTCGCCCATCTGTAGACAGCGCACGAGGCAGGCCCCGGCCGCCGCCGTGCCACACGACGCCAAGGAGGCGAACCCACTTTGAGTACGGGATCCGGAGCAGACTCCGCCCCCGCACCAACCGCCCTCGACAAGTCCCCCGCCGCCAAGTCGTCGATGTTCAGCTCGCTGAAAATCCGCAACTACCGGCTCTTCGCCTCCGGCGCCGTTGTCTCCAACACCGGCACATGGATGGCGCGCATCACCCAGGACTGGCTGGTCCTGAGCCTCACGGGATCCTCGGCCGCGGTCGGCATCACCACCGCGATGCAGTTCCTGCCGATGCTCCTGTTCGGCCTGTACGGCGGCGTCATCGCCGACCGCTTCGCCAAGCGCAAGCTGCTCTTCTGCACCCAGGGCGCGATGAGCATCAGCGGCCTGTTCCTCGCCACGCTCACCCTGACCGGCAACGTCCAGGTCTGGCACGTCTACCTCGCGGCCTTCTTCACGGGCCTCGTCACGGTCGTCGACAACCCGACCCGGCAGTCCTTCGTGTCCGAGATGGTGGGACCCGACCAGGTCCGCAACGCCGTCTCGCTGAACTCGGCGAACTTCCAGTCCGCGCGCCTCATCGGCCCCGCCGTGGCCAGTGGTCTCACCGCGGCCGTGGGCCCCGGCTGGGCGTTCCTCGCCAACGGCCTGTCCTTCCTCGCGCCGCTCACCGGCCTGCTCCTGATGCGCACGAGCGAGCTGCACCACACCCCGCGCAAGCCGCGCGGCAAGGGGCAGCTGAGGGAAGGCCTGAACTACGTCTCCAAGCACCCCGAGCTGATCTGGCCGATCGTCCTCGTCGGCTTCATCGGCACCTTCGGGTTCAACTTCCCGATCTGGCTGAGCGCCTTCGCGGACGACATCTTCCACGGCGGAGTGGGGATGTACGGGCTCTTCAACACCCTGATGGCGATCGGCTCCCTGGCCGGAGCGCTGCTCGCCGCGCGCCGCGGCACCTCGCGTCTGCGGCTGCTCGCCGGGGCCGCGATCGCCTTCGGTGTGCTCCAGATCGTGGCCGCGTTCGCGCCCGAGCTGTGGATGTTCGTCGCCCTGATCGTCCCGATCGGCATCCTCGGCCTGACGGTGAACGTCACCGCCAACTCCTCGGTCCAGATGGCCACGGACCCGGAGATGCGCGGCCGCGTCATGTCCCTCTTCATGATGGTCTTCACCGGCGGTACGCCGCTGGGCGGCCCGCTCTTCGGCTGGCTCGCCGACGCGTACGGAGTGCGCCTCAGCATGGCTGCCGGTGGCCTCATCTGCGCCGTGGCCGCGGTCGGCGTCGGCCTGATGCTGGCCCGCGCCGCGAACCTGCGGCTGAAGGTGGATCTGCGGCGCGGGCAGCAGCACGTGCAGTTCGTGCCGCGCGAGCAGCTGGCGACGGCGGCGTGAGCCCTTCGCCGGTCGGTGGCTACACCCGCCGGGCCAGGATCTGGCCCGGCCAGGTGCCGTCCTGCTCGACGAAGGCCTCGGTCCGCGTGAAGCCGTTGCGCTCGTAGTACGCGACGAGCTTGCCGTCACCGCCCGCGTAGCAGTCGACCCGGAGCAGGGAGATCCCCTGGCTCCGGGTTTCTGCTGCCGCGTGCGCGAGCAGGGCGGAGCCCGCGCCGGAGCCGTGCCGGGCGGTCAGTAGATGGATGTACTGCTCGGGCTCGTCCACCGGCGCGATGTACGCCCCGGGCCCGTCGGTCAGGGTGAGCGTGCCGGCCGGCTCCCCGTCGATCTCCGCGATCCAGGCGGATCCGGTGGTCAGGTACTTCTCGACCAGGGCGACGGTCTTCGGGTTGGTCGACCAGGGCTTGTCGCCCCACTGCCCGGTGCGCCCCTGCGAGACGAGCCAGGCGACGGCGTCGTCGAAGAGGGCGAGGACGGTGGGGATGTCGGCGGGGCCGGCGGGGCGGATGGTTATGTGATCCATGCGGCCATCCTCGCCCAGGGTCTTTCAGCCCGTCCGGCGTTTGAGGACGAACTCGGCGGAGCCGGTGATGACGGCCACCAAGGCCCCCGCGCCGAGCGGCCCGCGGCGGAGCCGCCCATAGATGCGGCTGGGAAGGGGCGGGGTTGGGGAAGAACCCCGCCGGAGGCGAGACTCCCCTCATGAGACTCTTCGCGGCGGTGCTGCCGCCGGATGCCGCAGCGGACGAACTGACCCACGCGGTGGACAAGTTGAAGCCCCTGCCGGGCGCCGAAGACCTCCGCTGGACGCTCCGCGAGAGCTGGCACTTCACGCTCGCCTTCATGTCCGAGGTACCGGACGAGACGCTGCCGGAGCTCTCCACCCGCCTGGAGCGCGCCGCGCACCGCACCGCTCCCTTCGCCCTCTCCCTCCGGGGCTCGGGCCACTTCGGCGACCGAGCCCTGTGGGCCGGGGCAGCGGGCGACGTGGACACCCTCCGCCTCCTCGCCCAGCGGGCGGACGCCGCGGCCCGCAGGTCCGGCATCACCATGGAGGAGCACCGCCGCTACCGCCCGCACCTGACGCTGGCCCGCGGCCACGGGGAGCCGTCCCTGCGCCCGTACGTCGACGCCCTCGCGAACTTCACGGGTGAGGAGTGGACCGTGGCCGAGCTGACCCTCGTACGGAGCAATCTGCCCAGGAGCGGGGTGCCGGGGGAGCGGCCCCGCTATGAGGTGGTCGGTCGATGGCCACTGGGCGGAGCCGGTTAACCTCGACTACGTGGACCCGAAAACCAGGAACCGGATCATGGCCGGTGTGCTCGTAGTGATGTTCGTCGTGGTGGCCGTGGCGGCCGCGGTCGGCCAGTGAAGTGAGGCGATGACCGCGGCCGCGTAGAGCTACTACCAGGCGAAGGACTCCGGCGAGGGGCCCGGCCCCGGGAAGATCTCGTCCAGGGCGCCGAGCAGCTCGTCCGAGAGGTCGAGCTCGACCGCGCGCAGAGCGCTGGTGAGCTGCTCCGACGTGCGCGGACCGACGATCGGCCCGGTGATGCCGGGCCGGGTGAGCAGCCAGGCGAGCGCCACTTCGCCCGGCTCGAGGCCGTGCTTGTCGAGCAGGTCCTCGTACGCCTGGACCTGCGCGCGCACCTCGGGCTTGGCGAGCTCGGAGGCGGCCCGGCCGCTGGTGCGCCGCGAGCCCTCGCCCTCCTTCTTGAGCACGCCGCCGAGCAGTCCGCTGTGCAGCGGCGACCACGGGATGACGCCGAGGCCGTAGTCCTGGGCGGCCGGGATCACCTCCATCTCGGCGCTGCGCTCGGCGAGGTTGTAGAGGCACTGCTCGCTGACGAGGCCGTAGCTGCCGCGGCGCTTGGCGATCTCGTTGGCCTGGGCGATCTTGTACCCGGGGAAGTTTGATGAACCCGCGTAAAGGATTTTGCCCTGCGTGATGAGGGTGTCGATCGCCTGCCAGATCTCCTCGAAGGGAGTGCGGCGGTCGATGTGGTGGAACTGGTAGATGTCGATGTAGTCGGTCTGCAGCCGCTTGAGCGAAGCCTCGACGGAGCGGCGGATGTTGACCGCCGAGAGCAGATCGTGGTTGGGCCAGGCCGGCTTCCCGTCGAGGGCCATGTTCCCGTACATCTTGGTGGCGAGAACGGTCTTGTCGCGCCGCTCGCCGCCCTGCGTGAACCAGGTGCCGATGATCTCCTCGGTGCGGCCCTTGTTCTCGTCCCACCCGTAGACATTGGCTGTGTCGAAGTAGTTGATGCCCGCGTCGAGCGCGGCGTCCATGATCGTGTGACTGTCGGGCTCGTTCGTCAGCGGCCCGAAGTTCATGGTCCCGAGCGCGAGTCGGCTGACCTTGAGTCCTGTGCGTCCCAGCTGCGTGTACTTCATGAAGGTCTAGCCAACGGGGTGAAGTGGACTCTAGGCAAGGGAGTTGGGGCGGCCAAGGTCATTCTCGGGGGAAAGCGCCGGGGCAAGGTCACGAGCCGCCCAGCCAGCCCGCCGCGTCCAGGCGGAACGCGTCCGGCGGTACGACCGCGCGCAGGTCGTCCTCCATCGCGTGCAGGCGCCGCGCGCCCAGTTGCTTCGACCACTCCGTGTGCAGCTCCTCGAAGATCGCCGCCGAGCGGCGCAGCATGTCGATGCCGTGCGGGGTGAGGCGGATCAGCTTGCGGCGGGCGTCTGCCGGGTCGTCGGTGCGTTCCGCGTAGCCGAGGGTGATGAGGCGGTCGATCGTCTTGCCCGCGGCCTGCTTGGAGACGCCGAGGCGGCGGCCGACCTCGCTGGCGCTCGCGCCCCGTAGGCCGATCGCCTGCATCGCGAAGCCGTGGGCCGGGCGTGCGTCGGGGTGGCCCTGGCGGGCCAGCTCGGCGTGGAGCCGGTCGATGAGCGTGCGGAACCCGCCGAAGAGGAGCAGCGGCAGCTCGTAGCCGCGCCCGTCGCTCTCCGGGGGCGCACCCTGATCCGGCGCATCACCCTTGCGGGAATCGACAACCTGGTTTACCTTTTTTTCGTCAACCACGTTGTCCATCGTAGGGGGTACGTCTTGTTTGCCGAGCACACCGTGGAAACCGCGCCCGCGGAGTCCCGCGCCGCGATGGAGCGCACCGCCGCCGCCTTCGGGAAGACGCCGAGCGCGGTGGCGCGGCTCGCCGAGTCGCCCGAACTGCTCAACGGCTTCCTGGAGTTGAGTGCGTCCTTCGAGCGGACGACGCTGGAGCCGGTGGCCCGCGAGGTCGTCGTCATGACCGTGGCCGTACGCAACGACTGCCACATCTGCGTGACCATCCACACCGGCAAGCTGCGGAAGCTGGGCGCGGAGGCCGAGGTGATCGCCGCGTTGCGTGAGGGGCGGGCGCTGGGTGATGAACGGCTGGAGGCGGTACGGCAGTTTACGCTGGAGGTGCTCGCGACCGCGGGCGGCGTCGGCGACGAGGAGCTGAAGAGGTTCCTCGCGGCGGGTCATACGGAGCGCAATGCCCTGGAGGTCGTGATGGGGATCGGTACGTACACGATGTCGACGCTGGCGAACCGGCTGACGCGCGCCACGTGAGACGCCCCGGGGGCGAGGGTGACGCACAGGCGGTTCACAGCGCACCCCGAGGGAACGCACCGGAACCGGGCCTAGCGTCGTGGCCATGGCAGCAGAAAGCGATCTCAACAGGCGCAAGGTCCTGGTCCTCGGCGGTGCTCCCACCGGGGCTCCGCCCAGCGGCGCCCCGTCGAAGTCGTAGGGGAGCCGGGGGCCGTGGGTCTTTCCGGAGCGTACGACGACGAACGGCTCGCGAGGGCGGCCGTTCGGGCGCTTGTCGCCGAGGCCGAGCTGGTGCCGAGGGCCGGGGCCGTCCGGGAGGACGTCACCGCGGTGCGGTGGGCGGCGCAGGCGCTGCGGCCCGGCTTCGCCGCGATGGCGGCCGCCGCCCGCAGGAACGCGGAGCCCACGCAGGAGCTGCGCGAGGAACTCGGCTTCATCGGCCGCTCGACGGAGCGTTCCATGCTGCGGGCCACCGGCGGGGTGAACACGCACAAGGGCGCCATCTGGGCCATGGGCCTGCTGGTGGCCGCGACGGCGCTGCGGCAACCCTCTGCCCCCATAGGCGAGTTGACCGATACCGCCAAACACCTGGCCACCCATCGCGACCGCTCGGCGCCGCGCCTCCCCTCTCCGGGCTCGACGGTCTCCGCGCGGTACGGGGCGGCGGGGGCGCGGGGTGAGGCGCGGGCCGGATTCCCGCATGTGCGGCGGGCGTTGGCGGCTCTGCGCGGGGGTACGGGCCGACCGGATGTCCTCATCTCCCTCATGAGCACGCTTCAGGACACCGGGATCCTGTACGCGGCGGGACCGCACGGACTGCGCGCGGTCCAGGCCGGGGCGCGGGAGATCCTCGACGCGGGCGGCACGACGGCACCCGACGGCGCCGCTGCCCTCGCGTCACTCGACGCCGGACTTCGCCGGAGGAACCTCCGCCCGCGAGGCAGCGCCGCGCTGCTGGCGTGCGGCATCTTCCTCGACGACGTGGCGTCGACGTGGCCTGCCAAGGAGCGGGCCACGGTGGCGGGTTCGGGAGGGTCCGGCGGCCGGGCTCTCACCTCCGGTACATGACCCGCCGCAGCGCCACCTCCACCGGCCCCCGCCGCCCCGCCCGCTCCATCGCGTACGCCCCGGCCACCGTCACCAGCCACACCGCCACCGCGAACAGCGCCATGGTCGCGCTCGTCAGATGTGCGCCGAGGCCGAGGCCCCAGGCGGCGAGGACCGGGGCGAAGAGCAGGGAGTGGGCGAGGTAGCAGGAGAGGGAGCGCTTGCCGACGGCGGAGATGGCCGTGACCGCCCTGGATCCCCTGCGGGACTTCCGCCGCGTCCACCAGTGGACGAACAACGCAACAGCCGCCACATATCCGAGACCCGCCGCGTTCCCCGTGACGTCCCGCAGCAGGGTCAGCACCCCGCCCTCGCTCTGCGCATCGTCAGGGACGGTGATCGCCCCGACGTGGGCCAGCGCCGCGGGCAGCGCGCCCAGCCACCCCACCGTGATGCCGATCGCGGCGGTCCGGCGCAGCAGGGGCAAGTGGCGCCCCGGCTCCTCCAGTACGCCCTTGCGCGCCGCCCAGAAGCCGAGCAGGAAGATCACGTACACGCCGCCCACCAGCGACAGCGGAGCCGCCGCGAAGGTGACGAACAGGCCGCTCGTGAAGCGGGTCCCCGCCGCCGTCAGCCAGTTCCCCTCACCCGCCGCGTACGCGTCCGCCCCCGGCTCCGCGCCCGCGTCGCCCATCGTCCCCAACTCGCCCGACAGCAAGGCGGATACGACGGGCTCGGCGGCGAGCAGCAGAAGCTGGGCGGTGGCGATCCAGATCCACCACTTCAGCGCGCGGTCGCTGCGCCGCAGGAAGAGCCAGCCCAGGGCGAGGCTGATGATCCCGTAGAAGCCGACGATGTCCCCGGCCATCAGCAGTGTGGCGTGCAGCAGCCCGATGGCGATCAGGCAGAGACTGCGCCGGCGCAGCACCCGCACCGCCTCGCGTTCCGAGGTCCCGGCAGCCGTCTGCCGCAGGAAGAGCTGCATCATCCCGTACCCGAAGAGGAACGCGAAGAGCGGATAGATGCGCAGGTCAAGGACGGTGATCATGGTGAACTGCACGGCGTGATCGACCCACCCGCCGTCCACCGGCTGCCACCCGGAAGGACCGTGCCGGGCCGCGCTCAGGTGGAACGCGGTGTTGGACAGGACGATGAACAGCAGCATGAGCCCACGCGCGAGATCGGGTGCGAGAGCCCGCTCTCCAGGGAGTACGCCCGTACGGCGGGGCACGGTCCGCGCGGGACCGGGTGGGGCTTCGTCAGTGCTCTCGACCGTCATGCCTGAACGCTAGGAAGACGGCCCCGGGGCGGACATCCGTCTTCCGGCTGCCCGCGGCAGCCGAAGGGATACGGACCACGTCCCGCTCGTGCGACTTAGGACGGCGCGAGGACGGCGCGGGGGCGCCGCGAGGGCGCCGCGTCAGGGGTGTCAGTCCGCCGATCGCAGCAGGTACGCCACCGCGGCGCCGACGCCGAGGACGGCGCACGCGCCGACGGAGACGGACCGGGCGGTGTCGCCGAAGCCGAGCAGGACGGCGAAGCCGAAGCCGACGGCGATGCCGATGATGGTGAAGCCCGTGTAGGTCCAGACGACTCGCTGGAGCCTGCGCTCCTGGTGATTCATGCGGGCGATCATGCCGTATCGCCGTGCGGAGCACCCCCGTTGGGGAGATGTTGGCGCCCTCCGTGATGATGCCGTTCATGACCAAGAAGAAGATCGTCCGTTCCCTCGGTGTCGTTGCCGCCGCCGCGGGTCTCGTGGCGTTGAGCAATCCGGCGTATGCCGCGGGGGATGTCTACAAGGGCACCGGATGGCGGATCCTGTCCGGGCAGGGGATCCAGTCCCTCAGCCCTGATCCGTACGTCATCAAGATCGTGAAGCCCACCGCTTCCAGCAAGATGACCGCCGCCCAGGCCAGGACCGCCGAGTCCCAGCTGCGCGCGCAGCTGAAGAAGAGCGCCGCCCAGCTGACCTCGGTCACGGGGACCAAGTTCACGGTGGCCGCCGGATATCAGAAGAAGGTGACGGCCTGCTCCACCGCGCCGCGGCACGTCATCGCCGTCGGGATGGACCACCGGCCCTTCATGCCCGGCCACAAGCCCGGCACGTCGCAGGCCCACCCCTGCTCGGCCAGCGGCAACAAGAGCGCCTGGGGCGGGTGGATATGGATGGACAGCGAGTACTGGAACGGTGACTGGCACATCACTCCGTACCGCCTCCAGAACCTCATCAGCCATGAGCTCGGGCACTCCATCGGGCTCGACCACGCCAACGTGGACGGCCCGGACGCCAACACCACCGCCGACCGCTACGAATGCGTCACCAACAGCAGCAAGGACCTGCCGGTGCTGTGCTCCCCCAACGGCGGCCACGCCATGGGCAAGGGCGGCAGCGAGACCCGAGGCAAGAAGTACGCAGGGCAGTACACGAAGTGGGACATCGCCGGGCTCAAGGCCCTGAAGGCCAACTTCAGCCGGTAGGCGACAGCTCGACCGCAGGCAGGGGGAGGGGCCGGGGCGTCGGAGCGTACGGCGCCCCGAGCCCCCACGCCTGGTGCATCGCGTCCGCGAACGCCGCCGCCAGCTTGTGCTCGCCGCTCTCGCCCGGGTGCGTCCCGTCGTACGTGTCGACGTCGATGTCGTACGACGGCGGCGCCGACGCCAGGAGCAGCGGGGACGCGCCCGTGTCCAGGTCCGCCACCGCCTTCGCGAGGAGCACGTTGAACCGCGACACCTCGGCCGCGAACGGGGCGTCCGTCCGGGCCCGGATGTTCGGGATCACCGGGAGCAGGACGAGCCGGATGCGGGGGTTCGCCGCGCGGGCCTGGGCCACGAAGCGGCGCATGTTCTGCGCGGTCTGCTCCGCGTTCGTGTAGAAGCCCAGGTCGATCAGGCCGAGCGAGATCAGCAGGACGTCGGCGCCGTCCCGCCGCACCGCGTCCGCGATCTGCGGCGCCATGTGCAGCCAGCCCTCGCCCCAGCCCGCGAAGTGGTGGCGCGGGAAGGCCGGGTCCGTGCAGGCGTAGTCGTACGAGACCGGCTCGCCGGAGACCTTGTCGTGCAGCGCCCTGCGCGGGCCGACCACGGCGAAATCCGTGTCGCCGAGCGTGGCAAGCAAGTGCTGCCACATCCGGTGGCGCCAGGTGTGTTCCCCCGCGCTGCCGATCGTCATCGAGTCACCGACGAACATGAACCTGAGCATCCGCTCATCATCCAGGATCAAGGCCCCGGCCTGCGATGTGAGGCTGAACACCCGCCGAACGTCCGCCCCCCGCCGCCGGGGTGGCAGGCTTGGCCCATGCGTTCACTGCGTTCTTCGATGGGTGCCATGAGTGTCGTCGGTGCCGGAGCCCTGCTGGTCCTCGCCGGCGCCACCGGCCCTGCCGCCGCCGACGGCGACGACAGCCACGACGGGTTCGTCATCAAGGACCCCCGCATCATCGAGTCCAGCGGTCTGGCCGCGTCCCGCGCCCACCCGGGCATCTACTGGACGCACAACGACCAGGACAAGAACGGTGCGCTGCTCTACGCGGTGGACGGCAAGACGGGCAAGACCGTCGCCACCGTCACCATGACCGGCGTCGGCACGCCCCGCGACGTGGAGGCCGTCTCGGTCGGCAGCGACGGCAACATCTACGTCGGCGACATCGGCGACAACCTCGGCGGCACCTGGTCCCACGTGTGGATCTACAAGCTGCCCGAGCCGAAGAAGCTGGGCGACCAGACCGTCCGCGCCACCCAGTACACGGTGAAGTATGCGGACGGGGCGCGCGACGCCGAGGCGCTGATGGTGCACCCCAAGACCGGGCGGATCTACATCGCCGACAAGAAGGAGGAGGGCGGCGGGCTCTACGAAGGGCCCGCGCAGATGTCCGCCTCCGGCGTCAACGTCTTCAAGCGTCTCGGCGACACCGGGCTGTGGACCACGGACGGCGCCTTCTCGCCCGACGGCCAGCAGCTCGCGCTGCGCGGCTACCTCGGCGGAGTCTCGTACACGTGGAAGGGCGAGGGGAAGAAGCCCGAGCGCGAGGGACGGCTGAGCGTTCCGCTCCAGCGGCAGGGCGAGTCCGTGACGTACACCCTGGACGGGACGACCCTCATGTACGGCACCGAGGGCGGGCAGAGCGACGTCGAGCCCGTCGAGGTCGAGGGAGCGGGCGGCGGCTCCGACTCGGGCTCAAGCGGCGGCAGTTCCGGTGAGGCGGGAGCCGGAGGGGACTCCGGGGTAGGCGGTGGCGTCAAGCTGGGCGCGGTCGCCCTTGCCGTGCTCGTCGGCTTCTTCGGGCTGAAGCGGTTGTTCCGGCGGAAGTAGCGGAGGCAACGGGTCCTGGGGCCGCCCGAGTTACTCGCCCAGCACCCGCACCTCGTAATGCAGCGTCTTGTCCCGCTTCACCTTGTGCGTGAGCGGGACGAGGACCCCGTGCAGCACCGGGTGCTTGCGCCGCATCAGCTTCGACGCGTGCTTGTTCTCCTCGCCGCCTTGGTCGAGGAGCCGCACCCGCGCCTTGATCTCGGGCCCGGTCGGCGCGCCGCGCACCGTCGACGGGGCGATCTCGATCTCGGGGTTGCGGCGCATGCGCCTGGCCTTCCAGGCCGTGGCGTACGTGCGGACGTACGCGTGGTCGCCCTCGACGACGATGTTGACGGGGGTGCCCACGCCGGTGCCGTCCTTCTTGTGGCTCGTGAGCAGGACGGTGTACTGCTTCACGAACGGGGCGAGCGCGGCGCTCGCTCCGGAATGCGCGGGATCCGCGGGGCTCGCAGGGTTCGGCGTCATCCCTCCATCAAGGCACTGATCACCCGCTTTGTCATGCCTTCCGCGCGCCGGATCCCGCCGCCGCGCGCCCGGCCACGAAGACGTCCAGGCCGTCGAGCAGGCGCTGGAGCCCGAACTCGAAATGGTCGAACTGCGAGCCGAACGCGTCATCGGAGAGACCGGCGAGGTGGGGGTAGCTGCCGCTCCTCATGATCCGTTCGAGGGTCGGGTACTGCGCCTCCCAGAACGCCTCGTCCGTCAGGCCGCTCTTCTTCACCGCCTCCACCTCGTGCACCTGGGTGCGGGCGACCCCGGTGACGTACCCCTCGACCATCACGATCACGCCGATCAGTTCGGGGTCGGTCAGGCCCATGGACTTGATCCCGGACAGGGTCCGCTCAAGGCCGCCGACCGAGCCGGGGCCGAGCACCGGGCGGGCCTGGTTGACCTGGAGCAGCCAGGGGTGGTCGCGGTAGAGGACAAGCGTCTCGCGGGCGTACGCCTCCACGGCCTCGCGCCAGCCGCCGCTGGGGGGCTCGGCGTCGGGGGACGGGGTGTACACGCGGTCCAGCATCAGGTCGAGCAGCTCGCTCTTGCCGGGGACGTAGCGGTACAGGGACATCGTGCCGGTGCCGAGCTCCGTGGACAGGCGGCGCATCGAGACCGCGGTGAGCCCCTCGGCGTCCGCGAGGCGTACCCCTTCCGTGACGATCCGCTCCAGGGTGAGTCCGGGCTTGGGGCCCCGCGTGGGGCGTTCGCCCTCGCCCCAGAGCAGCTCCAGGCTGCGGGAGATGTCGCTGCCGGTGCGCTGGGTGTCGCCGCCGTTCGTGCTCGTCATGGCGCTCAGCCTAATCGCCGGACCGCTTATTGGGTACGCCGTACCCAAGAAACTGAGTACGGTGTACTCTTCATTGGGTACGGTGTACCCAGAGGGTGAGATCTGGAGGGGCAGTGAGCGAGAACGAATACGCGGTGCGGGCCGAGGGGCTCGACAAGCGCTACGGGGAGAAGCGGGCCCTGGACGCCTTCGACCTGCGCGTGGAGCGCGGCACGGTGCACGGGCTGCTCGGGCCGAACGGCGCGGGCAAGACCACCGCCGTCCGCATCCTCGCGACGCTGGTGCGCCTCGACGGCGGCCGGGCCGAGGTCGCGGGCGCGGACGTCGTGCGCAGCCCCGCCGTCGTGCGCGGCCGCATCGGCCTGACCGGCCAGTACGCGGCGGTCGACGAGGTCCTGACCGGGCGGCAGAACCTGGAGATGTTCGGCCGCCTCTTCCACCTGGGCAGCAAGCGGGCCGCGCTGCGCGCCCAGGAGCTCCTTGAGCAGTTCGACCTGGTGGACGCGGCAGGCAAGGGCGCGGGCCAGTACAGCGGCGGCATGCGGCGCAGGCTCGACCTCGCCGCCTCGATGATCCTCGCGCCCGCCGTCCTCTTCCTGGACGAGCCGACCACCGGGCTCGACCCGCGCGGCCGCCTCGAAGTCTGGGAGACCGTACGGAAGTTGGTCGCGGACGGCACGACCGTCCTGCTCACCACGCAGTATCTGGAGGAGGCCGACAAGCTGGCGTCCCGGATCACCGTCATCGACCGGGGCCGCGCCATCGCCGACGACACCCCGGACGGCCTGAAGAACAGGGTGGGCGGCAGCTACTTGGAAGTCGTGGTGCGCGAGGCCGCCGATCTGCCGGCGGCCATGAAGGCCGTCGCCCGGGTCGCGGAGGGCGTGCCCGAGGCCGTCGACCTGGAGCGGCGCGTCCAGGCCGCCGTGACCGACCGGGTCGGCGCCCTGACGGACGTGGCGCGGACCTTGCAGGACCAGGGGATCGCGGTGGAGGACATCGGTCTGCGCAGGCCGAGCCTCGACGACGTGTTCCTGCGCCTCACGGGACACCGCACGGAGGACGAGGAAGGCGCGACCGCTCCCGCGGAAGCCGCCGCCGGAATCGACGAGAAGACGGACGAGAAGAGGGGAGTCGCGGCATGAGCGCCGTACTGACCGCGGACGCCACGGACACGCAGCCCGCGCACGGACGCCTCTACTGGGCGCTCTCCGACACCTGGAACGTCACCCGCCGCTACCTCACCCAGTTCCAGCGCCAGCCCGTCAACATCGCCTGGCAGCTGGGCTTCCCGATCATCTCCGTGCTTCTGTACGGGTTCGTCTTCGGCGAGGCGATGAAGGTGCCCGGCGGGGGCGACGACGGCGACTACAAGCAGTTCCTGATGCCCGGCATGTTCGTGATGACCATGGCCTTCGGCTTCATGAACACCGCGATGGCGGTGGTCACGGACTCCACCAAGGGCGTCATCGACCGCTTCCGCTCGATGCCGATGGCCCCGTCGGCGGTGGCGGCGGGGCGCGGACTCGCCGACCTGATCGTGGCCTGCGCCGAGCTGACGATCCTCGCACTCACCGCGCTCGCGATCGGCTGGCGGTCGAGCGCGGGGCTGCCGGAGACCCTGGCCGCCTTCGGCCTGCTGCTGCTCCTGCGGTTCAGCCTGATCTGGGTGGGCGTGTTCCTGGGCCTGGTGGTGCCGACCCCGGAGGCCGCGGGCGGCCTCTACGCGGTCGCCTTCCCGCTCACCATGATCTCCAGCGTCTTCGTCGCACCGTCCCTGATGCCGGACTGGCTGGCGCCGATCGCCGCCTGGAACCCGGTCTCTTCCACCGGCACCGCTGCTCGGGAGCTGTTCGGCAACCCCGGCGCGGGCGGGGCGAGCTGGGTCGAGCAGAACGCGGTGCTGATGGCGGTGGTGTGGCCGCTCGCCATCTCCCTCTTGTTCCTCCCGCTGGCGGTACGGAAGTTCAAGCAGCTGAGCAGGTGAAGTGCTAGCTCTGTCTACGCAGATGGGGGCGCCGGCAGGTATCACCTGCCGACGCCCCCATCTGCGTAGGAACTGCTAGAGCTTCTCGATGACGTAGTCGATGCACTTCGTCAGCGCCTCGACGTCCGAGGGGTCGATCGCCGGGAACATCGCCACGCGCAGCTGATTGCGGCCCAGCTTGCGGTACGGCTCGGTGTCCACGATGCCGTTGGCGCGCAGAGCCTTGGCGACGGCGGACGCGTCGATCTCGTCCGCGAAGTCGATCGTGCCGATGACTTGCGAGCGCTTGGCCGGGTCCGTGACGAACGGCGTCGCGTACTTGGACTCCTCGGCCCACCCGTACAGAGTGCGCGAGGAGGCGGCCGTGCGGCCGGTCGTGAACTCCAGACCGCCCTGGCTGTTCATCCAGTCCAGCTGCTCACCGAGCAGGAAGAGCGTGGCGAGCGCCGGGGTGTTGTACGTCTGGTTCTTGCGGGAGTTGTCGATCGCCGTCGGGAGGCTGAAGAACTCCGGGACGTGACGGCCGGACGCGTGGATCCGCTCGGCACGCTCGATCGCGGCCGGGGAGAACGCGGCGATCCACAGACCGCCGTCCGACGCGAAGGACTTCTGCGGGGCGAAGTAGTAGACGTCCGTCTCGGCGATGTCGACCGGGAGGCCGCCCGCGCCGGAGGTGGCGTCCACCAGGACGAGGGAACCCGCGTCGGCGCCGGCCACCCGCTTGATGGGGGCCGCGACGCCGGTCGAGGTCTCGTTGTGCGTGAACGCGTAGACGTCCACGCCCGCCTCGGCCTGCGGCTCCGGGTGCGTGCCCGGCTCACTCGTGATCACGGTGGGCTCGGCGAGCCACGGGGCGAGCTTCGAGGCCTTGGCGAACTTGGAGGAGAACTCGCCGAAGCTGAGGTGCTGCGACTTGTTCTCGATGAGGCCGTGCGTCGCGACGTCCCAGAAGGCGGTGGAGCCGCCGTTGCCCAGGATCACCTCGTAACCCTCGGGGAGGGAGAAGAGGTCGCGCACACCCTCGCGCACCTTGCCGACCAGGTTCTTGACCGGGGCCTGGCGGTGGGAGGTGCCGAGCAGAGAGGTACCGGTGGCGGCGAGCGCGTCCAGCGCCTCCGTGCGCACCTTGGAGGGGCCCGCGCCGAAACGTCCGTCGGCGGGCTTGATGTCAGCGGGAATCTGGATCTCAGCCACGGGGTGAGCCTAACGGCTCAGGGCAGGCCGTCATCCGGGCGTCCGGCGGCTGAGATCGTGCAGCCCCACAGGGTGGACGCCGCGAGCGCTCAGGTGCCGAGCCGCACCGGCAGCTCGTACAGGTCGTTCTGCGTCACCACCGGCTTGTTGCGGAGCCCGGACGGCTCGACCGCAAGCGTCAGCCCGGGGAAGCGCTCGTACAGGGCCGGGAGCGCCACTCCCGCCTCCAGGCGGGACAGGGCCGCGCCGGGGCACACGTGCGGGCCGTGGCCGAAGGAGATGTGGCGGTTCGGGGAGGTGCGCGTGATGTCGAAGGCGTCCGCCGTGGGGCCGTGCGCCTGCTCGTCGCGGCCGATCGCCGCGTACGACACGATCAGCGCGTCACCCTCACGGATCACCTTGTCGCCGACGGGGACGTCCTGCGCAGCGAACCGGATCAGGACGTGCGACGTCGGCGTGGCGTACCGCAGGGTCTCCTCCACGACCATCTCCCAGCTCGCCTCGCCGGAGAGGACGAGCGCGAGCTGTTCGGGGTGGGCGGACAGGTTCACCACCGCGTTGACGATCAGCGAGATCGTCGTCTCGTGGCCCGCTGCGACCATCAGCTGGAGCGTGGAGACGATCTCCGCGTCGGTGAGGTGGTCCCCGTCCTCCGACGCGAGGATCAGGGCGCTCGTCAGGTCGTCGCCCGGCTCGGCGCGCCGCGCGGCGACGACCCCGCCCATCATGGCGGCGAGTTCGCCCAGCGTCGCCATGACTTCCGCGGGCGGCGTCTGGGTGGAGAAGAACTTGTCGAAGAGGACCTTCAGACGGGGGTGGTCGGCGGCGTCGATGCCCATCAGGTCGCTGATGACGTACATGGGCAGGGGATACGCGAACTCGGCCTTCAGGTCCACCACTTGGCCGCCATCCGTCGGGAGCCGGTCCAGCAGCCCGGCCGTCATCCCGGCGATCCGCTCCCGCATCCGCTCCACCCGCCGCGGCGTCAGCGCCTGTGCGACCAGGGCCCGCATCCTGCGGTGCTCCTCGCCGTCGACCGTCAGCATCGAACGGCCCGGGTTGGCGAGGCCGATCAGCGGCCAGTCCGCGGGTATCGCACCGCGCCGCCAGGCGCCCCATACGTTGATGTCCTTCACCAGGCGCTTGTCGGTGAGGAGTTGGCGTGCCTCGGCGTGGTGCGTGACCGCCCAGACCGGTACGCCGCCGGGCAGCTCCGCCTCGGCGAGCGGGCCGGCGGCGCGCAGAGCGGCGCTCTCGCCGTCCAGGTCGGTGACGAAGGGGTCCAGGACGATGCGGGCGGGAGTGGTGCCTGCGGCGGGCGTGCCGGTCGTCATCTGGGGGTCTCCTCTGGATCCGCGCTCAGCTCGGATGATCAAGTGATCAAGCCGCGGCAACTATAGGTGCGCGTCGGGCGTTTGGCTGCGGCCGGTGAGGGCCTTGGCGGATGCATCCTGAGGGCATGAGTATGGGCATGAGTGATCTCGGAGGCGTGGAAGCGGAACTGCGGGCTGCTGTGCGGGGGGAGGTGGACTTCTCCGTCACAGCGCGGGCCCTGAACACCATGGACGCGTCCAACTACCGTCGCGTGCCGCTCGGCGTCCTCGCCCCGCGCGACGCGGAGGACGTGGCGGCGGCGCTCGCCGTGTGCCGGGAGCGCGGGGTGCCCGTCGTGGCCCGCGGCGCCGGTACGTCCATCGCCGGGCAGGCGACCGGCACGGGGCTCGTCCTGGACTTCACCCGGCACATGAACCGGATCGTGTCCCTCGACGCGGAGTCGCGGACCGCGGTCGTACAGCCGGGCGTGATCTGCGACAGCCTGCGGGGCGCGGCGGCCGCGCACGGCCTGACCTTCGGCCCCGACCCCTCGACCCACAACCGCTGCACCCTGGGCGGAATGATCGGCAACAACTCCTGCGGATCGCACTCGGTCGCCTGGGGCACGACCGCCGACAACGTCGCCTCCCTCTCGGTCGTGAGCGGCGCGGGCGCACGGCTCGCTCCGGGCCAGGGCTGGTCCGGGGCGCCGGAGGGGCTGCGCCCGCTGGTGGAGGGCGAGTTGGAGCTCCTGCGCACCGGCTTCCCGGAGCTCCCGCGCCGTATCTCCGGCTATGCCCTCGACGCCCTGCTTCCCGAGCGGGACGTGGACCTGGCCCGCGCGTTCTGCGGGTCGGAGGGCACGCTGGGCGTGGTGACGGAGGCGGTCGTACGCCTTGTCGAGGCGCCACGCGCGCGTGCGCTCGCGGTCCTCGGGTACGCCGACGAGAGCGCGGCGGCGGAGGCCGCGGCCGGACTGCTTCCGCACGGCCCGCTGACGGTGGAGGGGATGGCGGCCGACCTCGTACGGGGGACGAGCGGGCTGCCCAAGGGCGGCGCCTGGCTGTTCGTGGAGACGGGCGGCGCGAGCGAGGGCGAGGCACGCGCGCGTGCGGAGTCGATCGCGCGGGCGGTCTCCGGGGACACGGTGGACTCCGTGGTCGTGACCGACCCGGCGGGGCAGCGCGCCCTGTGGCGGGTCCGCGAGGACGCCAGCGGTACGGCGACGCGGATGCCGGACGGCAGCGAGGCGTGGCCGGGCTGGGAGGACTGCGCGGTGCCGCCCGCCCGGCTCGGGGCGTACCTGCGGGACTTCAGGGGGCTGCTCGCCGACCACGGCCTGCGCGGGACTCCGTACGGGCACTTCGGGGACGGCTGCATCCACGTACGCATCGACTTCGACCTGATGAGCGAGGTGGGAGTGCGGCGCTTCCGGCGCTTCTCGGAGGATCTTGCGGAGGTCGTGGTCGCGCACGGCGGTTCGCTGTCGGGCGAGCACGGGGACGGCCAGGCGCGCGCTGAGCTGCTGCCGAAGATGTACGGGGCCGAACTCGTCCGGCTCTTCGAGCGGGTGAAGGGGGTGTGGGACCCGGCGGACCTGCTGAATCCGGGGATGCTGGTGCGGCCTGCGCCGCTGGACGCGAACCTGCGGTTCGACCCGCTGCCGCGCAAGCCCGTGGACGTGGCCTTCGGCTACCCGCAGGACGGCGGGGACTTCTCGGCGGCGGTGCGGCGGTGTGTGGGGGTCGCCAAGTGCCGTACGACGTCGGCGGGTTCGGGCGGCGGGGTGATGTGCCCGTCCTTCCGGGCGACGGGCGAGGAGCAGCACTCCACGCGGGGCCGGGCCCGGCTCCTGCACGAGATGCTCGCGGGGGAGGTGGTGACGGACGGGTGGCGCTCGGAGGAGGTGCGGGACGCGCTCGACCTGTGCCTGTCCTGCAAGGGCTGCCGGTCGGACTGTCCGGTGGGCGTGGACATGGCCACGTACAAGGCGGAGTTCCTGCACCACCACTACGAGGGCCGAAGGCGCCCCGCGGCGCACTACGCGATGGGCTGGCTGCCGATGTGGCTGCGGCTGGCGTCGCGTACGCGGACGTCGGGGGTGGCCAACGCGCTCGCCCGGGTGGGGGTGTTGGCGTCGCTGGCGAAGCGGGTGGGTGGCATCGCGCCGGAGAGGGAGATTCCGCGGCTGGCGGGGGAGACGTTCCGGGGGTGGTTCTGGGGGCGGGGTGCTTCGGAGGATGTAGGGGCGGGGGCTTCGGGTGGTCCGGCGGTGGTGTTGTGGCCGGACACGTTCACGGACTACTTGTCGCCGGGCGTGGGGCGGGCCGCGGTGCGGGTCTTGGAGGACGCGGGCCTGCGTCCCGTCGTACCGCCGGGGGATGTGTGCTGCGGGCTGACGTACGTGTCCACGGGGCAGCTCGACCGGGCGCGCGCGGTGATGCGGCGCACGCTGGAGCGGATGGGGCCGCTGCTGGATTCGGGGGCGCTGCTCGTGGTCCTCGAACCGAGCTGTGCGGCGGCGCTGAAGACGGATCTGGTGGAGCTGGTCGGGGAAGGCGCCGACGGCGACGCGAGGGCGGCTGAACTGGCGGGCCGCGTACGGACGTTCGCGGAGGCACTGGAGGAACTGGCCCCGGAGTGGTCGCCGCCGCGGATCGACCGGGAGGTGGTGGGCCAGACCCACTGCCATCAGCATGCGGTCCTGGGCGACGGGGCCGAGCGCCGGCTGCGCGAGAAGGCAGGCCTGGAGGGCGAGTTGAGCGGGGGCTGCTGCGGTCTTGCGGGGAACTTCGGTTTCGAGGCGGGGCATTACGAGGTCTCGGTGGCGTGCGCGGAGGAGCAGTTGCTGCCGGCGGTACGGGGCTCCGTGCCGGAGGCGGAGGGCGGCCCGGTGGTCCTGGCGGACGGCTTCTCCTGCCGGACGCAGCTGGAGCAGTTGGGGGAGGGGGCGCGGGGGAGGCATTTGGCGGAGGTGTTGGCTGAGGGGTTGGGGGAGCGGTGAGGGGCGCTGCGCGGGGCTTTGGGGGTGTCGGTGTCCCGGCAGGGGTGTGGTGCCGCCTCGTTCCCACCGGGCGGGAGTGCGGTGCCGCCTCGTCCCCGCAGCGTCGGTGTCCCGGCAGGGGTGTGGTGCCGCCTCGTCCCCACCCACCCGCCCCCACCTAGTGCTGTGACCGCATGGGTTCGCCGGGTTGGTCGTCGTGGCGGTTGGATGTGCGGTGACGTCCGATCCGACCGCTGGCCGCGCTCAAGCCGATCCGCGCGGCCCGACGGCGCCCCCATCATCTACGCGATCCTGGACAACCTGTCCGCCCACAAAGGCACCGGCATCCGCCGCTGGGCTACAAAGAGGAACGGGGCCGGTTCAGGAGAAGGACGGCGCCAGAGGAGAATGACTCAGGGGGCGGACGGCTCGATCTCCCCCGCGAAGACGATGACCTGGTCGATGAGGCTCCGCCGCAGATGGACGACGTCCGTTCCCGCCAGGCGGGGGCCTCCATCCGGCGTCGTGAAGACCCACTGGTACCGGCCCCACTCGCCCGGCATGTCCACCGCCGAACAGCGCACCATCGTGCCGGTCCCCGCGGGGTGGCGCCGGATGTCCAGCACGAACCGCTCGACCGCCTCGATCCCCTCGCTGCGGCCCAACGGCCCCCAGAAGACCACGTCCGAGGTGAGGGCCTGGGAGAGCAGCGCAGTCACATAGCTGTCGTCCGAGGCGTTGAACGCGGAGATGAACGTGTCGATCGCGGATCGCGCGGTCTCTTCCTGCATGCACCAGTAATACCAGTCGCCTCGCGGACCGCGCTCGTCCCGTGAGCCGTCTCCCGCCCACGGTGAACCATCCCGGTCACAGCACCAGCCGGGTGCCCGGAGCCCCTGGCCCCCTGATCCTCTGGCCCTCTGGCCCTCTGGACCCCTGACCCCTGGCCTCCGGGCTGCAGGCCCCGGGTGCTGGCCGCAGCGTCGGTGTCCCGGCAGGGGTGTGGTGCCGCCTCGTCCCCACCCGCCCGCCCCCACCTAGTTGGGCAGCCCGCCCGGGCTGTGGCTCGGTGAACCGGGGCTCGGTAGCTGTGTGTTGGAGCCCCTGAGGGCGCCCGGTGCCTCTGCTTCGGTCTGTCTGCGGTGCAGTCGGTGCCGGGGCCGCCCGGCTGGTGCGAGGTTGGCGGTTGCGGGACGGGAGTCAAGGGCGCTCCTGCGTCGCGTCGGCTTCGCCGATGGCCCTGCGGGCCACCCTTGACACCCGTCCCTCCACCACACGTGGACGGCGACCGGGCGGCCCAGGAAGCGGGGCTCTACGGACATCTCTGTTCGGGGCGTCCGGCTTCGCTGCCGGGTGCGGACCGGATCTTCTGGTGTGGCCGTCACGGGGCGTGGTGCGCGGGCGCTCCGGGGTGGGTGCCGGTTTCGTCAAGCGGCCGGCGACCGGTCCATCGGGCGTGGCCGTCAGGCGTGGTTCGTGCCGAGTTCGCCAGCTACTTGCGAAAGCGGGGCATCAATTTTTGAGGGCTAGGCTCGGCAGTATGGCTGACTTCATGCAGGTGTCGACAGCGACCGAGACCCGTGATCAAGCGGTGGAGCTGGCTCGGTCAGTGGTAGCGGATCGGCTCGCCGCTGGGGCACAGGTCGTGGGCCCGGTGGTTTCCGTCTTCTGGCATGCCGGTGAGTTCGGCACCGGGGAAGAGTGGCAGCTTTTGCTGAAGACGCACACCGACCGGTACGCCGCATTGGAAGCTCATCTGCTGGCGCACCATCCGTGGAAGAACCCGGAGGTCTCGGCCGTTCCGATCGTTGCCGGGTCGGACGCCTACCTGCGATGGGTGGCCACGACTACCGGTCCGCTCCCCTCCGAGTAAGCGTTGGACCTTGGCCTGAGCTTCGGTACACCGGTGCCGAACATGGCACCGGGACCACTGGGCTGTCGGGGGGGGCCGGTGTACGAGTTGTAGTGCGTCCGGCTTCGCTGCCGGGTGCGGGCCGGATCTTCTGGTGTGGCCGTCACGGGGAGTGGTGCGCGGGCGTTCCGGGGTGGGTGCCGGTTTCGTCAAGCGGCCGGCGACCGGGCCATTGGAGGGGGCGTCACGGGTGAGGTGGTCCAGTCTCGTTGCGCGTCCGTGGATCTGGCCGCCGTGCGTAGCCTCGGGAGGAGCGGGCGGGGTCTGCAGGGAGATCCCGCCACGCGTCACACCAGGGCGTTCGTGGCGCGCTCGGAGGCGCAGTGCCGGGTGTCGTCCTGTGGCTATGGTGCGGACGCGGTGCAGCGAGGCAAGAAGCCTTCCGGCGTACGGGAGTTCACCATGAGCAGCAATGGCGACTGGGTCAGCACATCGATGCCGTATCTGACGCCACGGGACGAGGGGCGCCCCGACGCCTGGGGTGCTGAGGCAGCCGCACGGGGGCGCAGGGGGACTCAGCGCATCGTCCAGGCCGGTGAGGTACCGGCGCCCCGGGAGCTTGCCGACCTGCTCGGAGTGGCTGAGGGTGAGGTCGTGGTCGTGCGGCGGCGGGTCATTGAACTCGACGGTGAGGCCAGCGAGTTGACGGACACCTACTATCCCGTCGAGATCGCCCGAGGGACCCCGCTCGCCGCCACGGCCAAGATCCGCGGCGGTGCGGTGACGCTGCTCGCCGAGCTCGGGCATACCGGCGTCACCGTGCGCGAGGACGTCACCGCCCGGATGCCGAGCGAGGAGGAGCGGGCGGTTCTGCGTACCGGCGTGGGCGAACCCGTGCTGCGGCTGGCCCGGGTCACTCTGGACGGCGAGGGCCGACCCATCCAGGCCGACCTGATGACCATGCCCGCCGCACGCCAGCGCCTGCGCTACGAGATCAGGATCGGATGACCGTGCCGCAGCTTGAGGCGTCGAGTGAGTGCCGCCCGCCCACGGCCTTGCCGACCCCGAGGTGACGCAGCGCACCCGTCATGTCTGTGGCGCATGACCAGCGCTCAATCCGCATTTCACGCGCCCCGCCCCGCCTCGTACCTTCGGAATGTGGACGCGGTTTGCGTACAGCAGTAAAAGGGCTCCACAATCCTGACGTGGTCTACTACCTTGGACGGAGTAGTTCAGGTAAGTGGACTGGCCGAGGCTGAAGAAGTGGAAGGGTTGGCTGTGGACGCGTCGAGGAGTGGGCAGGAGGCCGCACCCGGTGGGCGGTGGGGTGCCCTCGGGCCTGTCGGGCTTGTGCTCGCTGGCGGGGTCTCCGTCCAGTTCGGCGGGGCCATCGCCGTGAGCGTGATGCCCAAGGCCGGGGCCCTCGGCATCGTGACCCTGCGGCTCGCCTTCGCCGCTCTGGTGTTGATGATCTTCTGCCGGCCCAGGGTTCGGGGGCACTCCCGGGCCGACTGGGGGACCGTCGTGGCTTTTGGTGTCGCCATGGCCGGGATGAACGGGCTGTTCTATCAGTCCGTTGCCCGCATTCCCATGGGGCCCGCCGTGACGCTGGAAGTGCTCGGGCCGCTCGCCCTGTCCGTCTTCGCCTCGCGCCGTGCCGTGAATCTGGTGTGGGCCGGGCTCGCCCTCTGCGGTGTCTTTCTGCTGGGTGGCGGCGGCGGGTTCAGCGGGCTTGATCCCGTCGGTGTCGCGTACGCCCTTGGCGCCGGTGTCATGTGGGCCACGTACATCCTCTTCAGTGCCCGTACGGGGCGTCGCTTCCCGCAGGCCGACGGGCTCGCCCTCGCGATGGTCGTCGCGGCCGTTCTCTTCCTGCCGCTCGGCCTCATCGAGTCGGGGGACAAGCTCGTCCGGCCCGAGGTCCTCGCGCTCGGCGCGGCCGTCGCCGTCATGTCCTCGGTGCTGCCGTACACGCTGGAACTGCTCGCCTTGCGTCGGCTTCCCGCCTCCACTTTCGCGATCATGATGAGTCTGGAACCGGCCATCGCGGCCATCGCCGGGTTCCTCGTCCTGAACCAGGCCCTTTCCGTGAACGAGGCCCTGGCGATCTCGCTCGTCATCGCCGCCAGCATGGGTGCCGTCCGGACCCAGGTCGGGCGCGGGAAGGCCCGTAAGTCCGGGGATGTCGTCTCCGGGGCCACCCCGGATGCCGTGTTGCTCCCCACCGAGGGGGCCGCCGGGCACGCCGAGGACGCCAAGGACGCCGCGCACGCCGAGGAGCCCGTTCCGGAGACGTCCGGAAAGTAATGCAAGCACGCTTGCTTGTTTCTCTGGACGCTGCCATGCTCCGGGGCACACCGCCGTGCCCCGAGGGGAGCGCTCCGTGTCCGAAGCTGTGCCCGTACTCGACGATCTGCGCCGTGAGAGTGAGGAACTCGACCAGCTGGTCGGGGGGTTGAGCGAGAAGCGCTGGGCGCTTCCCACCCCCGCCGACGGCTGGACCGTCGCCCACCAGATCGCCCATCTCGCCTGGACCGACCGGGCCGCGCTGATCGCCGTCACCGATGGCGACGCCTTCGGGCGGCTCGTCGAGGAGGCCCTCGCGGCTCCCGAGCCGTTCGTCGACGACGGGGCCGAGCAGGGTGCCGCGCTGCCGCCCGGCGAGTTGCTCTCCCGGTGGCGCGCCGGGCGGGACGCGCTGCTGGAGGCCCTCAAGGGTGCCCCGCGCGGCACCCGGTTTCCCTGGTACGGGCCGCCCATGTCGGCCACCTCCATGGCGACCGCCCGGCTGATGGAGACCTGGGCCCATGGCCAGGACGTCGCCGACGCGCTGGGCGTGGTCAGGGTGCCGACGGACCGGCTGCGGCACGTCGCCCATATCGGCGTCCGGGCCCGGGACTTCGCCTTCGCCGTACGAGAGCTGCCCGCGCCGGAAGCCGCCTTCCGCGTCGAACTGCGTCTTCCCAGCGGTGAGTTGTGGGCCAGTGGGCCCGAGAATGCCGACCAGCGCGTGACCGGGCCCGCCCTCGACTTCTGTCTCCTCGTCACGCAGCGCGCGCACCGCGACGACCTTGCCGTGCGCGCGGAAGGTGCCGACGCCGAGCGGTGGCTCGGCATCGCGCAGGCCTTCGCGGGGCCCCCGGGTCCCGGACGGCCCGCCAAGGAGAGCGGGCAGCTGCCGTGACGGGCCAGGGAGAGCGGGCAGCTGCCGCGGCCGGCCAGGGAGAGCCGGTGGTGACCGGCCAAGGGGCGCGGGCAGTGACCGGCCAAGGGGTGCGGGCGGCAGCAGTGACCCGCCCCCTGCGGATCGGCAACGCCTCCGGCTTCTACGGCGACCGCTTCGACGCCATGCGCGACATGCTCACCGGCGGCCCGCTCGACGTCCTCACCGGCGACTACCTCGCCGAGCTGACCATGCTGATCCTCGGGCGCGACCGGCTCAAGGACCCCTCCCGCGGCTATGCGAAGACCTTCCTGCGGCAGCTGGAGGAGTGCCTGGGGCTCGCCCAGGAGCGGGGCGTGAAGATCGTCGCCAATGCCGGGGGGCTCAATCCGGCCGGACTCGCCGATGCCGTACGGGAGTTGGCCGGGCGGCTCGGGGTCGGCGTGCGGGTCGCGCATGTCGAAGGGGACGACCTGGGGGCGCGCTTTCCGGATGCCCTCACCGCCAACGCCTACCTCGGCGGCGCCGGAATCGCCGCCTGCCTGCGCGCCGGGGCCGACGTCGTCGTCACCGGGCGCGTGACCGACGCCGCCCTCGTCAGCGGGCCGGCCGCCGCGCACTTCGGCTGGGGGGACGGCGACCACGACCGGCTCGCCGGAGCCGTCGTCGCCGGGCACATCCTCGAATGCGGGACGCAGGCCACCGGGGGCAACTACGCCTTCTTCGGCGGGCGTTCGCCGCACGAACTGCTCCGGCCCGGCTTTCCGCTCGCCGAGATCCACGAGGACGGGTCCAGCGTCATCACCAAGCACGACGGCACGGGTGGGTTCGTCGACGTCGGCACGGTCACCGCGCAGCTGCTGTACGAGACCTCCGGCGCCCGGTACGCGGGGCCCGACGTCACCGCCCGGCTCGACACCGTCACCCTCACCCAGGAGGGACCCGACCGGGTGCGCGTCGCGGGAGTGCGCGGGGAAGCCCCGCCGCCGACCCTGAAGGTCGGCCTCAACCGCCTCGGCGGCTTCCGCAACGAAGTCGTCTTCGTCCTCACCGGGCTCGATGTGGAGGCGAAGGCCGATCTTGTGCGGGCTCAGGTCGAGGACGCGCTGGGGCGTGCCAAGTCGCGTCCGCAGGAGGTGCGTTGGGAACTCGTTCGCGCTGATCGGCCGGATGCCGCGAGCGAAGAGGCCGCATCCGCCCTGCTGCGTCTCGTCGTGCGCGATCCGCAGCAGGACCCCGTCGGCCGCGCCCTGAGCGGCGCCGCGATCGAGCTTGCCCTCGGCAGCTACCCCGGCTTCCACGTGACGGCACCCCCGGGCAAGGGCGCGCCCTACGGAGTCTTCGAAGCCGCGTACGCCGAGCGCGGCACCGTCGACCACGTGGCCGTACTGCCCGGCGGTGAGCGCACCCCCGTCGAGGCCCTCGGCGACACCCGCGCCCTCGAAGACCTTGCCCCGCCGCCCCTGCCCGCGCCCCTCCCGCACGGCCCCACCCGCCGCGCCCCCCTCGGCCTTGTCGCCGGGGCCCGCAGCGGTGACAAGGGCGGGGACGCGAACGTCGGGGTGTGGGTGCGCACGGACGACGCCTGGCGCTGGCTGGCCCATGAGCTGACCGTCGAGCGGTTCCGCGAACTCATGCCGGAGACGGCTGAGTTGACCGTCGTACGCCATGTCCTGCCGAACCTGCGGGCGCTGAACTTCGTCGTCGAGGGGATCCTCGGCGCCGGCGTCGCGTCCCAGGCCCGCTTCGATCCGCAGGCCAAGGGCCTCGGCGAGTGGCTGCGCGCCCGCCACCTCGACGTACCGGCCGCGCTCCTTGAACCGACCCAACCGCAGACCGAGTTGGCTGAACCGACGGAGGTACTCCCGTGACCGTCCTCGCGTCCGCGCTCGACCCCGCGAGCGCCGAGTACGCCGAGCACCGCGAGGCCATGCTCGCCAAGCTCACCGAGCTCGACGCCGAGCAGGCCAAGGCCCTTGAGGGCGGCGGCGAGAAGTACGTCGCCCGGCACCGGGGGCGCGGCAAGCTGCTCGCCCGTGAGCGCATCGAGCTGCTCCTCGACCCCGATACGCCGTTCCTGGAGCTGTCGCCGCTGGCCGCCTGGGGGAGCGACTACCCCGTCGGCGCCTCGATGGTCACCGGCATCGGTGTGATCGAAGGCGTGGAGTGCCTGATCACCGCCAACGACCCGACCGTGCGCGGCGGTGCCAGCAATCCGTGGACCCTGAAGAAGGCCTTCCGCGCGCACGAGATCGGGCACGCCAACCGGCTGCCGTCCATCCATCTCGTGGAGTCGGGGGGCGCTGACCTCCCGTCCCAGAAGGAGATCTTCATTCCGGGCGGTGCGCTCTTCAAGCACCTCACGCAGTCGTCGGCCGCCGGTATCCCGACGGTCGCCGTCGTGTTCGGCAACTCCACTGCCGGAGGCGCCTACGTCCCCGGCATGAGCGACCACGTGATCATGGTCAAGGAGCGCGCCAAGGTCTTCCTCGGCGGGCCGCCGCTGGTGAAGATGGCCACCGGCGAGGAGAGCGACGACGAGTCGCTCGGCGGCGCCGAGATGCACGCCCGCACCTCCGGCCTCGCGGACTATCTCGCCGAGGACGAGCGGGACGCCCTCCGTCAGGCCCGGCGCGTCGTCAAGCGGCTCAACTGGCTCAAGGCGTACGCCGATCCGGCCGGAGTCGTCGAGCCGCCCAAGTACGCGCAGGACGAGCTGCTCGGCATCGTGCCCGGCGATCTCAAGGTGCCCTTCGACCCGCGCGAGGTCATCGCCCGCATCGTCGACGGCTCCGACTTCGACGAGTTCAAGCCGCTCTACGGGTCGAGTCTCACCACAGGGTGGGCCTCGCTGCACGGCTATCCCATCGGCATCCTGGCCAACGCCCAGGGCGTGCTCTTCAGCGAGGAGTCCCAGAAGGCCGCCCAGTTCATCCAGTTGGCCAACCAGCGGGACATTCCGCTGCTCTTCCTGCACAACACCACCGGCTACATGGTCGGCAAGGAGTACGAGCAGGGCGGCATCATCAAGCACGGCGCGATGATGATCAACGCCGTGTCGAACTCGCGGGTGCCGCACTTGAGCGTGCTGATGGGTGCCTCGTACGGAGCCGGGCACTACGGCATGTGCGGGCGCGCCTTCGACCCGCGCTTCCTCTTCGCCTGGCCCAGCTCCAAGTCCGCCGTCATGGGGCCGCAGCAGCTGGCAGGTGTCCTGTCGATCGTGGCCCGTGCCTCCGCCGCCGCCAAGGGCCAGCCCTACGACGACGAGGCGGACGCAGGGCTGCGCGCCATGGTGGAGCAGCAGATCGAGTCGGAGTCGCTGCCGATGTTCCTTTCGGGCCGCCTCTACGACGACGGGGTGATCGATCCCCGCGACACCCGCACGGTCCTCGGCCTGTGCCTGTCCGCGATCCACACCGCCCCCTACGAGGGCGCGCGCGGTGGCTTCGGCGTCTTCCGGATGTGAGGAACTCACCATGATCAGCAGCATCCTTGTCGCCAACCGCGGCGAGATCGCCTGCCGCGTCTTCCGCACCTGCCGCGAGCTGGGCATCGCCACCGTGGCGGTGTACTCCGACGCCGACGCGGACGCCCTGCACGTCCGTGAGGCGGACTCGGCCGTACGCCTGCCTGGTGCGGCGCCCGCCGACACGTATCTGCGCGGCGACCTCGTCGTGAAGGCCGCGCAGGCGGCAGGCGCCGATGCCGTCCACCCCGGCTACGGCTTCCTCTCCGAGAACGCGGACTTCGCGCGCGCCGTCGTCGACGCCGGGCTCGTGTGGATCGGGCCGCCGCCCGAGGCGATCGAATCCATGGCCTCCAAGACCCGCGCCAAGGAGCTCATGGGCATCGCGCCGATGGGCGTGGACGACGTCACCGATGCCGATCTGCCGGTCCTGGTGAAGGCGGCGGCAGGCGGTGGCGGGCGCGGCATGCGGGTCGTGCGGGAACTCGACGCGTTGAAGGGCGAGTTGGCTGCCGCGAGCGCGGAGGCGGCCAGTGCCTTCGGGGACGGCGAGGTCTTCGTCGAGCCCTACCTGGAGGGCGGCCGGCACGTCGAGGTGCAGATCATGGCCGACGCGTACGACACTGTCTGGGCGCTCGGCACGAGGGACTGCACGCTCCAGCGCAGGCACCAGAAGGTCATCGAGGAGTCCCCGGCGCCGGGCCTTGCCCCTGAACTGGTCGAGGAGCTGCACGCGCAGGCCGTGCGTGCGGCGCGCGTGACCGCCTATCGCGGTGCGGGCACGGTGGAGTTCCTGGTCGCGGGCGACCGGGCGCAGTTCCTGGAGATGAACACCCGGCTCCAGGTCGAACACCCGGTCACGGAGGCCGTGTTCGGCATCGATCTCGTCGCGCTCCAGATCCAGGTCGCGGAGGGCGCACGGCTCCCGGAAGAGCAGCCCACCGCGCGCGGGCACGCCGTGGAGGCCCGCCTCTACGCCGAGGACCCGGCTGCGCAGTGGGCCCCGCAGACCGGCACCCTGCACCGGCTCTCGGTGCCGGGCGTGCGGCTCGACACGGGGTACGCGGACGGCGACGCGATCGGCGTGCACTACGACCCGATGCTGGCCAAGGCCATCGCGTACGCCCCCACGCGCGTGCAGGCCCTGCGTGGACTGGCGGGCGCGCTGGAGCGTGCGGTGGTCCACGGCCCGGTCACCAACAGGGAGTTGCTCGTACGGTCCCTGCGGCACCCGGAGTTCGTCGAGGCCCGCATGGACACGGGCTTCTACGACCGGTACGTCGCCGAACTCGCCGCCCCCGCCCCGGACCCGTATGCCCCGCTGGCCGCCGCGCTGGCCGACGCGCACGGGCGCTCGCGGTTCGGCGGCTGGCGCAACCTCGCGTCGCAGCCGCAGGTCAAGCTCTTCCGGAGCGAGCCGGACGGCGCCGAGCACGAGGTGCGCTACCGGCACACGCGGGAGGGGCTGAGCGCGGAGGGTGTGCGGGTGCTCTCCGTTTCCGGTTCGCTCGTCGTGCTCGAAGTCGACGGCGTGCGACGGCAGTTCGAGGTCCGCCGCCACGGCAGCGATCGCGTGTACGTCGGCAACACCGCCCTCACCCCGCTCCCGCTGCTCCCCGAACCCACCACCCGGCAGGAGCCCGGCTCCCTGCTCGCCCCGATGCCCGGCACCGTCGTGCGCCTGGCCGAGGGGCTCGCTGAGGGGGCGCGGGTCACCGCCGGGCAGCCCCTCATCTGGCTGGAGGCGATGAAGATGGAGCACCGCATCTCCGCTCCTGCCTCCGGCACGCTCACCGCCCTGCACGCAGCGCCCGGCTGCCAGGTCGAGGTCGGCGCGCTGCTCGCGGTCGTAGATGTCGTAGATCTCGCAGATGCAGCAGATGCAGCAGACGCCGCAGACGTCGTAGAAGCCCCTGAAGTCGCCTGAAGCCGCTTGAGCCGTCGTACAGGAGGAACAGTCCGTATGAGCACCGTCCTCGAAACCGAAGAGCACCAGGCCCTGCGCGCAGCCGTCGCCGCACTCGGCAAGCGTTACGGCCGCGACTACCTCACCCGCGTCGTCCGGGACGAGGGCCACCCCGACGAGCTGTGGGCCGACGCCGCCAAGCTCGGCTATCTGGGCGTGAACCTGCCCGAGGAGTACGGCGGAGGGGGCGGCGGCATAGCCGAACTCTCCATAGTCCTCGAGGAGTTGGGAGCGGCAGGTTGCCCCCTGCTCATGATGGTCGTCTCACCCGCGATCTGCGGGACCGTCATCGCCCGCTTCGGCACCGACGAGCAGAAGCAGGCCTGGCTGCCCGGTCTCGCCGACGGCACCCGCACCATGGCGTTCGGCATCACCGAGCCCGACGCGGGCTCCAACTCCCACCGGATCACGACGACCGCGCGCAAGGACGAGGCGAGCGGCGACTGGCTCCTGACCGGCCGCAAGGTGTTCATCTCCGGCGTCGACATCGCGGATGCGACGCTGATCGTGGGCCGTACGGAGGATGCCCGCACCGGCAGCCTCAAGCCCTGCCTCTTCATCGTCCCGCGTGAGACGGAGGGCTTCCAGCGGCGGCAGATCGAGATGGAACTCCAGGCCCCGGAGAAGCAGTTCGAGCTGACCCTCGACGACGTACGGCTGCCCGCCGACGCCCTGGTGGGCGACGAGGACGCCGGGCTGCTCCAGCTCTTCGCGGGCCTCAACCCCGAGCGGATCATGACGGCGGCGTTCTCGATCGGCATGGCACGCTACGCGCTCTCGCGGGCGGTCGGGTACGCCAAGGAACGCAGCGTGTGGAAGAGCCCGATCGGCGCCCACCAGGCGATCGCGCACCCCCTCGCGCAGTCCCACATCGACATCGAACTGGCCCGTCTGATGATGCAGAAGGCCGCCCGCCTCTACGACGACGGCGACGACATGGGCGCAGGAGAAGCCGCCAACATGGCCAAGCTCGCGGCGGCCGACGCGTGCGTGAAAACCGTCGACCAGTCGGTGCACACGCTGGGCGGCAACGGCCTGACGAAGGAGTTCGGTCTCGCCTCGCTGATCGTGGCGTCGCGGGTGGCTCGGATCGCCCCGGTGAGCAGGGAGATGATCCTCAACTACGTGTCGCACCAGACGCTGGGCCTGCCCAAGTCGTACTGAGCCCCTGCTCGCTCTTGAACTCCTGGAGGACCCATGGGACTTGTGTACACGCCCCCGGAGCGCGGCATCGTCACGCTCACCCTGGACACACCCGCCAACCGCAACGCGCTCTCGGCGGGTCTCCTGCACGGGCTCGCGGAGGCGCTGGACGACTGCGGCAAGGACCCGGACGTACGCGCGGTCGTTCTCACGCACACCGGCTCGACGTTCTGCTCGGGCGCCGACCTGCGGGAGCCGCCGGACCCGGCCGTCTTCGTGGCGCTGCTCCGGCAGATCGTGGAGCTGCCGAAGCCGGTGGTGGCGCGGGCGGACGGGCATGTGCGGGCGGGCGGGCTCGGCCTGCTCGGCGTGTGCGACATGGCGGTCGCGGGGCCGGGGGCTTCGTTCGCGCTGACGGAGGTACGGATCGGGGTGGCGCCCGCGGTCATCTCCATGCCGCTGCTCGCCCGGCTCGACCCGAGCGCGGCGTCCCGCTACTTCCTCACCGGAGAGCGGTTCGGCGGGGCGGAGGCGGCGCGGGTGGGTCTGGTGACGGTGGCGGGGGATGACGCGGACGGGGAGCTCTCGCCCCTGCTCGAAGGGGTGCGGAAGGCGGCTCCTCAGGCCCTGGCCGAGACGAAGAAGCTGCTCACGGCTAGGGTGCTCGACGCATTCGACCACCACACGGACTCCCTCATCGCCCTGTCCGCGCGGCTCTTCGCCTCGGCGGAGGCGCGCGATGGGATGGGGGCGTTCCTTGAACGACGGGAGTGCCCATGGGTGCTGTGACCGCGGCTGATCGCGCCGATCGCTCGCCCAAGCAGGACCGCAGCCGCGTGACGCGGCAGCGGCTCCTGGAGGCGGCGGTGGCGTGCCTCGCCGAGAGCGGCTGGTCGGGGTCCACGGTGTCCGTGGTCGCCGAGCGGGCCGGTGTCTCGCGGGGGGCGGCCCAGCATCACTTCCCGACGCGGGAGGACCTCTTCACGGCGGCGGTGGAGTACGTGGCCGAGCAGCGGTCCACGGCGTTGCGGGAGCTTCCGGCGCAGGACCGGGCGTCGGTGGTGGCGGCTCTGGTGGACCTCTACACGGGCCCGCTCTTCCGGGCGGCGCTGCATCTGTGGGTGGCGGCGTCGAACGAGCCTCAGCTCGGGTCGCGGGTGACGGAGCTGGAGGCGCGGGTGGGGCGGGAGACGCACCGGATAGCGGTGCAGCTGCTGGGGGCGGACGAGTCCCGCCCCGGGGTCCGGGAGACCATCCAGGGTCTCCTGGACATGGCCCGAGGCCTCGGTCTGGCGAATCTCCTGACGGACGACGGGGCCCGGCGGGAGAGGGTGGTGGCGCAGTGGACGGTGCTGGTGGAGGGGGCGCTGGAGAACTGATTCGGGGGCCTTGGCGGCCGTCATCACCGGCTTCGCCGAGTTCGTCCTCAAACGCCGGACGGGCTGTCTTCAGCCCGTCCGGCGAAGAAATCCCTACCTCGCGATGTCCCCGTACCCCTCCACCGCACGAGGATCCCGCGTCCCCGGCCCCACGTACCGGGCCGAAGGCCGGACCAAGCGTCCCGTTCGCTTCTGCTCAAGAATGTGCGCCGACCACCCGGCAGTCCTCGCGCACGTGAACATCGACGTGAACATGTGCGCGGGCACCTCGGCGAAGTCGAGGACGATCGCGGCCCAGAACTCGACGTTCGTCGCCAGGACGCGGTCCGGGCGCCGTGCGTGCAGCTCGTCCAGCGCCGCCTTCTCCAGCGCCTGGGCCACCTCGTAGCGAGGAGCGCCCAGCTCGCGCGCCGTACGGCGCAGGACCCGCGCACGCGGGTCCTCGGCCCGGTACACCCGGTGCCCGAAGCCCATCAGGCGCTCGCCCTTGTCCAGCGCCTGCTTCACGTACGCGACCGCGTCCCCCGTCCGCTCGATCTCCTCGATCATGCCGAGGACCCGGGAGGGGGCGCCGCCGTGCAGCGGCCCGGACATCGCGCCCACGGCCCCGCTCAGGGCCGCCGCCACGTCCGCGCCCGTCGACGCGATGACGCGGGCCGTGAACGTGGACGCGTTCATGCCGTGCTCGGCGGCCGACGTCCAGTACGCGTCGACGGCCTGGACGTGCTTGGGGTCGGGCTCGCCGCGCCAGCGCTTCATGAAGCGCTCGACGACCGTGTCGGCCTTGTCGATCTCGCGCTGCGGCACCATCGGCAGGCCCTGGCCGCGGGCGGACTGGGCGACGTACGAGAGGGCCATGACGGCGGCCCGTGCCAGGTCGTCGCGGGCTTCCTGCTCGCTGATGTCCAGGAGCGGCTTCAGGCCCCACACGGGGGCGAGCATCGCAAGGGCGGACTGGACGTCGACGCGGATGTCACCGGAGTGCACCGGGATCGGGAACGGCTCGGCGGGCGGCAGGCCGGGGTTGAACGCGCCGTCGACCAGCAGGCCCCAGACGTTGCCGAAGGAGACGTGGCCGACCAGATCCTCGATGTCGACGCCGCGATAGCGAAGCGCGCCGCCTTCCTTATCCGGTTCGGCGATCTCCGTCTCGAACGCGATGACTCCCTCAAGTCCGGGTACGAAGTCGGACATCAGGCGGCTCCTCGTGATGTGTACGACAGATGGTGGTGACAGACAGCTCGTGACCATGTGTCAGAAGTGGGCATTCGCGGTCCGGTTCCGCGGTCTGCCGGTACGTCGATGGCTTCCGGCTTTCGACTCGCGGTCCGGATCGGTCACCCCGGTGATGCCCCGCCCGGCTGGTGGTCACCCAACCGATTCGGCAGCGGAACGATATCCCTTGGTGCCACCCTTGGCGATGGCATACGGCACTCAGTGCCACACGTCACCTCCCCGTGGTGCACGACGGCCCCCGGCTGACTCTTCGTATACGGCAAGATGACCGCGTGACCGATCGAGCCGCCGCCTCCGCAGCAGACGCCGCAGGATCCTCGTCCGCCGCCTCCTCCGTGTCCGATCCCGCCGCCATACGGGCCCATTACGGCCTGGACGGACTCGTCGAGACAGGGCTGCCCGCCACGCCCGTCGAGCTCTTCGCCCTCTGGTTCACGCAGGCGCTCGCCGCGGCCGAAGCGGGCCTGCTCCACGAGCCGAACGCCATGGTCGTCTCGACGGTGGACACCGCAGGGCGCCCCAGCTCGCGCACGGTCCTGCTGAAGGGCTTCGACGAGCGCGGCTTCGTCTTCTTCACCAATTACGAGTCCCGCAAGGCCCGCGAACTGGCCGAGAACCCGAACATCGCGCTGCTCTTCCCCTGGCACCCGATGGCCCGCCAGGTCATCGTCACGGGCACGGCGCGGCGTGTCGCCCGCGAGGAGACGGTGGCGTACTTCCGCACCCGCCCGCACGGCTCCCAGCTCGGCGCCTGGGCCAGCGCCCAGTCCTCGGTCATCGCCACGCGCGATGAACTGGACCGCGGTTACGCCGACTTGGAGGCGCGCTACCCGGAGGGCGAGCAGGTGCCCGCGCCTCCGCACTGGGGCGGCTTCCGCGTGGAGCCGCAGAGCGTCGAGTTCTGGCAGGGCAGGGCCAATCGCCTGCACGACCGCCTGCGGTACGTACCCGCCGAGCAGGACGGCTGGACCGTGGAGCGCCTCAGTCCGTGAGCGCGGCCGCGGGGCGCCTCAGTCCGTGAGCGCGGCCCGGGGCGCTACCCCGTCAGGACCCCGTCCAGGAACGGCTGGATCGCCTCGCGCCAGGCCTCCGGCTGGTCGTAGTGCACCAGGTGGCCCGCGTCGGCCACCTCCGCATACGCCCCGCGGGGCAGCACGCGGACCATTTCCTGGGACTCGGCACGGCCCAGCTCGCCGTCAAGGCCGCGGACGACCAGGGCGGGGCACTGGACCTGGGTCAGGTCCTCCCAGTGCGCGTCGTACACCCACGTCTCGCGGGACTTCAGCATCTGGTCGCGGTCGAAGACGGGGCGCCAGCCGTCCGGGCCCTCGGTCATCACCTCGGCGAAGAACTCGCCGCGCGATGGATTGGGCCGCTCGACCCAGGGATCGTCCTCGCCGAACCACTTGCGTACGTCGGCGAGCGTGGCGAAGGGCACGGGCCAGGCCCTGAACCAGTCCTCCCACTCGCGCTGCGAAGCGGCGCCGAGTGCGGAGGCCCGCATGTCGGTGATGATCAGGGCGCGGACGAGATCGGGGCGCTTCGCGGCGAGCTGCCAGGCGGTGAGCGCGCCCATGGAGTGGCCGATGAGGACGGCGGGGGCGAGGCCCAGCTGGACGAGCGCGGCCTCGGCGTCGTCCACGTAGGCGTCGCGGGTGAAGGGGCCCTCGGGGGGCTTGTCGCTCTGCCCGTGCGCACGCTGGTCGAGTGCGACCGCGCGATGCCGTTCGGCGAGCCAGCGGGCGGTGCCCGCCCAGTGCGATGCACGGCCCATCAGGCCGTGCAGTAACAGGACGCCTCCGGGTGATCCGTCGGTCTCCCTGGACTTGGGAGGATCGGCGAACTCCCAGGCGGCAAGGCGTACGCCACCCGCGCCCGTCACGTCAATGCGCCGCACCATGGTTCCTGGCACCCCCCTTGAATCCTCTCGGGCTGAACGCCTGGTTCTGTCACGCACCCCCGCACGCTATCGAACTCTTTTTCGAAAGCGGCCAGATCGCCGGCAACACCCCTCATTCGAGTGACCACGCTCAAGGATTGGCCGCCGCTGCCGAGGGGAGATCTTCATCGGGAGGCGGGCCGCTCGGGGAAAACGGTCCGAGGGGGATGACCCTGGGAGCTCGGGGCTCCGGGTCAGAACAGGGGAGGACAGGCCCCGGCGCTCAAGGGCGCCGGGGCCCTCTGTACGCACAGGGCGTGCCGATGCGCACGCGCGCACAGGACGTGCCGAGGTGCATGGACGTGCAGGGCGCGCCACCGTGCACGCACGCGCGGGACGTGCCGATGTGCACCGCTCGCCCACGCGCTCCCGCTCACCAGATGGGCACATCCTCCTGCCCCCTCCCACGGCCGTGGCAGCCAGACCCGGCGCCGACACGGTCAAGAGCCTTCAGGTCATATGCCTCTCGCGACAGCCTCGCACGCAAAACGTCCGGGCGCTGCGATTCCGCACACTGAATCTTGGACCCCATTCGATCCAGGAGTCTTCACAACTGCCCAACAGTTACCGCTAGTTGACGCGAACTCCCGGTAACGGGAGCCGGATTCCGCCGTCGCCCGGGGGTGTGGACGTCATCGCCCGGTCCTGCGGACCCTCAGCGCTTGGCGACGAAGACGTGCGAAGCGACCTCCGCGTCCAGCTCCGCGGCCTCACCGCTGCTGCCCACGAGCACCCCGCCCGCGGACTCCGTCACGCTCACCACGGAGCCGGGCTGCACGCCCGCGCGCCGCAGCGTGTACATCAGCTGCGCGTCCGTCTGGATCGGCTCGCCGATGCGGCGCACCACGACGGTCTTGCCCTCCGCGCCCGGGTCGAGGTCGACCAGGGAGACCATGCCCTCGTCCAGGAACGGGTCGGCGCTGTCCTTCTCGCCCAGCTCCTCCAGGCCCGGGATCGGGTTGCCGTACGGAGACTCGGTGGGGTGGCGCAGGAGCTCAAGGACGCGGCGCTCCACGGCCTCGCTCATCACGTGTTCCCAGCGACACGCCTCCGCGTGGACCTGCTCCCACTCCAGGCCGATCACGTCGACGAGGAGGCACTCCGCCAGGCGGTGCTTGCGCATCACGCGGGTGGCGAGCCTGCGGCCCTCCTCGGTCAGCTCCAGGTGCCGGTCGCTGGCGACCGCCACCAGGCCGTCGCGCTCCATGCGCGCGACCGTCTGGCTCACCGTCGGCCCGCTCTGGTCGAGACGCTCGGCGATCCGGGCGCGCATGGGGACCACACCTTCCTCCTCCAGCTCGAGGATGGTGCGCAAATACATCTCAGTGGTGTCAATAAGCCCCGACATGGGTGCCCCTCAGATTTCTCTCGTGCGGCCGGCCCTGCCCTCAATTCTGACGCATACCACTGACAACCGGATCGCGCCGGGGGAAAACCCGGTCCAGACGGTCTTGACGGGGTGCTCGGGCCGTATTGACAGGGCACTGGTCCAGACCGCAACGTGATCCGCGGCACACGGGAAACACGTGCAGTGAATACGTACAGGACATACGTACCCGGAAAGGTTCCTCGGCGCATGGGCTCGAAAAGCGAGAGCAAGCTGGCCGGTCAGTACATCGACGCCGCGATCGGCCTGCTCGGCCGCGTGCGCGACGAGGAGGGCGGGAACGTAGAGGCGGCCGGCACGCTCCTCGCCGACGCGGTCGAGGCGGGCGGCAGGCTCTTCGCCTTCGGCGCCGGGCACTCCTCGCTGGCCGCGCAGGACGTCGTCTACCGCGCGGGCGGCCTCGCCCTGATGAACCTCCTCGCCGTCCCCGGGGTCGTCGGCATCGACGTCATGCCCGCCACGCTCGGCTCGGCCCTGGAGCGGGTGGACGGGCTCGCGGGCGCCGTCCTGGACTCCTCGCCGGCCCGCCCCGGCGACGCACTCGTGATCATCTCGCTCTCCGGGCGGAACTCGCTGCCCGTGGAGATGGCGATGAACGCCCGCGCACTCGGCCTGAAGGTCATCGGCGTGACGTCGGTGGCGTACGCGACGGAGACGAAGTCGCGGCACGTGTCCGGCACCTTCCTGAAGGACCACTGCGACGTCGTGATCGACTCCAAGATCGCCCTCGGCGACGCGGAGCTCAGCCTCGACTCGGTCGGGGCGCCCTTCGGTCCCGCCTCCAGCGTGGTCGCGAACACGATCATGCAGGCGATGACGGCGACCGCCGTCGAGCTGCTGGCCGCGCGGGGCGTCGAGCCGCCGGTGCTTCGGTCCGGGAACGTGGACGGCGGGCACGACTGGAACGGCAAGGTCTTCGAGGAGTACGGAGACCGGATCTTCTACCGCCGCTGAGGCTCCTGCGGGCCCGTGGGAAAGCGCACCCGCACGCTGAGCCCGCCTCCCCGCGCGTTCGCCTCCGCGGTCGCCTGTGCGCCGTGTGCGCGGGCGATCGCCTCGACGATGGACAGCCCGAGGCCCGCACCCTCCCCCCTCGCATGCGTACGTTCCCGCAGGCGCCGGAAGGGCTCGAAGAGGTGCGGGACGGTGTCCGGCGGGACGGCGGGGCCGGTGTTGGTGACCTCGATGCCGCCGGGGCCCGTGCGCACCTCGACCCGGCCGCCCTTGACGTTGTAGTGCACGGCGTTCGCCACCAGGTTGTGCACGAGGCGGTCCAGGAGCACCCCGTCGCCGTACACGGTGAGCGGCTCGGCGTGCAGGGAGAGCGTGACGTCCCGCTCGGCGGCCTGTCCCGCGAGCCCTTCCGTCACCGCGTCGGCGATGACGTCGAGCGCGACGGTCTCCCTGCGCTCAAGGCCCCGCTCCGACGTGGCCAGGAGCAGCAGCCCCTCGATCAGGTGCTCGCTGTCGTCGGCCACGGAGATGAGCTTCGTACGGATCCGGGCCACCTGCCGTGCGTCGGGCTCACCCGCGAGACCGATCTCGGCGGCGGCCCGCTGCACGGCCAGCGGGGTGCGCAGCTCGTGCGCGGCATTGGCGGCGAACCGCTGCTGCGCGCTGACCAGTTGCTCTATCCGCCCGAGCATCTCGTCGAACGTGTCGGCCAGCTGCTTCAGCTCGCCGGGCGGGGCGTCGAGCGCGATCCGCTCGTGCAGGTTCTCGCCGGACAGGCGCCGCGCGGTGCCGGTGATCACGGCCACGGGGTGCAGCACGCGGCCCGCCATCCACCAGGCGAGCAGGATGGACAGCGCCGCGTACACGAACAGCACGATGACGGAGACGGTCAGGAGCCGGCTCAGGGCCGCCTGCTCGGCCACATCGCTGATCTTCGTCACGGCGAGGCCCTGCGTGACGTCGTCGGCCGAGAAGCTCTCCAGAGGCGTCGCCCTGACCGGCGACGCGGACTCGGCCGGGGTGGGCATCACCCAGGGCGGACTCAGCTTCCGGCCGGGGACGGCGGTGGTGACGGCGGTACTGATCGAGGAGTACAGACCCTGTCGTACGAGGAAGTAGACGAGGCCGGTGAGCAGCGCCCCCGCCAGGACGAGCATGCCGCCGTAGAGGGCGGTGAGGCGGCCGCGCTCGCTGCTGAGGCCGCCGATGCGGAACCCGCGCCCGTCCCCCGGACCGAAGCGCCTCACGCCGACCAGCCCGTGATCCGGTAGCCCGCGCCAGGGACCGTCTCCACCACCGGGGGATCGCCCAGCTTGGTGCGGAGCTTGGAGAGGGTGACGCGGACCGCGTTCGTGCGGTAGCTGGTGTCCTCCTCCCAGACCTGTTCGATCAGGTCGTCGCCGCTGACCACCGCGCCCTCCGCCCGCAGCAGCGCCTCAAGGACCGCGAACTCCTTGCGGGAGAGCGACAGATGGCGGCCGTCGCGGCTCGCCTGGCGGCGGGCCGTGTCCAGGACCAGGCCCGCGCGTTCGATGACGGGCGGCAGCGCGGGGCGCGTGCGGCGGCCGAGGGCCAGGACGCGGGCGAGGAGCTCGTCGTACGCGAAGGGCTTGGTCAGGTAGTCGTCGGCGCCCAGGCCCAGGCCCGCGACCCGGTCCCTGATCGTGGCCGACGCCGTCAGCATCAGGACGCGCGTGAGCAGCCGCTGCCCCACCACCCTGCGGCACACCTCGTCGCCGTGCAGGCCCGGCAGGTCCCGGTCCAGGATGACGACGTCGTACTCGCCGAGCTGGAGTTTGCGCAGCGCCGTCAGGCCGTCGGCCGCGACGTCGACCGCGAGCGCGTCGCGCCGCAGCCCGTCGGCGATCATCTCGGCCAGGAATTCCTCGTCCTCCACCAGCAGTACGCGCATGCGGCCCTGTGTACCTGAAGTGCACCTTTCGTCGGTGTAAGCGTCTCCGTTGAGAGAAACGAAACCTCCCTTCCCGCCAGCCTGTGCGCGTCGACGTGACAACGCGACTACGCGACCAGTGAGGGGACGTCATGAGGACTCGTACGCGTTCAACGGCCATCGCATCGGGGTTCGCCGCACTCGCCCTGTTCGCCGGAGCCTGCTCGTCCGGCGGCGGCGACAGCAGCCAGGACAAGGCCGACGGCGGCAAGGGCAAGCAGGCCGACGCCGCCTTCAAGGAGCGCGAGTGCCTGCGCAAGCACGGCCTCAAGGTGCCCGAGCCCAAGGCCGGCGGGGACACCAACGGGGTCACCATCGGCGGCGACATGAGCAAGGAGAAGATGCAGGCCGCCCTGAAGGCCTGCACCAAGGGCGGCGGCGCGGGCGGCGGCAAGGTCTCGCAGGCCGACAAGGACAAGATGCTCAAGTACGCCCGGTGCATGCGCGAGAACGGCTTCAACATGCCCGACCCGAAGTTCGACGGCGGCGCGATGGAAGCCCAGAAGATGCCCGAGGGCGCCGAGGCCAAGAAGATGGAGAAGGCCGCCAAGGCGTGCAAGGACATCGTCGCGTGAGGCGCCGCACCGCCGTCGTCGCCACCGTCGTGGCCCTGCTCGCCATCACCGGCGGAGGCGTCGCCGTCACCGCGCTCGCCGACAACGGCAAGGACCGGTCCACGCAAGCGGACGCCGGACTCCCGCCCGCCACCGCAGCCGTCGAGCGCGGCGACCTCAGCAGCGGCACCCAGAGCGACGGCACCCTCGGCTACGCCAAGGAACGCAAGGTCAACGCGGGTACCACCGGCACCCTCACCTGGTCCACGGGCAACGGCTCGACCATCGAGCGCGACGGACGCCTGTACGAGGTCAACGGCGTCCCGGTGCGCCTCATGTACGGCACCGAACCCATGTACCGCACGCTGAAGACCGGCGACGAGGGCAACGACGTACGGCAGCTGGAGGAGAACCTCCAGGCGCTCGGGTACGGCGCCGGGCTCGCCGTCGACGACGAGTACACGGCGGGTACGGCCGCCGCGGTCAAGCAGTGGCAGAAGGCGCACGACCAGAAGCAGACCGGGCGCGTGGGCCCCGAGCAGATCGCCTTCTCGCCGGGCGGCGTCCGCGTGAAGTCCACCGACTCGGCCGTCGGCGACCAGGTCGCCCCGGGCAAGCCGGTGCTCAGCACGACGGGCTCCGAGCGCGTCGTACGTTTCCAGCTCGACGTCGCCGAGGGGAAGCTCGCCAAGGTGGGCACCAAGGTCACCGTGGACCTGCCGGACGGCTCGACCGCCAAGGGCGAGGTCGCGTCCGTCGGCAAGACCGCCAAGCCGGGCGACGACCCTGCCGACAAGACCCCCAAGATCCCGGTGACGGTCTCCTTCGACGACCCCGGCAAGGTCGACGGCTTCGACCAGTCCCCGGTGACGGTCAACCTCACCGGAGAGACCCGCAAGGACGTGCTCTCCGTCCCCGTCAACGCCCTCCTCGCCCTGCCCGGCGGCGGCTACGGCGTCCAGGTCGTCGAGCACGGCCGCGCCCGCCAGGTGAAGGTCGAGCTCGGCATGTTCGGGCAGGGCCGGGTCGAGGTGACCGGGGGAGGACTGCGGGACGGCATGAAGGTCGGGGTGCCCAAGATATGAGCGCCGTCGTGGAGTTGGCCGGGGTCACCAAGGAGTACCCGGGCGGAGTCACCGCCCTGCGCGGCGTGGACCTGAGGGTGGAGGAGGGCGAACTCCTCGCCATCGTCGGCCCCTCCGGGTCCGGCAAGTCGACGCTGCTGCACATCATCGGCACGCTGGACCGCCCCTCGGAGGGCTCGGTGGCCATCGCGGGCCACGACGTCGCGACGCTCGCCGACCGCAGCCTCTCCGCGCTGCGCGCACGGCACATCGGCTTCGTGTTCCAGGCGTTCCACCTGGTGCCGGGGATCAGCGCGCGCGACAACGTGGCGGAGGGGCTCCTGTACTCGGGCCTCTCGCGCGGGGAACGCCGCGCGCGGGCCGCCGAGGCCCTCGACCGGGTCGGCCTCGCGGACCGCATGAAGCACCGCCCGCACGAACTCTCCGGCGGCCAGAAGCAGCGCGTCGCCATCGCGCGCGCCGTGGTCGGGGCGCCGGACCTGCTCCTGGCCGACGAGCCGACCGGGGCGCTGGACTCGGCGTCCGGCGAGGCGGTGATGGAGCTGCTCCACGATCTCAACGCGGAGGGCGCGACCATCGCCGTCATCACGCACGACGCGGAGATCGCGGAGAGACTTCCGCGGCAGGTGCGGATCCGGGACGGGCAGGTGGTGGCGGATACCCGCGCCGCCGTTGGCCAGGGGGTGCTCGCCGGATGATCCGTACGAAGAAGGTCGGCAACCCGCGCCTGAAGGCGGCGCGGCTCGGGCCCCGGGACGTCCTGCACGTCGGCTCGGCGGGGCTGCGCAGCCGCCCCGTGCGGGTCGTGTTGTCGGCGCTCGGGATCGCCATCGGGATCGCCACGATGATCGCGGTGGTGGGCATCTCGTCGTCGAGCAAGGCCCAACTGATGCGTGAGTTGGACGACTTGGGCACGAACATGCTGGTGGCCGCGCCGGGGGAGCCCCTGTTCTCCGGGGAGAAGGTGGTGCTCCCGCGTGACGCGGCAGGGCGGGTCTCCCGGGTGAAGGGCGTACGGGACGTCGGCGCGACCGGCGACCTCGAACGCACCGTGCGGCGCAGCGAGAAGATCCCCGAGGACGAGACCGGCGGCATCGCCGTCAGGGCGACGACCGAGGGCCTGCTGAAGGTGCTGCGCGGCGAGATGGGGCACGGTACGTGGTTCAACGCGGCCAACAGCCGCTACCCCTCGATCGTCCTCGGCCACGTCGCGGCCGACCGCCTCGGCATCACGGAGGCGGGCCAGCAAGTATGGGTGGACGACCGCTACTTCACGGTCGTCGGCATCCTCGACCCGCTGCCGCTCTCGCCCGACGTGGAGCGCTCGGCCCTCGTGGGCTGGGACGCGGCCAAGAGCGAGCTCGGCTTCGACGGCCGCCCCACGTCGGTGTACGAACGCTCCACCGACGCCTCGGTGCACGAGGTCCGGAGCCTGCTCGCCGCCTCGATCGACCCGGAGAACCCCCGGAACGTCCAGGTGACGGACCCGTCGTCGGCGCTCAAGGCGAAGGCGGCGACAGAGGGAGCGTTCTCGACGCTGCTGCTGGGGCTGGGCGGAATCGCCCTGCTGGTGGGGGGCGTGGGGGTGGCCAACACCATGATCATCTCAGTCCTGGAGCGCCGGTACGAGATCGGTCTGCGCCGCTCGATGGGCGCGACGAAGGGGCAGATCCGGATCCAGTTCGTGACGGAGTCCCTGATGCTGTCCGGCCTCGGCGGCCTTGCGGGAATCGCCCTGGGCGCGGCGGCGACGGGCGCGTACGCGGTGTCGGGCGGGCTCCCCTGGGTGGTCCCCCTGTGGGCGGTGAGCGGGGGCTTCGGGGCGACGCTGGTGATCGGCACGGTGGCTGGGCTGTACCCGGCGGTACGGGCGGCGCGGCTCTCGCCGACGCTGGCATTGCATGCGGCGTAGGAGCGACTGAACCGCCGCTTCGCGGCGGATATCCCCCGCCCACCCACCCGAGCACCCGGCGGTGGACGGCCTGGACCGCCGCTTCGCGGCGGATTCTCCCCACCCACCCACCCGAGCACCCCGCGGTGCGTCGGGTGGGTGATCATCCGCCGCTGGGCAATCGGGTGGGTGGGCGGGAAAGATCCGCCGCGCAGCGGCGGCTTTGAACACCCGCCCACCGTTAGGCAACGCGCTTGCCCCTGGCGCGAAGCGGCGGCCTTGAACACCCGCCCGCACACCCCCCCTCCGCAGGGGAACTCAGCCCGCGTCCAGCACCCCCGCCAGGTCAAGCGAGGCCGCAACCCTCGCCGAGACGCTCTCCGCGTACGTCGCGTCCGCCCGTTCGAACTGGGTGCGGCTCGCGCCCCGCAGGAACGTCACCACGCCCAGCGTCCGCCCCCGGCTGCGCAGCACCGTGCACAGGGCGTGGACGGAGTCCTCAGGCCACTGCCTGGCCGCCGCCCACTCCCGGGCCCGCTCCGGCGGCGCGGTGCCCGCGCTGGCCCGTACGGAACCCACCCGGTCCACGCACTGCGGGGCCGGGTGGCCCTCCAGATAGCGGACGGGAAGGCCCGCCTTGGCCACCGGCAGACACGGACCCGGAGCGCCCGCAGGCGTCGCGGCGACGCGGATCAGGCGCACCGGCTCCCCGTCACCCGCCACCAGGTCGATCAACGCGTGGTCGGCGAACCCGGCAAGCGCGAAGTCCAGCTGGACCGTCGCCGCCTCCGTGGGGTCCTCGCACTCGCCCGCGGCCCGCGCGGCCCGGTGCAACTGCTGCGAACGGAAGCGCAGTTGCGCCGCGTCCTGCTCCGTCTGCTTGGCCTCCGTCACGTCAGTGAAGAGCCAGCCGACCCCCAGCGGCACCGGCTCCTCCGCGAGCGGCGACGCGAGCCGCAAGAAGCCGCTGCGCCAGCACCGCCGCTCCGGCTCACCGCTCTCCGTGGCCCGCACGGACACCCACATCTCGGCAGGCGCGGGCGGCGCCCCCTCCGCGAGCACATGGCTCAGCGCGCTCTCCAGCTCCTCCACGCCCTGCCCGAGCAACTCCCCAAGGGGGCGCCCCAGCAAGGCCGTACGCCCCATCCCCAGGGCCCGCGCCGCGTGTTCGTTCGCCACGGCGGGACGCAGATCGGCGTCGACGAGCACCACACCCCACGACGCGTTCTCGAACAGCGCCTCGCTCAGCGCGATGGACCGCTCCAGGTCGATCTGCGCATGGACCTCGCTGAACGCGCAGTACACACCGGCCGGCTTCCCGTCCCCGCCCCGCACGGCGGCGGACTGGGTCCGCACGAGCACCCGCCCGCCGTCCTTCGTCAGGAGCGCGAACTCGTGCACCTGACGGCCGTGCGCCTCCATGGCCGACAGAAGCCGCGCCTCGACCTCTTCCGCGTCGGCGGTCCGCACCGCCCAGCCCGCGAACCCCTGCCGCCCGACGGCCTCGGCCGCCGACCACCCGAGAATCCGCTCGGCCTCACGATTCCAGTGCGTCACCACCCCGTCGGCGTCGAACGCGCACAAGGCGGCGTCCATCCCGTCCAGCAATGCCGCGAGCAATTCGGCCCCACCGGGCTCGGGCTCTTCAGGCCCCAGCTCGTCGGTGGTTCCGCTACGCCGGGAAGCACTCACCTGGCACCCCCTGCAGGCCGTGTCCTCATGAGCTGCATGTTCTGCGAGTTCCGCATGTACCGCACGTCAGATCATTCAACTCGAACGTGACGCAGCCCACAGGCACTTCCCAGAAGTTCGACGAAATCGTTGCCCGCGAACCGTGGGGAGCGGACGCGATGTCAGAAATCAGACGCACGTCCAAAGATTCGCACAAATAGCTGACCTTGAGCGATCCGGCTCTTCACGAGATGGGTGATCACTAGCGTCGGCGATGTACACACGAAGGGTCACTCGCTCCTCGGCTCACGCCCGGAGCCCGTTCCGCCCCGCGGACAGGCCGAGTGACCAGCCCGAGTCATCAAGACCACCAGGTCGAAGGAAGGCGCTCTTCGATGACTACGTTTCCCGTAGGCGAGCAGACCCACCGGGCTGTGCTTCCTCAGCAGCCCGCACTGGAATCCGTGAGAGCAGACACCCGCAGGAGCACGGACGAAACGGCTCACGGACTCCCCGCCACCGCGGCGGGCACCGGCGGGGAACATGGGCGAGGGGAGACCGGCGGGCATCGCGTCAGACCCCGTCGGCGTCACGCCGAATCAGCCGCTGTGGCGGTGGAGACGGCAGAGTTCGGGAGCGGTGACGCCCCCACGGACCACACGTACACCGGAGGCGTCGGCGCGAGCAGAGTCTTCGTACTCGCCAGAGACGGACGGCCGTTGATGCCATGCCACCCCGCTCGCGCTCGCGAACTGCTCACCAACGGACGAGCTGTCGTGCATCGGCGAATTCCGTTCACCATCCGGCTCAAGGACCGTATGCGCGCCGACTCGGAGGTCGATGGTGTGCAGCTGCGCATCGATCCCGGGTCCAAGGCGACTGGCTTCGCGCTCACGGACGTGAAGACGGAAATCTGCGATCGTGGGGAAGCCGTCCTCGTGCGCCGGGGTCTGGTGACAGCCGAACTCCGGCACCGGGGCGATCAGATCCGGCTTTGCATGAAGCGGCGCGCCGTGTACCGGAGCAGACGGCGATCCGTGAACCTCCGCCACCGAGCTCCGAGAAGCAACAACCGCAGCCGCCCGGAGGGATGGCTCCCCCCGTCACTGCGCCACCGCGTCGACACCACCCTGTCCCTCGTGAATCGCTTCTGCCGGTACGCGCCGGTCACCGAGGTTCACGTGGAAGACGTCGCGTTCGACACCCACTCCATGAGTACGGGCAAACAGCTCAGGGGAGCCGAGCATCAGAACGGCAGACTCGCCGGGACTGACGCCCGCGCGTACTTGGTGGCCGCTTGGGGCAGAGCCTGCGCCTACTGCGGAGCCACTGGCGTTCCCCTGAACACCGACCACATCCACCCCAGCAGCCGAGGCGGCTCCAGCAGAATCACCAACCTGGTGCCGGCCTGCGTCCCCTGCAACCAGGCCAAGGGCAAGACGTCCGTCGCGGAATTCCTCGCCCACCGGCCGGATCGCCTGGCGGAGATCCTTGCTCAGACCCGGCCCCCGCTGCGTGACGCTGCCGTCATGAACGCGACCCGTCGGCAGCTCATCGAAGCGTTGGGCCTTCTCGGGCGACCAGTGCGTTCCTGGCCGGGCGGCCGTACGCAACGGAACCGCACGGCCATGGGGCTCGCCAAGACCCACACCATCGACGCCCTCGCCGTCGGCGACCTGGATCGTGAGAACGGCGGCAGGATCGTCCGAGTGCCCGCTCGTGTGCTGGTGGTGAAAGCCACTGGACGTGGCTCCTACGCCCGCACCACCCCTGACCGCTTCGGCTTTCCCCGACTTCGACGGGCGCGGACCAAGCAGCACTTCGGATACGTCACCGGGGATCTCGTACGGGCGACGGTGCCCACCGGCAAGTGGGCGGGCACCTGGAAGGGACGCATCACGGTACGGGCCAGAGGGCAGCACACCCTCACCTCACCGACAGGACGGTTCGGCGTCTCGTACCGGAATCTGCGGCTGCTTCAGCGCGGCGACGGATACGCCTACGACGTACGGCAGGAGCCCGTCCCGCAGCCTTCTCGAAAAACCGGTTGAGTCGAGCTGGCCCGGTTCCTAGGCTGTGACTCATCACGGAGAGGAGGTGGTTCGGCAGATGTATGGAAACCGGACGCGTGAGGTGACTGCGGGCTAGTGGCCCGTCGTCGCAACTCGATTTCGGCGCCGGACCAGCACGTGTGATGTGCGTGCAACCGGCCCAATCCCAAGCAGTCACCCGACCCGCGAGCCGCCGGTGAGTCCGGCCGGCTTCCCGCCGTCTCGTACGGCGGGAACCACGGCTCGCGGGTCGTCTGCGTTCCAGGGGCGGCCCGCACGGTCAGCGGCCCTCAGCCCCTGCTGACCGCCGTCAGGATCTCCGGAAGCCGCCGCGCCACCCTCGGCGCCGCCAGCCGCAGACCGAAGTACGTGATCACCGCTCCGTAGGCCCCGCCCAGCGGCAGCAGCACCCAGGACCAGTCGCTCGCGCCCGAGACGTGCAGCCAGATGGTGAAGGCGAGCACCGGGGCGCAGAGCAGGGCCGCCGCGACCATCCCGCCGAAGATCGAGATCCAGGCCAGGCCCGCCTGCCCGGGGGCCACGTTCTTGTAGCCCTCCTGCGGGATCGAGTAGGGGAAGCGGGCCGATGACCAGGCGCCCGTCGCCAGCATCGCGCCGAGCAGGGCGAAGGAGAGCCCGAGTCCCTCCGGCAGGCCCTTCCAGTCGCCGAGCACCGATGCCGTGATGACCGTCACCAGCGTCGCGTAGGGGAGGGTGATGGCGAGGAGTGCCAGGGCGCGGGCGCGGAGTTCGATGTACGCGTCGTACGTCGACGAGATCGTCATCGCGACCATCCAGAACGCCGAGGTGTCCTGGCCGAACTGGTTGTACATCAGGACGCCGAGCATCCCGGCCGCGAAGCACGCGAAGTAGATCGAGCCCGTGCCCTGGAGGGCGTTGAAGAGCGGCACGATCAGGCCGATGGCCAGGGACGTCACCCAGGCCGCCTTCGTCTTCGGGTCGCGCCACACGTAGCGCAGGCTGCGCTCCATGACCGTGCCGGTGCGTCCGCCGGGCAGCAGTGTGCCCAGGCCGCGCGCCGAGCGGGCCTTGGTGGGTTCCGCGGCCGCGAGCGTGGAGCCGTCGGGGGTCGTCATCAGGTGCGTGAGGCTGCGCTGCCAGAGGGCCAGGAGCGCGGCGAGGGCTGCGGCGCTCAGGGCGAGTTGGGCGACCCCGGTGGCGTACGCGCCCTCGCTCACCGAGTCGACGGCGCCGATGGCCGACGCGGGCGGGATCCAGCGGATGACGTCCGCCGCCGGGTCGAGCTGCGAGAGCCCCGACGAACCGAGCCGCTGTGCACCGAAGTTGACGACTTGCGCGCCGACCGCGATGACCAGGCCGCTCAGAACGGCCAGATCACGTCCCTTGCGGCTGGTCAGGAGGCGGATGTTGGCGGCGGCGACGGTCCGCGCGAGGGCCACGCAGACGAGCAGGGTCAGCGCGATGGCGAGGACCCCGGTGACGGCCGCCGCCGCACCGTGCGCGAGGGAGATCACGGCGCCGAGCGCGAGGCAGAGGGTGAAGAGCGGCCCGATGCCCACCAGGGACGCCACGAGGAGCGCGCGCACCAGTGGCCGGGGGCGCAGCGGCAGCATCACCAGGCGGGTGGGGTCGAGGGTCTCGTCGCCGCTGGGGAAGAACAGCGGCATCACCGCCCAGCCGAGCGCGAGCACGGCGGTGAGCAGGACGGAGACGGTGGCGGCGTGTTCGTTGCCGCGCAGGGCGATCAGGCCGAGGAGCTGGAGAGCGGCGACGAGGAGCGCGGCGGCGACGGACGCGATGTAGGCGGCGCGGCGTCCGGTCGACTGGTGCAGGCCGTTGCGCAGGAGCGAGAGCTTCAGCCGTACGAAGACGGGAGTGATCGAGGGGGACGGGGCCTGGGAAGGGGCCGTGCTCATCGGGTGCCGCCGCCCAGCCAGTCGAGGTGCGAGCCGGTGTCCCGGCCGCCCGCGCCGACCAGTTCGAGGAACGCTTCCTGAAGGGACGGTGCCGCGCCGCGCACCTCGGCGAGGGTGCCTTGCGCGCGGATGCGTCCTGCCGCCATGACGGCGACCCAGTCGCAGAGCGATTCGACGAGTTCCATGACGTGCGACGAGAAGACGACCGTCGCCCCGGACGCGGTGTAGCGCTCCAGGACGCCGCGGATGGTCTGGGCGGACACCGGGTCGACGCCCTCGAAGGGCTCGTCCAGGAAGAGGACTTCGGGGTTGTGGAGCAGGGCCGCGGCGAGCCCGATCTTCTTGCGCATGCCGGTCGAGTAGTCGACGACCAGTTTGTGCTGGGCGCCGGCGAGGTCGAGGACGTCCAGGACCTGGGTCGCTCTCTTGTCGACCTCGTCGCCGGGCAGCCCGCGCAGGCGTCCGGTGTACGCGAGGAGTTCGCGCCCCGAGAGGCGCTCGAAGAGGCGCAGGCCTTCGGGCAGGACGCCGATGCGGGCCTTGACCTGGACGGGGTCGGTCCATACGTCGTGGCCGACGACCTCCACGGTGCCCTGATCGGGTCGGAGGAGGCCGGTCACCATGGACAGGGTGGTGGTCTTGCCCGCGCCGTTCGGGCCGACGAGGCCGATGAACTTGCCCGCGGGGAGGGTGAGATCGATCCCGGCGACGGCGATCTGCTGGCCGAAGGCCTTCCACAGCCCCTGCACCCGTACTGCGGCGGGTGCTTCCGCCGGTGCTGCCTCGGTCACGGTGCCCGCCTTTCGTCGCCGTTGCCGCACGATACGTCGGCGAGGGTGACAAAAGCCGGACGGGCTGGATTTCCAGCCCGTCCGGCTTTTGCGCCCCCGTGAGGTCTACCTCCGTGCCTCGCGCCCGCAGGCGTAAGCCAGCGGGGAGATGATCTCCTCCGCGTCCGGGAGCCAGCGGTTCGCCGCGGTGGGGCGGCACGCCCACTGCACGGCGCCCGACGCGCCGAAGCGGGTCGGGGGCGCTGCCACGTACGCCCCCTCGCCGAGCGCCACGAGGTCGATCGCGGCCGGCGGCCAGCCCAGCTTGCGTACCAGGTCGGGCACCTTCGCGGTGGCGCCGGGCAGGACGAAGAACTGCATCCGGCGGTCGGGCGTGCACGTCACGGGCCCGAGCGTCAGCTCCATCCGCTCCATGCGGGCCAGCGCGAGGAACCCGGCCGTCTCCGGCACGTCGATGGCGTCGAACGTACGGCCCGTCGGCAGCAGGATCGACGACTTCGGCTGCTTGGACCAGAGCCGCCTCGCGACGGTCGCGCTGCCCGTCGCCTGCGTGGCCCAGTCCTCGCGCGCCGGGTGCGAACCGGGTGTCGTGCACGCGGTGTCACCGCACGAGCAGATTTCGGCCCCCTCGACGGACTCGAGCCACGTCCCCGGGAACACGTCCCAGTGGCGCTCTTCCGCGTATCGCACGGCCGTGTCCAGCAAGGATTCTCCGCGCTGCTTCGGGATGTGCGCGGCTGACGTGACTCCCATGGTCTCTTCCACGGACTTCTCAACTCCGCCCGCCACCTACGGTTACGGCCCGCGCGTGCGCGGGGGCGGAGCATCGATCCTGCATGTGGGGCGCATGGGTGCACGGGCGGGGGCGCGCATGGGGAATGGGTTCCATGTGCGGGTAGCCAAGGCTGTGGCACTCCGAAGATGCCCAGTTGCCGACTTATCGTCCGTTTGTGGTGCATCTTCCGTTTGTTCCAAGGGCATTGATCATCTGGGGTGGCTGATTCCGGCCCCTCCGACCAGATGAACCACGGTGCACATCAGGGGGTACGCCATGGCCGCAAGGCCGCTCGTCGCGCGGCAGCCCAATGAAAGGCTGCAGGCACTCATTCAGGAAGCGGGCTGCTCGAACGCGGGCCTTGCCCGCCGGGTCAACATGTGCGGCGCGGAGCACGGTCTCGATCTGCGCTACGACAAGACGTCCGTCGCCCGGTGGCTGCGCGGTCAGCAGCCGCGCGGCAGGGCGCCCGGCATCATCGCGGAGGCACTCGGCCGCAAGCTGGGCCGGACGGTCACCATCGACGAGATCGGGATGGCGAACGGCAAGAACCTCGCCTCCGGCGTCGGTCTGCAGTTCTCGCCGACCGTGCTCGGCGCCATCGAGCAGGTCTGCGAGCTGTGGCGCAGCGACGTGGGGCGGCGGGACTTCCTGTCCGGTTCGTCCGTCGCCTCGTCCGCGCTCGTCGAGCCGAGCCGCGACTGGCTGATCTCGTCCCCGGACTCGCAGGTCGGCCGGATGGCCGGGCCGCGGGTCGGGCTCTGTGACGTGGCCGCGGTGCGGGCCATGACGGAGGCGCTGACGCAGCTGGACCACCAGTACGGCAGCGGGCATGTGCGGCCGGTGGTCGTGCACTACCTGAACAGCGTGGTCTCGGGGCTGCTCGCCGGTTCGTACCGCGAGGCGGTGGGACGCGAACTGTTCGCCGCCGTCGCGCGGTTGACGGAGCTCGCCGGGTACATGGCGGTGGACACGGGCCAGCCGGGCCTCGCCCAGCGCTACTACATCCAGGCGCTGCGGCTCGCGCAGGCGGCCGGGGACCGGGGGTACGGCGGGTATGTGCTCGCCGCGTCCATGAGCCATCTCGCGGCCCAACTCGGAAATCCGAGGGAGATCGCGCAGCTGGCGCGGGCGGCCCAGGAGGGGACGCGCGGGCGGGTCACCCCGCGCGCGGAGGCCATGTTCTACGCCGCCGAGGCCAGGGGGCACGCGCTGCTCGGGGACGGGCGCTCCACGCAGGTCGTGGCGGGCCGGGCGGTCGAGGCGATGGACCGTGCGGCCGGGGAGACGGATTCGGGCGACGACCCGGTGTGGATCCGGCACTTCGACCATGCGTATCTGGCCGATGAACTGGCTCATTGTCACCGTGACTTGGGGCAGGCGGACGCGGCGGCGCGCAGCGCGGAGGAGTCCCTCGCGGGGCATCCCGAGACGCGGGCGCGGCGGCGGGCGATCGGCCTGGTCCTGCTCGCCACGGCGCAGGTGCAGCGCCGGGACGTCGAGCAGGCGTGCCACACGGGCATGAAGGCGGTCGAACTCCTCGGCACGCTGCGGTCGAACCGCGGCGCCGAGTACCTGGAGGACTTCCAGCAGCGGCTCCAGCCGTACCGCGAGGAGCCGGTGGTGCGGGAGTTCGGGGCGCGGATGGACGTCCAGGCGGCGTGAAGGGGTGCGGGACCGGGCGCGGGTGCGTGAAGGGTTTGTGATGTGTGTCGCGCACCGGTGAACGTGGCCCGTCCCCGCCCTTTCCGTACCGTGAACAGCCAACTCCCGTACGCGATCGGTCCTTCCCGGTGACGTAATCAGCGTTTCGCGGAGAGCTTTTGTTACTTCCGCGATTGAAGCGGCGACGGAGGTTTGAGCTGCGTGGCAGACGGCTGTGGCGACCCGGTAGCGTGAGCCGACGGTTCCGTAGGTCCCCCATTCGTAGGAGTCCCGGTGACGCAGCAGAGCGGGCAGGGCGCCGCTTCCTCCGATCCGCATCCCGCGGACCGGCACGCGCACGAAGGCATCGTGCTGCCTGCCGACGGAAGCGAGCCCTTGATGCCCGGCACCACCGGCGACCACGTGGCCCCCGCGGGCGGCAGCCCCTGGGGCCAGCCGTGGGGCCCGGCCCCCGCGGACCCGCAGCCCGGCTCCGGCCAGGCGTGGGACTCCGCCGCGGGCCAGCAGCAGTCGTACGGCGCGGGCACCCCGCTGCCCGCCGAGGGCACGCAGCAGCAGGGCTATGGCTATCCGCAGGACGCTTCTTACGGGGGCCAGCCCTCGGGCGCCGCGTACGGAGGTCAGGCGGACGCGTACGGGGCCTCGTACGGGACGCAGCAGGGCGCGGGCGACCCGTACGCGCAGCAGCAGCCCCAGGGCGGGCCGTACGCGGGCCAGCCTCAGGGCGGGCCGTACGCGGGTGGTCAGCACGCGGGGCACGCTCAGGGCGGTCAGCACGCGGGGCAGCCCGCCGCAGACGGGTCCTACGCGGGACCGGGCGCGGGCGGGGCCCACGCGGGGCAGCCCGCGGGTGGAGCGCACGCGAGACAGCAGGCGGGCGGAGCCCATGCCGGGCAGCCCGCCGACGCCGCGTACCCCGGGCAGCAGGGGCAGCAGGGGCAGCAAGGACACCCCGGACAGGCTGGGCAGCCGTTTCCGCAGGCCGGTCAGGCGGGGCAGCTTCCGCCCGCCGCGCAGGCAGGGCAGCTCCCTCCGGCCGCGCAGGCCGGTCAGCTTCCCCCCGGCGGTTCCGGTGGGGGCGCGCCGCTGCCGCCCGTCGCAGGGGGCCTCGCGCCGCTGCCGCCCGTCGCAGGGGGCCTCGCGCCGCTGCCGCCCGCCGCCCCGGGTGACGCGGACGCGACGCAGTACATACCCGCGATGCCCGGCGCAGGCGCGGGCGTCGACGAAGGCGCCACGCAGTACATACCTCCCGTGGCCCCCGGAGCCCTGCCGCCCGAGGCGCCCGCAGGGGATTCCACGCAGTTCCTGGGACGCTCGCCCATGCCGGGCGCGCCCATGCCCCCGGCGGCCGGTTCCGACAACGAGCCCACGCAGTTCATCGCCCCCGTGCCTGCCGAGCCCGGCACGGCACCCTTCGGGATACGGCCCGGCGCCCCGGGCGACCGGCAGCCGCCCGCCGAGTTCGACAGTCTCTTCCGTACCGAGCAGCCGGAGCCCGAAGGCCCCGCCTCGACCCAGCAGATGCCCCGCTTCGAGCCGCCGCAGACCGCCGCCCACGGCCACGGCCACGGCGACGGTGGGGGCAGGGCCGCGCGCCGTGCCGCTGCCGCCGCTCCCGCGCCGCGCGGCGGGGGACGCACCGGGTCGAAGGTGCCGATCTTCGTGGCGGCCGGTGTCGCCATCGCCGTGATCGGCGTCGGGGCCGGAGCCCTGCTCAGCGGCGGCGGCGGTGACGAGGAGAAGGACAGCCCCCAGACCGTCTCCGAGTCCGCACCCGCCGACGAGAAGCCCTCGCCCTCCGTCGACCCCGCCGAGGAGCAGGCCGTCGCCCTGGACAAGCTCCTCGCCGACAGCAACAACAGCCGTGACTCGGTGATCGGCGCCGTACGCAACGTCGGCAAGTGCGCCAACCTCAGCCAGTCGGCCACCGATCTGCGCAACGCGGCCAAGCAGCGCAACGGCCTGGTCACGCGCCTCTCGCAGCTCTCCGTGGACAAGCTGCCCGCCAACGCCCAGCTGACCGCTTCCCTCACCAAGGCCTGGAAGGCGTCCGCCGCGGCCGACAACCACTACGCCGCGTGGGCGGGGCAGGTCGCGGGCAAGAAGGGCTGCAAGAAGGGCCACGCGCGCACGACACCGCAGGCGGTCGCCGCGAACAAGTCGAGCGGTGAGGCGACCACGGCCAAGCAGGAAGCGGCCGGGCTGTGGAACGCCATCGCCAAGCAGTACGGCCTCACCACGCGCGACAAGTCGCAGCTGTAGGGCGGGCGCGGGCCGCGCGCGGGCCGCTCGGGGTCCGGGTGCGGGTTACCGCACCCGTTCCAGGGTCTTCGACACGTTCACGAACCCCTTGCGGGCCGGTGCCAGGCGGCCGTCGCGCACCGTCTGGAACGTGACGTTCGCGTTGACCAGGCGCGGGAAGTCGCTCGCCGCGAGCATGTCCTTGAAGCGCCAGCTCAGGGTGGGAGTGAGTCCGCCCGTCTGGACCTTGAGCCCCTGGTCCAGTGCCCGTCGCAGCGTCCGCGCCGAGACCTCGCCGCCGTCGAGCGACTCGACGGCCTGCCTCAGGACGGTGTAGGCGATCCACGTCGTCTGCACGCCCGCGTCCGTCGGGTCGATCCGGTTGTCGCCGAAGGCCTGCTGCCGGATGGCCTCGCGCATCTCGTCCCAGCGGGCGTCGCTCGCCGCCGGGTACCAGCCGGTGATGTAGGCGCCTTCGTACGGTCCGTTGCCGCCGCCCGTGCGGTCGATGAGGGACTGGTCGACGCTGCCGAGGACGGAGGAGATCTTCGCGGGCGGGTACGCGTCCTCGGTGCGCCGGTAGGAGTCGTAGAACGTGTCCGTGCGCTCGCCGAGCGCCGCGGTCACGCAGCCGCCGGTGCCCGCGCGCTCCAGTGCCTGCTCGGCCTGGGACGTGAAGTCGGTGCCGTCCTCGGACGCCCGTATGTCGGAGGAGGGCTTGCGGTGGCCCTCGGCGAGGCCCGCGTCCAGGAGCTTGGGGAGATCGTCGCCGGCGATGGTGTCGGGGCGTACGAGGGAGACGCGCTCGCAGCGGGCGGCGAGCTGGCGGCCGTTGCCCGCCATGAGCGCCGGTTCGCCGCCGTTGACGGGGTACGACAGGGGGCTGCTGAACTCCTCGTCGGTGACGCCGTATCCGCCGATGTAGGGGATTCCGGCGACCTGGAGGGGCGAGAGGAAGGACTGGCCGTGCTGGCTGTAGGAGCCGACGACGGCCGAGACCTCCAGGTCGACCGCCTTGCGGGCGCAGTCGGCGGCGCCCACCGGGTCGTTGTGGTCGTTGCAGGTGATGACCTTGAGCTTGTGGCCGTCGAGCCCGCCGTTCGCGTTGACCCAGCGCGCGTAGGCCTGCGCCATCGCGGGGATGCCGGGCTTGTTGGTCGCCTTGGTCTTCTCGGGGGCCCAGGTCATGACGGTCACGGGGTCCTCCCTGGATCCCCCCGTGGATCCAGGGATGACCCCGCACGCGGTGGTCAAGGACGCACACGCCGCCACCAGGGCGGTCGCGGTGAGGGATGCGGTCTTGGAGGGGCGGGGGAGCAAGGTGCGTCGCGAGACGGGCATGGTCATGCACGATTCCGCCGCAGTGCCAACCATGGAGTGACGTGCTCTCAACGCATGGTGACAAGAAGGTGAATGGCAGGGGCCGATTCGGCTCCGCGAAAGGGGAACGTACGATCGATGACCGTGCAAGGTTCGGAGAACTCTTCCCGTCGTGGCCGTCGCTCAAGCACCATGGGCGGCATGCCAACGAACGACATGCCATGGTGGCGCTGGCGCAGCAACGTGCGCTCGGCGCTGCACATGCTCTCCGACCCGGGGTTCCAGCGTGAGTGCTGGCTCGCCGGGCGCGACGAGTACGGGGACGTGACCGACGCCGTGTACCGCCTCGTCGAGGACACGTGGCTCGACAACTGGTCCGCCGAGAAGTACGTGGGGACGATCTTCCGCGACGAGGAGGAGGCGGCCCTGGTCGACGCGGCGGTGCTGCGGGTCTTGCGGATCATGCACGAGGTGGGGCCGGACGCGTTGGTGTCCGCCTATCTTGATCACCCGGGGTGGCCGGAGGCGGTCAGGGCGGCGCGGGACGCGCATGTCCGCCTGGCGGCGAGCGACGGGGAGGAGCCTGACGTGCCGCCGCGGACGCTGGAGGTCCTTCGGATCATGACGCGGGCCGGGAGCTGAGCACACCTGCGGGTCGGTGGGGGCTGGTCGCGCAGCTCCCCGCGCCCCTTATAGGGGCCGCTCCGCGGCGGGTGCCGGTTGTGGGAACCTTGGCTGCATGAATGAGCCGTCCGTCGCCGCGTCCGCCGACCCCGCTGAGCAGTACGTCCTCACCCTCTCCTGCCCGGACAAGCAGGGCATCGTGCACGCCGTGTCGAGTTATCTCTTCATGACCGGGTGCAACATCGAGGACAGCCAGCAGTTCGGCGACCACGACACCGGGCTCTTCTTCATGCGGGTCCACTTCTCGGCGGAGCCGCCGGTGACGGTGGAGAAGCTGCGCGCGAGCTTCGCGGCGATCGGCGACTCCTTCCACATGGACTGGCAGCTGAACCGCGCCGACGACAAGATGCGCGTCGTCCTGCTCGTGTCGAAGTTCGGGCACTGCCTGAACGACCTGCTGTTCCGCTCGCGGATCGGCGCGCTGCCGGTCGAGATCGCGGCGGTCGTCTCGAACCACACGGACTTCGCCGAGCTGGTCGCCTCGTACGACATCCCCTTCCACCACATCCCGGTGACCAAGGACAACAAGGCGGCGGCCGAGGCGCAGTTCCTGGAGCTCGTGCGCGCGGAGAACGTGGAGCTCGTCGTTCTCGCCCGCTATATGCAGGTGCTCTCGGACGACCTCTGCAAGCAGCTCAGCGGCCGGATCATCAACATCCACCACTCCTTCCTGCCGAGCTTCAAGGGCGCGAAGCCGTACCACCAGGCGCATGCGCGTGGTGTGAAGCTGATCGGCGCGACCGCGCACTATGTGACGGCGGATCTCGACGAGGGGCCGATCATCGAGCAGGAGGTCGAGCGGGTCGGCCACGACGTCACGCCGAACCAGCTGGTGGCGATCGGCCGTGACGTGGAGTGCCAGGCGCTGGCGCGGGCCGTGAAGTGGCATGCGGAGCGCAGGATTCTGCTCAACGGGCGACGTACGGTCGTCTTCGCCTGACCTCGGGGTGGGCCAGGTGGGCCTGACCTCGGGGTGCCCAGCCTCGGGGTGGGCCGCCTTGCGCGAAGGTCACATCCTGCTCAGTGACGCCGCCGCGAACAGTACGTCCCTGATCGCCTCGCGGTCGCCGACCTGGCCCGCTGCCGCCTCCTCCGGCGACACGTGGCCCGCGGCCAGGCGGCAGAACTCGACGCCGTCCAGTGCGACATGGGCCACCTCACGGTCCGCCGACGCGCTCGCGCCGGGGGAGTCGAGCGGGATGAACCACTCGCCGCCGCCCATGCCCTCGACCTCGAGGCGCAGGCTCCGGCCAGGAGCGCCCGCCGCCACCAGACCGCGCGACGGGGCGGCGCGCCCCGAACGGCGGCGCTCGGCGAGCGTGCCGGGGAGCAGCCGGGCGGCGAGGTCGATCATGCGGTGCAGATGGCGCGGGGACGGCGGCTCGTAGGGATAGTCCACCGCCTCCGCGATGTCGCCCGCGTGGATCCAGCACTCGAAGGCGCGGTCCACCATCGAGTCCCGCAGCGGCAGCTCGACGCGGCGGCCCTGGTCGTCCGGGGCGCTGTACGGGACGGTGAGGCCGCCCGAGCCGGAGCCGTACGCACCGCCCGCCGTGAAGGACACCGTGCGGATCAGCTCGTGGGTCTGCTCGCGCCAGGGGCCGCGCACCGCGCGGGTGGGCGGGAAGTACGAAGCGCGCCAGTACGCCTCGGTGCGGTGGCCCGGGTCGGTCTGCGGCGGTGCCTCCCTGCCCAGCGGGTCGTCGAGGCCGAGGGCAAGGGCGACCAGGCCGTCGACGGCGAGGAGATGGGCGATCACTCCGGCCACCGTCGTCTTGCGGCTGACCGGGTTGTCCTCGTCGAACCAGCGCAGGCGCACCGGGGCGTGCCACTCCGACTCGCCGATGTCCCGGAGCAGGGCGTCGAGCCGCGCGGTCTCCGCGTCGTACGAAACGGCCCACTCGGGCACCGGGATGCGCGGCGGGCGCCGGCCGAGGCAGCTCTCGATGACGCGGTTGCGCAGGCCCGGGTCGAGGTCGAGGCTCTCCTCCTGATGCAGCAGGCCCACCGCGTCGCGCAGCCGCAGGGCCTCTTCCGCGCAGGGGCCGCAGTGGCCCAGGTGCTCCTCGACGGCGATGGCTTCGTCGACCGAGCAGGCGGCGAGCGCCCAGGCCCCGAGGAGGGACTTCAGGACGCGGTGGTCGAGCGCGAAGGGAGGATCCGGCAAGGGGTTGCCGGTGTCCTCTATGGAGGTGCGTGGCATCGGTATGCGAGGCGGCCGACGGGCGTCCTTCTGCTCGCCCCGGTCCTGCGCGCCGTCGCCGTCGCCTTCGTTCTCGGGGCGGTCCGGTTCCTCGAACGGTTCTTGCCGGTCGGGCCCCTTCACAGCGCTCTCCCGTAACCGGGGTGCGGGCGGCCCGGCGAGGGGTGCGGTTCCGCCGGTCCCGCCGCGTCGTTCGCCGTGGAGAGCAGCTGCAGGCCCAGGCGCAGGCGGCGCCGCGCCTCGTCCTCCGTCACGCCGAGGTCGGCGGCCGTCTGGCGGTAGTCGCGCCGCTGGAAGTAGGCGAGCTCAAGGGCGGCGCGCAGCGGGGCGGGCATGGCCGTGACGATGTAGTCAGCGCGGGCGGCGGCGGAGGCGCGGCGCACCTTGCGCTCCAGGTCCTCCATGGTGCCCTCGCCGCCGCGGGCCAGGGCGGCGGACTCGGTCTGGCGCAGCCGCCGGACGGCCTGCTGGTGGGTGAGCGTGGCGACCCAGGAGCGCAGGGGGCCCTGCTTGGGGTCGTACGCGTCGGGGTTCTCCCAGATGTGGGCGAAGACCTCGCGGGTGATCCGGTCGGCGGCGTCCTCGTCGCCGAGCACGCGGTGGGCGAGGCCGTGCACGAGCGAGGCGAAGCGGTCGTACAGCTCCCCGAGCGCGGCCGCCTCCCCGTGTGCGAGGCGCTGCTGCATGCGGCGGTCCCAGCGACGCGGCGCGTCCTTCGCCATGCGGCCCCCTCTGCGCGTGCCGTTCCTTGCTCGTCCCGACCGACGCGTGCCCGAACTGCGCGTCCCGATCGAAACCCTCCATCGAATGTAGTCGCCACCACCGACAACGCACTCCCTTTACGGCAAAGTGCGCCAGCACCTGGCCTCGGATGATAGGGACAGGCGTTCCTGGTGTTTCATGGAGAACAGGTGGGGCAGCCGCGAACCTAGGAAGCGTAGGGAAGGCTTCCGCATCGGCGAGCTACGACGAGCGAGCGGTATCAGCGAGCGAGAGGCGTGCGAGTGACGCTGCAGGTGGCCGTGGACGAGCAGGACGGCTGGGCCGTCCTGCGGGTGTCCGGCGAGATGGACCTCGTGACCTCGCCCGTCGTGCGCCAGCGCGTGCACGACGCGGTGGCCGACGGCCGCCACAGCCTTGTCCTCGACCTCTCGGACGTGCTCTTCTGCGACTCCAGCGGCGTCGGCGTGCTCATCGCGACGCGGCGCCTCTTCCGCTCCTGCCAGGGACGCCTGCGCCTGATACTGCCCGCCAAGGGCGCCGAGGACGGCTCCCACGTGAACCGCGTCCTTGCGGCCCTCGGCGTACGCAGGCTCTTCGAGGTCTTCCCGGACGTGGCGGCGGCGGTGGACGACGAGGCGGTCCCGCTCTCCGCGTGACCCCGCCCCGCGCACGTACCCCGTGAAGCGCCACCCCGTGACGCACCCACGGCTCAGTCCCGCCGGATCAGCTCCGGGTCGATGCGCCGCCCCACCAGCGGCAGCGTCCCCAGGACCGCGAGGACGAGCACCCCGGCCATGGCCGCCACCAGCAGCGGCACCCCGGCCCCGTCCCAGAAGATCTCGCCGCCGCCGGTGACCAGATAGGCGGACTCCGCGAGCTTCCCCGCGACGAGCGCGAGCACCAGGCCCACGGCCAGCGGAAGCACCACCTGCGTGCACTGCACGAGGCGCAGGGTGCGGGCCCGCGCGCCGATCAAGGAGAGCGCGGTGACCTGGGGGCGGCGCTCCACGGCGCGGTCGGTGACGGAGACGAGGAACGCCGCGACGCCGATGACCAGGCCCATCACCATGCCGAGCGCGAGCAGCGTCTCGATGACGGTGATCTGCTGGAGCCCGTCGATGTTGATGCCCGCGGGGTCGACCTCCGCGGTGGGCGCGACGGCGCCGATGCGGTCGAGGACGTCGCGCACGGTGCCGGGATCCGAGCTGCTCACCAGGACGAGCGTGGCCGCGGCGGGCACGGCGTGCGCGGGGAGCTCGGAGGGCGGCACGAGGAGGCCGGGGCTCGGCAGGTTGGTGACGTCGTACCCGTCGAACAGGACGGCGGCCTCGGGCACATCGACCTTCAGGGAGGTGCGCTTGGCGCCCTGCTTCATCACGTACGTCGAGGTCTTGAGGGGCGACTCGGACACGTTCGGGTCCTGGAGCCGCAGGACCTTGCCCTCCTCGCAGCCCGCCGAGTGCTCGACAAGACGGGCGAGCTGGGCGCAGGTGGCGACCAGGGCGGGGGCCTGCCAGTCGCCGCCCTCCTTGGTCGGGTCGGTGTGCGGGTCCATCACGATCGCGTCCGCCCGCACCCCGGGAATGTCCCGAAGCTTCCCCTGCTGGTCCGCGCTCAGCTGCGAGAGCCGCAGGCCGTACTCCTGCACGGGCGAGTCGGACCGGGTGATCTGCTGCTCCTCCACCAGCACGCCCTGCGCGAGCGACGCCGAGAACACGAGGAGCACGAGTCCCGTGACGACACGCATCGCGCTGCCCGGCTCGACCTCGTTGCGCCGCATGGCCAGGCTCAGGGCCAGATGCCCGGAGTGGGCCAGGCGCCTGGCGATGCCGTACGAGAGCAGCGGCATGACCGTCACCAGGCCGAGCCCGGTGAGCAGCACCCCGCCGGGCACCAGGAGGGAGTTGATGCCGGTGCTCTGCGCGGGGTTGTCGGTGAGGCCGGTCGCGCAGTAGCCGATGACGATGCCGAGCCCGGTGACGAGCATCAGGCCGCCCCAGACGCGGGGTGCGCGCGGGGCCGCGGTGCGCCGGGTGCTCAGCGGGTTGGTGGCCGCGGCGCGGGCGCTCGCCCGGCCCACGAACCAGGAGAGCGCGGTGCAGCCGATCAGGCAGACGGCGATCGTGGACGCGGAGAGCGCTCCGTCCGCCGGGTACCACTTGAGGCCGGGAAGCCCGGTCCTCGCCATGATCTGGTTCAGGAGCCAGAACTCGGCGAGACCGAGCAGCGCCCCCAGGAACGCGGCGACGACGGTCTCGGCGGCGTTCACGCGCTGCGTGCCCTTGGCGCTCAGACCCAGCAGGCGCAGGGCCGCGAGGCGCCGGTTGCGGCTCGCGGCGGAGAGCTTGGCGCAGACCGAGAGGAAGACGCCGAGCGGCAGCAGCACGAGGGCGGCGAGGGTGAAGCGCAGGATGTCGAGGGTGGACTTCTCGACGGCGGTGGTGGGCGGGTGCTCGGAGCCGAAGCTCTTCAACGCACGTGCGTCGTCGCCGAGTTGGTCCCGGGTGGCGCCGACGTAGGCGTACAGCTCGTTCGGGTCGGTCAGGCCCGAGGGGCCGATCAGGCCCTTCTCCTCGCCGGGGAGCAGCCCCTTGAGGCCGGGCTCGCGGCGGAGCTGGTCGTGCAGCGCGGGGGAGACGAACACCTCCCCGGGAGCGGGCAGTTCGCCAAGGCCGGGCGGCGGCTGCACGCTGTCGGCGTCCTTGCCCCGGGCGACGAAGACGCGGCTGAACGGCTTCGAGCCGTGCGGGTCGGAGCGCTCGAGGACGAGGGTGGGCTGCCCGGACCTCTTGCCGGCGTGGACCTGCGGGTCGCGGTCGGCGGCCCGGCCGTCGTGCGCGCCCAGGATCGAGGGGATCGTCAGGACGAGCGCGAGGCAGCACACCCCGAGGGAGCCGCCGAGGGTCATCAGGAGGAAACGTACGCGGGTGCCGCGCCCGGAGCCGAAGAGGAGCCGCAGGCCGAGCAGGAACTCGCTCATGCGGACGCGCCCTTCGCGGTGAGGACGCCGTCGGCCATCGTGTAGTTGCGGTCGGCCTGGGCGGCGACGTTCGCGTCGTGCGTGACCAGGAGGACGGCGGTGCCCTGCGAGCGGGCGAGGCCGAGGAACTCCTTGAGGACGGTGGCGGCGTTGGCGCTGTCCAGGGACCCGGTCGGCTCGTCGGCGAAGACGACGGCAGGGCGGTGCACCAGGGCCCGCGCCACGGCGACGCGCTGGCTCTGCCCGCCGGACACCTGCGAGGGCCGCCGCTCGCGCAGGTCGGCGATCCCGAGCCGGTCAAGGACCTCGGCCGCGGCCTTGAGCGCGGGGCGCTTGCGCTGTCCCGCCAGGCGCAGCGGCAGCGCGGTGTTCTCCTCGATGGTCAGTTCGGGGAGCAGCTCGCCGTACTGGAAGACGAAGCCGAAGCGCTCGCGGCGCAGCGCGCTGATGCCCTCGTCGTCGAGCTCGCCGTACGCCTGCCCCTCGAACCGCACCTCGCCGCGCGCGGCCGGCAGCACACCGGCGAGGCAGTACAGGAGCGAGGACTTCCCGGAGCCGCTGGCCCCGGTGATCGCCGCGACCTCGCCGCGCGCCAGGGTCAGATGGGCGTCGCGGACGGCGGGAGTGGAGCCGTAGGAGAGGTCGACTCCCGTGGCGCTGAGGACTTCTGACGTACTGATCGCTTCCCCCAAGAAGGCGAAGGGCCCGGGGCGGGGGCCCGGGCCCGGCGTGCATGCGTGGCAGCTGGTCAGGGCTGCCGCTTCGTGCCGGTGGTGACTATCGCTTGTAGTGCTTGGTCACCGAGCAGTTGTCCGGGTGGAAGGAGCCCCGGTCACGGCAGGCGCGTATCCAGGCGTCGCTGGTGTAGCGGGCGGCGCCGTCGTACACGAGCTTGTCCTTGTGGACGGTCCGCTTCTGCTTGCCGTTGAACCGGTTCCAGTCGTACCCCTCGACCTTCACCTGCACGTAGACGTTGTGGCCGTCGCCGGCGGAGGTGTCCTGCAGGTCGCCCTTCCAGTGGAAGGCACCGTGGTTGGCGCCGGGTGCCTCGAACTTGTAGTAGCCGTTCTTGAACTTGACGCCGCTGCTCGACAGCGTCGGGATCTTGTGCCACGAGGCGGTCGCCTCGACATCCCCGTTGCCCCCGCTCGCGGTGGCGAAAGCGGTCCCCGCACCCGTCAGAAAGAGCCCTGCCGCGAGGGCGCCGACGGCCAGCTTCCGATTCATTTGTGTTCTCCCGTTTTTGTTGGTCGCCCCTTGTTTGATCAAGGGAGGCAGGAACGTAACACCCCCGTACGACAGGACCAGTTGAGATTTCGCGCGCACGGACTGTCGGGTGCGGCTCACTGTGTGTTCGCTTTGCGCGTACGTAAATGATCTTTGACCCGATCATGACACTCAGGAGGTTTGGATCACGGAGCGCAGTCGCGTGAAAGCGCAGACATCTACGGTGCGTGAGGAGAGGTCAAGGGAGACCCAAAAGATCACCAAGGATCGGCTCCTGGTACAACCTCTCTTGTTCCGGTCTTGGCACAAGCGTCGGCTTCCCGCCTCCGGGCGGTCGCCGAACACGTACGCTCGCTGCCAGAGACACCCAGGGAACCCCCTGTGCACACGCACCCAACCGCAGAAGTGAGGCGGCCCGAACACCATGGACAGTGCCGAGTACGAGCGTAAGATCGCGGCCCGTTTCGTCACCTTCGACCAGGATGGCAACGGCTACATCTCCCGTGAGGACTTCAGCACGGCGGCCGCCGCCCTGCTCACCGAGTTCGGCGCGACGGCACGCTCCGAGAAGGGGCAGGCCCTCTACATCGGGGCCGAGGCCTTCTGGCAGGGCATGGCCGGGATCGCCGACCGTGACGGCGACCAGCGGATCACCAAGCCGGAGTTCGTGGGCGGCGCGGTGAAGCGGCTGCGGGACAACCCGGCCCGGTTCGCCGAGATCGCGCGGCCGTTCCTGGACGCCGTGATCGCCGTCGCGGACGGCGACGGCGACGGATCGGTCAGCCCGCAGGAGGTCGAGCGCGCGCTCAAGGCCCTCGGCGTCCCCGCGGACATCGCGAGCGCCGCGGGCGGCTCGCTCGACACCGACGGGGACGGGCGGGTCACGGAGGAGGAGATCGTCGCGGCGTTCGCGGCGTACTTCACCGTTCCCGAGTGAGCACGTCCGTGCGCTAGCCCTGTGTGAATCGCTCCCGCAGCTTGTACTTGAGCACCTTGCGCAGCGTCTCGTTGCGGGGGAGGGCCTCCACCAGCTCCAGTTGCTCCGGCAGCTTGTGGGTGGAGAGTCCTTCCCCGCGCAGATACGCGGTCACGGCCTTGAGCGTCAGGGTGTCGTGGGCCCCCGGCCGCTGCTCGATCACCGCGCAGACCCGCTCTCCCCGTTCGGGGTCGGGCAGGCCGATCACCGCCGCGTCCCCCACGGCCGGATGCCGGTGGAGCAGGTCCTCGATCTCCTTCGCGGAGATGTTCTCGCCCTTGCGGATGATGATGTCCTTGGCCCGGCCGGTCAGGACCAGATGGCCCGTCGTCCGTACGTGCCCCAGGTCCCCCGTGATCAGGAAGCCGTCCGCGTCGAAGACCCCCGCACTCTGTCTGGGGTCCAAGTACCCCTGGCAGACCGCCTCCCCGCGCAGCCGCACCTCGCCGTCGACCCCGGCGGGCACCTCCTTGCCCTCGGCGTCCGTGACCCGGATCTCCATGCCCTCCGGCGGCAGCCCCTCCGTCGTCGCCAGGTTCTCGGCGGTGTCGTCCGGCGCGCCCATGGTGATCATCGGCACCTCGGTCATGCCGTAGCCGTGGGTGAGCTGGCAGCCCATTTCGCGTACGACCGCGTGATAGATCTCCGGCGGCTTCGGCGCCCCGCCGCCCGCGAGGAGGCGCAGGGTGGGGATGACTTTCTCGCCGGGCGCCAGCTTGCGCTGCTCGGCGAGGAACATCGAGTAGAACGCGGTCGACCCGCCCGCCACCGTCACGCCGTGCCGCCGGTAGCCCTCCAGCGCGTCCGGCAGCGCGAACTGCTCGAACATCACCGCGGGGAAGCCGTACAGGAGCAGCATCACCGTGTAGTCGGGGCCCGCGATGTGCGCGAAGGGGAACGCCATCGAGCCGACGTCGTCCGCCGAGAGGTGCAGCGCGTGCGCGAGGCAGGAGCCGCCCGCGATCAGTGAACGGTCCGTGTGCAGCACGCCCTTGGGGTCGGACGTCGTGCCCGACGTCCAGTAGATCCAGCGCACGGAAGTGCCCTCCGAGGGCGGCGCGGGCAGCACGGAAGGATCGCCGTCCGGCAGATCGTCGTAGGCGTACGCCTCGAAGACGCCCCGTGTGCCCAGCCGTTCGGCCATCTCCGCGTGGTCGAAGCCGCGCCACACCCCCGGCACGGCGAAGAACTCCGCCTTCGACTCCCGCAGCGCGAAGCCGACTTCGCGGTCGCGGTAGAAGGGGATGACCGGTGACTGGACCGCGCCGATGCGGGCGAGCGCGAAGGAGAGCAGGGCGGTCTCGATGCGGGTGGGCAGCTGCCAGGCCACGACGGTGCCGGGGCGCACGCCCATCCCGTGGAGCCCGGCGGCCACGCGCTCGCAGCGGTCGCGCAGTTCGCCGAAGGTCAGCGTCCTGTCGTCGGCGGCGTCGGGCGCGGCCTGGATGAGGACGGGCGCGTCGGGGGTGAGCGCGGCGCGGCGCTCGATGAGCTCCCAGAGGGTGCGGGACGCTCCCAGCTCGTACGCGGTCTCGTTCTCCGAGGTCCTCATGCGATCCCCTCTGGACGGCCCTGAACTGACGGATAGTCAGATCGTGCCGAGAGCGTAAGCCTCACCGCCTTGTCGGTCCAGAGGTGCGGGGATAGCCTGCTGCCACCTGACGGGCCATCAGGTAATCCCGGAAGGGCCGGAGAGACGACCGGAGGAGACGGACGTGGACCTCACGTACACGCAGGAGGAGGAAGCCTTCCGGGCCGGGCTTCGTGAGTGGCTGGCCCGGACGCTGCCCCAACTCCCGCCTCGCCCCGACCCGTTGGACTGGCCGGGGCGCCGCGCGTACGACATGGGGTGGCAGCGCAGGCTGTACGACGCCGGGTACGCGGGGCTGCACTGGCCCGTCGACGCGGGCGGGCGGGGAGCCACCCCCACCCAGCACCTCATCTTCCTGGAGGAGACGGAGAAGGCGGGCGCGCCCTACGTGGGGGCGAACTTCGTCGGCCTCCTGCACGCGGGGCCGACCATCGCGTCCGAGGGGACGGCCGAGCAGCGCGCACGGTGGCTGCCGCCGGTCCTGCGCGGCGACGAGGTGTGGTGCCAGGGGTTCAGCGAGCCGGACGCGGGCTCCGACCTCGCGTCGCTGCGCACGCGCGCGTGGCGCGACGGCGACGACTACGTGGTGAGCGGCTCCAAGATCTGGACCTCGCACGCCGAGGTGGCCGACTGGTGCGAGCTGCTCGTGCGGACGACCCCGGTGAGCGATGACGTGCCCAAGCACCGCGGCATCTCGTGGCTCGCGATGCCGATGGACGCCCCGGGGATCACGGTCCGTCCACTGCGCACGCTCGCGGGATCGACCGAGTTCGCCGAGGTGTTCCTCGACGAGGTGCGGGTGCCGGTCGCCAACCGCGTCGGCGCGGAGGACGACGGCTGGCGCGTGACGATGGTGACGCTGTCGTACGAGCGCGGGACGGCCTTCGTGGGGGAGGTCGTCGCCTGCCGGCGGGTCCTGGGTGATCTCGCGCGCGAGGCCCGCAAGAACGGGCGCTGGGGCGACGCGGTGCTGCGGCGCAGGCTCGGCAGGCTGAGCGCCGAGTTCGGGGCGCTGTGGCGGCTCACGCAGTGGAACGTCAGCGAGTCGCAGCGGGCGGGGAGCGGGGTGCCGGGGGTCGGCGGGTCCGTCTTCAAGCTGCGGTACTCGCACGCCCGCCAGGAGCTCTACGAGGCCGCGGGCGAGGTCCTCGGGCCCGCGGGCGCGCTCGACCTGGGCCACGAGTGGACCCTGGACCGGCTCTCCTCGCTCTCGTACACGATCGCCGCAGGGACCTCGCAGATCCAGCAGAACATCGTGGCCGAGCGGATGCTCGGCCTCCCGAAGGGGCGGTGAGGGGGCGCATGGACTTCCAACTGACCGAGGACCAGCGGGCGTTGCGGGACGGGGTGCGGGAGATCCTGGAAGGGCGGTTCGACGCGGCCGCCCTGCGGGGCGCGGCGGACTCCGGGGCTCCTTCGCTGGACCGGGCCCTGTGGCGTGAGCTCGGGGACGCCGGGTTCTTCTCGCTGCGGGTGCCGGAGGCGGAGGGCGGGGTCGGACTGGGGCTTCCGGAGGCCGTGTTGGCCTTCGAGGAGGCGGGGCGTGCGCTGCTTACCGGGCCGCTGGTGGCGACGTTCCTCGCGGCGGGGGATGTCGCGGGCGCGGCACAGGGGGCGACCGTGGTGACGGCCGCCTCGGGTGGGCTCGTGCCCTGGCTCGAGGAGGCGGACGTGGTGCGGGGGGATGTGTCCGGGGCTGTTCCGCTGCGGTCCGTCGATCCGCTGACGCCGCTCCATCGGGTGCCCGGCGACGGCGGTGAGGGCGGGGCGGCGGACGCGGAGGGTGACCTGCTGATCGCCGCCGAGCAGCTCGGCAGCGCCGGGAAGACCTGCGAGACGGCCGTCCGGTATGCCCGAGAACGTACGCAATTCGGGCAGGCCATCGGGGCCTTCCAGGCCGTCAAGCACCTCTGCGCGCAGATGCTCGTCCGGGCTGAGGTCGCCCGCGCCGCCGTGTACGCCGCGTCCGTCACCGGTGACGGAGGGGAGATCACGGGCGCCAAGCTGCTCGCCGACGAGGCGGCGGTGCGCAACGCGCGGGACTGTCTTCAGGTGCACGGCGGGATGGGGTTCACCTGGGAAGCCGATGTGCACCTGCATCTGAAGCGGGCCTGGGTGCGGGCGGGACTCGGGCGGTCGGCGGCTCGCGCGGAGGAGGAGCTGGCTGCGGCGCTGTGAGCTGGTGGGGCTCGGTGGAGCTTGGTGGGGTCTGTGGGGCCGCTGGGGCCCTTGGGGCGGGGGGATTGCCCTGGGGCGGATGTGCGGAGAGTGATCGACTTGCCGGGTCCCCGAAGTGGGGGGAGGCTACTGAGCGTCGATATCGGGTTGTGTCCTAGGCGTGACTCGTCACGGCATGGAGTCGGGCTTCCGCTCCGGTACCTTGTGTGAGATGCGAGTGGTTCTGAGGTCGAGCCATGCCGGTGTTGCCACTGAGGCGGCGCCGGGCCCGGCAATGCGTGCCGTTCGCAGTGCAGGAGGGGGCTGTATGCCCGCCTGTTCGACCCCCCGCAGCGCGCGTCGCACAGTATGCCGCACGCGTACTCCTTCGCGCTGGAATATGCCTGAAGCGCTTGTTGGGGTGACTGAACGTCAACCATGCTGTCTCTCAAGGGGATCACGTTCCGTGACCCTGTGGAGTCGCGAGGCGATGTGTCCGCCGGTTCGGATGGTGTGAGCGGTGCAGGTGCTTCAAGTTCAGCTGGAGGTCAGGCCTGACCCCGCAGAGGTGGGGCGGGCCCGAAGGTGGGCGCGTTCGCGGCTCGCCTGTTCCGGGATAGGGGTCGATGAGCCACTGGCCGAGACGCTGATCCTGTTGATCTCGGAGCTGGTCACCAACGCGGTGGTGCACACGGGCTGTCCGGCTGTCCTGCGCATGCGGCTCCCGGACGCCCCCGACGTCACAGGGAAGGCCGCGGGTGCGTCGAGCGCCTCAGGCGCTGCGGGAGCCGCGGGAGCGGGCCCCGGGACGGTCCGTGTCGAGGTCGCCGATGCCAGCGCATGTCCGCCGAAGCAACGGCACGCGGACGGTGACGCGACCAACGGCCGGGGCCTCGAACTCGTCGACGGCCTCGCCGATCGCTGGGGCTGGCAGACCGAGGGCGCGGGAAAGAGCATCTGGTGCGAGGTTGACCGGTGCGATCCGGGAGTCTCGGCGGTCGCGTTCGAGGGCACGACGTACGAAGACGTCGCGTACGAAGCGGTCTGACGCGGCGGTCTGAACGCGGCGGCCTGACGCAGCGGCCTGACGCAGCGGTCCGAGCGTCACTTGACCGCGGTGGGCGCCCGCATGCGCCGTCACATGCCACGATGCGCGGCCGTGCGCGGTCGGAACAAAAGCGGCATAATTCATTAATCACCGGACGGGTGTTGACGTACCGTGTCCGATTGATCACGCTTGTGTGCAGCGATTCGCCGCGAGGGGACGTCGAGGGACGGTGGTCTGTGGCCTGGGGCCGTGGCCCGGTCCTCGACGAGATGTGGGTCGCCAGTCGGCGCCGGTCCCTTCGTGGCCGTGGAAGGCAGGACTTGCGCGCCGGAGCCGGATGGCGGCGCGTGCGGCAACGCGCTCGGGGCGGGAGCCGGGGCGCCGCCATCCCAGGGCTCACAGGGCGTGTGGGAAGGGCCTCACAGAATCGCGACCGGGGCCACGGGTGTTCCCGTGCCGCCGATGAACGGCTCGGGCATCGCGGAGAGCAGGAAGCTGTAGCGGGAAACTTCTGCACAGGCTGTGGACAACTTTTCCAGATTCCAGTTCTGGCCTTGCAGCATCCCCATCTCGACCAGGTCGAGCGCGTGCACGGGCAGCCAGAGGTTCTCGATCTCGGGCGGGAAGATCTCGAAGGTCAGGGTGTCGTTGGCGACCGCCGCGACATCGCGTGCGTGGAACCACTCCGGGGTGCGGATCGAGAGGCCGGGGGACGGATAGCCGTACGCGTGCTTGTCGCCCGCCAGGTAGGTCTGGATCTGTCCGGTGCGTACGAGGACGATGTCGCCGACGCGGACGGTGAGCCCCGCGAACTCCTCGGCCTCCGCGAGGTCTTCGGGGGTGACCGCGTGGTCGCCGGGCAGCCGGTCGACGCCCTTGGCGCGGGCGACGTCGAGCAGGACGCCGCGCGAGACGAGGTGCGGCACCTTGTCGATGCCGCTGAACCGGGCGCCGGTGTGGGCGGTGATGGTGTCCGCCGGGCGGCCGTTGTAGATCTTCCCCGAGTGTGCGGCGTGGGTCAGCGCGTCCCAGTGGGTGGCCGTCTGCAGGCCCATCGTGACCGCGTCGTCGCTGGTGGCGACCGTGCCGGGGCCGAAGAGCTCCTGGTTGATCTGCACCATCGTGTGGAGGGGGTTGATCCTGCCGGGTATCAGGCCCGTCTGGACGCCGTCCTCCTTGAGGGGCAGGGCGAGCGGGATGCGGCGGCCGGTCCGGATGTCCGCGGCGGCCGCGCGTACGACCTCGTCGGTGATGAGGTTGAGCGTGCCGATCTCGTCGTCCGAGCCCCAACGGCCCCAGTTGTTCACGCGTTTGGCGATGTCGTGGAACTCGGGTGGCAGGGCGGAGGGGGTGGTGGTGTCTGCGGATGCCGTGCCTGTGGGCGCAGCTTCCGCGGATGTCGAGTCTGACATGGGTCCTCCCCGGGGCTTGTCTTTGGGTATCTGACGGGTCATAGAATCTAACGGTCCGTCAGAAACCGCGGGAAGGGGCCGGACGTGGGGAACTTCTTGGCAGGCAAGGTGGTTGCCGTGACCGGTGCCGGGCGTGGCATCGGCAGGGCGGTCGCGCTGGCCGCCGCAGCCGAGGGCGCGAAGGTGATCGTGAACGACTACGGCGTCTCCATGGAGGGTGCTGAACCGGCCAGTGAGATAGCCGACGGCGTGGTCAAGGAGATCCAGGCGGCGGGCGGCGAGGCCGTCGCCGTGGCCGACGACATCTCGACCATGGCGGGCGGGCAGCGGATCGTGGACGTCGCGCTCGCCGAGTACGGGCGCATCGACGGCGTCGTGTGCGTCGCCGGGATCCTGCGCGAGCGGATGCTCTTCAACATGTCCGAGCAGGAGTGGGACCCGGTGGTCGCCACGCACCTGAAGGGCACGTTCACCGTCTTCCGTGCCGCTTCGGCGGTCATGCGCAAGCAGGGCACGGGCACGCTGATCGGCTTCACCAGCGGCAACCACCAGGGGTCGGTCGCGCAGGCCAACTACAGCGCGGCCAAGGGCGGGATCATCTCGCTGGTGCGGAGCGCGGCGCTCGGCCTGAACAAGTACGGGGTGACGGCGAACGCGGTCGCGCCCGTCGCGCGGACGCGGATGTCCGCGAACGTGCCCATGGAGCTGAAGGAGATCGGGGAGCCGGAGGACGTGGCCGCGCTGGTCACGTATCTGCTGAGCGACCGGGCGCGGGAGGAGAAGATCACCGGGCAGGTCTACACGGTCGCGGGCCCGAAGATCGCCGTGTGGGCGCAGCCGCGTGAGCTGCGGGCCGGGTACGTCGAGGGCGGCTGGACCCCGGAGAAGATCGCCGACTTCCTGCCGGGGACGGTGGGGGTCGACCCGATGCCGATGCTGGCGCAGCTGGAGGCGATGGCGAAGGCCGCCGCCGCCAAAGACCGGCCGAACGCGTAGGCGGCGGGGCGGTGGAGTTCGGATTCGGCCCTGAGGACGAGGAGTTCCGCGCGGAGGCGCGCGCCTGGCTCGGTGAGCACCTGGCGGGGGTGTTCGCCGGTGCGGTGGGGCGGGGCGGGCCCGGGAGCGAGCACGAGGGGGCGGGGGAGCGGCGGGCCTGGGAACGGGAGTTGGGGCGGGGCGGGTGGATCGGGCTCGGTTGGGAGGGGGGTGCCGGTTCGGGTGTCGATTCGGGTGCGGGTGCGGGTGCGGGTGCGGGTGGGGGTGTGGGCTCGGGTGTGTACGGGAATCGGCGGGCGACTCTGACCCAGCAGGTCGTGTGGGCCGAGGAGTACGCGCGGGCGCGGGCGCCCGGACGCTATGGGCACATCGGCGAGAACCTGCTGGCCCCGACGCTGCTCGCCCACGGCACGCAGGAGCAGCGGGACGAGTTCCTGCCGCCCATCGCACGCGGGGAGACGCTGTGGTGCCAGGGGTACAGCGAGCCCGGGGCCGGGTCGGATCTGGCGGGGCTGCGGACGGTGGCGGTGCGGGACGGTGACGCGTACCGGATTACCGGTCAGAAGATCTGGACCTCGCTGGCCCATGAGGCGGACTGGTGCTTCGTGCTTGCGCGGACCGAGGCGGGGTCCGTCGGGCACCGGGGGATCTCGTTCCTGCTGGTGCCGATGGATCAGCCCGGACGTGTCGAGGTGCGGCCCATACGGCAGTTGACGGGGACGAGCGAGTTCAACGAGGTCTTCTTCGACGGGGCGGTCGCGCGTGCCTCGCACGTGGTGGGCGGCGTCGGCAACGGGTGGCGCGTGGCCATGGGGCTGCTCGGGTTCGAGCGGGGGGTCTCCACGCTCGTGCAGCAGATCGGCTTCGCGGAGGAGCTGGGGGGCGTTGTCCGGGAGGCGGTCGAGCGCGGGGCCGTCGAGGATCCCGTGCTGCGGGATCGGCTGGTCCGGCAGTGGGCCGAGTTGCGGGTCATGCGGTGGAACGCGCTGCGTACGTTGGGCAGTTCGGGCAGGTCGGATGGTTCGGGTGGTTCGGGTGGTTCAGGTGGTTCAGGTAGTTCGGGTGACGGCGTGGGGGCGCCGAGTGTGGCCAAGCTGCTGTGGGGCGGGTGGCATCAGCGGCTGGGGGAGCTGGCCATGGGGGTGCGGGGGGCAGTGGGTGCTGTCGGCCCCGGGGACTGGAGCGAGAGCGCTCCGTACGAACTGGACGCCCTGCAGCGGCTCTTCCTCTTCACGCGGGCCGACACCATCTACGGCGGCTCGGACGAGATTCAGCGGAACATCATCGCCGAGCGTGTGCTCGGCCTGCCGAGGGAGGCGCGATGAGGGGTGTCGTTTTCGACAGGAGCAGGGCCGAGGGGAGCAGGGTCGAGGTCGTCGACGACCTTGAGATACGGGATCCGGGACCGGGGGAGGTGCTGGTCGGGATCAAGGCCGCGGGGCTGTGCCACAGCGACCTCTCGGTGATCGACGGGACCATTCCCTTCCCTTCGCCGGTGGTGCTCGGGCATGAAGGGGCGGGGGTGGTGGAGGCCGTCGGTGCGGGGGTGACGCATGTGGGGGTCGGGGATCACGTGGCCCTTTCGACCATCGCCAGCTGCGGGACCTGCGGTGAGTGCAACCGGGGGCGGCCGACGATGTGCCGGCGCGCGATCGGGATGCCGGAGCAGCCGTTCTCGCGGGGCGGGAAGCCGATCCACCAGTTCGCGGCGAACTCCGCGTTCGCGGAACGCACGGTGGTGAAGGCCGTGCAGGCCGTGAAGATCCCGGAGGACATTCCGCTGACGTCGGCGGCGTTGATCGGATGCGGGGTGGTGACGGGGGTCGGTGCCGCCTTGAACCGCGCGAAGGTGGACCGCGGGGACAGCGTGGTGGTGATCGGGACCGGGGGGATCGGCCTCAACGTGCTGCAGGGGGCGAGGATCGGCGGGGCGACGCGGATCGTGGCCGTGGACGCGAACCCCGAGAAGGAGGGCGTGGCGCGGCAGTTCGGGGCCACGCACTTCTTCTTGTCGGCGCAGGCGGAGGGCGTGCGGGAGCTTCTGCCGACGGGGGCTGACCATGTGTTCGAGTGCGTGGGGCGGGTCGAGCTGATCCGCCAGGCGATCGACCTCCTTGACCGGCATGGCCAGGCGGTGCTGCTCGGCGTGCCGCCGGCCACGGCCGAGGCGTCGTTCCTGGTCTCGTCCCTGTTCCTGGACAAGTCGATCCTGGGCTGCCGCTACGGTTCGGCGCGGCCGCAGCGGGACTTCGCGCTGTACGCGGAGCTGTACCGGGAGGGGCGGCTGCTGCTGGACGAACTGGTGACGGAGACGTACCCGGTGGAGGACTTCGCGAAGGCGGTGGGGGATGCGGAGGCGGGGCGGGTGGCGCGGGGGGTGCTGACGTTCTGAGGCGGGTGCGGTGGGCCGGTGCGGTGCTGCGGGTGCGGTGCGGGTCTGTTGTGGGTGCGGGGCCGCGCCGGTATGTCCGTCCTCGCTATCGTCCGGTGGCCGTGCACTTCCTTCGGCGAGGGAGCGCCGCGAACCGTGCTCCGGGCGGACATACCGGCACGTCCCCTCACGCGCGCTCCCGACTGCAGCCAATCGTCGGTCGCTGCGGGGCAATCGGGCGGGTGGGCGGGAAAGGCCTGTTCGGCAGGGGGCGGATGCGGGGTTACGGGCGGGTGGGTGGGAGAGGCTTGTTCGGGGGCGAGTGGTTGCGGGGGGAGAGGGTCACCGCACAGGCCCGGCGGGCACGCCTTCGCGGAACGTTCGGCGGTAGGCCGTGGGGGTCACGCCCAGGGCCGCCTGCAAGTGCGCCCGCATGGACTGGGCCGTGCCGAAGCCCGCGTCACGGGCGACCTGGTCGACGGAGAGGTCGCTGGACTCCAGAAGGTGACGGGCCCGCTCGACCCGCTGCTGCGCCAGCCACTGCCCGGGGCTGACCCCCGCCTCCTCACGGAAACGGCGCGTGAAGGTGCGTACGGACATGGATTCCTGATCCGCCATGTCGCGGAGCTGGATCGGCTCGTGGAGGTGACCGAGCGCCCACGCACGCGCCGAGGTAGTCGTGGCCAACTGCAGCTCCGGGACAGGGCGTTGGATGTACTGCGCCTGGCCGCCGTCCCGGTGCGGCGGCACCACCGTACGGCGGGCGACCTCGTTGGCGACCGCCGCCCCGTGGTCGCCGCGTACGACATGGAGGCAGAGGTCGAGGCCCGCCGCCACGCCCGCCGACGTCAGGACGTCTCCGTCGTCGATGAACAGGACGTCCGGGTCCACGGTGATCCGCGGGAAAAGACGCTGGAAGTGCTCCGCCGACGACCAGTGCGTCGTCGCGGTGCGGCCGTCGAGATAGCCCGCGGCGGCGAGGACGTACCCGCCCGTGCAGATGGAGATCAGGCGTGTGCCCGGCTTGATGTGGGCCAGGGCCGCCGCGAGGTCGGCGGTCAGGCGGCCTTCCTCGTAGACCGGACCCAGTTCGTACGACGCCGGGACCACGACCGTGTCGGCGTCGGCCAGGCACTCCGGGCCGTTCTCCACGAGGATCGCGAAGTCGGCGTCGGTGCGCACCGGGCCCGGGGGCCGGACGGACGCCGTGACGACTTCGTAGAGGAGCTCGTGGTCGGCCGTACGCGCGCGGCCGAAGATCCGCTGCGGGATGCCGAGCTCGAAGGGGATGACGCCGTCCAGGGCCAGGACCACCACGCGGTGGCGAGTGGTCGGGGTGGTCCTGGCGGGCCTCGGGGTGCCGGTCGCGGGGGCTGTCATGGCCCGATTCTAGCTAATGCTGTCCTTTGGGCCACTCGATCGGGCGCGGCAAGGGCCGGATGCTGTTGTCGTGAACCAGACAGACGTGAATCAGCCGGTCGAGGCCCTCGTGGAGGTGCCGCGGCAGCGGCGCCGTATCCACCGGGCATGGTTCGTCGCCGCCGTCACCTTCGTGACGATCATCGGCGCCGCGGCGTTCCGGTCCCTGCCGGGCCTGCTCATCGATCCGCTGCACGAGGAGTTCGACTGGTCGCGCGGCACGATCGGCCTCGCGGTCTCCATCAACCTCGCGCTGTACGGGCTCACCGCGCCGTTCGCCGCCGCGCTGATGGACCGCTTCGGCATCCGGCGGGTGGTGGCGGTCGCTCTCGTCGTGATCGCGCTCGGGTCCGGGCTCACCGTGTGGATGGAGTCCGCCTGGCAGCTGCTGCTGTGCTGGGGGCTGCTCGTCGGTCTCGGGTCGGGGTCGATGGCGCTGGCCTTCGCCGCCACCGTCACCAACCGGTGGTTCACCACGCGGCGCGGACTCGTCACCGGCATCCTGACCGCGGCCTCCGCGTCCGGGCAGCTGATCTTCCTGCCGGTGCTCGCCTGGATGGTGGAGGCCTACAAGTGGCGGCCCGCCGCGGTGACCGTCGCCCTCGCGGCGCTCGTCGTCGTCCCGTTCGTGTGGCTGCTGCTGCGCGACCATCCCGCGGACGTGGGCCTGAAGCCGTACGGTGCCACGGAGTTCGTGGAGAAGCCGCCGCCCGCGACGGGGGCCGCGCGGCGCGCGGTCACCGTGCTGTTCAAGGCGGCCCGCACCGGACCGTTCTGGCTGCTCGCCGGGACCTTCGCCATCTGCGGCGCCTCGACGAACGGGCTCATCCAGACGCACTTCGTGCCCGCCGCGCACGACGAGGGCATGCCGGTCCCGGCGGCCGCGTCGCTGCTCGCCGTCATCGGCGTCTTCGACATCGTGGGCACGATCGCGTCCGGCTGGTTCACGGACCGCTTCGACGCGCGGCGGCTGCTCGCCGTGTACTACGCGCTGCGCGGCGTCTCGCTGCTCTTCCTGCCGCTGCTGCTCACTTCGACCGTGCACCCGTCGATGATCTTCTTCATCGTCTTCTACGGCCTCGACTGGGTGGCGACCGTGCCGCCGACCCTGGCCCTGTGCCGCGAGCAGTACGGCGACGACAGCGCCATCGTCTTCGGCTGGGTACTCGCATCGCACCAGGTGGGTGCCGCGCTCGTGGCCGTCATCGGCGGCGTCGCGCGGGACAAGTTCGGGACGTACGACGTGATGTGGATCGCCTCGGGGGCGCTGTGCGCGGCGGCCGCGCTGATGGCCCTGGTCATCCGGCGGGCCGGTGACGGGGAGCCGGAGCCGCGGACCGTACTCAGCTAGCGGATGTGTCACTCACGGGGCGAACCTGCCGAACTTGCCCCGGTGGAACAGGAGCGGTTCGCCGTCATCGGTGGCGCCGAGGGCGTCCACCCGGCCGACCACGATCAAGTGGTCGCCCCCGGTGTGCACCGCCTGGATCGTGCAGTCGATCCAGGCCGGTACGCCGGCCAGGCGGGGCGAGCCGGTGACGGGCGCGGCGTCGAAGTCCACCCCGGCGAACTTGTCGGCGCCGCTCACCGCGAAGCCGCGGCAGAGCGCGCCCTGTTCGGCGCCGAGGACGTTGACGCAGAAGACGCCCGCGCGCGCGATGCGCGGCCACGTCGTCGACGTACGCGCGACCATGAACGAGACGAGGGGCGGGTCGAGGGAGAGCGAGGAGAAGGACTGACAGGCGAACCCGGCAGGGCCGGGATCGCCTTCGCACGCCGGTGCCGTGATCACGGTCACGCCGGTCGCGAAGTTCCCAAGGACCCGCCGGAATTCGCCCGCGTCGAGCGGCGCACGCTCGTCCTCGCCGACGGCCCGCAGCTGCGGGCGCGGCAGGGCTTCGACCGGGCCTGTGGTGGTCGGTTCGCCGACCGACCTGAGGTATCGGAGGGCGGTGGCCGCCATCCCTGCATGTCCCATCACACCAGCCATTGAAGCTGACGGGTCGTCAGATTGGAAGGGCGGGGACGCGGCGCATCGGCCCTCTTCGGCCTCTGACGACCGGGCGGGGTCTCAGCGGCCCTCGTACGAAGGTGAACGGCGCTCCACGAAGCTGGCCACGCCCTCGTTCGCGTCGGCCGTCGTCATGTTGATCTCCTGCGCCGCGGCCTCGGCGGCGAAGGCCGTCGCGCGGTCCGATTCGAGAGCGGCGTTGACCAGTTGCTTGGTCATGGCGATGGCGCGGGTCGGCCCTGCCGCGAGGCGCTCCGCCCAGGCGCGGGCCGTCTTCTCCAGCTCGCCGGCGGCTACGACGCGGTTGACGAGCCCGAGCCGTTCGGCGTCCGCCGCCGGGACGGAATCCCCGAAGAACATCAGCTCCTTGGCCCGCTGCGGCCCGATGAGACGGGGCAGCAGATAGGCGCCGCCGCCGTCGGGCACCAGGCCGCGGCGCACGAACACCTCGATGAACTTGGCCTGTTCGGCGGCGATGACGAGATCGCAGGCGAACGCGAGATGGGCGCCGATCCCGGCCGCGGTCCCGTTCACCGCGGCGATCACCGGCTTCTCGCAGTCCAGGACGGCGGCGATGAGGCGCTGGGCACCGAGCCTGATCGTGCGGGCCACGTCACCGGGCACACGCTCGGCGGTGCTCGGCGCTCCGCGCAGGTCGGCGCCCGCGCAGAAGCCCTTGCCGGTGGCGGTGATGACGACGGCGCGGACGGCGGGGTCCGCGGAGGCCGCGGCGAGGAGCGAGATGACGCGTTCGCGCTGGTCCCAGGTGACGGCGTTCATGGCTTCGGGGCGGTTGAGGGTGATCCATGAGACGCCGTTGTCAGTGGCGTGGAGTACCAATGAGTCGAGGGGATCAGTCGCGGCTTCGGGGGAGGGTGTCATGCGGGTACGGACTCCATTTCGCTGCGGGGTATTCGGGTGGGTGGGCGGGAAGGATTCGCCGCGAAGCGGCGTCCTGAGAACCAACTCACCGGCAGACGGCCAAGGCGTCCAGCGCGACAGCCCCCTGCCCCCGCGGCAACACCATCAGGGGGTTGATATCCAGCTCCGCCAGCTCATCGCCAAGCTCAAGGGCCATCCTCTGTACCCGCAAGACGACTTCGACGAGCGCATCGATGTCGGCGGGGGGCGCCCCACGGACCCCGTCAAGCAACGGCCTTCCGCGCAGCTCAGAGAGCATCGTCAACGCCTGGTCCTCCCCGAAGGGCGGCACCCGCACGGCCACGTCCCGCAGGACCTCGACAAGGACACCCCCGAGCCCGACGGTCACCGTCGGTCCGAACAGCTCGTCCTGGGTGACGCCGACGACCATCTCGACGCCCCGCTCCACCATCTGGCAGACCAGTACGCCGTCCAGCGCGATCCCTTCGTAGCGTGCGATGTCGGTCAGCTCCCGATAGGCGTCGCGGACCTGGCTGGCCGAGGTCAGGCCGATCTTCACCAGGCCCAGTTCACTCTTGTGGGCAAGGTGCGCCCCGGACGCCTTCATCACCACCGGGTAGCCGACGAGCCCCGCCGCCCGCACGGCAGCCGCCGCACTGGTCACCAACTGCTCGCGCGGTACGCGAATCCCGTACGCGCGCAGCAGTTGCTTCGCCGCGTGCTCGCTCAGCTGCTGACCGGACCGCATCAGGGCCTGGGCCTTGCGGAAGGAGGGCGAGGCCGTGCGGGGCGCGTCGGCGAAGGGGGAGCGGTAGCGGGTCGTGAACCGGTGGTGGTCCAGATAGGCGCGCACCGCCGTGATGCAGTTGGCGAAGGTGCGGAAGGTGGCGACGCGCGAGGAGCCGAGCAGCGTCGTGCGGTAGGCCTCCTCGGTGCCCACGGGCGAGCCCCACACCACGCAGATCAGCTTGTCCGTCTGCTCCGCCGCGTCCACCAGGTCCTGCGCCAGCTTGTCGCTCATCGGCGGGAAGGGGCCGGTGATCGGACAGATCAGCACCCCCACCTCCGGGTCGTCCAGGATCGCGTCGATGATCTTGCGGCCGCGCCAGTCGCCCACCGGGTGACCGCCGTTGTCGACGGGGTTGGCGACGTTCAGGTAGTCCGGTATCCACTGGTGCAGCTGAGCCTGCTTGGCGTCCGAGAGGGCGGGCAGCGGCAGCCCCGCCTCGGTCGCCAGGTCCGAGAAGTGCGCGCCCGTGCCGCCCGAGATCGAATAGACGACGACGCCCTCGGCCCGCGGAGGCCTCGCGCGTGCCAACAGGGCGGACGTGTCCTGGAGTTCGTCGAGCCCGTCCACGCGGATCACGCCGTACTGCCGCATCGCCGCGTCGACGACCGTGTCGGCGCCGGTGAGCTTGCCGGTATGTGAGGCGGCCATGCGGGCGCCGGTCTCGGTGCGGCCGACCTTGACCGCGACGACGGGCACGCCGCGCTGGGCGGCGCGGTCGGCGGCGAGCAGGAAGGAGCGGCCGTCCTTGAGGCCCTCGACGTAGCAGGCGATGGCGCCGACCTCGGGGCGCTCGGCGAAGTAGGAGATGAAGTCGGAGGTCTCCAGGTCGGCTTCGTTGCCGGTGGGCGCCCAGTGCGAGAGGCGTACGCCGATCTCCTGCATCGTGAAGACGGGGCGGCCCTGGTGGCCGGACTGGGTGATCAGGGCGATCGCCGGTCCTTCGAGGTCGTCGCGGAACTTCTCGAAGGCGTTGAGGTTGGTGTTGGGCCCGAGCAACCGCAGCCCCGAGCGCTCCACGGCGGCGGCGAGGCGGGCCTGGGCGGCCGCGCCCTCCTCGCCGGTCTCGGCGAAGCCGGAGGCGAACGCGACGGCGAACTTCACCTTGGACTCGGCGAGTTCCTCGATCACGGGAAGGGGGTCACTGACGAGGAGTACGGCCAGATCGACCTGTTCCGGCAGGTCCGCGACGGAGGGGAAGCAGGGTGTGCCGAAGACGGACTGCCGGGTGGGGTGCACGGGATGCAGCCGGGCGCCGCCTCGCTCGGCCCAGTCCATGAGCTGCCGCGTGATGCCGGTGTTCGGCCGCCCTTCGGCGTCCGACGCGCCGATGACGGCGACGGACTCGGGGCGGAAGAACCGGTCCAGATCCGGTACTTCGGCGTGCAGGGGGCGACCGCTCACGTCCAGGTCGTCCGCGGTGGCGGCCCGTCCGTGGACGGCGGGTGCCGGGGCTTCGCCGCAGGCCACAACACGCGCGCGGCGGGGGTCGGTGGTGAAGGTGCCGTATGTCGATCCAAGCATCGGTCCGCCCGCTCCTGGGTGAAGGAATGCAACTGACGCATAGTCAGATTACTTAACTGACGCTGTGTCAGGAACAGTGCTGCACGCAAAGAGTGGGGCGACCCTTTAGCAGTACCCAGGTGCCGTGGGGCGCTATTCCCCCTTCCGGGGGGCGGGATTCCGGAAGGGGGCAGTACCGGCCAACGGGGCGTCCTGCGAAGGTCGTGGGGTGTCTGCGGCGCCATCGTGGCTGGTCGCGCAGTTTTCTGCGCCCCTTCGGGGCGCCCTCCTGGCCGCAGCGGACTTCGCTCGGCCTTGTCAGTGGCCCGTGCCCAGCGTCCTCGCCACCGCCTTCGCGATCTTCTCCGCGTCCCGCGCCATCTCGCGCAGCATTCCGCTGATGGGGTTCGTGAAGCCGGTGAAGTAGAGGCCGGGGGCCGACTTCGAGGTGCGGGCGCCGCGGACGACGGGGGCGCCCTTCGCGTCGAGTACGCCGAGGTCGCCGACGAGCGGCTCCAGGGCGCGGCGGTAGCCCGTGGCCGCGATGACGGCGTCGGGGGCGATCGGCGTGCCGTCGGCCAGGACGACCTTGCCGTCCTCGAAGGACTCGACGGCCGCGACCGGTTCGACCTTGCCCTTGCGTACCGCGTCGATCAGTCCCACGTCCTGCACCGGGATCGCCCCTTCCCTGACCCGGGAGTACAGGCCGGTGGCGGGGCGGGGCAGCCCTCGCGCGGACAGGTCGGGGACGCTGATCCTGGCGATCGGGCCCGCGAGCCGGTCCACCAGCGCGACGGGCAGCCTGCGGCAGAGGATGCCCGTGCGCTGCGCGGGCCACCCCGCCGTGGAGCGGCGGACGATGTGCGGCGCGGTGCGCACCGCGAGGCGGACACGCGCGGCGCCGCCCTCGACGAGGTCGACGGCGATCTCGGCGCCGGTGTTGCCGACGCCCACGACCAGGACGTCCTTGCCCTCGTAGGGGCGCGGGTCGCGATAGGAGCTCGCGTGCAGGAGCTCGCCCGTGTACGTGTCGCGGCCGGGCCAGTCCGGCAGGCGGGGCGTGTGATTGTGGCCGGTGGCGATCACGACCGCGCTGCCGGTCAACTCCCGGCCGCCGCTGGCGTGCAGCAGCCAGCCGGTGCCGTCGGCAGACCGCTCCAGGCGGGAGACCTCGACTCCGGTGACGATCTCCAGTTCGTGGAACTCGGCGTACTTCTCCAGGTAGCGCAGGACGTTGTCACGTGACACCCACCGTCCGAAGGCGCGCGGTATCGCGAGCCCCGGCAGTGCGGAGAGGCGGCGCGTCGTGTGCAGGCGCAGGCGGTCGTAGTGCGTGCGCCAGGAGGCGCCGACCCGGTCGGACTTCTCGAGGACGACCGCGCGGACGCCGCGCGCACGCAGAGCGGCCGCCACGGAGAGCCCGCCGGGTCCGCCGCCGACGACGTACACGGGGCGGTCCTGGTGTGGCGTTTGTGGGGGAGTGGTGTCGGCCATGAACCTGAGAGTAATCACGTGGTCACTTGATGGGGGACGGTCAAGCCCCAAACCGGTTGCGAATTGATCACGGGTGTACGCGGCGGGCCCTCCGTCCGTGGGCTTCGCGCCACGTCGCGGGGCCCACGCGGCGTACGGCCTCTTGCGTACGTCTCTTGCGCACGTGCCGGGCATGCGCTGAACTGACGTACCGTCAGAAGTTGTTGTCCGGAGACGCGATGGGACTGTTCCTGTGAGCACTACGAGCCCCGCGAGCCCGCGCTACGACCTCCCCGAGCCCGACGCCTTCACCCGCCCCTACTGGGACGCGGCGGCCGAGGGGCACCTCCTGATCCGCCGCTGCGGCGGCTGCGGCAAGGCGCACCACTACCCGCGCGAGTTCTGCCCGCACTGCTGGAGCGAGGAGGGCGGCTGGGAGCGGGCGAGCGGCCACGCCACGCTCTACACCTGGTCCGTGGTGCACCGGAACGACCTGCCGCCGTTCGGCTCCCGCGTCCCTTACGTCGCCGCTGTCGTCGACCTCGCCGAAGGCCCGCGCATGATGACGGAGATCGTCGACTGCGAGGAGGGCGAGCTGCGGATCGGGATGGCGCTGGAGGTCGCGTTCCGTGAGGTGGGGGAGCGGGAGGGCGCGGGTGTGACGGTGCCGGTGTTCCGGAGTGCGCCGTAATCCGCTTCTGCTGAGGTGCCGCACGCGGGATCATGGCCCATGGCCTCCTCTCCGCGTCCCGGCTGGCAGTTGACCTCCGACCTCGACGAGTTCCACTCCCGCGCGGCGACCTTCCTGCACTCGGTGCCCGCCCTGCACACCGCGCTGCTCAGCGTCACCGACATGCTGCGTACGCGCGGGCTCCATGTGTACGGGGCGGAAGATCCCCTCTTCGGGATCCGCACCGGTGGCAATGGCGTGGGTGGGGCGAGCGATGGCGAGGGCATAGGCGGGGCGAGCGGTGGCGGAGGCGTGAGCGGTGCCTTTCTGTGGACCCCGCCGCACCTCCTCGCGCTGAGCCCGCTCGCCGACGATGCCGCAGAGGAACTCGCCGGAGTGCTCGCCGACGCGGGCCTCGCACTGCCCGGGGTCGGCGCCGAGAGCGCCACCGCCGCCACGTTTTCGGCCGCCTGGCAGCGGCGGACGCACGTCAGGGCCGCCGTCAGCTTCCCCCAGCGGCTGTACCGGCTCGGCACCCTCACCCCGCCCGAGCCCTCACCGGCAGGCAGTGCGCGCGTGGCCACCGGCGCCGACCGGGCGCTGCTCGCGCGCTGGCACGGGGAGTTCCACGAGGCCATCGGGGAGAAAGGCGCGATGGACGCGGGCGAGTGGGCCGACGCCCGCATCGCCTACGGAGGTGTCACCCTCTGGGAGAGCCCCGACGGCACCCCCGTCGCCATGGCGGGCAACACCCGCAAGGTCGCGGGCCAGGTCCGGGTCGCCCCCGTCTTCACCCCCGCAGGCCTGCGCGGGCGCGGCTACGCGGGCGCGGTCACCGTCGCGGTGAGCCGCGCCGCGCTCGCGGCGGGTGCGGACGAGGTGCTGCTCTTCACCGATGTCGGCAATCCCACGAGCAACGAGCTCTATCAGCGGCTCGGCTTCCGCCCGGTGCGGGACTTCACGCAGTACAGCTTCACGCGCTGACCTTCTTCATCGTCACGCTCCGGCCCTCACGGCCACAGCAGCTCCTTGGCCCAGCTTCCGTCCGTCTCCCGCCGGTACCGCAGCCGCACGTGCCGGCGTCGCGCCTCGCCCTGGAAGAACTCGACCTCCGCCGGTTCGAGCACGTACAGGGTCCAGCTCGGCGCCGGGGCGTCCGGTTCCGCCTGCGCGTGCTCCCAGGCGGCCTGGCTCGCGGCCACCAGATCCCCGTACGACGGCAGCACTTCGCTCTGCCTGCCCACCAGTGCCGACGCCAGCGCTCCGGGCGAACGGCGTGCGAGGTCCTCGCGGCTCTCGATGGCGCTCGCCGTCGTGACCCGGCCCCGCACCCGGACCTGGCGGCCCTGTACGGGCCAGTAGAAGCCGAGCGCGGCCTCGGGGCGGGCCGCGAGCTGGCGGCCCTTCGCGCTGCCCGCGTGCGAGCCGAAGTGCCAGCCCGCTGCGTCCGCGTCGTGCAGCATCAGCGTCCGTACGTCGGGGCGGCCCGACTCGTCCGCCGTGGCCAGGGTCATCGTGTGCGGCTCCACCTGGCCCGCTGCGGCCACGTCCACGAACCACTGCCAGAACAGGGGGAGCGGGTCGGCGGGGGCGGTCGACGGGTCGAAGGCGGGCAGTTCGGTGTCCCAGACGCGGAGGGCGCGCAGGAGGGCGCGGCCGTGGGCGGTGTCGTCGGGCCTGGTGTCGGAGTCGTCCATCCGGCGAATCTACGGGAGCGGCCGCGAGCCCGGCGGGCAGCAGGGGCGGCCGCGCTACCCCCGGCCGAGCACCACCGTCCCCGACGAGCAGAACCAGCCGCCCGTACCCGACGCCACCGCCACCTCCGGGAGCCTCCCTCCCGCCTTGTGCACCTGGCGGCCTTCGCCTGCCTCGCCGCGCAGCTGTCGTACTGCCTCCACCAGCAGGAACAGGCCGCGCATTCCCGGGTGTTGGGCGGAGAGACCGCCGCCGTCCGTGTTCGTCGGCAGTTCGCCGTCCCGCAGCAGGCGGCCCTTCTCCACGAACGCGCCGCCCTCGCCCTTCGCGCAGAACCCCAGGTCCTCAAGGGTCACCAGGGTCATATAGGTGAAGGCGTCGTAGATCTCCGCCACGTCGACGTCCTCGGGGCGCACTCCCGCCCGCTCGAACGCCAGGCGTCCGCTCACCGCCGCCGGGGAGACCGTGAAGTCCTCCCACTCCGACATGGTCGTGTGCGAGACGTGCTCACCGGTGCCGAGCACCCAGACCGGCGTCGAGGCGCAGTCGGCGACGTACTCCTCCGCCGCGAGGAGCACCGCGCATCCGCCGTCGGAACGTATGCAGCAGTGCAGCTTGGTGAACGGGTCCGCGATCATCGGGCCTGCCAGGACCTCGTCGACCGTGATCGGGTCGCGGTACATCGCGTCCGGGTTGGTCGCGGCGTTCGCCCGTGCCTGGACCGCGACCGAGGCGAGCTGTTCGAGGGTCGTGCCGTACTCGTACATGTGGCGGCGCGCGGCCATCGCGTACTTGGAGATCAGGGAGTGGCCGTAGGGGACCTCGAACTGGAGGGGTCCGCGTGCGCCGAACGACAGGTTCGACGTGCGCCGCCTCGCCTTGATGTCCGCCCTGGCCGTCGATCCGTACACGAGCAGTACGGCGTTGGCGCGCCCCGCGGCGATCGCGTCCGCCGCGTGGGCAGCCATGACCTCCCAGGTGGAGCCGCCGACGGAGGTGGAGTCGACCCAGCGCGGCTTCAGGCCGAGGTACTCGGCGACCTCGACCGGGGCGAGGGTGCCCAGGCCCGCGGACGCGACGCCGTCGATGACCCCGCGGCCGAGGCCCGAGTCGGCCAGGGCGCGGCGGGCCGCCTGGGCGTGCAGGGCGTAGGGAGTGGCCTCGTCGACGCGGCCGCAGTCGGAGAGGGATATGCCGACGACGGCCACCTTGCGCGGGCGGGTCGCCGCCGAGCCCGCACCGGCCGACGTCTCACCAGGGGCCGACGTCTCACCAGGGCGTGGAGGGAGGGGAGTTGGCATGAATCTGACGGTACATCAGATTTGGTTGACCAAGGGAGGGGTCAAGGGAGGGGTTACGTGGCGTCGCGGCCCTGTGCATCTGGCGGGCGCCGTCTTAGCATGACGGCCCGTCAGATCCGGGACGGCTCGCCCTCGTGCACGGCGCCGAGGGGCACGGCCGCGACCCGGGGGAGGAGCCCGCCGATGGACGCCGCCTTCACCGCGGAGCAGGAAGAAATCCGCCGCACCCTTCGTGAGCTCGTCACCAAACGCTGCGGTCAAGGCGAGGTGAAGGCCGCGGTCCGCACCCCCGCCGGATATGACGCGGCCCTCTGGTCCGCCCTCGCCGAACAGCTCGGTCTGCCCGGCATCGCCATCCCCGAGACGTACGGGGGCGTGGGGTGCGGCCCGGCGGAGCTCGCCCTCAGCAGCGAGGAGCTCGGCCGGGCCCTCGCCCCCTCGCCTCTCTTCGCCACCGCGGCCCTTGTCGTCCCGCTCCTTGAGCGCCTCGGCACCGACGAGCAGCGGTCGGAGCTGCTGCCCCGCATCGCGGCGGGCGGCCTGACCGCCGCGCTCGCCGTGCCCGGCACCGGACTCGCCACCGCGCTCGGCCTCGTCGGGGACAACCTCGGCGACTGGTCGGGCGGCGGCCGTGCGGGCGGCGTGCAGGCCAAGCTCTCGGACGGCGTCTGGCGGCTTTATGGCCAGGCCGAGCAGGTCCTCGACGGGCACAGCGCGGGGCTGCTCGTCGTCGCCGCGCACACGGGGGGCTTCGCCCGTTCCCGTACGCTCCTCTATCTCGTGCGCGAGGGCGCCGCGGGGCTCGTGAGGACCCGGCAGACCTCCCTCGACGAGACCAGGCCGCAGGCCCGCGTCGAACTGCGCGACGTGGAAGCAGAGTTGCTCGGCGACGCCGATGACGCCGATGTGCCGGGCGCGCTGGCCGCGGCCGGTGACGGCGCCGCCACCGTGCTCGCCGCGGAAGCGGTGGGCGCGGCGGACCGGGCGCTGGAGCGGACCGTCGAATACGTCAAGCAGCGCGAGCAGTTCGGGCGGGCGATCGGGTCCTTCCAGGCCGTCAAACACCGGCTCGCGGATGTGTACGTGCAGGTGCAGGCCGCGCGGTCGGCGGCGTACTACGCGGCGTGGGCCGCGGGGACCGGCTCGGAGCAGGCGGGAGGCCTCGCGCTCGCGCAGTCGCTCGACGCGCTGCGGACCGCCGCGTCGGAGGCCGTGCAGCTGCACGGCGGCATCGGGTTCACCTGGGAGCACGAGGCGCATCTGTACTTCAAGCGGGCGTCCAGCGACGAGCTGCTCTTCGGGCCCGTGCACCGGCTGCGGGCGCGCGCGGCGGAACGGGCCGAGCTGTTCACCACGGTGACGGCACCGGAGCCCGCGGCGCGGCCGAAGGCGCCGACGTCCGAAGCGCAGGCGAAGACACCGGAGCCCGCAGCGCAGCCGAAGGCGGCCGTCTGATGCCGCCCGGTGTCCGTCTGATGCAGAAGATGTCGTCCACCCGGACCTTCGCGAAGATCGCCCCGCACTTCATCCCCGCGATGGACCGCACGGTGCACCGCCTCACGCGCGGCAAGGTGCTGCTCAGCGCGAAGATGCTGCCGGGGGTGATCCTGACGGTGCGCGGCGCCAAGAGCGGGCTTCCGCGGCGCACTCCCCTGGCCTGTATGCCGGAGGAAAAGGGGAGTTGGATCCTCATCGGCTCCAACTTCGGGCGCCCGGGACACCCCGTCTGGACCGGCAACCTCATCGCCCATCCGGATGCCGACGTCAACTGGCAGGGCGCGGACATTCCGGTCAGGGCACGGCTGTTGGCGGGGGAGGAGCGGGCCGCGGCATGGGATGCGGTGCTGAAGTTCTGGCCGCCGTACGCGACGTATCAGTCCCGCATAGAGCGGGAGATCCGCCTGTTCCGCCTGGAGCGGCGCACGGAGTAGCCGTACGGGGAGGCGGACTCCGAGGGAGGCGAACACAGCGGCGGATCACTGGAACATCGTGATCCGCCGCTGCGGTGACAGGACTTGGGAAGCGTCAGAAGAGAAGACGTATGGGATGCCCTACTTCGTCGGCTTCTTGCCTGTTACGCCCAGATGCACCAACAGTGCGAGGTTCGGCTTCAGTTCGGTCTGCTTGACGCCCCACGACTGGAAGCCACGCTGGTGCGAGGCGACCGCGGCGAGCATCGCCACGAGGGAGCCGGCCATCGCCGCGGGGTTGACGTCCTTGTCGACCTTGCCCTTGGCCTGGAGCTCCTTGACCGTGTCCGTAAGGGAGTTGTTGACCGAGTTCAGGATCTTCATGCGGAGTTTGTAGAAGCGCTTGTCACCTTCGGCGGCGCCCAGATCGACGACCCGGAGGATCGCGTCGTTCTTCCGCCAGAAGTCGAGGAAGCCGTCGACCAGCTCCTGTGCGGTCTGCCACCCCGCCTTGCCGACCCATGAGCGGCCGTCGAGGAGCTGGGTCAACTCAGCGCCCTCCGCCGCCATTTGCTCGGCGATCTCCAGGACGGCGCCCTCGACGTCCGGGAAGTACTGATAGAAGGTCGCGGGTGAAGTCCCCGCCTTCCGGGCGACGTCGATGACTTTGACGTCCCGGTAGGGCGAGGAGCTGAGCATCTCGCTGAGGCAGTCGAGCAGCTTCTGACGCGTCGCCTGACCGCGCCGACCGGCCACGCGGCCGTCGACGGTACGTACCTGTCCTGTCATGCCGTCAGCTTACCGAGGGGTGATCGGAGCGCGATTCGGCCGAGTGCAAATGGGGTTGAGGGCCGTATTGAGGGGCGTATGCCTCTCCATTCCGTGCGCCGGTGAAAGGCCGCATTCAAATGGTTCACGTGTTCGAATCAAATTTCGCTCACATATCTCCCTCTTCTTGCGTCTTCTTTGTCCCACAACACCCCGATCCCGCCCCGGGTTCGCAACCGCCGCCCCGGACAGGAAGAATCAGGGTGCGTGCCGCCGGAGCGGCTCGGTGGTGAGACGCTGCACGGGGCCGCTCATACGGCGCCCGCGTACGGGGAGGTGGCAGGGCAAGTGGTGGATCAGCTGACGCAGCACGATCCGAGGCGGATCGGCCCGTTCGAGGTGCTCGGCCGGCTCGGAGCCGGTGGCATGGGCCTTGTCTACCTCGCGCGCTCCGCGTCAGGTCGGCGCGTGGCGATCAAGACGGTGCGGACCGAGCTCGCCGAGGACCAGCTGTTCCGCGTCCGCTTCACGCGTGAGGTCGAGGCGGCACGGGCCGTGTCCGGTTTCTACACGGCCGCCGTCGTGGACGCCGACCCGCGCGCGGCCGTGCCGTGGCTGGCCACCGCGTACGTGCCCGCTCCCTCGCTCGAAGAAATAGTGAATGAACACGGGCCGCTGCCCACGCAGGCCGTGCGCTGGCTCGCCGCGGGCGTCGCCGAGGCCCTGGAGTCCATCCACGGCGCGGGCCTCGTCCACCGTGACCTCAAGCCGTCGAACGTCCTCGTGGTGGAGGACGGGCCGCGCGTGATCGACTTCGGCATCGCGTCCGGCGTCTCCAACACCCGGCTGACCATGACGAACGTCGCCGTGGGCACCCCCGCGTACATGTCGCCCGAGCAGGCGAAGGACTCACGCAGCGTGACCGGCGCGAGCGACGTCTTCTCGCTCGGCTCGATGCTCGTCTTCGCCGCCACCGGGCACGCGCCCTTCCACGGGGCCAACCCCGTGGAGACCGTCTTCATGCTGCTCCGGGAAGGCCCTGACCTGGAGGGACTCCCGGACGAGCTGCGCCCGCTCATCGAGACGTGCATGCAGATGGAGGCGGTCCTGCGGCCGAGCCCCGCCGACCTCCAGGCCCAGCTCGCCCCGCACCTCTTCGCCTCCGAGAGCGAGGACGGCGACAGCGGCACGGCGTCCGCGTGGCTGCCGGAGCGGGCCGTCGCGCTGATCGAGGCCCGCCGTGGCGGCCGTCCGCCCGCGCGGGTCGCGCTCGCCTCCTCCGGGCGCAGCGGCGGCCGTGGCGGCGCCCCCGCCGTCGCACCGCCGCCCCCGCAGCACGCACCGCCGGTGCCGCCGACGCAGCCGCCGCCCTTCGGGGGCGTGCCGGACGCCGGTCCCGTGCACCTCGCCGGGGCGAAGGTGCCGATCGGTCCGGGCCCGCGGGTGGCCGACGCGCGCGCCGCCGCCGTAAGCCTGCCGCCCGCCGACGGCGGCCTCGCCGCCTCGTGGTCGCGGTCCAAGGCCGCGGCGAACGGCGTCGACCCCGTGGTGCCCGCGCCCACCGTCGCGCCGGATGCCGGGGCCTCGTGGCGGCCGTGGCGGTTCCGGATGTCGAACGACGTATGGGGGACGCCCGCCGTCGCGGGGAACCTCGTGTACGTCACGTCCTTCGAGGTCCACGCCCTGGACGTCGGGACGGGCCGCCGCAGCTTCAAGACGCGGGACGTGGCCTGGTCCATGGCGGTCGCCGACGGACGTATCCACGCATCCGACGGCCCCACGCTGTACGCCCTGGACGGCGCCGACGGCAACGACCTGTGGCGCCTGTCGACCGACGCCTGGGTGTACTCGCTCCAGGCCGACCGCGGCACCGTCGTCACCGGGACGCGCGGCGGCGGCGTACAGGCCTGGGAGGCCGCGAACGGCGAGAAGCTCTGGGAGATCACCGGGGCCCAGACCGACTTCGAGACCCCCGAGGCGGGACCTGTCGTCCACGACGGCACGGTCTACGTCTGGAAGGACGCGCGCCTGCGTGCCCTGGAGGCCCGCACGGGCGACGAGCGGTGGTCGTACCCCATCGGCGACGCGGCCTCCTGCGGCGGCGTCCCGGTGCGGCTCGCGCCCGCGCAGGACGGGTACGTGTACGTGTCCGCGGGGTCACGCGTCCTCGCGATCGACGTCGCGGCCGGTCACGTCCGGTGGCACTTCGAGGCGCCCGCCGCGTTCCTGTGTCCGCCCACGTTCGCGCCGGGACCCGCGGTCACCGGCGGCGGGGTCTACCTCGCGGACTACCTGGGCACGGTGTACGCCCTCGACGCCACGGACGGCCGCGACCGCTGGCGCATCGCCACGGAGTCCCGGGCGTCGATCGAGCCCGTGCTCGTCGCCGACGGCCATGTGCACGTGGGCAGCGGCAAGGGGCTCTACACGCTTGACGCGGTCACGGGGACGCCGAAGTGGCGCTTCCAGGCCGGCGGCGAGGTCGTCGGCACGCCCGTCGTGGCCGACCGGCGGATCCACTTCGGGTCGACGGACCACCTGCTGTACACGCTGAAGGCGGACGACGGCCGCCTGCGCTGGAAGCTGGCCACGGGCGGCGAGATCACCGGGGCGCCTGTGGTGCGGGACGGCGTGGTGTACGCGTGCAGCAAGGACCGGTGTGTGTACGCGCTGGACGCGGAGCGGGGGACCGGGACCGCCCGGTCATAGGTGGGAGACGGGGGGCCTCCGGCCCGCGCCTCGTGACGGCCGTCGCACCAGCTTTGGAAGGGGCTCCGGACGGCGGCCGTCCACTCGTGACGTTACGCCGAGTGCATGAACCCTGCCAGGTGGACGGACAAGCCCCTACCTGGTCCGGAAGCCGGTTTCGCGCCCCCGCCCCGTGAACAGTCCCGCCTGGCGTTCCGGTGGCAGGTTGCCCAGGGCGATGAGGTGCGGGGCCTGGGACAGGGCCTGGGCGCGGGTTGCCTCCTTCGCCGACCACAGTGCGCGTACCGTGCCCTGGACCGGCTCGGTCGGAAAGGACGCGATGACCGCCGCCGATCTGGTCGCCGCCGCCAACAGCTCGTCCGAGGGCGCCAGTTCGGAGACCAGTCCCGTCTCGTACGCCCTCTGCGCGGAGACCCTCTCGGTCGTCCCCATCAGCGACATCCTGGCGACCTCGCCGAACGGCATCCGCTGCGCCATGAGGATCGCCTCGTACGCGCTGACCATGCCGTACGTGGTGTGCGGGTCGAAGAACGTGGCGTGCTCGGCGGCGATCACGAACTCCGCCTCGCCCAGGAGATAGAAGGCGCCCCCGCACGCCATGCCGTTGACGGCGGCGATGACCGGCTTCCACAGATCGTTGGCCTTGGGGCCGATGGACAGGAGCGGATCGTCCATCGAGTAGGGGGAGCCGGGCTGCGGCACGTCCGTGTCACGGTCGATGCCGGTGCAGAACGCCTTCTCCCCGGCGCCGGTGAGGACGATCGCCCGCACGGTGTCGTCGAAGCGGAACTCCCGCCATGTCGTGGTGAGTTGGGCGGCCGTGTCGGGGTCGATCGCGTTGTGGCGGGCCGGGCGGTCGAGGGTCACGACCGCCACGCCCGTCTCCTTGTCGAACGCCGTGCGCAGGCTCACGGCCGCTCCAGGAGCCAGCGGGGCATCGCGATCCCGTCCACCTCGGTGAACGCGACCTGCACCTTCGCGCCGATGCGGAGGCGGTCGGGGTCGACGGAGTTCAGGGGCGCGTCGGGGGCGGCGACGAGGTTGCCGACCAGGCGGATGCGGGGGGCGTCGGCCAGTTCGACGATGATCGCGTTGTACGGAGCGTTTGCGGCGTACGCGGGGAGCAGGGGTGGGTGCGGTCTTACGTAGGACCAGATGCGGCCCCTGCCACTCATGCGGCGCCACTCGCTGTCGAAGGACTGGCAGTGGGGGCAGCAGGGCCTGGGCGGCCACCGGAGCTCCCCACAGCTGGGGTTGGCGCAGGCCTGGATCCTTAGTTCGCCCTGGGCCGCGTACTCCCAGAAGGGGGCGCCGTCTGTGTCGATGGTGGGGGACAGCAGGGGCTCTGTCTTTGTTGTCGCGTCTGCCATGTGCTCGGCCTCTTTCGGGTGCGAGTGCGTGGTGGTTGCTCGCGCAGTTCCCCGCGCCCCTACGGGGCCCGCAGGAGTACCGCTGACGTCGGCACTCCCTCGCCCGCCGTCACCAAACATGTGGCCGCGTTGGGTACTTGGGCCGTGCTCGTGCCCCGCAGTTGCTTCACGCCCTCGTTGATGAGGTTGAAGCCGTGGACGTACGCCTCGCTGAGGCCGCCGCCCCCGGTGTTGATCGGCAGGCGGCCCCCGCTCTCCAGTGCGCCGCCCTCCGTGAACGCGCCGCCCTCGCCCCGGCCGCAGAAGCCGTATCCCTCCAGGGACAGCGGGATCAAGGGGGTGAACGCGTCGTAGATCTGAGCCACGTCCACGTCCTCCGGGGCGAAGTCCGCCTGCTTCCAGAGGTGGCGGGCCGCCGTCCAGGCCGGGCCCGTCAGCGGGTCGTCGTTCCAGTAGTTGACCATCCCGTGGTGCTGCGCGGGCAGACCCTGGGCGACGGAGTGGACGTACACCGGCTTCTGGCGGCAGTCCCGCGCCCGTTCGGCCGAGACGATGACGCACGCCAACGCGCCGTCGGTCTCAAGGCAGTTGTCGAAGAGGCAGAGCGGCTCGCTGATCCAGCGCGACGACATGTACATCTCGCGGGTCAGCGGCCGTTCGTACATCATCGCGGCCGGGTTCTGGTTCGCCCGGTTCCTGCACGCGAGGGCCACGTTGAACAGGTGGTCGCGGGTCGCCCCGTACTCGTGCATGTAGCGGCGCGCCAGCATGCCGATCTCGTCCGCAGGGCGGAGGAGGCCGAAGGGGCGCGTCCACTGGCCGGGGGTGGGGAGCTGGACCGCCGTGTTCTTCCACGGGCGCGGGCCGCTGCCGCGTTTGCGGGAGCGCCAGGCGATGCCGACGTTCGCCTGCCCGGTGGCCACGGCGGCCGCGAGGTGCGCGATGGTCGCGCAGGAACCGCCGCCCCCGTAGCCCACCTTGCTGAAGAAGGTCACGTCGCCCGCGCCGATCGACTTGGCGACCTCGACCTCGTCCGTCTCCTCCATCGTGTACGAGGCGAACGCGTCGACCTCGGACGGCGCGATCCCCGCGTCGTCGAGCGCGGCGACGATCGCCCGGCAGGCCAACGTCTTCTCGTCCTCGGGCAGTTGTTTGGCGAACGCGGTCTGCCCGATCCCGACTATCGCTGTAGCGTCTTTGAGTGAAGCCATGGGCAACGGCACCTCCGCGAGTGGCGAGGCCCCAGGGCTTCGCCATACGTCGTCCCGACTGCTGACAGCGCGTCAGGTTACAGCTAATCTGACGGATAGTCAGCTACTGCGGCGGAGGGGCTTGCGATGCGCGGCGACCTGGAGTGGGGCAGCATCCCGGGACTGGTCCGGGCGGCGGCCGAGCGGTACGGGGAGCGGGAGGCGGTCGTCGACGGCCGCACCCGGATCTCGTACGAGGAGCTCGGCCGGCGCGTCGAGCGGGCCGCCGCCGCGTGCATGGCCAATGGGGTCAACTCCGGTGACAGGGTGGCTGTCTGGGCCCCCAACACCCTCGACTGGATCGTCTCGGCGCTCGGCGCGGTGACCGCGGGCGCGGTCCTCGTCCCCCTCAACACCCGCTTCAAGGGAGCGGAGGCGTCCTACGTACTGCAACGCAGCCGCGCGAAGCTGCTCTTCGTGACGGGCACCTTCCTCGGCACGTCGTACGTCGCGTCGCTGCGCCGCGCGGCCGTGGAGGGCAAGGGGGAGGGGCCGCTGCCCGGCCTTCCGCACCTGGAGCAGGTGGTGGTCCTCTCCGACGACGCCCCGGAGGACTTCCGCACCTGGAAGGACTTCCTGGCCGGCGGCGACGGGGTGAGCGGGCAGGACGTACGGGCGCGCGCGGACGGTGTCGGGACGGAGGCGCCCTCGGACATCATCTACACCTCGGGCACGACGGGCCGCCCCAAGGGCGCGGTCATCACCCACGCCCAGACCTTGCGCTGCTACGACGTATGGAGTGAACTCGCGGGCCTGCGCGAAGGCGACCGCTATCTGATCGTCAATCCCTTCTTCCACACCTTCGGCTACAAGGCGGGGATCATCGCCTGCCTGATGCGCGGTGCGACGATGATCCCGCAGCCGGTCTTCAACGTGGACACGGTCCTGGCGAACGTGGCCGCGGAGCGGATCTCGGTCCTCCCAGGCCCGCCGACCCTGCACCAGTCCCTCCTCGACCACCCCGCCCGCGACCAGCACGACCTGTCGGCCCTGCGCCTGGTGGTGACGGGCGCGGCGGTGGTCCCCCTGCAACTGGTCGAGCGCCTGCGCACCGAGCTGCACATCGCCACGGTCCTGACGGCGTACGGCCTCTCGGAGGCGAGCGGCATCGTCACGATGTGCCGCCAGGGAGACGCGGCGCAGACCATCGCGTCGACCTCGGGCCGGGCGATCCCGGACACGGAGGTGCGGGTGGTGAGCCCCGGCGGCGAGGCGCTCTCGCCGGGCCATCCGGGAGAGATCCTGGTCCGCGGACACAACGTCATGCAGGGTTACTTCGAGGATCCGGCGGAGACGAAGAAGGCGGTCACGCCGGACGGCTGGCTGCGGACGGGTGATGTCGGGGTCCTGGACGGGGCCGGCAACCTCCGGATCACGGACCGGATCAAGGACATGTTCATCGTCGGCGGATTCAACGCCTACCCCGCGGAGATAGAGCAACTCATCGGCGTGCACCCGCAGGTGGCGGACGTCGCGGTGATCGGCGTCCCGGATCCGCGGCTCGGTGAGGTGGGGAAGGCGTACGTGGTGCGGCGGCCGGCCGCGGTGCTCACGGCGGACGACCTGATCGCGTGGTCACGCCGCGAAATGGCGAACTACAAGGTCCCCAGGGAGGTCGAGTTCGTGACGGAGCTGCCGAGGAACGCGAGCGGCAAGGTCCTCAAACACGAACTGCGCGGACGCCGCGCCTAGTTGGCCTCGGCCCGCTCGCCGCTGCTGCGCTCGATGCAGAACTCGTTGCCCTCCGGGTCGCTGAGCGTGACCCAGCCCCGCCCGTCGGGCACGCGGTGATCCTCCACGAGCTCGGCGCCCAGCTCAAGGAGCCGCTCGACTTCCTCGTCACGGGTGCGGTCCTGCGGCTGCAGGTCGACGTGCACGCGGTTCTTGACGGTCTTGGTCTCGGGGACGGTCACGAAGAGCAGGGTGATGCCTTCGGCCTCGACGAGGGCTTCCGGGTCACCGGGGAAGTCGTCGTCGGAGATCTTGCCGCCGAGTACTTCGGCCCAGAAGGTGCCCTGACGGTAGGCGTCGGAACAGTCGAACGTGAGGTGGCGCACGAGTGTGGTCATGCGCGGCACTATCCGCGAGGGGCCCGGGGCTGTCCAACGAGTTTCGGCGCCTGCCGACGGGTTCACGTCAGCCGGGAATCTCCCTTGAACGTCCGTTCTGAACCTTCGTTCTGAACGAACGTTCAAGACTGTTGTACGGTGGATCCATGGGACACCGAGAACAGCTGATGACCGGCGCCAAGCGATGCCTTCAGGAGCGGGGATACGCCCGTACGACCTCCCGGGACATCGCCGCCGCCGCGAACAACGCCCCCGTAGGGACGATCAACTACCACTACGGCTCCAAGGAGGCCCTGCTCAACGCCGCTCTCCTGGAGACCCTCATGGAGTGGGGCACGGCGATCGTCGACCGGCCGGCGGACGCGGAGGGCGGTGCGCCCGAGACCCTGGAGCGGATGTGGGCCCGCATCATCGGGTCCGAGGCCACGGACCGGCCCATGCTGGTCGCGAGTACCGAGGCCTTCGCGCAGGCCGAGCGTGCCCCCGAGATCCGCGAGCAGATCGCCGCCGCGTACGAGCGCGCGCGCCCCGAGATGGCCGCCCATCTGCACGGCATCGACGCCGCCGATGACCCGGACACGGCCCGCGCGGTCGGCTCGGTCCACATGGCGCTGGTCGCGGGCCTGACCCAGCAGTGGCTCATCGACCCGGACCACGCGCCATCCGCCCACGACGTGGCGGTCGGCCTGCGGGTCATCGCCCGGCGGCTCGAAGAGGACGCCGGGTCCGCACCCACAGCCGACTGACCCACCGGCCGACCGACCCCGGGAGTGGAAGTGCCGAAGCCCTTCACCCACCTGCACGTCCACACCCAGTACTCGCTCCTCGACGGCGCCGCCCGCCTCGGCGACATGTTCAAGGCCTGCAATGAGCTGGGCATGTCGCACATCGCGATGACCGACCACGGCAATCTGCACGGTGCGTACGACTTCTTCCACCAGGCCCAGGGCGCGGGCGTCACGCCGATCATCGGCATCGAGGCGTACGTGGCGCCGGGGTCCCGCCGCGACAAGCGGAAGGTCCGGTGGGGGCAGCCGCACCAGAAGCGCGACGACGTGTCCGGTTCCGGTGGTTACACCCACAAGACCCTCTGGGCGGCGGACAGAACGGGGCTGCACAATCTCTTCCGGCTGTCCTCGGACGCGTATGCCGAGGGCTGGCTGCAGAAGTGGCCGCGCATGGACAAGGAGACCCTGGCCGCGTGGTCGGAGGGGATGGTCGCCTCCACCGGATGCCCGTCGGGCGAGCTGCAGACGCGTCTTCGCCTCGGGCAGTTCGACGAGGCCCGCGAGGCGGCGGGCGAGTACCAGGACATCTTCGGCAAGGACCGTTATTTCCTGGAGCTGATGGATCACGGCATCGAGATCGAACGCCGGGTCAGGGACGGTCTTCTGGAGATCGGGAAGAGCCTGGGAATTCCTCCGCTCGTCACCAATGACTCGCACTACACCTACGCCCACGAATCCGCCGCCCACGACGCCCTGCTGTGCATCCAGACCGGCAAGAACCTCTCGGACCCGGACCGTTTCCGTTTCGACGGCACGGGCTACCACCTGAAGTCCGGGGACGAGATGTACGCCATCGACTCCTCGGACGCCTGGCAGGAGGGGTGCAGGAACACGCTGCTGGTCGCCGAGCAGATCGACACCACCGGGATGTTCGAGAAGCGCGACCTCATGCCCCGGTTCGAGGTGCCTGACGGTTATACGGAGGTCAGTTGGTTCCGCGCTGAGGTGGCCACGGGAATGCGGCGGCGGTTTCCGGAAGGAGTGGGGGACGCGTATGCGCGGCAGGCCGAGTACGAGATGGACATCATCATCCAGATGGGGTTCCCGGGCTATTTTCTCGTGGTCGCCGACTTCATCATGTGGGCCAAGAACAACGGCATCGCGGTGGGTCCGGGGCGCGGTTCGGCGGCCGGATCGCTCGTCTCGTACGCGATGGGGATCACGGACCTGGACCCCATCGAGCACGGCCTCATCTTCGAGCGGTTCCTGAATCCCGAGCGCGTCTCGATGCCGGACGTCGACATCGACTTCGACGAGCGCAGGCGCGTGGAAGTGATCCGGTATGTGACGCAGAAGTACGGCGCCGACAAGGTCGCCATGATCGGCACGTACGGAAAGATCAAGGCGAAGAACGCCATCAAGGACTCCGCACGCGTCCTCGGATATCCGTACGCGATGGGCGACCGCCTGACGAAGGCGATGCCACCGGACGCGGGCGGAAAGGGAATCGAGCTCGCCGGCATCACGGATCCCTCCCACCCCCGCCACGGCGAGGCGGGCGAGATCCGGGGGATGTACGAGAACGAACCCGACGTGAAGAAGGTCATCGACACCGCCAAGGGTGTGGAGGGCCTGGTCAGACAGATGGGCGTGCACGCGGCAGGCGTCATCATGTCCAGCGAGACCATCACCGACCACGTGCCGGTGTGGGTGCGGCACAGCGACGGCGTGACGATCACGCAGTGGGACTATCCGCAGTGCGAATCCCTCGGCCTGCTCAAGATGGACTTCCTGGGCCTCAGGAATCTGACCATCATGGACGACGCGGTCAAAATGGTGGCGGCGAACAAGGGCGTGGAACTCGACCTGCTCACCATCCCCCTCGACGATTCCCGCACCTTCGAACTCTTCGGCCGCGGCGACACGTTGGGCGTGTTCCAGTTCGACGGCGGCCCGATGCGTTCGCTGATGCGCCTGATGAAGCCGGACGAGTTCGAGGACATCACGGCGGTCACCGCGCTGTACCGGCCAGGACCGATGGGCATGAATACGCACACGAATTACGCGCTGCGGAAGAACGCCCAGCAGGAGATCATCCCCATTCACCCGGAGGTGGAGGAGCCCCTGCGGGACGTGCTCGGCCTGACGTACGGCCTGGTCGTCTACCAGGAGCAGGTGCAGAAGGCGGCGCAGGTGCTCGCGGGCTACACGCTGGGCCAGGCCGATCTGCTGCGCAGGGCCATGGGCAAGAAGAAGAAAGAAGTCCTGGACAAGGAATTCGTCCCGTTCCGTGACGGCTGCCGGGAGCGGGGTTACGGGGACGAGGCGATCCAGGCGGTCTGGGACGTCCTTGTCCCGTTCGCGGGCTACGCGTTCAACAAGGCGCATGCGGCGGCGTACGCGCTGGTCTCGTACTGGACGGCGTACCTGAAGGCGCATCACCCGGCCGAGTACATGGCCGCCGTGCTGACCTCCGTCCGCGACGACAAGGACAAGTCGGCGGTCTATCTCAACGAGTGCCGCCGGATGGGGATCAGGGTCCTGCCGCCGAATGTGAACGCGTCGGTGGCGAACTTCGCGGCACAGGGCGACGACGTCATTCTCTTCGGCCTGACGGCGGTGCGGAATGTGGGCGCGAGCGTGGTCGACGTGATCGTCAAGTGCCGCAAGGAGAAGGGGAAGTACGAGTCCTTCCCCGACTACCTGGAGAAGGTGGACGCGACCGCGTGCAACAAGCGGACGACCGAGTCCCTCATCAAGGCGGGCGCCTTCGACGAGATGGGCCATACGCGCAAAGGGCTCACGGCTTGCTACGAGCCTCTGATCGACAACGTCGTACAGGTGAAGCGGAAGGAGGCGGAGGGCCAGTTCGACCTCTTCGGGGGCGAGCGCTTCGGGGGCGAGCGGGAAGCGGCCGAACCGGGGCTCGGACTCGGGCTCGGGCTCGGGCTCGGGCTCGACGTCGAGTTCCCCTCCGAGGAGTGGGAGAAGACGTATCTCCTGGCCCAGGAGCGGGAGATGCTCGGCCTCTACGTCTCCGACCACCCCCTCTTCGGCATCGAGCACGTCCTGGCGGCGAAGGCCGACGCGGCGATCGCGAGCCTGACCGGGGGCGAGCACGCGGACGGCGCGGTGGTGACCATCGGCGGCATCATCTCCGGGCTCCAGCGGAAGGTGACGAAGCAGGGCAACGCGTGGGCGGTCGCCACGGTGGAGGATCTGGCGGGATCGCTGGAGTGCATGTTCTTCCCGGCCGCGTATCAGCTGGTGTCGACCCAACTGGTGGAGGACACGGTGGTGTTCGTGAAGGGCCGCATCGACAAGCGGGAGGACGTCCCGCGCCTGGTGGGGATGGAGCTCTCGGTCCCCGACCTCTCGCACGCGGCGGCGGACGCGCCCGTGCTCCTCGACATGCACGAGCCCCAGGTCACCCCGCGCTCGGTCGCCCAGCTCAAGGAGATCCTCCGCTCGCACCCGGGCCCCACGGAGGTGCGGCTGCGGGTGCGGGGGAGGGAGCGGACGACGGTGTACCGGCTCGGGTTCCGGGTCGCGGTCAGCCCGGAGTTCTGGGCGGACCTCAAGGCGGCGGTGGTGGTGGCGCGGGGGGCGCAGGGATCGGGCTGAGCCATTTGCCGGGTCGGCAAAGTTCCTCGCGGGCGGGGGATGCGGGGGCCCAGGATCATGACGTACGTACTTGTTCCGTACGTATCGACTGCGCACGCATCTGCTCTGCTGCTGCCGGCGCATCCGCTGATCCTGATCCGGGAGGAAACATGTCGCATCACGCCCCGCACCACCGCCTGGTGGACGTCCCCGGCGGCCGGATCCACCTCGTGGAGCAGGGCACGGGGCCCTTGGTCCTCCTGGTCCACGGCTTCCCCGAGTCCTGGTACTCCTGGCGTCACCAGCTCCCGGTGCTCGCCGAGGCGGGCTTCCGCGCGGTGGCGATCGACGTGCGCGGCTACGGCCGCTCGTCGAAGCCGCGCGAGGTGGACGCGTACCGGATGCTGGCGCACGTCGCCGACAACGTCGGAGTCGTACGCGCCCTGGGCGCGGAGACCGCGACGATCGTGGGCCACGACTGGGGCTCGGCCATCGCGGCGAACTCGGCACTCCTGAGGCCGGACGTGTTCACGGCGGTGGGCCTCCTGAGCGTCCCCTACGCGCCCCGGGGCGGGCCCCGGCCCACGGACGCGTTCGCCATGATCGGCGGAGGGGACGAGGAGTTCTATGTCAGCTACTTCCAGGAGGAGGGGACGGCGGAGGCGGAGATGGAGCCGGATGTGCGGGGCTGGCTCGCGGGGTTCTACGCGGGCCTGTCGGCGGACACGATGCCGTCGCCCGCCAGCCCGAGCCTTCACTTCGTACCCCGAGGCGGAAAGATGTCGGACCGCTTCGAGCCGGGGTCGAGGCTGCCCTCCTGGCTGACGGAGGCCGATCTCGACGTCTACGCGGCCGAGTTCGAGCGGACGGGTATGACGGGCGCGCTCAACCGCTATCGCAACGTCGACCGCGACTGGGAGGACCTGGCGCCGTGGGACGGCGCCCCCCTCACCCAGCCGTCACTGTTCATCGGCGGCGACCAGGACGCGTCGACGACGTGGCTGGCCGACGCGATCAAGGCGTACCCGCAGACGCTGCCCGGCCTGGTGTCCTCGCACATCCTGGAGGGGTGCGGGCACTGGGTGCAGCAGGAGCGGGCGTTCGAGGTGAACCGGCTCCTGGTGGAGTGGCTGAGGGCGTTCCACGTGGCCTGACGCCCTGACGCCCTCAGTGGCCGACGGGGGGCTCCATGCAGCCGGTCTCCATGAAGGGGCCGTTGGCCTTCGCCTCGTAGTTGGTCGGCTGGACGAAGGCGGTGACGCAGGCGTCGTCGCGTACGCGGAGGCCGATCATGGTGCCCTCGGGGGTGACGTACTCGTCGTTCTCGTAGCGGGAGCGCATTTCGCTGACGATGAGGTTGCCGCTGAGCACTTTGCCCTTGCTGCCGTACTTCTCGATCTTGTACCCGAGCTCTCCGGTCAGCGCGGCCCGCACGCTCTCGGGGTCCCACTTCTTCGCCTTGTGGAGCCGCTTGAGGACGGGCCCGATGCGGGCGGCCTCGGCCTGGGCGGCTTCCTCGCTCGCGGGGGACATGTCGCCGGGGCGGCGGTAGGCGTTGTTCTCGCCGTTGTGGGGCGCGCCGTCGACGACGCCGGGTTCCACGTACGGGGAGGCGCCGGGGCCGGGGGTCTGGCTCGCCTCCGGGGAGGTGGAGCCGGTGGCAGCGGTGGTGGTGCCGTGCCGCTGCTCGCCGCAGGCGGTGAGCGCTGCGAGGGCGGCGCCCATGAGGAGGGCGGACACCGCGATGCGAGGGCGGCGGCGTCGAGTTGAGGTGACCATGCGGGTCATGCGGACCATGCCGGTGACTCTGCCACGAGGGGCGACGCGCATGGTCCGCCTCCGGATACAGCTAGGACACGGTCTCGGCCACGGCCTGCGCCCGGAGCTTCTCCACGAGCGCGGCGGGGGCCTTCTCGGGCGAACCGGCGTCGTACGGCGGCTGGGGGTCGTACTCGATGAACAGCTGCACGGTCTGCGCGTGCTCGTCGCCCGCGATCTTCCCGGCGAGCGTGAGCCCCATGTCGATCCCGGCGGAGACGCCCGCCCCGGTGACGTACTTCCCGTCGAACACGACGCGCTGCCCCGTGGAGTCGACCCCGAACTGCTTGATCTGCTCAAGGGCGAGCCAATGGGACGTGGCCCGGCGCCCCTTGAGAAGCCCGGCGGCCGCGAGGATCAGCGACCCGGTGCAGACGGAGGTGGTCCAGGTGGTGGTGGCATCAACGGCGCGCAGCCAGCTGAGCAACGCCTCGTTGTCGAGAGCGGGCTCAGGGCTTCCCGGTACGACGACGATGTCCGGGCTGCTGACCTCGGCGAGGGACTTCGTGGCGACGAGGGAGAGTGTGCGGGTGTCGTCGAGTACGGGACCTGCCTGCTCGGCGACGAAGACGACTTCGGCGCCGGGGAGCCCTGCGAGGGTCTGGAAGGGGCCGACGGCGTCGAGAACGGTGAACTTGTCGTAGAGCAGGATCGCGATCTGCATGGGGTCCCTTTCCCGGGGGCGGTGTCGTGCCGTGCCCCAAGTCTTCAGACGCGCTCCGATGGCCGCAATGACGAGTTCCCCGCCTTTTCTGCCATGGGAGGCGCCCGGACGTGGGCCCGGACATGCGTCGACCGCGGTGGCTCCCCTCCGCGCCACCGCGGTCGACCCCCCGTTTTCCCCTGCTCCCCCGTGCCCCCGTGCCCCCGTGCCCCCGTGTCCCCCGTCGGGATGTGAGTCTTAGGCGTCCTTCGCCGGCGGGGTGGGCATGTGACCGTCGCCCAGCGTGGTCACTTCGCCGTCCTTCGGCGGGCTGGGCATGTGGCCGTCGCCGAGTGTCGTGATCTCGCCGTCCTTCGGCGGGACGGGCATGTGGCCGTCGCCCTTGATCGTTGTCTTCTTCTTCGCATCGCTCATGGTGACAACTCCTATGGAATTGCAGGGGCTCTGGGAACTAGATCGCCCGTTCGGAAACTCCCCCGAGGGTTGCCGAACGGGCGGTCTAGGGGCCGCTCACGATATATAGGTGGGGCCCAGGCGACCCGTCTGCCCCCCGACGCGACGGATCGATGTGTTGAGAGTGGCAGGCACCCATAAACGTTCGATGAACGCCGCGGGTGGATCGGTCAAGCCGCCGCGACGGGCTCGAGGAGGGCCCGTACTTCGTCGGCCTCCAGAGCCCCCGCTCCCTCGTGAATGGCCAGAGCTTCCGTCCAGCAGGCCCGTGCGCGGTCGAGTTGCCCGAGATTGTCGAGCGACCTTCCCAGAAGGATCAGTACGTTGGCACGCATCCAATCACCACCCATGCAGCCGGTGGCCAGGGCTTGCTCCGCATGCCTGGCTGCCTGGGCCGAGCGGCCGGCCTGGAGATGCACTTGAGCGATCCGGTAGTGAGTAGTGCCTTCCCAAAGGCGCTGACGGTTCTCCACGAAGACCTGGAGGGCGTCGGCGAGTTCATCAAGAGCCTCCGCATGGCGGCCCGCATGGCTGAGGCTGATCCCGAGGGCGTACTTCGCGTTGGCCAGCCGGAATGTGAGGCCCAGGTCGTCGTAGATGGTCACGCCTTGTCGGGCGAGATCAATTGCCTTGCTCGTGCACCCCATGGAGACGAGTACCCGGGAGAGGTTGCAGAGAGCGCTCGCCTCACCTGGACCGTTGCCATCAGCGCGGAAGGCTTCGATGGCCTTGCGGAAGAAGCTCTCGCTGGCGGCATGCTGATTCATGCAGGCTGCGGTGATCCCCTGCTCATTCGGGGCGTTTCCGCTGGTCCATGGGTCATCGGACTTGAGCGCGAGTTGCGCGGCCTGCTCCAGTTCGGCTGCGGCCTCTTCGAACTGTCCTCCGACCCGGCTGAGTACTTGAGCCAGGCTGACCCGCGCCCGCCCCTCGGCGTACGAGTCTCCTGCCGCCGAAGCGGCATCCCGTGCAGCCACAGTGGCCAACTCATAGCGCAGCGAACTCGCCCCCGACTCCGCCAAGTCCTTGGACGCCAGCAGCAGATCGACCGCCCGCCGCAACGTGCTCGGTCCCAGCGACTGCTGGACGCAGGCCAGGATGCAGGCCGCCTCCGAGTGCAGCCAGTCCAGCGCCTTCGCGTCGTCGCTGAAGTCCTGGCCCACATGCTCGGTCACTTCGAGGTGGTCCACCGTCCGGTCCCCGGGACGCTCTATCGCGTAGACCCTGGCCGCCGAGGCCAGATAGAAGTCCAACAGCCGCGACACCGCCGATTCCCGCTCGGCCGGCGGCAGCTCCCGCTCCGCGCACGCACGCGCGTAGAGCCGGACCAGGTCGTGGTACCGATAGCGACCCGGAGCCGCCGACTCCACCAGAGACGTGTCGACCAGTGATTCGAGGAGGTCCTCCGTCTCCTCCGCCGGGAGGTCGAGGACCGCGGCCGCCGCCGCCAGTGAGAGGTCCGGGCCGTCCGCCAGGCCAAGCAGGCGGAACGCCCGCGCCTGGGCCGGTTCCAGCTGGCCGTAGCCCAGCTCGAACGTCGCCTTGACCGCCAGGTCGCCCGCCTGGAGCTCGTCCAGGCGCCGCCGCTCGTCCGCCAGCTTGGCGGCCAGCGTCGAGACCGTCCAGGTGCGGCGGGCCGCAAGGCGGGACGCCGCGATACGGATCGCCAGGGGCAGGAAGCCGCACGCCGCCACCACGTCGAGCGCGGCCTTCCGCTCCGATGTGACTCTTTCCTCGCCGACGATCCGGGTGAAGAGGAGGAGCGCCTCCTCCGGGGACATGACGTCCAGGTCCACCAGGTGTGCCCCGGCGAGGTCCACCATCCGGATCCGGCTCGTCACCAGGGCCGCGCAGCCCTCCATGCCCGGCAGGAGCGGCCTCACCTGCGCCGCGTCGCGCGCGTTGTCCAGGACCACAAGGACCCTGCGCCCGTCCAGGACTGACCTGTACAGCGCCGCCCTCTCCTCCAGGGAGTCCGGTATCGCCGAGTCGGCGGTCCCCAGGGCCCGCAGGAAAGCGCCGAGCACCGTCTCCGGTTCCGCCGCCCTCGAACCCGCCCCTTGCAGGTCCACGTACAGCTGCCCGTCGGGGAAGTAGGTGCGGGCCACGTGTGCCACGTGGACGGCCAGCGTCGTCTTGCCCACGCCCCCGATGCCCGCGAGCGCCGAGACCGCCATCACCCGGCCCTCCGCCGCCGAGAGGATCTCGCTCAGCTCGGAGACGAAGGATGCCCGGCCCGTGAAGTCCGGCACCGTGGCGGGAAGCTGCGCCGGGCGCACCGCCGCTGCCGCCGGCTCAGGGGCCGCCGCCGAGGGTTCCGCGAGCGCCGGGTCCGCCTGGAGGATCCGCTGCTGAAGCTCCTTCAGACCGGGGCGCGGGTCCACCCCCAGTTCGTCGGCCAGCAGGCGGCGCGTGTCCGCGTAGACCGCGAGGGCCTCCGCCTGGCGTCCGCTGCGGTACAGGGCCAGCATCAGGAGTTCGCGCAGGCGCTCCCGCAGGGGATGCGCCGCCGTGAGTGCCGTCAGCTCCGACACCGCCTCCGCGTGGCAGCCGACCTCCAGGTCCATGTCCAGGCGGGATTCGAGGAGCTGGAGCCGCCACTCCTCCAGGCGCGTGCGCTCCGTCTCCGCGTACGGACCGGGGACGTTCGCCAGAGGTTCGCCGTCCCAGAGGCTCAGCGCCTTGTTGACCAGGGAGCGCGCCTGGCAGAGGTCGGACACCCCGCGTGCCTTCTCCGCCTCCGCCCACAGGTCCTCCGCCAGTGCCAGGTCCAGGGCGCCGTCGGCCACCGCGATCGAGTAGCCGCCCGACTCGCTGACCAGGACTCCGGCCGGGAGCACCTTGCGCAGGCGGGACGCGTACGTACGGACCGCGGCCAGCGCCTGCGAGGGCGGTTCCTCGCCCCAGAGGGCGTCGATCAGTTCGTGTGCCGTCGCCGTGCGGCCGTCGCGCAACAGGAGCGCCGCGAGCAGGGCGCGCTGCTGCGGAGAGCCCATGGACAGCTGCTCGGCGCCGTGCCACGCACGTACGGGGCCGAGCACGCTGAAGTGCGGTCTCAGCCCCTCGGGGGCGTTCCCCGGGGCCGGACGCCGCTGGTCCGGTACTCGCGGTACAACGTCCATCGCTCCCCCTGCTGCCCTTCCGTGCCCGGCCGTCACCGGGTCTGGTCGTGCGCGCGGGTCTGCCCTGCCCGCGATTGTCGCTCTTTGCCTGGTTCCGTTCTCCACCTGGCTTGCTCCCCGCCAGTTTGCCTTGTTCATGGCGGATACGTCAGCCGTGCGAGACGGCTCTCACAGGGTCCACGCACTCGGCGGCCGGTAATGGACGGGGGATGGACGGCCGGCCGATCGCCGATGGATAGCTGACGAGGAGCTGACGGGTCGTCAGATCGGCGCTACCGTGGAGCACATGGAGACCACTGAGACCTTGCCGACGTTCCCGAGGATCATCTCGGTGGACGACCACACCGTTGAGCCCGCCCATGTCTGGCAGGACCGGCTCCCGTCGAAGTACCGGGACAGCGGGCCCCGCGTCGTCCGGGCGCCCCTGAAGTCGATGAGCTTCCTGGGCGGAAAGTTCGCCCCCGTGATGGGGGCAAAGGGGGATGATGGCCCCATAGGGGACTGGTGGATCTACGAGGACCTGCACCGGCCCCTCACCCGCCTCGACACCTCCGTCGGCTACGACAGGGACGAGATCAAGCTCGAGGTCATCACGTACGAGCAGATGCGCCCGGGATCCTTCAGCGTGCCCGACCGCCTCGCCGACATGGACGTCAACCACGTCCAGTCCGCCCTCTGCTTCCCCACCTTCCCCCGTTTCTGCGGGCAGACGTTCACCGAGGCCAAGGACCGCGAACTCGGCCTGCTCGCTGTGCGGGCGTACAACGACTGGATGGTGGACGAGTGGTGCGGGCCCGACGCGCAGGGCCGTCTCATCCCCCTCACCCTCATTCCGCTCTGGGACGCCGAGCTCGCCGCCGCCGAGGTCCGCCGCAACGCCGCCCGCGGCGTGCGCGCCGTCGCCTTCTCCGAGATACCGCCGCACCTGGGCCTGCCCTCCATCCACACGGACGAGTGGGATCCCTTCCTGCGGGCCTGCGACGAGACCGGCACCGTCATCGCCATGCACATCGGGTCGAGCAGCAAGATGCCGTCGACCTCCGCCGACGCGCCGCCCGCGGTCGGCTCCACCATCACCTTCGCCAACTGCTGCTTCTCGATGGTCGACTGGCTGATGAGCGGCAAGTTCGAGCGCTTCCCGAACCTCAAGATCATGTACGCGGAGGGGCAGATCGGGTGGATCCCGTACATCCTTGAGCGCGCCGACGTGGTCTGGGAGGAGAACCGCGGGTGGGGCGGGGTCGCCGACAAGGTGCACCGGCCGCCGTCCGAGCTCTTCACCGAGCACGTCTACGGCTGCTTCTTCGACGACGCCTTCGGGCTGAAGAACCTCGACTCGATCGGCGTCGGGAACGTCCTGTACGAGACCGACTATCCGCACTCCGACTCGACCTGGCCCAAGTCCAGGGAGGTGGGGGAGTCGCAGATGGGGCACCTCGCGCCGGACGTCGTCGACCGGATCGTGCGGGGCAACGCCATCGACCTGCTGGGGCTCACGGACGACGGGCTGTGGCCGGGGCCGGGGGCGTAGACGCTCACGCGCTGCCGGGTGGCTGCCCTGGCCCTGGGGCCGAGCGGCCGCCCGGCGGGTCCTCGTCGCATCGCCCGCAGAGTTGCCCGCCCCTCAACCCTTGCCTGACGGACCGTCAGCTAAGACGATGTGTTCGTCGCCGTATATGACAGACCGTCAGATCAAGGTGAGGGGTCGGGTTCCCATGGCTGCCAACGCGCTGGCGCACATCTTCCCGCAAGGGCGACTGGTCTACGGGATGCAGCTCCCGATCCAGTCCCAGAGTGTCATGTACGCGGAGGCGTGGGAGGCGGACGCCACCACCGAGGATCTCACCGAGATCGCCCGCACCGCCGACCGCGGCGGCTTCGCGTACATCGCGAGCTGTGATCACGTGGCCATCCCGCGGCGGCTCGCCGACACCATGAGCACCGTCTGGTACGACCCGGTGGCCACCCTCTCCTTCCTCGCCGGGATCACCGAGAACGTACGGCTGATGAGCCATGTCGCCGTCGTCGGTCTGCGGCATCCACTGGTCAGCGCCAAGCAGTACGCCACCCTGGACCGGCTCAGCGGCGGGCGGCTAATCCTGGGGGTGGGGGCCGGGCACGTGCAGGAGGAGTTCGACGCCGTCGGGGCCGACTTCGCGCGGCGCGGGCCCGTGCTCGACGAGACCGTCGACGCGCTGAAGGCCTCGCTCGGCGCCGAGGAGTATCCCGAACACCACGGCGAGCACTATGACTTCAGCGGCCTCGGCCAGCAGCCGCGGCCCGCGCAGGAGCGCGTGCCCATCTGGGTGGGCGGCTCATCGCCCGCCGCTGTGCGCAGGGCCGCGGTGCGCGGCGACGGGTGGCTGCCGCAGGGCGACCCGCGCGACAAGCTGCCCGCGCAGATCGCCAGGCTCAAGCGGCTGCGCGAGGAGGCGGGGGTGGCGGAGCCGATCGTGGTGGGGGCGATCGCCGAGCCCCTGTACGTGGGGGAGCCCGGCTGGTCCGTGGGGCGGCGCACGCTCAGCGGGAAGCCGGATGCCCTCGCCGATTCGCTGCGCGCGTACGGGGCGATGGGGGTGCAGCAGATCCAGGTGCGGTTCCGCTCGCGGAGCCGTACCGAACTCACCGACCAGATGGCCGCGTTCGCCGCCGATGTCGCCCCGCACCTCAACTGAGCATCCGTATCTCGACGGAGACCCTGCACCTCAACGCAGATCCCGCACCGCAACTGAGACCCCGCACCGGCCTCACGACCTCTCGGACCTCATTCAAGGAGACAGGTATGGGCAAGCTGGACGGCCGCGTCGTCATCGTCACCGGCGGGGCGCGCGGGCAGGGCGAGCAGGAGGCGCGGCTCTTCGCGGCCGAGGGGGCGAGGGTCGTCATCGGCGACGTGCTCGACGACCAGGGCGAGGCGCTCGCCAAGGAGCTCGGCGGGGACGTGGCCAGGTTCGTGCACCTCGACGTCAGCCAGGAAGCCGACTGGAGCGCGGCGGTCGGCGCCGCCAAGGACGCCTTCGGGAAGATCGACGGCCTGGTCAACAACGCCGGGATCCTGCGCTTCAACGAGCTGGTCAGCACCCCGCTGGAAGAGTTTCAGCAGGTCATCCAGGTCAATCAGGTCGGCTGCTTCCTCGGCATCCGCACCGTCGCGCCCGAGATCGAGGCCGCCGGCGGCGGGACCATCGTGAACACCGCGTCGTACACGGCGATGACGGGCATGGCGTACGTCGGCGCGTACGCCGCGACCAAGCACGCCATCCTCGGGCTCACCCGTGTCGCCGCGATGGAGCTGGCCGCCAAGAACATCCGCGTCAACGCCGTCTGCCCGGGGGCCGTCGACACCCCGATGACCAACCCCGCGCAGCTCGACCCGACCGCCGACCCCACCGAGGCGCAGGAGGCTGTCGCCGAGCTCTACAAGAAGCTCGTGCCGCTGGGGCGGATCGGGAAGCCCGAGGAGGTCGCCGCCCTCGCGCTCTTCCTGACCGGGGACGACTCGGCGTACATCACGGGGCAGCCGTTCGTCATCGACGGGGGGTGGCTCGCGGGGGTCAGCATTGTCTGAGGCCGGTGGTGTCTGACGGAACGTCAGTAAGCGTGCCCGCGGGTATTGACGGTCCTCGCGGCCGGTGGAACAGTCGACGCATCGCAATCTGACGGTTCGTCAGAAACTCACGAGGATGGTGAACCTCCTTGGAATTCGGTCTCTTTGTACAGGGATACGTGCCCGCCAAGCGGGCCAAGGTCGACCCCGAAGCCGAGCACAAGGCGCTCATCGAGGAGACCGAGTACGTCATCCAGGCGGACAAGTCCGGCTTCAAGTACGCCTGGGCCTCCGAGCACCACTTCCTGGAGGAGTACTCGCACCTCTCCGCCAATGACGTCTTCCTCGGCTATCTCGCCCACGCCACCGACCGCATCCACCTGGGCTCCGGCATCTTCAACCCGCTCGCCCCGGTGAACCACCCGGTCAAGGTCGCCGAGAAGGTCGCCATGCTCGACCATCTCTCCGAAGGACGCTTCGAGTTCGGGTCCGGGCGAGGCGCCGGGTCGCACGAGATATTGGGCTTCATGCCGGGCATCACCGACATGAACCACACCAAGGAACTCTGGGAAGAGACCATCGCCGAGTTCCCCAAGATGTGGCTCCAGGACGAGTACGTCGGCTTCCAGGGCAAACACTGGTCGCTGCCGCCCCGCAAGATCCTGCCCAAGCCGTACGGCAAGGCGCACCCGGCCATGTGGTACGCCGCGGGATCCCCGCCCTCGTACGCGATGGCCGGAAAGAAGGGGCTCGGGGTGCTGGGCTTCAGCGTGCAGAAGGTCTCCGACATGGAGTGGGTCCTGGAGTCGTACAAGACGGCCGTGAAGGACGCCGAGCCGGTCGGCGCCTTCGTCAACGACAACGTCATGGTGACCTCGACCGCGATCTGTGCGGAGACGCACAAGAAGGCCGTCGAGATCGCGGTGAGCGGGGGTCTCAACTACCTGCAGTCGCTGCTCTTCCGCTACCACGACACCTTCCCGCGGCCCGAGGGCATCCCCGAGTGGCCCGAGCTGCTGCCCGAGTACAGCGAGGAGATCATCGAGCTGCTCATCGCCGAGGAGCTGATGATCTGCGGTGACCCGGACGAGGTGCTCACGCAGTGCAAGCGGTGGGAGCAGGCCGGGGCCGATCAGCTCAGCTTCGGGCTTCCGATCGGGATCTCGCCCGAGGACACGAAGAACACGATCAAGCTGATCGGTGAGCATGTGATTCCGAAGATCGATACGGATCCTGTGCACCGGACCACGCGTATGCGGGGTGCCTCCGGCGGTTGAGCCGCCCCCTCTGCTGCCCCGGCCTTCCCTTCCCGGACGGAGGTCGGGGCACCCTCTTCGCCCTTCGGGCGTGTCCTCAAGCGCCGGACGGGCTTTCTCCCGCCCACCCACCCGTTCTGGACGGGTCGAATCCGCACCCACAAAAACCTTCAAGGGGGACGACCTCGCCATGCTCGACCACCTGATCAAGGGCGCGACCGTAGTCGACGGAACCGGCGCCCCCGCATTCACCGCCGACGTCGGCATCAGGGACGGGCGCATAGCCGTCGTCGCCGAACCCGGCACCGTCAGCGAGTCCGCCACCACCAGCGAGGACGCCCAAGGGCGCATCCTCGCCCCCGGGTTCGTCGACCCGCACACGCACTACGACGCCCAGCTCTTCTGGGACCCCTACGCGACCCCCTCCCTGAACCACGGCGTCACCACCGTCGCGGGCGGTAACTGCGGCTTCACACTTGCTCCGTTGAACCCCGCGCGTCCGGAAGACGCCGACTACACGCGGCGGATGATGTCCAAGGTCGAGGGCATGTCGCTGGTGGCCCTCGAAGAGGGCGCGCCCTGGACGTGGAGTTCGTTCGGCGAATATCTGGACGCCCTGGACGGGCGCGTCGCCGTCAACGCGGGCTTCATGGTGGGGCATTGCGCGCTGCGGCGGTACGTCATGGGTGCGGATGCCGTGGGTGGGCAGCCCTCTCCCGAGCAGCTTGAGGAGATGCTGCAGCTCTTCCATGACGCCATGGACGCGGGGGCCTGGGGCCTGTCCACCACGCAGTCGTCCACGCACTCCGACGGCGACGGCGAGCCCGTGGCCTCACGGCACGCGAAGCCCGACGAACTGCTCGCGCTCAGCAGGGCCGTCGCCGAGCACGAGGGCACGCAGCTTGAGGCCATCGTCGCGGGCTGTCTCGATCAGTTCAGCGACGACGAGATCGATCTGTTCGTCGAGATGAGCGCCGCCGCCGGACGGCCGCTGAACTGGAACGTCCTCACCATCGACTCCGCAGTGCCCGAACGCGTACCGCGCCAGCTGAGCGCCAGCGAGCGCGCCCGCAAGGCCGGTGGCCGCATCGTGGCCCTGACCATGCCGATCCTCACCCCCATGAACATGTCGCTCGGCACCTTCTGCGCGCTGAACCTCATCCCGGGGTGGGGCGACGTGCTCGGCCTCCCGGTCCCCGAGCGCATCGCCAAGCTGCGCGACCCCGAGGTCAGGGGCGAGATGCTGCGGCGCGCCGACAGCAAGGAAGCCGGGGTCTTCCGGCGGCTCACGCACTTCGACCGGTACGTCATCGGGGACACGTACTCCAAGGAGAACGAAGGCCTCACCGGCCGCGTCGTCGGGGACATCGCCGCCGAGCGCGGCCAGGAGGCCTTCCAGTGCCTCGTCGAGATCTGTGCCAACGACGACCTGCGCACGGTGCTCTGGCCCATGCCATCGGACAACGACCCCGACTCGTGGGCCCTGCGCCAGGAGACCTGGCAGCACGAGGACGTCATGCTGGGCGGCTCCGACGCGGGCGCGCACCTGGACCGGATGTGCGGCGCCCCGTACACGACCCGGTTCATCGGGGACTGCCTGCGGGGCCGCAAGCTGGTCGGCCTCGAACAGGCGGTCAAGATGCTCACCGACGACCCCGCGCAGCTCTTCGGGCTGCGGGAGAGGGGCCGTATCGAGGAGGGCTTCCACGCCGACCTCGTCCTCTTCGACCCCGAGCGCATCGACGCGGGCAAGGCCACGCTGGTGCACGACCTGCCGGGCGACAGCCCGCGCCTCGACTCGAAGGCGATCGGCATCAACGCCGTCTGGGTGAACGGCGTCGAGGCGATCCGGGAGGACCAGGTGACGGGCGCGACGCCCGGCACGGTCCTGCGGTCGGGCCGGGACACCCGGACGGTGAGCACCAAGTGAGTGACCGACGCGCCCAACTCCCGCAGGAACAGCGGCTGTTCATCGGCGGCGAGTGGACAGAGCCCGGCGGTGGTCACTACGAGGTGATCAACCCGGCCACCGAAGACGTCGTGGGCCTGGCCCCCGAGGCGAGCCGCGAGCAGGTGCACGCGGCGGCCGGCGCGGCCCGCGAGGCCTTCGCCACCTGGTCGCGTACGACGCCCGAGGAACGGGCCACGGTCCTTGACCGCGCCGCGTCGATCATGGAGCGCGACTTCGCCGCGTACGCGGAACTCGCCCAGGCCGAGAGCGGTGCGACGACCGGCACGGCGCGCGGGATGCAGGTCGCGGTGTCGGTGGCGCGCTTCAAGCGGTACGCGAAGGGCGCCCTGGAGCCGGTCGAGGCGGCCCTTCCCCCGCAGATCAACGAGGCGGGCCCGATGGGCAGGGCGGGCGTCGTGGGGGCGCTCACCGTCCGCCAGCCGGTGGGTGTCGTCACCTGCATCACCTCGTACAACAACCCGTGGGCCAACCCGGCGGGCAAGGTGGCGCCCGCCCTGGCCATGGGCAACACGGTCGTCGTGAAGCCCGCCCCGCAGGACCCGCTGTCGGTGTACCGGATGGCGGCGGCCCTTGAGGAGGCCGGGGCGCCGCCGGGAGTGGTGAACGTGGTGAGCGGCGCGCGCCCGGAGGTGGGCGAGGCGGCCGTGGACTCTGCTGACGTCGACATGGTGAGCTTCACCGGCTCGACGTCGGTGGGGCAGCGGATCGCCGAGGTGTGCGGCCGTGACATGAAGCGGCAGCTGATGGAGCTGGGCGGCAAGGGCGCGGCGCTCGTCTTCGACGACGCGGACCTGGACTCGGCGGTGGCGGGGATCGGCACCACGTTCTCCTTCTACAGCGGACAGATCTGCACGGCCCCGACGAGGGTCATCGCGCACCGCGCGGTCTACGACGCCCTGATCGAGAAGCTGACGGGCTACATCGGCTACATGAAGGTCGGCGACCCCCGGGAGAAGGGGACGATCGTCGGCCCGGTGATCTCGGCGGCGCACCGGGACCGCATCGAGTCGTATGTGGAGCTCGGCCGCAAGGAAGGCGCACGGGTCGTCGCGGGCGGCGAGCGCCCGGCCTCGTTCGAGAAGGGCTTCTACGTCGCCCCGACGCTGCTCGCGGACTGCACGAACGACATGAGGGTGGTCCGCGAGGAGATCTTCGGCCCGGTCGTGGTGGTGGTCCCCTTCGACGACGAGGAGGAGGGCATCGCCCTGGCCAACGACAGCGACTACGGCCTCCTCGACTACGTCTGGTCGGGCGACGTGGCCCGCGCCTTCCGCGTGGCGCGGCGGCTGCGGGCGGGCGGGGTCGGCGTGAACACGATCGGCAGGAACATGGAGGCGCCGTTCGGAGGGTTCAAGAAGAGCGGGGTGGGCCGGGACGTGGGCTCGTACGCGCTGCACGCGTACAGCGAGCTCCAGTCGATCGTGTGGCCCGGGTGAGCGGGCGTACGACCTCGGTGATGTCCGTTATGTGGAACGCGGGAAGACGCTCGGGAAAATTTTGAACCAGGGCAAAACGGACAGTGCTGCGGTTCCCGCATACCGGACGGTCTGGCTTTTGCCTGGCAATGGCTAGCCGTTTCGCTTGACGAGTAAAGCAATCAATGGGACATGCCCCGATTCGCCCATGGATTGCAAGCCGGGAGATCCGGATGTTCGTCCTCCGCATGTGGAAACCGCAGCCCTTAACGTCCTGTTCATGACCCAGTTGGACGTACGGCCCCAGGCCGGAGACACGGTAAACGGCGCCCCCGACGGGGGCGTACGCGCCAAAGGCCTCGGCGGGAACTCCGTCGGGCTCATGGGCAGCGCCGTCATCGGCATCTCCACCGTCGCCCCCGTCTACTGCCTGACGTCGACCCTCGGCTCCACGGCCGGCGAGGTCGGCCTGGCCATGCCCGCGGTCTTCCTCGCGGGCTTCCTGCCGATGCTCCTGGTGGCCTTCGCCTACCGCGAGCTCAACAAGGCCATGCCGGACTGCGGCACGTCCTTCACCTGGACGGTCAAGGCCTTCGGCCCCCGGATCGGCTGGATGTGCGGCTGGGGCCTGGTCATCGCCACGATCATCGTCCTGTCGAACCTGGCGGGCGTGGCGACCTCGTACTTCTGGCTCCTGGCGGGCGAGATCACGGGCAACGACTCGGTGGCGGCCCTGGACGACAACAAGGCCGTGCACATCCTCACGTGCCTGGCCCTGATCGCCGCGGCGACGGCGATCAGCTATCGGGGGATGACGGCCACGAAGGGGGTGCAGTACCTCCTGGTCGGCCTTCAGCTGGTGGTCCTCGCGCTCTTCGTCGTGATGGCCCTGGGCAAGGCCCGCAGCGGGGACATCGCCGGATCCATGGACTTCTCCTGGTCCTGGCTGAACCCCTTCTCCGTCCAGTCCTTCGGCGCCTTCACGGCCGGTCTCTCCCTGTCGATCTTCATGTTCTGGGGATGGGACGCGTGCCTGACCGCCAATGAGGAGACCACCGGCAGCGAGAAGACCCCGGGCCGCGCGGCGCTCATCTCGATGGTCGTCCTGATCGGCTCCTACCTCGCCACCGGAATCGCCGCCCAGATGGCCGTCGGCTCCGGCGACAAGGGCCTCGGCCTCGCCAACCCGGACACCTCCGACAACGTCTTCGCCGCGCTCGCCGGGCCCATCATGGGCAGCGGCCTGGGCATCCTGCTCTTCGTCGCCGTCCTCGCCTCGGCCGCCGCGAGCCTCCAGACCACGTTCATCCCGGTGGCCCGCACGGTCCTCGCGATGTCGACGTACGAGGCACTGCCGCCGTCCTACGCGCGCGTGCACCCCCGGTTCAAGACCCCGGGCCGTGCGACCGTCGTCGCGGGCGTCGCGACCGGCGTCTTCTACACGGTCATGACGCTGGTCTCCGAGCACGTCCTGGTCGACACGATCTACGCGCTCGGCCTCATGATCTGCTTCTACTACGCGCTGACGGCCTTCGCCTGCGCCTGGTACTTCCGCCGCGAGCTGTTCTCGTCCGCGCGCGACTTCGCCTTCAAGGGCTTCTTCCCGGTGTTCGGCGGCATCCTGCTGACCGCGGTCTTCGTCAAGACGCTCGTGGACATGTGGAACCCCGCCTACGGCAGCGGCTCCTCCGTCTTCGGCGTCGGCTCGGTCTTCGTGATCGGCGTGGGCCTGCTGCTGCTCGGCGTGGTGATCATGCTGGTGATGGGCCGCAAGAGCCCGGCGTTCTTCCGGGGCGAGGTCCTGAAGCGGGACACTCCGGCACTGGTCGTCGCGGACTGACCCCCTACGGGCCGCCCGCCCCGGAGGGACCGCGCCCCGGAAGGGCCTAGCTCCGGCCCAGGAACACCGGGTTCGTGAACGCCGTCAGGGGGCCCGGGAGGCCCGGCACCGTCGGGGCGTGGCGGACCTCGGCTCGTACGTACGCCGAGTACGACGGCGTCGTCCGCCACTCCGCCGTGCCCGATCCGGAGTCGGGCAGCGCCGGTGACGTGAACAGGACGCCCTGGTCCGTCACGAAGCGGATCGTGCAGCCGGGGGCGCCCGTGACGTCCAGGCGGATCGTCACCGGGGCGTCCTGCTCGACGTAGAGGCGCTCGCCGATGCCTGCTTGTTTGCCCTTGCCGCCCGTTGCCGTGAACTTGAGCGCGACGTTCTTGTTCTCGGCGACGTAGCTGTGGCCCGCGCGGATGCCCGCCTGGATGGCGTCGCGGGTCAGGGCGTCCGCGAGGACCACCGTCTGCGGGGTGCCGATGGGGTCGGGGTCGCGGTGGGCGTCGCTGTTGCCCATGGCCGGGATCCACGGCTTGCGGCCCCGGACGGACGCGACCAGGGTGCTGTCCCAGTCGGCGAGGGAGATCTCGTCGTCCGGGGTGTACGCGCCGTTCCACACCTCCACCGCGTCCGCTTCCCCGAAGCCGAACTTCCAGTTGCAGCCGATGCAGGTGGCGTGCGGGTGGGCGGGGACCACGAGGCCGCCCGCGTCGCGGACCTCGCGGGCGTACTTCCCGAAGCGGTTGTCGCGGGCGCGGTAGCGCCAGTCGATGAACGTGCCGGGGTCCGTGCCGAGCGCGACCACGTGGCCGTTGCGCGTGGTGATCTCCTCGCCCAGCATGACGAGCAGGTCGTCGCCCGCCTCATCGGCCCAATGGGCGTGCGCGGAGTGCGTGTTGTGGTCGGAGGAGTTGATGAAGTCGAGGCCCGCCGCGCGCGCGAGGGCCGCGATCTCGGCCGGGGTGCGCCTGCCGTCGGAGTACCAGGAGTGCAGGTGGCAGTCGCCGCGGTACCAGGCGCGGCCCCGCCCCTTCGCCCGCTCCGGCGGGTAGACGGGCCTGACCGTCTTGCCGGGCGCCCCGTACTTGAGGGTGATCGTGACCTCGTAGGGCAGGCCCTGCGGGGCGACCGTGTACGGGCCGAGCGCGATGTTCCAGGTGCCCGCCTTGACCGGTCCCGGGATGTAGCCGGGGGTCGCGTCGTCGGCGCGGATGAAGAACTCCGTGCGCGCGCCGCCCGACCAGCCGCGGAATCCCTTGCCGCCGAGTGCGGTGCCGCGCTGGTCGAAGATGCCGATGTCGAGCGCGTTGCCCTGGGTGCCCGCCGGGACCGTGACCTTCTCGTAGGTGTACGCGACGTGGATCTCCCGTACGCCGTCGGGGACTTCGACCGGCAGATACACGAAGTCGGGTGACCCGGTGGGCAGCGTGCCGCGCACCACCTTGGTCTCGTCGTCACTTCCGGATGCGCGCCCCGAGGCGCTCGCGAAGCTCACGCTGTTCAACGTAAGCGCGGCGGCGGCTCCCGTCACGAGCAGACCGCGCCGGTTGAGGGGTGTGTTGGCGGGTCTGGTCCGGTGGTGTTCGTCCTCGCACATGTGTCGGCTCCCCAGGGTGTCGGAAGGGACTGCAGGGCAACCCTGGTATTGAGCCGTGAACTCTCCGGCAAGGGAAGGCAATTGACAGACTTACGCCCGGTGTCGCTCAGCCGTTGCGGCGGGCCTTGCGCACGCGGCGCAGGGCGTACAGGACGATGACGACGATCACGATGGCCGCGATGATCCCGATGATCAGCCCGGCCCCGCCCTTGGACTTCTTCTTTTTCTTCTTCTTGGGCTTGGTCTTGGGCTTCGTCGGTGACTCGTCCGCCGCCCTGGTGTCCGTCTTCGCGGCAGCGGCACCTGTCGCGAGCGTCGTCGTGGCGGCTGCCGATGCCGCCGCCGTCCGTGGAGTGGCCGCGTAGGCCCCCGCCGACGCCGTGCCCCCCAGCAGTGCGCCGAGCAGCAGCAGTACGGTCGCGAAGCGAAGTCGCATGTGGAAATCCCCCGATTCCTTCGATTCCGGCGGATCCTAGGGCATGCGGAGCCCCGCGCCTAGGTGCTCGCGCCCGCCGCACGAAGCACGGCGGCCGTCTCCTCGTGCGATCCGTGCGTCGCCCAGTACAGCGGGGTGTTGCCCGTGCCGCCGTCCTCGCGGAGGTTCGGGTCCGCGCCGTGGGCGAGGAGTTCGCGCACGGCTTCGGTGTGGCCCCAGCAGGCCGCCGCGCACAGCGGTGTCCCCTGGTCGCCGTGGCCGCTCTCGGTGTCGGGGTCGGCGCCTGCCGCCAGGAGCGCCCGGACGATGGGCGCCGTGCCGTGGACGGAGGCTCCGTACAGCGGGGTCGTGCCGTCGGGGTCGGCGGCCCGTGGGTCCGCGCCCGCTCGCAGCAGCGCCTTCGCCTGGGTGGTGCAGCCCAGCTGCGCTGCCAGGACCAGCTTCTTCGTCTGCTTCTTGTGGCGCCGTCTGCTCATGAGGGGCAGGGTAGTTCGGCGGGTGCGCGAGGTGGTCGGATTTTCCGCTCCCCCGTGCGGCGGAGGACCACGGCCCGCACTCGGCCCGTACGCCGATGTGGGAGGCACGGGCCCGCGGCCAGCATGGCCCGCATGCTGAACGTGCTGAAGACGAACGCACTGCCCGACGTGCCCCGCTGGGCCGTGATCGCCGCCCACGCCGTCCCCCTGGCCACCCTCCCCTCCGGGCTGTGGCGGATCGCCCTCGTCGCCGGGCTCCCGGTGGCCGACGAGCCCGTCAGGGGCTGGGCGGAGGTGCTCTACGTCCTGGGGCTCAGCGTCGTCTCCGAGGGCCTGGCCCTGCTGACCCTCGGCCTGGTGCGGGGGTGGGGCGAGGTCGTGCCGGGGTGGGTACCGCTGCTCGGCGGGCGCAGGGTGCGGCCGCTCGCCGCGGTGGTCCCTGCCCTGCTCGGGGCCGCCGGTCTCTTCGCGATCATGGGCTGGTTCGCCTACGCCCAGTACGCGGGCCTGGGTCCGGGTGTCACCGGCAGCGCGGCCAAGGAGACGGTCCTCGTGGCCTGCTACGCGCCGCTCGTCCTGTGGGCCCCGCTGCTCGTCGCGGTGACGGCCGCGTACTACAGGAGGCGGACAGGAGGTGCGGGCGCGGCATGGACTCCTGCGGCGCAGGCGGCTAGTAAGTGAGCCCCGCTCGCGTACGGGATCCGCTCGCGTACGGGAATCCGTGCGCGAGCGGCACGGCGACGTACGACGACGTGACCGGAGGCCACCACATGCGAGTTGCCGCCACCCTCTACCTCACCGACGAGACCATCGCCCCGATCCGCCTGGCCCGTGAGCTGGAGCAGCGAGGTTTCGCGGCGCTCCACCTCCCCGAGCACTCCCACATCCCCGTGTCCCGCGAGACGCCCTACCCCGGCGGTGAACTCCCGCCCGAGTGCGCCCGCATGCTCAACCCCTTCGTCGCCCTCGCCCAGGCCGCCGCCGTCACCGACCGGCTCGGACTCGGCACGAACATCACGCTCGTCGGGCAGCACGACCCCATCGACCTGGCCAAGCAGATCGCGACCCTCGACCACCTCTCCGGCGGCCGTTTCACCCTCGGGATCGGCTACGGCTGGAACAAGGAGGAGGCCGCAGACCACGGCGTCGAGTGGCGCACGCGGCGTGCGCTCGTGCGGGACCGCATGGCGGTCATGAGGGCGCTGTGGGCCGAGCAACCAACTTCGTACGACGGTGAGTTCGGGAGTGTGCGGGCCAGCGAGGTCCACCCGAAGCCGGTGCACGCGCCGCGCCCGCGCAAGGAGGGCCCGCTCCACGGCCCCCGCACCCTCATCGGCGGAGCCGCGGGCCCCAAGCTGTTCGCGCACATCGCGGAGTACGCGGACGGCTGGCTGCCCATCGGGGGCGGCGGACTGCGGGAGACGCTCCCCGCGCTGCGCACCGCCTGGGCGGACGCGGGCCGCGACCCCGCCGGCCTGTACGTGGCGCTGTCCGCCGTCGAGCCGACCGAGGGCAAGCTCGCCCACTACGAGGAACTCGGCGTGGACGAGGTCGTCGTGCAGCTTCCGGCGGGCGGGGAAGCGGAGGTGCTCCGGGTGCTCGACGGGTTCGAGCGATACGTGCACCTCACACCCGCCCCCGCCGGGCAGGACCGAACCAGCACTGACCTGTAGCTGTTTCTCCGGGAGGTCGCTCGTATGCTCGGACGCATGACCAACAGCGCGCCGCAGGACCCAGGCCATCAGGAGTCGGCCCCCGCGCCGGCCCGACCCACCGCCAACGCCATGCGCCGCGCCCTCAAACGCGCCAGGGACGGCGTCGCGCTCGACACCGCCGAAGCCGCCGTGCTGCTCCAGGCGCGCGGCGACGACCTGAAGGACCTCGCCACGTCCGCCGCGCGGGTGCGGGACGCGGGGCTCGCGGCGGTGGGGCGGCCCGGTGTCATCACGTACTCGAAGAAGGTCTTCATCCCGCTGACCCGGCTGTGCCGGGACAAGTGCCACTACTGCACCTTCGTGACCGTCCCCGGCAAGCTGCGGCGCGAGGGGCACGGGATGTTCCTCTCGCCGGACGAGGTCGTCGACATCGCACGGCGCGGGGCGGAAATGGGCTGCAAGGAAGCCCTGTTCACGCTCGGCGACCGGCCCGAGGACCGCTGGCCCGAGGCGCGCGAGTGGCTGGAGGCGGAGGGCTACGACGACACGCTCGCCTACGTCCGCGCGATGGCGATCAAGGTCCTTGAGGAGACGGGTCTGCTCCCGCACCTCAACCCCGGCGTCATGACGTGGACCGACCTGCAGCGGCTCAAGCCCGTCGCGCCGTCCATGGGCATGATGCTGGAGACGACGGCGACGCGGCTGTGGAGCGAGCCGGGCGGTCCGCACCACGGGTCGCCCGACAAGGAGCCCGCGGTCAGGCTGCGGGTCCTGGAGGACGCGGGGCGCTCGAACGTCCCCTTCACCACCGGGGTCCTGATCGGGATCGGCGAGACGTACGAGGAGCGGGCGGATGCCCTCTTCCGGCTGCGCTCGACGCAGCGTTCGTACCACGGCATCCAGGAAGTCATCGTGCAGAACTTCCGCGCCAAGCCGGACACGGCCATGCGCGGCATGCCCGACGCCGAGCTGGAGGAGCTCGCCGCGTGCATCGCGGTGGCCCGGCACATCCTCGGCCCGAGCGCCCGCATCCAGGCGCCGCCGAACCTGGTGGACGCCGAGTACGCGCTCCTGATCGGCGCGGGCATCGACGACTGGGGCGGCGTATCGCCCCTCACGCCCGACCACGTGAACCCCGAGCGCCCCTGGCCGCACATCGACGAGCTGGCCCAGAAGACCGCCGAAGCGGGCTTCACGCTGCGTGAACGGCTCACGATCTACCCGGAGTTCATCGAGCGCGGCGAGCCCTGGCTCGACCCGCGCCTGCTGCCGCACGTGCGCGCGCTCGTCGACCCGGAGACGGGCCTGGCGAACGAGGACGCACGGCCGGGCGGACTGCCCTGGCAGGAACCGGACGAGGGGTACGTCGCCTCGTCCGGCCGCACGGACCTGCACCGCACGATCGACACGACCGGGCGCACGTCCGACCGCCGCGACGACTTCGACGAGGTGTACGGCGACTGGGAGGCCCTGCGCGAGCAGGCCGCGCCCGGCATGGTCCCCTCGCGCATCGACGGCGACGTGCGCGCGGCCCTGAAGACGGCCGCCGACGACCCGACGCGCCTGACGGACGAGCAGGCCCTTGCCCTGCTGCACGCGGACGGGCCCGCGCTCGACGCGCTGTGCGGCATCGCGGACGACGTACGCAAGTCGATGGTCGGCGACGACGTCACGTACATCGTCACGCGCAACATCAACTTCACGAACGTCTGTTACACCGGCTGCCGCTTCTGCGCGTTCGCCCAGCGCCGCACGGACGCCGACGCGTACACGCTCTCCCTGGACCAGGTCGCGGACCGGGCCGCGCAGGCGTGGGAGGTGGGCGCCACCGAGGTGTGCATGCAGGGCGGCATCCACCCGGACCTGCCGGGCACCGCCTACTTCGACATCGCGCGGGCGGTGAAGGAGCGCGTGCCGGGCATGCATGTGCACGCGTTCTCGCCGATGGAGGTCGTGAACGGCGCGACGCGCACGGGTCTTTCGATACGGGACTGGCTCAGCGCCGCGAAGGACGCGGGCCTGGACTCGATCCCCGGCACGGCCGCGGAGATCCTCGACGACGAGGTGCGGTGGGTCCTGACCAAGGGCAAGCTGCCGACGGCGACGTGGATCGAGGTGGTCAAGACGGCCCACGAGCTGGGCATCCGCTCGTCGTCCACGATGATGTACGGGCATGTGGACCAGCCACGGCACTGGCTCGGGCACTTCCGCACGCTGGCCGCGATCCAGCAGGAGGCGCTGGCCAAGGGGGTGGAGGGCTTCACGGAGTTCGTGACGCTGCCCTTCATCCACACGAACGCGCCGGTGTATCTGGCGGGCATCGCGCGCCCAGGACCGACGACCCGCGACAACCGCGCGGTGGTCGCGATGGCGCGGCTCCTGCTCCACCCCCACATCCCGAACATCCAGACCAGCTGGGTGAAGCTGGGCACGGAGGGTGCGGCGGAGATGCTGCGCTCGGGCGCGAACGACCTGGGCGGGACGCTGATGGAGGAGACCATCTCCCGGATGGCGGGCTCCAGTTACGGCTCGTACCGCTCGGTCAAGGACCTCGTCGCGATCGCGGAGGAGGCCGGACGTCCGGCGAAACCACGGACGACGCTGTACGGAGAGGTGTCTCTGGAGCGCCAGGAGGCGGCCGCCGCTTCGGACGGCCACCTCCCGGAGCTGCTTCCCGTCCTGGACTGACTCGGGGGAAAGGTCAGCCCGGCGGGGGCGGGGCCGTCGGGCGAGTCCGCCCGACGGCCGGGTCAGGCGAGCTCGCCGCCGAAGCGGGCCCCCGCCTCCGGGGTGCCGAGCGAGGACGGGCTGAACGACGTGATGCCGGTCGTCGTCAGGCCCGTCTTGGTGCCACGGAACAGCCAGGCGGCGCCCGAGTCCTTGGTGGTGCCGTCCTCCTGGGGCACGCCCACGGTCAGGTCGGCGAGGCCGTCCTTGTTCACGTCGGAGAGCTTGACCTCCTCACCGAAGTTGTCGCCCTTCTCCGAGACGCCGGGGACGGCTGCCGTGTCCTGGTTGAACGCCTGGGCGCCGGTGCCGGTCAGACCGTTCGCGCCGCCCTTGAGCAGGACGACCGCGCCGGTGTCCGCGACGTTGCCGAGGTTCTCGCCGGGCACGCCGACAACGATGTCCGCGTAGCCGTCACCGGTGACGTCGCCCGCGGTCACGGAGTAGCCGAACTGGTCGCCCCGCTCGGGGCCGTTGATCTCCGCCGCCTCGCTGGCGCCGGGGACGCCCGCGGTGTCCTGGTCGATCTTCGCGGTGCGGCTGGAGAAGCCGGACGCGGAGCCGTAGATGACCCGGACGGCGCCCGCGTCGTAGACCTGGGTCTCGGAGACCTCGTCGACCTCGCGGGCGACCAGGTCGCCGTAGCCGTCCTTGTCGACGTCGGCGATGACGCCGTTCGTCGTGAACTTCTTGGTCGCCGTCGACGTCTTGGCGAGGCCGTCCTTGCTGCCCTTCCACAGGCGCGAGGAGTACTGCATCTCCTCGAAGTCGTGGCTGGTGACGAGGTCGTCGGCGCCGTCACCGGTCACGTCGCCCACCATGAGCTCCTTGGGGCCGTCGTCGCCGTTCTCGACGGAGGAGGTGGAGGCGGGCTTCCCGTCGCGGGTGAACGGGCCGTAGCGCACCTCAAGGGTGGACGAGGAGTTGGCGACGAGGTCGGCCTTGCCGTCGCCGTTGAAGTCGCCGGACTTCAGCGTCTGCACGTACTCGCCCGGCAGCTCGCTGCCCTGGGTCAGGCCGTTCGCGGAGCCCCAGATCACGACGTCCTTGGAGCCGTTGTTCACGGTGAGGTCGGTGTATCCGTCGCCGTCCAGGTCGGCTGCCTCGGTGCTGGCACCGAAGCCGCCGTCCACCTCGGGGTCGCCGGGTACGCCGGCGGTGGTGCGGTTGATCTGCTTGGCGTGCGCGGTGTCGGCGCCGGACGCCGAGCCGTACACGATCGAGACGTAGCCCGCGCCGGCCTTGCCGTCGACGGCGCCGCGGTACGCGGAGACGGCGAGGTCGGCATATCCGTCGTGGTTGAAGTCGGTCACCGGCTTGCTCGCCGCGGCTGCGGCGGGCGCGGCGGCGGCGGAACCCGCCGTGGCGACGACGGCGAACGGGGTCGCGAGCGCGGCAACCGCGACGGCTGCCATAAGGGAACGGCGCACTGGTCCTCCTGTGGGGAATTCACTGTGACACCAGAGGAGACAGGCGCCTTGGGCAATCGGTTGTACACCGCAGGTTCATCGTTACGACGCCCGGACATTTCCGTTACAGACCCTGGAGTTCCCCTCGTGCCACAGGCCCGGGACCGGGAGGGCGCGGCGGACGGCGCAGCGGTCTACCTGGCAACTCCGCCTTGAACTAAAGGAGTTCGCGCCGTCCCGTCACTTGGTGCGCGGTCCGCCCTCGGCCTTGCGCGTCAGGGCAGCCTGGCAGCCGCGTACCCAGTCGCTCCGGTACTTCGCGGGAAGGGCGCCCGTGTACTCGGGTGTCGAGACGTAGCTGTGGCAGATCTCCCGGTAGTCCGCTTCACCGGCCTCGCCGACCGTGCGTGCTCTCAACGTGATCGTGTCCGTGGGTATCTCGGTTGTGAGGCTTGGGGATTGGAGAGGGTAGGGCTGTTTCGTCGAGGGCGAGGGCGAGGGCGTGGGGGCCGCAGTCGGACTGGGGCTGGGGGCGGGCGACGTCGCCGGGTCAGGTTCCGGCTCGGTACGGGCCTTCACCCACGCATAGCCCTGGTCATACGCTTCCTTGGCCTTCGGGTCGTCCCTGGCGGGGAAGGCCGAGGTCTCCAGGACGACCGTGGCGACGGCCGAGACGGTGATGGCTGCGGCCAGGGATATCAACGCGACGCGGGGCTTGGGCTTGCGCATCGCGGCAGCGTTTCACATCAGGGTTCCGGCCCTTCCCGTTCCGTCCTCTCCCGCAATGAAAAGCCCTGGTGAAGGCCGGTCAAAAGTGATCTGAAGGGCGACTCCTTAGATATCGCATCGACCCTGAACCGACCGTTCCTGGTCGATTACAGTGCTGCGCAGAACGTGCGCAGAGGGTGCGCGGCGAGAGCAGGGAGAGGAGGTGCCGTGAGCACCGCAGCAGCCACCGGAGTCTGGGGACGTGCCGAGCAGCAGGACTTCCGCAGCCGGGTTCGCGGCACGTTGCTCGGAGCCGCCGTCGGGGACGCGCTCGGCGCGCCCGTCGATGAGCTGAGCCTCGACGGGATACGGGAGGCTCACGGCGCCGAAGGGCTGACCGAGCCCGCCCCCGCTCACGGCAGGCGCGGAGCCGTCACCGCGGCCACGCAGCTCACCCTCTTCACCGTCGACGGACTCATACGCGCCCAGGTGCGGCGCGACACCGGCGCCTGGCATCCGCCCACCGACCTGCACCGCGCCTATCGCCGCTGGGCGGCCACCCAGAGCGACTGGGGGCCCGACGAGCGGCGCAAGGAAGACGGGTGGCTGGCCCGCGAGGAGTGGCTCTACTCACGGCGGTCGCCCGCCCGTGCCTGTCTGGTCGGGCTCGGGGACGACACCATGGGGACCCTGGAGGCTCCCAAGAATCCGGACGAGCGGGGGGCCGAGGCCGTGACGCGGTCCGCCCCCTTCGGGCTTCTGGTCGGGTGGGAGCCGCAGCTCGTGCTTCAGCTGGCCGTGGAGTGCGCGGTGCAGACGCACGGCCATCCCACCGCCTACCTCGCGGCCGGCGCGCACACGATCCTCGTGCACGGTCTCGCCCGGGGCGAGTCCTTGGACGGGGCCATCCAGCGGGCGCTCGCGCTGCTCGCCGCCCGGCCCGGCCATCAGCCCGTCACCGATGCGCTGAAGCACGCGCTGGGGGCCGTGCGGCAGGGGATGCCCACGCCCTCCCGGGTGGAGGAGCTGATGGGGGACGGGGGAGCCGAGGGCGCGCTTGCCGCCGCCGTGTACTGCGCCCTCGTGGGCGAGGACATCCGGCACGGGCTGCGTCTCGCCGTCAATCACGGGGGCGCGTCCGCCGCCGCGGGAGGCCTGTGCGGGGCGCTGCTCGGCGCGCTGCACGGAGAGACCGCGTTGCCTCCGGGCTGGCTGACCGAGCTGGAGGGCCGCGCGACGATCCTCGAGCTTGCGGACGACTTCGCGATGGAGATGACGCAGGGGCCCGCGCTGCACGGGCCCGCGGTCTCCTCGCCGGGGTGGCTGGCGCGGTATCCGCGGGCGTGAGGGGTTTCCCAAGACACAGGACGGGCTGAAAGATCTCCCCCTGTCCCGCGGGATCTCTCAGCCCGTCCGGCGTTTGAGGACGAACTCGGCGAAGCCGGTGATCTACGGCAACCGGCCCTGCGGGGTGACTACTTCGTCGACCTCCTCTGCCGGGGGCGGAATCACTGCTCCACCGGCGGAGTCATCCGTATTGATCTTCTCGATGATCGCGTCCCGCTCCGGAGTGTCCTCCGGCTTCAGGTAACCGACCAGGATGTAGAGGATGAGTGAGACCGCCAGCGGGATCGAGACCTGGTACTCCAGCGGCACCCCGCCCTCGACGTTCCAGTTGATCGGGTAGTTGACCAGCCAGAAGGCCAGCAGACCCATCGACCAGCTGGTCAGCGCCGCGGTCGGTCCCGACTTGCGGAACGTGCGCAGCAGACCCAGCATCATCGGGATCGCGATCGGGCCCATGAGCCCTGCCACCCACTTGATGACGACGGTGATGATGTCCTTGAACGCGGGGGAGTTGACCTGCGTGGCCACCGCCATGGAGAGGCCCAGGAAGACCACCGTCGTGAGGCGGGCCGCGATGAGGCCCTTGCGGTCGTTCCAGCTCCTGGCCGCCTTGGACACCACCGGTGCCACGTCCCGGGTGAAGACCGCCGCGATCGCGTTCGCGTCCGAGGAGCACATGGCCATCGTGTGCGAGAAGAAACCGACGATGACCAGGCCCAACAGGCCGTGCGGCAGCAGCTGTTCGGTCATCAGGGCGTACGAGTCCGAGCCGTCGGGCTTCTGCGCGTCCACCAGGAGCGGGGACATCCACATGGGGAAGAAGAGGACGACCGGCCAGACCAGCCACAGGATCGCCGAGAGCCGGGCCGAGCGCGTCGCCTCGCGGGGGCTCGACGTGGCCATGTAGCGCTGGGCCTGGTTGAGCATGCCGCCGTTGTACTCGAAGAGCTTGATGAAGAGGAACGCCAGCAGGAAGATCGTGCCGTAGGGCCCCACCAACGGCTTTCCGTGGCCCGCCAGTTCGGGCTCGTCCCAGACGCCGAAGAAGCCGCCGTGCTCGCCGAGCTTGGCCACCACGGCCACGAACATCGCGACACCGGCAAGGAGTTGGATGATGAACTGGCCGAGCTCGGTGAGCGCGTCGGCCCACAGGCCGCCGATGGTGCAGTAGATGGCGGTGATCACGCCGGTGATCAGGATGCCCTGGTTGATCGAGATGCCGGTGAAGACGGAGAGCAGCGTGGAGATGGCGGCCCACTTGGCGGCCACGTCCACGATCTTCAGGAGCATTCCGGACCAGGCGAGCGCCTGCTGGGTCTTCAGGTTGTAGCGGTTCTTGAGGTATTCCAGCGGCGAGGCCACGTGCAGCCGTGAGCGCAGCCGGTTGATGCGGGGAGCGAATAGCTTCGAGCCGATGGCGATGCCGAGCGCGATCGGGAACGACCAGGTGATGAAGGACGTGACGCCGTAGGTGTACGCGATGCCCGCGTACCCGGTGAACATCACCGCGCTGTAGCCGGACATGTGGTGCGAGATGCCGGACAGCCACCAGGGCATCTTGCCGCCCGCGGTGAAGAAGTCGCTCACATTGTCCACGCGTTTGTGGGACCAGATGCCGATCGCGACCATGACGCCGAAGTAGCCGATGAGCACGGCCCAGTCGAGACTGTTCATGTGCCCCCTCCAGGGGTCCGCCTTGTGAACTGCGCTGAAATGCCGTGCACTTCGCCAGTTTCGTGACATACGGGACGTGGGCGGCCTTGAAGTGCCCGCTCATGGTGGGTTCGCGCGGACGCCGCGGACAACCGCTCGTGAGGTCAAGAGGGAGTAAAATCGTTCTGTTTGCTGACCTGTGTTCACATGCTTGATCCTGAGTGATCTTCCGGCAAGGCTTCTGCCGGCACACAAAAGCGGCTGTACGGGACCCAAGTCCCGTACAGCCGCTGTCCGTTCGCCGGGCGCGACACCTGCCGCATCGACACCTATCGCATCAGCTCTCCCGCGTTCACCAGGAGCGACTGGCCGGTGATGGCCCGCGCCCGGTCCGAAGCGAGGAACACCGCCGCATCCGCCACGTCCCCGTCCGTGGCCAGCTCGGGCAGCGCCATCCGCCCCGCGAGCCGCCCGCGCACCTCCTCCTCCGGCACCCCTTCGGTGTGCGCGGTGAACTGGACGTACGCCTCGACCGGCGGGCCCCACATCCAGCCGGGCAGCACCGTGTTGACCCGGATCCGGTCGGGCCCCACCTCGTGCGCGAGCGAGTACATCGCCGACGTCAGCGCGCCCTTCGACGCCGCGTATGCCGCCTGCCGCACCTGCGAGGGCGAGGCGATGGCCGACTGCGTGCCGATGAACACCACCGAGCCGCCGCCCCGCTCCTTGAGTGCGGGCAGGCAGGCCCGCGTCATCCGCAGCGTGCCGAGGAGGTTCACGTCGATCACCTGCTGCCAGGTCGCGAAGTCCGCGTCCCGCACGCCCCCGAAGTAGCTGTCCCAGGCGGCCACATGGACCACCGCGTCGATCCCGCCGAAGCGCTCGCGCGCCAGCTGGGCCAGGGCCTCGCACTGGGTCTCGTCGGTGATGTCGGTCGCGCGGTACGCCGTCCGCGTGCCCTCGGGGTCGATCTCCGCTGCCGACTTCGCGAGGTTCGCCTCCGTGCGCGCCCCGAGGACGGCCCGGCCCCCGTCACGTACGACGGCGGCCGCCACCTGATGGCCGAGACCGGTACCGACCCCCGAGACGACGACGGTCTTTCCTTCGAGGAGCGACGGCATGGAGCGCCTCCCGGCTCTGGCAGTTTTGCTGACGGGGCGTCAGAGTATGGGCGTCCACCGGAGGAAGGAAGAGGGAGGAAGGGGAGAGGGATGAGCGAGGACACCCGCGGGAGCGCCCGCGACGACACGCGCGACGGCACCCGCAGCGAGGTGTACGGCGAACTGGCCGCCGTCGGGCCCTACGGCGTCCACCCGGGCCACGCCCTGATCACCATGGTCGAGCCGCATCCGGGTCATGAGTACGCCTACAACCGCTGGTACGAGGACGACCACTACTACGCCGGCGCGATGGCGATGCCCTGGATGTACGCGGGCCGCCGCTGGGTCGCACCCCGAGAGCTCCAACTCCTGCGCCTGCCCGAGAAGTCGGCGGTCGCCGAGCCCCTGACCGCGGGCTGCTACCTCTCCACGTACTGGGTCACCGAGGGCCGCTACGACGAGCACATGAAGTGGACCGTCGGCATCAACAAGCGCCTCAACCGCGACGGCCGCGTCTACCAGGACCGCACACACGTGTTCACGGCCTTCCAGGACCACGAGGCCACCGTCTACCGGGACGGGGCGGCAGGCCCCCGCGACTTCCACGCGCTCGACCACCCCTACCAGGGCCTGGTGCTCGAAGTCATCGACGCCGAATCGGGCGAGCAGCGGGAGGAGCTCCTGGAGTGGCTGCGCGCCAAGCACCTGCCGCGCGCTCTGGCCGGGTCGCCCGCCGCGATGGTGACCATCTTCCGGCCGACCCCGCTGCCGGGGGACCGGATGACGTACGTGAAGCAGGTCGAGGGAGTCGACACGCGGCTGACTCTGCTCTGGTTCTTGCAGGCCGATCCGCGGGAGTGCTGGCAGGAGCACTTCGCCGGGCGGGCGGACGCGGTGGCGGAGTCGGGGATGGGGAGGGTGGAGCTGGTGGCGCCCTTCATTCCCACGGTGCCGGGAACGGACATGTACGTCGATCAGCTCCGGTAGATAGCTCCGGTAGACAGCTCCGATAGATAGGCCGAGCCCCCTCGGCCGGGACGGCGGGCCAGTCGAGAGGGCTCAATCGGTTCTGCTTATGCGGTTGTTGATCTCTCGCTGATCCTGAAGTGCTGTTGCGCGAGGGGTCGCCTATCAGCCGAGGTGTGTGGTCTCCCGGCCGACCTCGGAGACGAACGCGCGCCATGAGTCGGAGGGAAAGGCGAGGACGGGGCCCTCGGTGACCTTTGAGTCCCGGACCGAAATTGCCGTAGAAATCGGGGACTTGACCTCGACACATGCGCCGTTTCCCGTGGAATACGAGGACTTGACCCACGTATTCGTAGCGCCCTGATGAATTGCCATGGTTACTCCGGTTTGCCCAGTTGTTGAGTTGCGGTCACCGCCAAGTGCGGCTGCGCCAACAGGTGTTGCTTGATGGCGTGAATGACGCTACTCGCCAACATCGCCGAGTGAAGAGAGCGTTCACTCGACCGGATGGCATATTCCATTGGGGTCTTCCGCCTCGCCGAGGCCAAGGTGTACCGTGCGGCGCTTTCCCCGTGCAGGGCGGTCGTATACGCGGTGTGTGATCTAGCGTGCGTACTCTTTCGCGATGTCTGCGATGAGTTGGCGTGATTGATCCACGTTCAGGGCCTGTGCCCGCAGATGCTCGTACATCACGCTGTACTGCTGGACGTCGTTCGCTTTCTCCAGATAGAGATCGCTCGTGACGCCCTCGATGTAGACCACGCTGGAATCCGCGGCGTCCGGGAACTCGAGAATCGCGTACTGGCCGTTGAGGCCGGGGTGCGCGCCCATCTCGAAGGGAATCACCTGGACGGTCACGTGCGGCAGTTGGGACTGCTCCACGAGATGCTCCAGCTGGTCGCGCATGAGATGCCGGGAGCCGACCACGCGGCGCAGCGCGGACTCGTCCAGGACGGTCCACAGACGCAGCGGATTCTCCGGGGCGCTGATGCGCTCCTGACGGCGGACGCGGACCTGGACGCGCTTCTCGATGTCGGTCGGCGTGGTCTCCGGCAGCGCGCCGGTGATGAGCGCCTCCGCGTACGGACGGGTCTGGAGCAGGCCGGGGACGACCTGCGGGTCGTACACGCGCAGGGATGCCGCGTCCGTCTCCAGGCCGATGTAGACGCTGTACGGGATGTCGCCGAAGGAGTGCCACCAGCCCTGCTGGCGCGAGTCCTTGGCCATTTGCATGAGCGAGTCGACGATGCGGTGGTCCTCGACCTCGTAGACCCCGCAGAGGTCGCGTACATCGCGCTGGCTGATCGAACGGCGGCCGTTCTCGAGGCGGCTGATCTTCGACTGCGAGACCAGCAGGCGCTCGGCGACCTCCTCGGCCGTCATGCCCTTGAGCTCACGGAGCCTGCGGAGCTCCTGGCCCAACCGGCGTCGCCTGACGGTGGGATTGACACTGGACGCCACGGACGTGCACCTCCGACTACATGCCTCTACTTTGCGTATCTGCTGTTCAGCAGAGTGCCACCAACGTGTCGCGCACCGCTGGGAAACAGCCGATGTGCGGTGCGAACCGCAATGCGACACGAAGACGGACGTGAGGACTGGTGTGAGGGGTGCGGCCCGGCCGCGCGGTGCCGGAATGAATGTGCGGCCGCGCGGGGCGGAGGTACCGGTGTCGTCGTCCGGACGTTCCGGTGCCAGTGCCCCGCGCGGCCCAGCGGCTCCCGAACCGGGTCTGGGGGACTGCGGTGCGGCGGTGCTGTTGCCGGTACTGCGGTGAGTCTTTACTGCGGTTGCTGCGGTGAGTCTCTTGCTGCGGTGCGTCCGACCATTCCGACCGGCTCAGTGGGCCACGGCACGTGCCATGGACCCGCGGCGCGGCTGCATCGGAACCCCGCCGGGTTCCGGCGCGGTCCTGGCCGGCTGTCGGCCACCGCCCGGTCCACCAGGCACACCCGGTCCACCCGGTCCCGCTGGGGCCGGGCTGCGGCGTGGCTGAGCGGCCACACCGTTCTGGACGTCCATCACGGCGTGCGCCACGAGGCCGCCCATCGGGTCGTGCCTGATCAGGTCCCGGAGACGGGAGCGCGATGAACGCCCCTCGTTGCCGGGGTAGAGGTGCTTGCCGAGTCCCACTGCGTGAGCGAGCGCGGCGAGCGCCGCGGTCCGCGGGTCCGGAGGTACGCCGGTGCGGATCGCACTGTCCAGTCGGGACCTGATGTCCCGGCTGATTGCCGTGTCCGTCGCTTGATAGCGAGTCGTCGGCAGTACTCCGCACATCTGGCCCGATACGGCATGCACCATGCCGCACCGCTCCAGGTGCGCGAGGTAAATCTGGCGCAGCCCCAGTCGGGGCCCGCCAATCCAGTGGACTGCCCGAACCGGGCTGCCGCGCCTGCGCAGCAGTTCCAGTGCGGAGTCCAGAGTCGGATCTCCGGTCGGCCGTGGCATCACCACGGCGATACGATCCCCGTCTGGGGCTATCCGTCCGGCCAGCGCCAGCTCCACTAGCTGTGCTCCGGCCAGACCGAGGTCGAGCGACTGCGGCTGCGCTGTGGTACCCGTGGCCGGGTCCAAAGCGAGCAGCAGAAGCTCCTCCGGAATCGTTCTGCGGCTCTTGCCCATCCATGCCTCCCCGCGTGGATGAATGACAGGGTGACCCCTCTCACATTGGTCTGTCGAGAGTGCGTGACCGGTAAGTACGGGAACCAGTAGGTATGTCGTTCTCGTCTACCACGGGGGTTAAGCCCCCACACAGGACACTGGTACATGGTTCGGACAGTGGGTCCGGCCATGTTTTGGCGCAACGGCAACGCGAGCGGCATGGCGTACGAGGAGGCATCGGTGGCGGGCGAGACCCCCGACAGGTCGAAGCAGCGGAAGTCGTCGGGGAAACCGACTGGGTCAGAACCGTCCGTGCCGGCGCCGGAGGAACGCGACCCGCGTCTTGCGGTGGCCCGCGAGGTCCCCGCGGCGCGCGAGGAGACGCGCGACGAGGTGCGCGACGAGGTGCGGCAGGACAAGGCGACGGCGGTCTTCTCGACGAAGGCGGTGGCTGAGGCGGCGGAGGCCTCCGGCTCCAAGGACGCCGAGGGATCCGCCGAGGGTTCCTCTGAGGCCGCCGAGGCCGAGGCCGAGCCCAAGGGCGAGGAGAAGGGCGACGCGCGGCTGCGCGCCGCTGTGGCGGCGTGGGTGGCCTCCGCGGACGAGGAGGGCCCCGAGGCCGCGGAGGGCGAGAAGTCCGCGCAGGAGGCGGCTGCGGCCGACGAGGAGGCTGCCTCTGGGGAGGACGCAGCCTCCGCCGAGGACGCGACCGCCGACGACTCCGAGGCTGACGAGGAGGACTCCTCCGACGACTCCGAGGCTGCGGACGACGGTGACGGCGACGGCGACGGCGACTCCGAGGCTGAGGCCGCGGCCGCGGCCGAGCCCGAGCCCGAGCCCGAGGCTGCGGCTTCGGAGAGCGATGCGGCCGACGAGGCCCCGGCTGACGACGAGGCCGACGCCTCGGAGGACTCCGAGCCCGCTGACGCCGCCGACTCCACGGATTCCACCGAGGACGACGCCGACGCCGACGAGGACGAGACCAAGGCCGAGGCAGAGGTCGAGGACGAGACCCCCGAGCCCCCCTCCGGCGGAGTCGATCAGGCCACCGCCGTCTTCAAGGCGCTGCCCCCGAAGGCCGTCGACCAGCCGACGACCATGCTCAAGCTGAGCGACCACAAGCCCGAGGCCAAGAAGCCGGAAGCCAAGAAGCCCGAGGCCAAGGACGCCGCCAAGCCCGAGGCCAAGGTCGCCGACAAGGCTGATGACAAGCCCGCGGACAAGGCTGAGGCAAGGCCCGCTGCAAAGCCGACCGCAAAGCCCTCCGCAAAGCCGGAAGGCGAGGCCGAGCGCACCAGCAAGTTCGTCGCGCTCAAGCCCCTGGACAACGCCTCGTCCAGCGGTGCGCTGCCCCCGGCCAAGGCGGCCCCCGCAGCCGGTGCCGCAGCCGGTGCCGCGACGTCCGAGAAGGCGCCCACGCCAGAAACGGCGCCCACGCCAGAAAAGGGCAACGTAGGACCCGAGCGCACCACCCAGCAGCCTCTTCCCCCGAGGCCGCCGCTCGACCTCCTTGCCGAGCTGACCAACACCCCGCCGCCCCCGGAGACCCGCGTGCGCACCACCGTGCGCAGGGTCAAGATCTGGACGCCGCTGGTGCTGCTCATGGTGGTCGTCTTTGCGGTCGTACAGGCAGTGCGTCCGCTGCCGACGCCCACCCTCACGCTCACCGCGAAGGAGACGGTTTCCTTCGAGGGGGACAAGCCGTCCATGCCGTGGCCGAGCCAGGGTGAGGCAGCGATGGACGTCAACGGCATCGGGACGTTCGGCACGAGCGGCAGTCAGAAGCCCGTGCCGATCGCGAGCATCGCCAAGGTCATGACCGTCTATCTGATCCTCCGCGACCACCCGCTGAAGAAGGGTGGCGACAACGGCCCGGACATCCCGGTCGACGCCGCGGCGGCGAAGCACTACGAGACGGGCAAGGCGGACAACGAGTCGGTCGTCAAGGTGACCGAGGGTCAGAAGATCAGCGAGTACGAGGCGCTGCAGGCGGTCATGCTGCCGTCCGCGAACAACATCGCCAAGCTGCTCGCCCGCTGGGACACCAAGAGCGATTCCGAGGACGAGTTCGTCGCGAAGATGAACAAGACGGCCAAGGAACTCGGCATGAAGAACACCCACTACACGGACCCGAGCGGCCTGGACAAGACGACCGTCTCGACCGCCGAGGACCTCGTGAAGCTGGGCCGGGCCGCGATGGAGGACCCGGTCTTCAACGAGATCTCCCGCCAGCCCAGCTACAAGGACCTCAACGGCGACAAGCAGAACAACTTCTTCGGGCTCGTCCCGACGGTCGCCATCGGCATCAAGACCGGCACCACCACCGCGGCGGGCGGCAACATCCTCTTCGCCGCGGAGAAGAAGATCGGCGGCGAGACCCGGACGATCATCGGTGCCGCCCTCGGCCAGTACGGGCAGAACGGCGTGGCCAACATCGACGAGGTCACCAAGGTCACCCGCACGCTCATCGAGGCCGGGCAGGAAGCGCTCATCGCCAAGAAGATCGTGAAGAAGGGCGATGTCGTCGGCGAGGTCGACGACGGCCTTGGCGGCACGACCCCGGTCGTCGCCACCAAGGACGTCACCGCCGCGGGCTGGTCGGGCCTGACCGTGAAGCTGAAGCTCGGCGAGGACGGCGGGGAAACCATCCCGCACTCGGCGAAGGCCGGCACCAAGGTCGGCGTGCTCAGCGTCGGCGACGGCAAGGACGGCGCCGTCGAGGTGCCCGTCGCGCTCCAGAAGGACCTCAGTGAGCCGGGCTTCGGCGCCAAGCTGAAGCGCGTCGGCTGAGGCGGACGCGACGCACGCAGTACAACGCAACGCGGCACGACGCAGGAGCAGTACGACGCAGGCGTGGGCGGAGGCGCGAGCCGCCGCCCACGCCTGCTCCCTGCGGATTGTGCGTGCTAGCGTCACAAGTTCGGGGAAGTACGCCGGGGCTTGGTGACGGGGTGTTCCGGGACGGGCCCCCTGACACGACCCCCGGACGGACAGAACGACACGGGGAGTGCCGCAAGTGGCCACAGCGGAGCCGACGCGAGCCGACGACGCCGATCCTGATTCCGGCACCGGTGGCGGCACCCGCACCGGGGCGCGAATACAGCTGCCCGCCCAGCGCCGAGCCCACCCCGAGGCGCCCGAAGAGGCCCCCGGGTGGATGCGGTTCCTGCGGCACCCCGTGACCATCACGACCCTCACCGCGGCCGTTCTGCACGTCCTGTGGTTCTTCACCTTCGCCAACAGCGGCGGGGACCTCGCCGCGCAGGACGCCTGGGCCGAGTTCGTCGGACGGCACCCCGACTCCGCGTACAACCTCGCCTGGTACGGCGGCATGCACCCGGTGTCGTACAGCGTCGTCTCGCCGTATCTGATGTCGGTGCTCGGCGTCCGGACCACGATGATGATCGCCGGTACGGTCTCCGCCGCGCTGCTCACGATGATCCTCATCCGCAGCCGTGCGGTGAAGCAGCCCCTGTGGCCCGCCTTCGCGGGTGTCTTCGCGCTGTTCTGCAACGCGGTGTCGGGCCGCGTGACGTACGGCCTCGGTCAGATGTTCGCGCTGATGGCCGTCGCCGCCGTCTTCTGCTGGCCCTACCGCTGGCGGTACAAGCGGTGGGCGAAGGCCCTGGTCGCCGCGCCGTTCGCGGCGCTCGCGACCATGGGAAGCCCGGTGGCCGGACTCTTCGTGGGCCTGGTCGCCGTCGCGCTCTTCCTCAGCAAGCGCTACCCCGGCGCGTACGCGCTCGGGCTCGCGCCCGCCGTCGTCGTGGGCCTTTCCGCGTGGCTCTTCCCGTTCTCCGGCACGCAGCCGATGTCGTTCGGGTCGGCGTCACTGCCCCTGATCTGCTCCGGCCTCGTCTTCTTCCTCGTGCCGAAGCAGTGGAAGACCGTGCGGATCACCACCGCCGTGTACGCGGCCTTCGTGCTCGGCGTCTGGCTGATCAACTCGCAGATCGGCTCCAACATCAGCCGTCTCGCGATGTCCTTCGCGGGCGTCGCGTTCCTTGCCGCGCTGCCGTTCACGGTGAAGAAGTCCCGCAAGTGGTACACGATCGTCATGGCGCTCGTCGCCTTCACCGGCTGGGTCGGGTTCAAGGCGGTCGACGACATAGTGCACACGACGCCCCAGGCCTCCTGGACACGTGAGCTCGCGCCGCTCGTCAACGAACTGCAGGAGGTCGGCGCCGAGAAGGGCCGCGTCGAGGTCGTGCCCGCGCGCAGCCACCGCGAGGCATCCGCGCTCGCGCCGTACGTGAACCTCGCCCGCGGCTGGAACCGCCAGGCGGACATGGAGCGCAACCCCCTCTTCTACGACGACACCCTCAACTCCGCGAACTACCACGAGTGGCTCCAGCGCTGGTCCGTGCATTACGTCGTGCTGCCCAAGGGCGAGCCCGACGGCGACGGGGGCAAGCGCGAGGCCGCGCTGGTCGAGCGGGGTCTGCCGTATCTGAAGCAGGTGTGGGTGGACTCGAACTGGCAGCTGTACGAGGTCACCGACCCGACCCCGCTCGCCGATCCGCCCGCGGTCGTCGACCGCGCCGAGGCGGGCGGCATGACGATCGAGGTGAAGGAGGCGGGCCGCGTCCTGATCCGCGTCCCGTACTCGCCCTGGCTCAGCCTCGTCGACGCCGACGGCAAGGGCGTCGAGCGGCCGAAGGAGACCGAGGAGTCCAAGCGGCAGCGCGAGAACGACGAGGACGCCCCCAAGGAGTTCGACAACCTCAACGGCTGCCTGATGGAGGCCGAGGAGGACGCCGAGGGCGACAAGTGGACCGAGCTGCTCGCTCCCGGCCCCGGTGTCTACCGCCTCGGCGCCCCCTACCAGCTGCCTCGCGGCACCGCCTGCCCGGAGGAACTGCGCGAGAGCGTGCGCTAACGGAACGCGGGCTCGCTCACCTGCTCACTTGCTCACTCGCCCACGGGGAACGCCACGTCGCACACCTGGTCCTGCGGGCCGGCCGTGTCCCACTCCACGAAGTAGATCTCGCGGCACGGCCCCGTGACCTTCAGGCCCTCGCGGGCCACCCACGCCTCCACCGCCTCGAACGCGCCGAGGATCTGCGGGTAGGAGACCTGGGCCTTGGTGATGCGGGTGTAGGCGATCCGGCGTGCGGGCTCCACGCGGGAGCTCGTGCCCCGCTCGCGGCCCGCCTTCTGCGCCCACGCCCGCGCGGCCGCCGCGTCCCTGACCGGTACGCAGGCCTCCGCGGGGCCGTCGCTGTCCTGCGTGACCTCCGCGTGGTAGACGACGAACGGCGAGTCCGCCATGCCGCCGCACTCGCTCTCGGCCGCCTCCTCCAGGCGACGCGTCGACGCGTCGATCCAGACCGGCAGCTCCTCGGAGAGCACGTGCCTGCTCTCGCAGATGACGTACTGCTCCGGCACGTCGACGGTCTTGACCTCGAAATCTTTCGCGTACATCTCAAAACCTCTCTCGGACAGTCGTCCACGGAGGTACCCCACGAGCGTGCGCTGCTCCGCGTGCCGCTCCTCGACGTCCGCCCAGTAAGCGGCGACCGCCCGCCCCGCCTGCTCGCCGTCGAGCCGTACCGTCGCGGCGATGTCCGCGAGCGGCATGCCGAGGCGGCGCAGCAGGACGACCATGCGGGCGTGCTCCACCTGCGCCGGGCGGTAGTGGCGGTAGCCGGTGGACTCGTCGACGTACGCGGGGGTCAGCAGTCCGAGGCGGTCGTACAGGCGCAGCGCCTTGGGCGAGAGCCGTGCGCGGGCCGCGAAGTCGCCGATGGTGAGCAGCGGTTCGCCGCCCTCATGTACCTGTGCGTGCGCGTCCATGGGGGAATCCTCCGTCACCGGGCCCCTTGGCCCGGCACGCAGGACGATGGGCTCTGCCCCAGGGGGAAGGTCAACCGGTGTGCGGGGGAGGGGCACCCCGGTAGCCGTAGTACGCCTGCGCCTCCAGCCATCGGCGGTGCCTGCCGCGCCGTACGCCGACGATGATCGCGATGCCGGCGCCCGCGAGGAGGCCGAGGAGCGGCACGACGACGGTCACGACGATGCCGCCGACGAAGGACGCGAGGTCGGCGTCGTCGCCGGGTGCGAAGGTGAGGGCGCCGCGTGCGTCGTCGCACATCACGCGGTAGTCCGCGGCCGTGTCCGTCTTGAGCACGAACACCCGCTCCCACTCGACGCTGCCCTTGGTCACGGTGAAGCTGCTGTCCGGCGTGGTCACGCGCGGCGCGGAGCCGGAGGGGCCGGAGACGACCTTGCAGTGCGCACGGGCGATGAAGGGGCTGCGTACGTAGATGGCGGCGTGGTCGTCGGGTCCGATCCGCAGCGTGACGGACTGCCCGCTGGCGAACGCCTCGCCGTCGTCGACGGAGTCCACGGTCGAGGTCAGCGTCAGGACGAAGCTCGCGATGCCGATGCCCATACAGATCGCCGCGATCACCCCCGCGACGACGAACCACCGCCGCCGCGGGCGCAGTTGCCGCGCGTCGATGCGTGGCGGCGGCCCCGGAGGTGGCCCATAGGGATACATATCGGAACAATGACAGCCGATCGGCGGCGGGGGAAGGCCCCAAGGGCGAAGAGCGGAACGGCTATGAACCACCGTCAGCGGACGGGGAGTTCACGTAGTCCTGCCAGATCCGCACCGGAAAGACGTTCCCGTGCTGCGAACGCGCCCCGCCCACGCCCGACATGGGCATCAGCTGCGCCTGGCCCGCACTGGTCCGGAACATCGTCACGGCGGTCGACAACTCCTCGGTGGTGGCGGTGAACCAGGCCGACCGGAGGCGGTCCTGATCACCGGTGCGCCCGGAGACGACCGGCCGCTGGACGGACGCCGCGCCGACGCCCCGCATCGCGCCCGCGGCCTCGTCGGCCACATCCGGATCCAGCGCGCGCCGCGCACCGGGCCTCGCGAGCCCGCCGACGGTCTCGTCGTCCTTGACGACCTTGGTCACCGAGTAAGGATCGTGCTGCAGGCCGCGGTTGACGAAGGTGCTGTAGGCGCCGGCCATGCGGATCGCGCTGGGGGTCGACGTGCCGATGGGGAAGGTCTTCTCCAGGCGCGCCATGCTGTCCTCGAGCAGCCCCGAGGAGACGGCGGTGCGGCGCACGCGCTCCAGGCCGACGTCCTTGCCGAGGCGTACGTAGGTGGCGTTGCCGCCCTTGGCGAGGGCTCGGCGGAGGGTGGGGTGGGCGGAGTCGGGCCCGCTGGTGCTGCCGCCGCTGCCGCTGCCGAGGGTGGGCGCGGCCACGCCCGAGCCGTCCGAGCGGGCGCCCTGGAGCAGGCCGTCGTCGCCGTAGAAGCTCCCCGTGGACACGGGCTGCCACCGCGTGCTGCGCCCGGCCGACGTACGGAGGCCGTGTTCGAGGGCGGAGGCGAGCACGAAGGGCTTGAAGGCGGACCCGACGGGGACGCCGGAGGTGTCGGCGTTGTTGGTGAAGTGCCGGGTGGCGTCGGCCCCTCCGTACAGGGCGACGATGGCGCCGTCGGACGGCCGCACGGAAGCGGCCCCCACCTGCACGCCCTTGTCGGCGGCGCGCTTCTTCGGATCGATGTCGCGGTCGACGACGCGCTCGACCGCGCCCTTCAGGCTCCGCACCTTGTCCTTGTCGAAGGTGGTGTGGATCTTGTAGCCGCCGTGCGCGAGGTCCTTGTCGGTGAGGGCGGTGTGCTGCTTGACGTACTTGTTCGCGACGTCGACGAGATAGCCGGTCTGCCCGCCGAGACTGGTGGCCCGGGACTCCTTCTGGGGCTCGGGATAGGCGGTGAACTTCGCCCGCACACTGTCCTTCATCAGCCCGGACCGGACCTGCCGGTCGAGGATCCACTTCCAACGGGCCACGGAGCGGCGGTGATTGGCCTCGCTGACGGAGGGGTCGTACTGCTCGGCGCCCTTCAACAGGGCGGCGAGTGCGGCACCTTGACTGGGGTTCAACTGCCGTGCGGGGATGCCGTAGTAGGCGTGGGCGGCGGCTTCGATGCCGTAGGCGCCACGCCCGAACCAACTGGTGTTGAGATACCCCTGGAGAATCTCGCGCTTGCTCTTCTTCCGGTCCACCTTCAACGCGATGACGAACTCCTTGACCTTCCGCGTCACCGTCTGGTCCTGGGAGAGGTAGGTGTTCTTCACGTACTGCTGGGTGATGGTGGAGCCGCCCTGCGTCTCCTGCCCGCGGACCATGTTGACGGCGGCGCGGGCGAGGCCCTTGGGCGAGACGCCGGAGTCGCTGTAGAAGGTGTCGTTCTCGGCGGCGATGACGGCGTTCTCGACGGCATCGGGAATCTCCGAGAGCCGCACGTTCTGCCGGTTCACCTCACCGGTGCTCACCATCTGGGTGCCGTCGGCCCAGTAGTAGACGTTGGCCTCGCGCTGGGCGGTCGCGTTCTCGTCGGGGATGTCGACGGAGGCGTACACGAGGGCGAAGAGGCAGCCGAGGGCGGCGAGCGTGAGGGTGAGGGAGCCGAGCCCTTGCCGCCAGGAGGGAATCCACCGCCGGAGGCCGCGTCTGCCGAGACGGGGGTAGTCGATGAGGCGTCGACGGAGGCGGTGCAGGCGGTGCAGGCGGCCCAGGCGGAGGCTGCTGAGGCTGCTGAGGCGTGGCTTGCGGGCGCGGGGGTGCTTGGGCTTCCTGCGCGTCGCGGGCTTCCCCTGAGTGTGTGTCCCCATGGTGGAGGAGAGGGGACGCGGGGGCGGGGTGGTTGGCCGGGACCGTATTAGGGGGACGTAACAGCGGGGGCGATGGCGGTGAGGCCCTGGTGGCAGGGCCCGGCCGCGGCGGCTCCCCTTGGCCACGGCCGGCCCGCCTCAACCATGGGGGTCGGCGTGCGGGAGTGTGCCGATCTCCATGGGAGCTCAAGAACCGTGACGTCGGTCGTCGGTCGGACCGGCGAGGTCCGATGCCGCCGGTTCACGTATCGGGTTCCCAGGGAGAGGCGCTCAACACTGGTTGAATGCGCGAACGCCGCCCCGCCCCGCCCTGGGCGCGGTGCGGCAGCTCGTCAGGGGACGGGGACGGGGACGGGAGACGGGAAGTCGGCATTGCGTGAGCAATCGGCGGCACCTCCTGCGAGGCTGTGTCGCGTGACCTATGCAGTGAGTGTGGATACGCGGATAGCCAACGGCACCTCGGAGATGGACGAGCTGCATCGGGTCGGCGCCGGCGCTCTCCTCGAGGACGGCTTCGATTCCGTCGAGGAGATCGAGGGCCCCGACGGAATGGAGGTGAAGGTCCTCGACACCTTTGTGGGCGTGTATCCCGGTGGTGCGCTGCTCAAGGTCTTCGTGGACGCCCCGGCCCTGGAGTTCGCCGAGGAGGCCGTCCGCGAACTGGTGGAGGAGCTCCTCGATCGCACGGAGCTGCTCGCCGACTGGACCGTCGAGCGATGCCAGGTGGAGCTGCAGCCGGACCTGGCGAAGGAGAGCCTGGACGCGGCGGACGGCCCGGACGCTCCGCCGGACGACGTCGAGTCCCGCCGCGCGCGGCTGATGGGTCTTGCCGGGGGCGCGGCGTCGGCCCAGGAGGCAGGAACGACCGTCGACTCCGACGCGATCCGCTCCAAGATCCGCAGCATGGCGCCACGGCTGGCGGCGTTCGGCTCGGGAATGTTCGGTGGGCAGGGTGAGGAGGGGCCGCCGGAGAGCGAGGGCTCCAGCACTAAGACGGAGGGGGATGCCGAGCTGGCGGCGGGGGCATTGATCTGGGGCATGGACGTACTCCTGGACGAGCTGTTCCAGGACGCGTACGCGCTGGACCGTGAGGGAACGAACGTCGCCGAGTGCGGCCGCCCCATGTGGCTCCTGGACGAGCTGCCCCCGCGCTACGCCCTGCAGTACGACGCACGCTTCGCCCGTCGATTCCTGGTGACGGCGATCGCGCTGACCACACGGCTCACGGAGGGCAGCTTCCAGCAGCTGAGCTGCGTGGCCGAGGAGCTGACGCTCAGACTCCTGCTGCGCGAGGCGGCGGCCACGCTCGACACGTTCGGTCTCCTGGACGAGGGCGTCTCATCGGCGCTGGAGTGCTTCGCCGATCGGGTCTACGAGGACATGGACCACGAGTGGCTGTACGACGACGCGATGGACGGCATGGACGAGAGCGAAACGGGCACGGTCACCCCCATGGGCCCCATGGGCATCGCGACCTGGTTCACCCCTTTCAGCAAGGACCGGTACATCCATCCGTACGCGGCGGACGAGCCTGACGGCTCCGAGGGCGAAGAGACGGACTGAAGCAGGGGCGCCAGCTCAGCTCACGGAGGCGGTTCGCAGTCTCCGCTCAGCAGTACTCGGCGACAACCTCGTAGAAGCCGGGGCTGGCGCTGGCGAAGGTTGCTGCTTCGGAAACGGAGGCGACCACCGTGGGATTGGCGCCGGCGGCCTCACAGGCTTCGACGCTGTCCCAGTGTGCGATGTTGATGAGCTGGAAGCGCGCGTCCGGCAGCAGGGAGCGGTGCAGCCGGACGTCGCGGAACCCGGGTGCTGTTCTCATGAGGGCCGCGCGTTCACGCCACTGTTCGACGAACTCGTCGGCTCGTTCGGCGGATATTTCGATGACGTTGATGAAGGTGACGCCCTGATCAGTCATGGGAGGTTCCCTTTTCTTCTGTGATGCGTCCCGTCGACGGGCTATTGGCTATTGGTGCAGCAGGCCGACGAGTGTCTCGGCCCACCAGCCTTCGACGCGGGCAGGTGTCCAGTGACGTTCGACTGTGAGCGTGGTGTAGACGTCGACGTTGCACAGCGCGGCGTAGACGTCGAGGGCAGCGGACAGGCTCAAGCCAGGACGCAGCGTGTCGGCGGGCCAGGTGGAGAAGACCTCGCTGCGGAACTGGTCGGCGTCGCGGCGGGTTTGGTCATAGACAGTCGAGAGTTCGGCGTCGGTCCGGCCGGCTTCACGAATCAGCCGGATGAGGTCGCCGGCGTGCTCGAAGAGCCTTCGGTCGTAAGCGGCCATCGCAGCCAGTTGCCGCTCGGGCCCCGAAGCCGCCTCCAGCTCGGTGAGCAGCTGGGGCATGTCCGCGGACAGGTCCGCCGCATCCACCAGGGCACGGACCAGGCCGGTCTTGTTCCCGTAGGCCGCGTACACGGTGGGCACCGACACGCCTGCCTCGCGCGCGACTTCACGCATCGTGGTCGCCGCCCAGCCTCGCGAGACGAACAGATGACGCGCCGCACCGACGATCTCGACGCGAGTCTGATGCGCTTGGGCTTGCCGACGCTGTGAGTCGTAACTGCGACGCCCCGGCGCCTCTGCCACGCCTGCACCTCCTCGATGCCTCATGTATTGAATACAAGGGACGTTAAATGAATGAGAGGCGGTGCGGCAAGAGGCAAGAGGTGCGCGTGCGAGGTGAGGTTGGTGATCCACGGGGCCCGCAACGCGCAGGGCGACAACGTTTCCGGTCACTGCCTGATCAGGCCGAGTCACACCGGGGTGGTGTTCGTTAGCTGACGCTCCGTCAGTACGTGGTGGTGCTCCACCCTGCCTGAGCTGGTGGTTCCGTTTTCGCGGGCCTGTATGACCCCGACAGGCGGGCACGCTCCGTGACCGATGACGTGAAGGGCCGCACGTGCCCCGGGCAGGTGTGGGAACGTGCATGGCTTGGCGCGGGGCAAGGGACGACCTGCCACGGAGGCACGCGATGTTCTCGGAGCGTGGATGGCTACTACTGGCAACAGCGATTGAGACGGGGGTCGCTGTGAGCGCCGCGGCCCAGCCGACGGTGCCGGACCGCGCCCTGCTCGTCGTCGGGCCACTGCTCGCCGTCCACGGCCTGTGGACGGTCCTGATGGCGCGCGATCGCATGCGCTGCAAGGCCGCCCTCGTCCGCATGACCCGCGTCGCGGAACTCACCCAACGTGCTCTCGTGCGCCCCCTGCCCGCCGATCTGGGCGGCCTGGCCACGGCCGTACGAACCCGCTCCGCGAGCGAGGGTGCCCTGGTCGGCGGGGATCTCCACGACGCCGTCCTGCTGCCGTCCGGGCCGCGCCTGATCGTCGGAGACGTGACGGGTCATGGCCTGGACGCGGTCCGCATCAGCGCGGCGGTGCTCTCCGCCTTCCGCCACACCGCGGCCACGGAGCCGGACCTGGTCCGCCTCGCCCACATCCTCGACGACCGCGTACGGGGCGACCTCGGGGACGAGGACTTCGTCACCTTGCTCATCGCGGACTTCGTGCCCGGCGCGGTCCGCCTGGTCAACTGCGGGCACCCGCCGCCGCTGCGGGTGGGCCGGACCCTGGAAGTCCTTGAATCCCGTTGTCCCTCCCTGCCGTTGGGCTTGTCGCCCACGCCGAGCGTGCAGACCGTCCTGTTCACCCCCGACCAGCGCATGCTGCTCTACACCGACGGCCTCACCGACGCCAGGGACGCGCACGGCACCCCGCTGGCCCTCGACTGCCGGGTCCGGGCCGCGCTGAGCGCGCCCGCCCTCGACGAGGCCCTTGCGAACCTGGTCGACCTCGTCGACCACCACTCGGCCGCCCACGACGGCGACGGCCACGGCGACGACCTCACCCTGCTGTTCGTCCAGCCCACCGCCGGCATGCTGACGGGACCGGTACTCCCCGTACCGAAGAACGAAGGCGTACCGAAGAACGAAGGCGTACCGACGAACGAAGACGTACCGAGCGGGCCACAGGGCAATCTCGGCCGGTCGTGATCGGACGGCGACACTTCCGGTCACTTTCGTGCCGACCGTCCCGCGGTCCGAGCACAACCGCCATGCTGCCTCCCCATGGCGGGAGAGCGAGAAGGGTGCGGCCATGCGGCGGCAAGGAGCGGGGAATCTCCCCCCGGAGACACGCGAGTTGTACGGCCGACAGCAGGAACTGGCCCAGGTCCGGCGGCTGATCGACGACGGCGCCCGGCTCGTGACGCTGGCCGGGGTCGGCGGGGTGGGCAAGACGCGGATCGCGCTGCGGGCCGCGCACGAGGTGCAGCCGTCCTTCCGGGACGGGGTGTGGTGGGTGGAGCTCTCGTCGCTGCGCCGGGGCGCGCTGCTCGCACACGCCGTATCCGAGGTGCTTGCGCTGGCGGATCAGACGACGCGGCCCATGATCGATGTGCTGGCCGACTACCTGGCGGGGCGCGAGGTGCTGCTTGTCCTGGACACCTGCGAGCACCTGGTCCACGAATGCGCGCTGGCCGCCGAGGTGCTGCTGCGGGCCGCGCCGGGGCTGCGGATCGTGGCCACGAGCCGCCGCCCTCTGGGCACGCACGCGGAGCAGCCGCTGACCGTCGACCCGCTGCCCGTACCCGAAGGCGAGGGCGCGGGATGCGGTGGTGCGGACGCGATGGCCCTGCTGGCCGACCGGGCCGCCGAGGCGGTGCCCGGCTTCGCGGTCACCGACGCCAACCGGCCCGATCTCGTACGTCTGTGCCGCTCCCTGGACGGCCTCCCGCTCGCCATAGAGCTGGCCGCTGCCCGTCTGCGCGACCTCTCGATGGCCGAGCTGACCGAGAAGCTGGACGACCGCTTCGCCGTCCTGGGCACCACCGACGAGGTGGTGGCCGACGCCGAGCCGCCCTGGCACCAGGCGCTGCGTACCGCGATCGGCTGGAGCCACGAACTGTGCACCCCGGCCGAACGGCTGCTCTGGGCCCGCCTTTCCGTCCTCGTCGGCGGCTTCGACGTCGAGGCCGCTCGGGCGGTGTGCGCCGACGCGCGCCTTCCCGAGGAGGCGATCCCGGGGCTGCTCGCCTCCCTGAAGGACAAGTCGGTCGTGATGTGGGAGCCGACCGGCGGTGGCGAGCGCTACCGGATGCTCGACACCATCCGCGAGTTCGGCGTCGCCTGGCTGCGCGGTCTCGGAGAGGAGTCTGCGCTGCGCCACCGGCACCGGGACTACTTCCGGGCGCTGGCCCAGGCCGGTGACGCCGCCTGGATGGGGCCGGACCAGGTCGCCTGGCACGATCGGACGACCGCCGAACACGCCAATCTCCGCGCCGCCCTGGACTTCTGCCTCGCCGAGCAGGACGGGCACAGTGGGCTGCAGATGGCGGGGGCGCTGTGGTTCTTCTGGTACGCCTGCGGCTTCGCCAAGGAGGGTGAGTACTACCTCGACCGGGCCCTGGACCTGGATCCGGCCCCCGGACCGGACCGTGCCAAGGCCCTGTGGGCCCGCGGTATGGCGGGCCAGACAGTGGGTGACATGGAGACCGGCCTCCGCCTCGTCGACACCTTCCGGAAGGTCACGGCCGACGAGGCCGATGAGACCGCCCCGGTCGCCGCTGCTCTTCTCGAGGGCACCTGTCTCGCGCTGAGCGGTCGGCAGACGCAGGCGGCCGAGGCGCTCGACACGGCGCCGCGCACCCCGCCGTCCCCCGGGCGCTACGACGCGGCGTGGTCCCTCGTCCAGGTCGCCCGGTCCTTCGTCCACATCCAGCTCGGGCAGGTCGCCGAGGCAGCGGTCGTCGCGGACCGTCTCTGCGCAGTGTGCGACGACCGCGGCGAGACGCATGCCCGCGCCTGGGGCGATTTCCTCCGCGCCCTCGCCGCGCTGGCCCTGGGACGAGCGGGAGAGGCCCAAGCCCATGCTCGCGAGGCCCTCAACGGCAAACGCCGCGTCCACGACAGCGTCGGTATGGCCATGGCCCTCGACACACTCGCCTCCGCGACGGTCGCATCCGGGCACGCCGAGCTGGCCGCCCGATTCCTCGGCACCGCCGATCGGGTGTGGCAGACCCTCGGTTCCCCCCAGATGGGAGCACCCGAACTCGTCGCCGCCCGCCAGGCGTGCGAGGCGCAGGCCCGTCAGGCCATCGGCGACGACATCTATGAGACCACCTTCCGTGCCAGCTACGACAGCGGTGCCGACGCCGGCATCACCCACGCCCTCTACACGCCCGGGACCGCCCCACGGCACCCCGAGATCGACTGACCACAGCCTCATGGAGTGCGGAACCACCGCAAGCCGTGGCCCTGATGGTCCTGGTAGACCCACCGCGAGGACCAGACCGAGCGTGTCGACCAGAAGATGGCGTACGGCAAGCCAGGAGCCCTCCCGCCCTCTCGGGCAGAAGGGCTCCTGGCTTGCCGCTTCTCGGTGCCCCCGGCAGGATTCGAACCTGCGACACCCGCTTTAGGAGAGCGGTGCTCTATCCCCTGAGCTACGAAGGCGAGGCATGGTGCGCGTGGCCTCTGGAGGCTGTGCACCGCGGCCAGTGTAGCGGGTGGGCTCGTGGCGGGGGGATTGAGTTGATCACCCCGGCACGTGGGCCGGGGTGAGGGCAGGTCGCCTTCAACGCGAGCGTCCCGGTGCTCGCCCTCGCCTACCTGATCGGTTGCGGTCGCGGCCTGTCCACCACCTGCCGGGTGCTCGTGCGCCGGACGGCCTGACCCGCGCGGCCACGGCCACCCGCCTTCGTCGACATGCCAGGAAAGTGGCTTTGACCTGCGGATTTATTGGTTCGCGGGGCGCGGGCTTGACCTTGACACAGTGATAACGTTTCCACTTGGGTGCAGGAGGTGGTCCCGATCAACACGACCGACACGACCCCGCTGAACACCCGAGTGGCCAACGCCCTGGGCGCCGAGGAGTCCTCGGTCCGGCTCAAGGCGGCCCTGGCGGTCGGCTCGAACCCCGACCCCGCATTCCTGGAGATGCTCGTCGAGCGGTGCGCGGTCGAGCCGGACTTCTACGTACGGGACATGCTGTCCTGGGCGCTGACCCGCCTCCCGCCGGAGGTCGTCCTGCCCCGGATCCGCCCGGAGCTCGGCTCCGAGGTCGACCAGGCCCGCAGCCAGGCGCTGCACACGCTGTCCAAGATCGGCGACAAGAGCACATGGGCCTGGATCACCTGGGACATGCTGCGTGACGCCGACGACGAGGTCGCGCGTACGGCGTGGCGCGTCGCGGTCGTCCTCGTGCCCGAGGACGAGGGCGAGGAGAAGGACCTGGCCGACGAGTTGGTGCTGCAGCTCGGCCGTGGCGATCGCACCATGCAGCTGAGTCTGAGTCGGGCCTTCGTCGACCTCGGCGGCGTCGTCGAGTCCGCCCTGGAGAAGGCTTCGGAGAATCCCGATCCGGACGTGGCCGCCCACGCCCGTGCCACCGAGATGCTCCGGAAGGATCCGCAGACCGGTTTCGACACGGCCATCGAAGAGGCGAAGCGCGTGGTCCGGCTCGGCCCGGAGCGAGCTGCCGATGCTGCTGCCGCCGTTGCCGCTGCTGCCGCCGCGCTTGCGTCGGCGGGCACCGAGGCTTCGGAGGCCGCGGATTGCTGATCGGTGATGTGGCCCGCCAGTCCGGGGTGAGCACCCGCATGCTCCGGCACTACGACGCCCTGGGGCTTGTGCGGCCCACGGGCCGCACCGGCGGCGGCTACCGCGAGTACTCCGCCGAGGACATCCGCAGGATCTTCCACGTGGAGAGCCTGCGGTCCCTCGGCCTCTCGCTCAAGCAGATCGGGCGCGCCCTCGAGGACCCGGCCTTCACGCCGTCCGCCCTGGTGAGCGACCTCATCCAGTGGACGCAGGACCGCCTGGCGCGGGAGCAGGAGCTGCTCGAACGGCTCCGTGCGATCGACGCGTCGGCGCCCACCGGCTGGGAGAGCGTCCTGCGCATCGTCGAACTCATGCGGGGGCTCAACTCGACCAGCGCCGCGCGCAGGCAGCAGGCCGTCCTGGCCCGCCCGGAGGGTGTGTCGGTCCCCGCCGAGCTGCTGGCCGGGGCGGTCCTGACCGAATCCGACCCCCACGTCGCGGGCGCCCTGCGCTGGGCGCTCGCCCGGTCGGGCGGCGACGGCGTGGCGGCGCTGGACGCCGGCGCGCACTCGGCGGACGTGAACATCCGGCGGCGCGCGGTCCTCGCGATCGCAGCGATGACCGAGGCTCCGGGCGCCACCGCTGTGCTCGCGGACGCCCTCGGGGACCCGGACGCGACGGTGCGCAGGCACGCCGCGCTCGCTCTGGGCAGGCACGGCGTGACCGCGGCCGTGCCCACCCTCGTCGGCATGGTGGTCGACGGCTCGAACGACGTCGACGCGGCGGAGGTCCTGGGAACGCTGTCCCGGGACCCCGCGTGCGCGGACCGGATCACGACCGCCCTGGCCGACGAACTCGCCGTGCCCACCGCGGACTCCGCGACGCGGATCCGCCTCGCCCAGGCGCTGGTCGAGCTCGCGGGACCCACCGCGCAGGAGGTCCTGCGCGAACTGGCCCACGACGACGACCGTGCCGTCGCCCTCGTCGCCTCGGCTCTCGTCGGAGTTCTCGAGGAGCGGTCGTCCTCGTTCTCCGAGGACCGCACCGACGAGGGGCCCGTCCCGTGAAGCGAGCCGTGCTCTGTGAAGCGAGCCGTGCTCAGGCGGGGTTGAGCGCGGTCGGGTTCCAATTGCCCAGCCAGTCACCGATTTCCTGGTTCTTGGCCTGCGCGTCCGTCAATTGCGGGCGGTCTCCGCTCGCCGTGCCCGATCCCGCACCCGTGTTCTTGTACTCCGCGAAGCGGTCGTCCTTCCAGGGGAAGCCGCCCATGTCCGACCACGGAGTGGTCCTGATGGCGCCGCTCAGGGCGGAGTCGCGGACCGTGGTCTGCGGGTCGAGCGTCGCGTCGCCGCCCGCGTGCCAGTTGCGGCCCAGGTAGAAGCTGCGCGCGGACACGTCGCCGTTGACCGTGCTGTTGGTGATCAGGAAGCCCTTGCGGTCGGCGGGGGTGCTCGGCGCGGTGACGTAGCCCTGAGAGGTGCCGTCCCAGCGCTTCTTGAGGGTGATCACCGAGCGGTCCACCACGGCGGTGGCCCGGCCGAAGATGAAGTCCGTGTTGCCCACCACGTAGGAGTTGCGGATGTAGGCGCGGCCGAGCTTGTCCTTGGCCGCCGTGTCCAGGAGCAGGGTGTCCTGGTCGCCCTCGACGATCACGCCGTCGAGGAACGCCTTGTCGGCGGCGGTGCGCAGGGCCACCGCCTGGTGCCCCGCGAGGTTCTGGTTGGCCTTCTCGTCGAAGTCGTTGGAGAGGGTCAGATTGCGGGCCTGGAAGTCGTCGGCCTCCGCGGCCACGGTCGCGCTGCCCGATGTGCCGTAGGTGCCGGAGCCGTCCGGCTTGGGCGTACCGGCGGCGTTGTCGTACACGATGACCGTGTCCTTGCGGCTGCCGCCCGTGCCCTGGAGGGTGACGTGCGGCTTGTTGGACGGGATCTTCACCGTCTCGCGGTACGTGCCCGGTGCGATGGAGACCACCACCCGCGAGGAGTTGTTCGCCGGTACGGCGTCGACCGCGGCCTGCACCGTCCTGTACTGGCCGCTGCCGTCCTTCGCCACGGTGAGGGTGGAGGCGGCCTTGGCGGTGACGCCGGTCGCGGCGCGCGGGCCCGTCCCCGCCTTCACCTTGGCCGGGACGTCCGCCGCCTTGTCGAGCGTGTAGGCGTAGAAGCTCTTCGGGTCGAACGCCGTGCCGCCGCTCTCGTTGCGTCCGCTCGTCCCGGCGAAGACGTTGCCCCGCTGCACGACCGACGCCGAACTGTCCTTCGTCACAGGGTTGTTGAGACCCTCGAAGTAGCTGTTCTCCAGGACCATCTTCGTGTTGCCGCGCGAGTAGTTCCCGTACGACGACGTGATGTCCGTGCCCGCGACGTCCTGGAGGTAGTTGTTGTAGAGGTGCGCGTGGGCCACGTTGTCGGTGGACGGGTTGCGCTGCTCCGTCTCGCGGAACCAGTTGTGGTGGATCGTGATGTCGGCCGTCGTGTTCTCGGTCCAGCCGATGCCGAACGTCTTGTTGTTGTCGCTCAGCTTGTTCCAGGACACCGTCAGGTAGGTCGTGTCCTTGCGGCTGTCGATCAGGCCGTCGGCCATGTGCCGCAGGTCGTTGTGGTCGATCCAGACGTGGTGCGCGCCGTCCATCTGCACGGCGTCGAAGTCATGCTCCTTGTCGTTCCAGGTGCCCGCGTACGAGTCCCGGATCGTCAGGTTCCGGAGGATCACGTTGTGCACGCCCTGGCCCAGGAAGAAGCCGCCGCCGACGATCTGGCCCGAGGTGCCTGAGCCCACGATCGTCTTGTCCGAAGCGACCTTGATCTCCTTGCCCTTGGGGTCCATCGTGATCGTCGCGGCGACGGCGATGACGTAGGGCTCGGCGGCGGTCGCGTACTTCTCCAGGTCCGCGAGGGTCTTGACGGTGACCGTCTTTCCGTCGCGTCCGCCGTAAGTCCCTTTCTGGCCAAGGGCGTTGACCGAGGCGAAGCCGTCGGCCACGTCATCGGCCGCCGCTGCGGCACCAGCCGCGGTGGCCGCCGACGCCCTCGGCTGCGCGTCCTCGCCGAAGACCCCGAAGGCCGTGCCGTACGTAAGGCCTGCCGCGGCCGCCATGGCCACCGGGATGCCGACCGTCAGGCTCAGGCGGCGCCTGCGGTGCCGCGCGGTCTTGGGTCCGCGCTGCTCGTGCTCCTCGCACGGCTCATGCGGCTCATGCTGCTCGTCCTTGATCGCTCTCATTGCCTCGTCCGCCCTGGTGATGGTGGGTGTGCGTCTGCGTCTGCGTTGCGCAGGGCAGTCGCCGCCACCGGGCGAATTGGTTGCCGGAGCCGCGAGGACTTGCCCGGCCGCCCGGTCCCGCTCCGCGAGGTCCGCGTCGATCGCCGCCCGCAGCTGAGCGGGCAACGTCTGGCAGCAGGCGAGGAGTTCGGGCGGTGATCGGTGCGTGAGCGCCTCGTCGGCGCCGTGCTGATCAGTGGTTCGGATTCCAGGGGCGTATCCATGGGGCGTCTTCGCGGATCGGAGGGGGAGAGGCGGCTGTGGCTGAGGCCGTAGCCCTGTGGACCGAGAGGAAACCGCGCTGTGGACATCAAGGAAGAACTCCGTGTGGCGAAGCTGGCGGACCTGCCACCGGGGGAGCTGGTGAGCGTGGACTTCGGCGGGGTCCAGGTGCTGCTCGCCCATGTCGACGGCGAGGTCCACGCGGTACGCGACGAGTGCTCGCACGAGGCGGCGAAGCTCTCCGAGGGGGAGCTGGAGGGCGCCACGGTGGAGTGCCCCTGGCACTTCAGCCGGTTCTGCCTGCGCACCGGGGAGGCGCTGGACTTTCCGGCGATGGACCCGGTCGACACCTATGGCGTGCGGGTCGCGGACGGGGAGATCTTCCTGTCCAGGGCGGGCGGGGGTGCGGATCGCTGAGCATGGCGACACGGTCCGGTGAGTGCCGCCTCGGGTGCGGGCTGTGCGTGGTGTATCCCGTTCGGTGTGGCGCGGATCTGAGAGGGCGTACACCATCAACGCCCTTTCGAGGAGAGCCACATGACGACCACTGAATTCCCCGGCCTGGACGAGCAGGCGGCCACCGGAGGCCGGAAGCGCAAGCTGGTGCTGCTGGGTGCCGTGCTGTCCCTCGCGGCGTTCCTTGTGGCTCGGCGGAAGCGCTGAGGCTCGTAGGTTTCTTCAGTCCGTAGAGGTTTCCGCTGTAGAGGTCTCCTCCGTAGCAGTCTCCGGTGAGGGTTCGTCGGTGTGCGCGATGAGCCCCGCGGCCACCACCGATGCGATGGCGTCCAGCTGGGCGCTGTCCATCGGGTGGGTGAGGACGAGCGGGGCGAGGAAGAGCGGGCCGCCGAGGAGCAGGTGCACCAGTGCCGATTCCGGTGCCCGGCGCAGTTCGCCTCGCTGCCGGGCGCGCTCGACGATCAACGCGAGGTCTCTGCGCTCCCGGGCGACGAACGTGCTCTGGAGCCGGTCGGCGAGGCCCGCGTCGCGGGACATCTCGGCCAGCAGCGCGGGGATCACCTCGCGCGCGGCGGGGCTGGAGAGGCGCTCGTGGATGAGCCGGGCCATCGCGTAGAGGTCGCCGCGCAGCGAGCCCGAGTCGGGCGGGGGCTCGATGTCCATGCCGTGCACGGCTGCGGCGAAGAGCAGCTCTGCCTTGGAGGCGAACCTGCGGTAGATCGCGGCCTTGCCCACCCCCGCGCGGGCGGCGGTCGCATCCATCGTCACGCGGGTGTAGCCGGACTCGGTGAGCAGCTCGCGCGCTGCGACCAGCACGGCCCGGTCGATCTGGCTGTCCCTGGGGCGGCCCAGGCGGGGCGCGGGGTTCGGCATGTCACGAGTATACGAGACCAGAGTTCTGAAACTCCGGTACCGTAAAGCTGAGACGTCGAGGAGGACCCCATGGACAGGTCACAGGACAGGTCGCTGGACAGGTCGCTGGACAGGTCACAGCAAGACGACCGGCTGGATGTCTGGCTGCCGGTCAGCCACTGGACCACCCGGCACGACCGATACGTGGCGGCGCTCCCGGCGGTCGCCGCCCGTGCCCTGCGCGAGGTGACACCGGGCGAGATGCGGCTGGTGCGACCGCTCGTCGCGCTGCGCACCCTGCCTTCGCTGCTGGCCGGCAAGGGCGGGGGGCACCCCGCGGGCCCCGCGGATTCGGTGCACGACATGACGCGGGCGGGCTTCATCAGGCTGGACGGCGGGTCGGAGAGCGACGGGCCGGAGAGCGACGGGTCGGACAGCCACAGGCCGGACACCGGCTCGGAGAGCACTAGGCGGGAGAGCGCCAGGCCGGACAGCCACGGGCCGGGCAGCCCGGCGGAGAGCCACGGGCCGGACAGCCCGGCGGACAGCACCAAGCCTGGCGGCGGCGACCGGCCGAGCAGTGACCCGGCCGACGGCGCCATCATCCTCGGCTTCGTCGGCCAGCCCTGGAAACCCGTGCTGTCCAAAGCGATCCTCCGCGGCCTCACCCCCGAGGAGTTCCTGGCGTTCGACCGGCCCGGATACCTCAAGGGCGTGTACGCCATGTGGGTCGAGCCGGACGGCGCCGGAAGCCGTCTCCGTACGGAGACCCGCGTGTTCGTCACCAGCCAGAGCGCGGCCCGCCGCTTCAAGCCGTACTGGACCCTCGTCGAGCCCTTCAGCGGGCTGATCCGGCGCGACTGGCTCGCGGCGGTCGGCCGCCGTGCCGAACGCGCGGCCTGAACCGGAACGTCCCGCTGTATCCAGCCCACCACCGCGCGGATCTTCAGGGAGGACAAGCGGGGGGACGACAAGGAGTCGTCACTCCTCTCCCGGGCGCGGTACCCACGCCACCTGAAAGAGAGCTGACCGTGGAACGATCAACCGTCCATCGTCGCCGCTGGCAGATCCTCGCCGTGCTGTGCCTCAGCCTGGTCCTGATCGGTCTCGACAACCTGATCCTCAATCTGGCCCTGCCCAAGATCCAGACGAGTCTCGGCTCGACCGGCACCGAACTGCAGTGGATCGTCGACTCCTACACCCTGGCCTTCGGCGGACTGCTGCTGCTCTGCGGCACCCTCGCCGACCGCTTCGGGCGCAAGAGGCTGCTCCTGATCGGGCTCCTGCTCTTCATGGGGTTCTCGGTGGCGGCCGCCTTCGCCGACGGCTCCACGGCGCTGATCGTGCTGCGCGCCGCGATGGGCATCGGAGCGGCGATGATCATGCCCGCCACGCTCTCCATCATCAAGGACGTGTTCCCGCCCGAGGAGCAGGCCAAGGCCATCGGCATCTGGGCCGGCACGGCCGCGCTCGGTGTGCCGCTCGGCCCGGTCGTCGGCGGTCTGCTGCTCGAGCACTTCTGGTGGGGATCCGTCTTCCTCATCAACGCCCCGGTCGTGATCGTGGCCTTCGTCGTGGGACTCAAGCTGATCCCCGAGTCGCGCAACGAGAAGCACCCCGGGCTCGACCTGCTCGGCGCCCTGCTTTCGGTGCTGGGCCTGGTCGCGCTCGTGTACGGCCTGGTGGAGGCGTCCAGGAACGGCTGGAGCGACCCGGTGACCCTGGGCTCGCTCGGCGGCGGCGTACTGCTGCTGGTCGCGTTCGTCCTGTGGGAGCGGCACACGCCGCATCCGATGCTGATGCCGGAGCTGTTCCGCGACTCCCGCTTCGGCGGGGCCGCCGCCGCCATCACCGCCATCTCCTTCGGGATGTACGGCGCGCTGTTCGTCCTCACCCAGTACCTCCAGTTCGTGCTCTCGTACGAACCGCTGGGGGCGGGCCTGCGGCTGCTGCCGATCGCCACGATGATCGTCGCCGCGCCGCTCGCGCCGAAGCTGGTGGAGCGCGTCGGCCTGAAGTGGGTCGTGGTGGCCGGACTCGTACTGATCACCGGTTCGCTCGCGCTGACCGCGGGAGCCGGGATCGCATCGGAGGGCCGGGTCCTGGCGAGCCTCGCGCTCTTCGGCTTCGGCATGGGCCTCGGCATGCCCGCCGCGGCCGACGCCATGCTGTCGGCCGCGCCGTCCGGCCAGGCCGGGGCGGGCTCCGCGGTGACCGACGCGGCGATGCAGGTCGGCGGCGCACTCGGGATCGCCGTGGTCGGCAGTGTGCTCACCACCTCCTACCGCGAGGCGTTGCCCGGACTCGACGGCCTGCCCGGACCGGCGGCCGAAGCGGTCGGCGACTCGATCGGCGCGGCCACGGGAGTCGCGGCGTCCATGGGCGACGGCCAGGGGCAGGCCCTGCTCGACACCGCCCGCGAGGCGTTCGTCGGCGGTCTCGGGGACGCGCTGCTCACCGGCGCCGCCGTCACCGCGGCCGGGGTGCTCGTCGCCCTCGTCGTGCTGCCCGGCCGAAAGGCGCGCGCGGCCGGCGCGGCTGCGGAGACGCACTCCCCGCACTCCCCGGGCTCCCCGGGCGCGGCTCAGGAGGGGGAGAGCGCGGGCAAGCAGGCCGCGCCCCTGTAGTCACCTCACCGGACGGCGACGAGCACCGCTCGTCGCCCCAACACTGGAGATTTGATGTCTCGACTGCGTGTGATCGTCGTGGGTGGAGGGATCGGAGGGCTCGCGCTCGCAGGCATGCTCCGCCGCCGCGATGCGCAAGTCACCGTCCTGGAACGGGCCGAGGAACTGCGCACCGGACTCGGACTGACCTTCTGGCCCAACGCGGCGATGGCGCTGCGTGCCTTCGGCGAGGACATGTTCGACGCCGTGCGCACGGTGGCCCAGCCCTTCGACCGGGCCCGGATGGAGACGGTCGCCGGGCACGTCGTCACCACGGTCGACCTCGGCCGCTGGCTCAGTCAGTACGGCGTGGCCGGTCTTGGCGTCACCCACTCCGACCTGGTGCGCGCGCTCGGCGAAGTCTCCGGTGTCCCCGTGCGGTTCGGCGCCGATGTGGTGTCCGTGACCCAGGAGGGGCGGGTCACCCTGGCCGACGGGGAGGTCCTCGACGCCGACGTGGTGGTGGGGGCCGACGGGGTGGGCTCCGCCGTACGCAAGTCTCTACTGCCGCCCGGCCGCACCGAGACCCGCGGCCCGGCGATGGCCGGCTGGCAGGGCGTCGCACCCAACGGCGGGCCCAAGTACCCCGGGTTCGAGGTGGTGTTCGGGCCGACCGGCGTCTGCGGGATCCTCGGCCTGCCCGGCGAGCGCACCTACTGGTTCATGCAGGCGCCCGCCGACGCCCCGCCCAACGGCGACGGATGGTCGCAGACCGTACGGGAGTTGGTGCGCGCGACCCCGCAGGACCTGCTGTGGCGCGACTCGGCCCGCGACCGGGCACCCGACCGGAACTGGGGCCGTGGCCGGGTCACCCTGCTCGGGGACGCCGCCCACCCCATCCTGCCGACGGTCGGCCAGGGTGCCTGCCTGGCCGTGGAGGACGCCGGGGTCCTCGCCAACAGGCTGACCTCGGGGGACGACCCCGTCGCCGCGCTGCGCCGGTACGAGGCGGACCGCTTCCAGCGGGTCACCGGGACGTACAAGAGAGCCCGCAGACTGCGTCAGCTGCAGCAGCTGACGCCCGCCGTGCGCAACCCGATGGTCTCCGCGGTGCCCGACGCGCTCCTTGGCCGGATGTTCACCGAATCCGCCGAGCCCATCGCCGAGTTCCGCTGATGCCGCCTCGCTGATCCCGGCCGGTGACACGCGCGGTCCGTGCCGTGTATCCACCCGCGTGCCGCCGGGATCAGTCAGGGCAGAGGGGCAGCCGCCCGCTCCGGCCCGAGAGGTTCTTGATGGCACACACAGCAGACACCGAAAAGAGCGACCTCAAGAAGCGCGTCGCCGACCTCAGCGACCTGGTGTGGAACCAGGGAGACTTGAGCGCCGCCGACACGTATCTGAGCCCGGACTTCGTCGGCCACTACCCCGGTGTGCCCGATCTGCGCGGAGCCGCCGCCTACAAGCGGATGGCCGCCGAACTCCGCAGCGCCCTGCCCGACCTCACCCACCGGACGATCACCCTCATCGAGGAGGACGACCGTGTGGTGCTGAGGGCCGAGATCAGCGGCACCCAGCGCGGCGAACTGATGGGCATCCCGCCCACGGGGCTGCCGGTCCGCAGGACAGAGACCACCCTGCTGCGCTTCGAGGGCGACCGCATCGCCGAAGTGTGGCACCTGGCCGACGAGATCGGCACCTTCGACCAGCTCGGACTCACCCCGCCGGAAGGCGCGGGACCGCTGGGGCAGATCGCGCACACCTTCAAGCTCATGGCCCGCTTCGCGGTGCTCCAGGCGAAGGCGGGCAGGGCCGCGAAGGCCGCCAAGGCGCAGCAGGCCACCCGCCGGCAGGACACCCGTCAGCAGGGCCCCCAGGGGAGGAACGCAGCATGACCACGTCCGAGGAGACCGCAGGCCGGACGGCGGGCGACGGTGCACGCCCCGACCTCAAGGCCAGGGCCCGCGAGCTCGCGTCGCGCACCTTCGACAAGCGCGACCTGACCGTCATCGAGGAGCTCGCGAGGCCCGATGCGAAGTACTACCTGCCGGGCCGCCCCCCGCTGGGGAACGACGGCTTCAAGGAGCTGATGCTGCATCTGTGGCAGGCCAAGCCTGACCTCCGCCTGGAACTGCTCGACATGATCTCCGAGGGTCCGTACGTGGCCTCCCGGGTCAGGTTCACCGGCACCCAGCTCGGTGAACTGATGGGCATCCCGCCCACCGGCCGCTGGATCCAGCTGGAGGAGATCCTCGTCGAGCGCTGGGACGACGAGGGCCGCCTTGTCGAGTTCCACCAGGAGGCCGACTACCTCGGAATGCTCGGCACGCTCGGTGTCGTGCCGCCGCGTGACGCGGGCCCCCTCGGCCAGCTCTCCCACACCTTCACCAGCGCCGCCCGGTTCGCCTGGCTGAAGCGTAAGGCGCGCCGCACCACCGGGCGTTGACCCGGCCGCAGGCGTATCCGCGGGTGCCCCGCGCGGATCTCCATCAGTGAACCCGACGTGAAACCACAATCCCTTGGGAGAGTCATGCCGACGAAGGAACCGCCCACCGCCGCCGCCGACTACGACGTCATCGTCGTCGGCAGCGGTCTGGGAGGCCTGGCCGCCGCCGCCTTCCTCGCCAAGTTCGGACGGCGCGTCCTGGTGGCCGAGAAGGCGCAGGGAATCGGCGGATACGCGCATGCCTTCCGGGCCGGTGACCGCTATTACGACCCCGCCATCCACGTGGTGCCCGGCGCGGCCGAGGGCGGCACCATCGACGTCCTGCTGCGGTATCTCGACGTCCGTGAGATGTGCGAGTTCGTCGAGTCCGACGCGCTGTACCGAGTGGTCATCGACGACGACGTGCTGGACGCCCCGTTCGGCTCCGAGGCGTTCATCGCCTCGCACATCGAGCTCTTCCCGCAGGAGGAGGAGGGGATCAGGGGCTTCTTCGGCCTCTGCGAGAAGTTCCTCGAGGAGGCCCACCAGGTGCCCCTCCAGCTCTCCCCGCAGGAACTGGGCGAGGCCGTCGAGAAGTTCCCCACCCTCTTCGGGAACCGGATGTCCACGCTCGGCGACGTGCTGGACCAGTTCATCAAGGACCCACGCTGCAAGGCGTTCTGCAGCGCGGGCTGGCCTTACATGGGACTGCCGCCGTCGCAGCTCTCCTTCGAGCTGTTCGCCCGTTTCCTCTACACCCAGATGCACGGGCTCTACCACTGCAAGGGCGGATTCCAGCACCTGGTCAAGGCCTTCACCACGGCGATCGAGCGCGACGGCGGCAAGATCGTCACCAACTCCGGCGTCGAGAAGATCCTGGTCGCGGACGGCCGTACCGAAGGTGTGGTGCTTGCCGGCGGGCAGGAGGTGCGCGCACCGGTCGTCATCTCGAACGCGGACGCCACGCACACCTTCCACGATCTGGTGGGCATCGAGCATCTGCCGAAGGCCTACCAGCGCAGGCTGCGCTCGCTCAAGGGCTCCATGTCGATGTTCGTGGTGTATGCCGCCACGACCCTGGACATAGCCGCGGCGGGCGGCGCGCACGAGACCTTCATCTACGAGACCGACGACCACGACGCCAGCTTCGCCGGCTTCTCCGAGGGCGAGGCCCCGGCCACCGTGGTGGTCGTGCCCACGCTCCTCGACCCGAGTCTCGGCCCGCCCGGGGAGCACCTGGTCACCTCGACGGCGCTGGCTCCGTACGAAGGCCCCGAGCCCTGGTCGGAGCTGAAGCCGAAGCTGGAGGAGAAGTACCTCAATCTGATCGAGCGGCTCTATCCGGGCTTCAAGGACGGACTCACCTTCGTCAACAGCTCGACCCCGCTGACCCTGGAGCGCTTCACGGGCAATCACCGTGGTGCGGCGTACGGCTGGGAGAACACCCCGGCGCAGGCGGGCAGCAAGCGGCTCACGTACCACACGCCGATCGAGGGGCTCTATCTCTCCGGCCACTGGGCGCAGGCGGCCAGTGCGCTCCGGGTGATCGTCTCCGGCAGCCATACCGCCCAGCAGATCCTGCGCGCCGACGGCGTCACCGACGTCGGCCCGGAGCTGTGAGCCGTCCGGCGCCCCTGTCCCGCACCGCATCGCACCGACTCACCGTCCAGGAGGACTTCTGATGTCCCGTCCCACGTTCATCGACACCCAGACCGCCGCCAACTTCGACGGCTCGCTCGACAAGACGTACTACGAAATGGCCCGCCGCTACATCGAAGAGGTCTGGGACAAGAACAACGCCGAGACCGAGCGCGAGCTCCTCGCGGCGGACTGGAAGGACCACATGCCGCTGCCGGGCTGCCCGCAGGGTCCTGCCGGACACCGCGCGGCCGTGCAGTTGATGCACGACGCCTTCCCGGACCTGCGCTTCTCGCTCGACGACGTGACGATCATGGGCGACAAGGTCATCGACCGCTGGACCGCGACCGGCACCTTCCACGGCGAGCTGTACGGCTTCCCGGGCACCGGCAACCGCATGACGATGACCGGCCTCGACTTCCACCTGGTCCGTGACGGCAAGTTCGCCGAGCTGTGGCACGAGGAGAGCACCGCGTCGATGGTCGAGCAGTGCGGCATGGCGCCCGAGCCGGGCAGCGGCCTCGGCACGATCCTCAAGCTGACCGTCGGCAACATCCTGCACGTCGCCAAGCACAAGATCCGTACCCGCTGACCCCCCGGCCACCAGCAGAGCGAGGCACCATGAGTCTGACTTCGAGCGGCAGCCTCCGCCAGGCACCGGGCCCACAGGGTTATCCCGTGGTCGGCTGCGGCCCCGACCTGGTCCGTGACCTGGTCGGCACCTTCACCCGGTCCTGGCGGGAGTACGGCGACATCGTCCGCTTCCGGCTGCCCGGCAAGCGCAATCTCTTCCTGATCGCGCACCCGGACCACATCAAGCACGTCCTCGACGACCGACAGCCCAACTACCCCAAGGACCCGCTGTCGGTCGGCAAGTTCGAACCCTGGGTGGGCCAGGGCATGTTCACCAGCAACGGCGACTTCCACTTCCGCCAGCGCCGCCTCGCCCAGCCCGCCTTCAAGGGCTCGCGGATCTCCGGCTTCGGTCCCGCGATGGTCGACGCCACCAGTGATCTGGTGCAGGAGTGGCGGGGGCGTGCCTCCCGCGAGGAGACCTTCGACATCACACCGGAGATGTTCCGGCTGGCCCTGACGATCGTCATGACGACGCTGTTCAGCACCGATGTGAGCAGCAGGGCAGGGGAGTTGGCCCGCGCGGTGCGCATCTGCAACGCGTACACGAATGTGCGGCTGCAGCGCTTCGTCGAGCTTCCGCAGGCGCTGCCGAGCAAGGCACGCACGCAGTTCCTGAAGGCACGCGCGACGCTGGACTCGTTCGTCTACGGGCTCATCGCCGACCGGCGCAGGGACCCGGAACCCCCGGACGACCTGCTGACCCGCTTCCTGAACGCGCAGGACGAGCAGACCGGCGACCGGATGTCGGACAAGCAGCTGCGCGACGAGGTCGTCACGATGTTCCTCGGCGGGTACGAGACGACCGCGCTGTCCCTGGTGTGGGCGTTCTCGCTGATGTCGCGGCACCCGGAGTCGGAGCGCAAGGCGCGCGCCGAGGTCGCCGAGGTCTGCGGGGACCGGCCGCCGGCCGCGTCCGATCTCCCCAAGCTCCGCTATCTGCGCGCCTTTTACCAGGAGGTACTGCGGCTCTACCCGTCGGTGTGGACCATGTCGCGCAGTCCGATCGAGGACGACGAGATCGGCGGCTATCACATACCCGCCGGATCCCAGGTGTTCATCAGCCCCTATCTGATGCACCGTCACCCCAAGTTCTGGGAGAACCCGGAGGGTTTCAGGCCCGAGCGGTTCGAGAAGAGCGCGACCGGTGGCGCACCGCTCTACGCGTACATCCCGTTCTCGCGCGGCCCTCGGCTGTGCCCGGGTTCTTCGGTGGCCGTCCTCGAGGCGCCGCTGGTCATCGCCCGGATCCTGCAGGACTACCGGCTGACGCTGGCCGGCGGGCACGTCTGCGAGCCGACGTCCAATGTGTTCCTGTATCCGCGCGGCGGCATGCCGATGCGGCTGCAGCACTTCAAGGCCGCCGGGGAGGGAGCCGCATGATGCCGGGGCAGAGCGGTTCGGGTGCGGGGAGGCGTCCGCCGGGTCCGCTGGGCCTGCCGCTGCTCGGCTCCGCGCTCGACTTCCGCCGCAATCCCCTGGAGACCTTCGTCAGCGCCTGGCGCGACCACGGTGACCTGGTGCAGTTCCGGGGGCCGGTGCCGGTGGTGCTCGTCACGCACCCCGACGACCTCAAGCGCATCCTCGCCGACAACTTCGAGAACTATCCGCACCCCGACGACTTCAACCGCAAGGTCGGGGTGTCGGTCGGCCAGGGCCTCGTCACCACCGAGGGCGAGGTGTGGCGTGCTCAACGGCGCACCGTGGCACCGACGTTCCGCAGGGAGCCGCTCGAGCGGTTCGCCGATGTGATGGTGGACAGCACGGAGCGGATGCTGGGCCGGTGGGACGGGATCGCCCGGAGCGGCGAGGCGATGGACGCCAGGACGGAGATGCAGAGCCTGACCCTCGAGATCCTGGCGCGCTGCCTCTTCCAGGCGGACTGGTCGCGTGACGCTCTGGCGCTCGGCTCGGCGGTCGCTGCCCAACTGGAGCACATCAACGCCAAGTTGATCGCGGTCGCGGACATCCCGGAGAAGATACCGACCCCGCGCAACCGTCGCTTCAAGGCGGCCCGCAAGCTGCTCGACGACACGGTGTACCGGCTGATCGCCGAGCGCCGTGCCAGGCCTGCCGACGGCGAGGCCCAGGACCTGCTGTCGATGCTGATGCACACGCCCGACCCGGAGACGGGCCGGCTGATGACGGACGAGCAGCTGCGCGACCAGGTGATGACGCTGTTCATCGCCGGGCACGAGACGGTGGCCGCGACCCTTTCGTGGATCTGCCATCTGCTCTCCACCCGCCCCGCGGAGACCGAGCGGGCCCGGGCCGAGGTCCTCCAGGTGCTGGGGGACCGGCCACCGACGATGGAGGACCTGCCGCAGCTGAAGTACCTGAAACTGTTCATCCAGGAGGCGCTGCGGCTCTATCCGCCGCTGTGGCAAGTGGCGCGGATGCCGCTCAAGGACGATGTGCTGAGCGGCTATCACATCCCCGCGGGCTCCTTCCTGCTGCTGAGCACGTACATCACGCACCGCAACCCGGAGTTCTGGGACAACCCCGAGGGCTTCGACCCCGAGCGGTTCACCCGCGAGCGGTCGGCGGGACGTCCGAGGTATGCCTACGTTCCGTACGTCGGAGGTCCCCGCAACTGTGTCGGCATGGCCTTCGCCAACATGGAGCTGACCATTGTGGTGGCGTCCCTGTTGCAGCGATTCCACCTCGACATGGTGCCGGGGCACCCCGTGGTGATGCAGCCGGACATCTCACTGCGCGCCAAGCACGGCATCCGTATGACGCTCCGTCCGGTAACGGACCGGAGCCCCGGGGCCGGCCCGGAGGGTTTTCCCGCCGCCGCCGAGGCCGCTGTGCCCGCGGCGCCGGTCGAGGAGGCTCCGCGGTGTCCCTACCGTCCGGCGGAGGCGGCAGGGCACGAATAGCAGAAGTCGGTGATGTCTCGCGCCGGGCGGCCCAAGGGCAGCCCGGCGCGAGACATTTCGCTGTTGTTTTACTCAACGGGACGACGGAATGATCAAGGGATCAGAAAACAGAATTCTGGCATGATCCGGGTCTGGACCATTCAACTGTGCGGTACGCCACCGATGGTCCTGAACTGGCCATAATCGCACGTCAATCCGGTAAGGTTGAAGATGCGATGCCGAGCTGCGAACGATGTGATAGGCCGCAGTGCTTCACCGGCGTCGCCTCTGGGCGCACCTTGCGGAAAGGGTTCCAACTGCACCTCCCATTAAATGGAGGGAACTGTTCCGCAGTGGGCTGCGCCTAAGTAAGCGTTGACACTGCGCCTTGGGGGCGCCGTATAGTTAACGCTTGTAGTGATAGGGGGAGCGGTTCTGAGCCCCCTATCTCTAAGTGAGAGCGACGGGGGAGATTATGGAAGGTCTTGCTCTGCATGAACTCGTGGACGATTGTCTGGACGGCAACCAGGAGAGCTGGAACCGGATCGTCGACCGCTATACACCGCTGATTTGGGCCATTGCCCGCGGTCACCGGCTCTCCGCGGCCGACTGTGAGGATGTCAGCCAGACCACCTGGATGCGGGTCATCCAGCATCTGGGGAAGCTCCGGGACCCGGAGAAGCTGGCCCACTGGATCTCCGTCTCGGCCCGCAGGGAGAGCCTCAAGCACATCCAGAAGTCGGGCCGCAGCACGCCCACCGAGGATCCTGAGGTGTTCGACCGGCCACATCCGTCGGCGAACCAGCCGGAGGAGACGGCACTTGACCGCGAGACGCGTGACGAGGTGCTCCTCGCCTACTGTTCGCTGTCGCCGAAGTGCCAGGCGCTGCTGGGTCTGTTGGTGGCCGAGCCGCCGATGTCGTACGACGAGGTCAGTGCCACGCTTGGGTTGGCCCGCGGTTCCATCGGGCCCATTCGCGGGCGCTGCCTGAAGCATCTGGAGCGTGCCCTGGCGCTTGAGGCGGACCGCTCCGGGCGCGCCGCGGAGCTCTTCGACTCCATCAAGAAGACGGGCCTGCGGGCCTTCGCCGAGGAAAGCGGCTCCGCGCTGGGGTCAGCGTCCCGGCGCAGCCGGGTGTCGGCCGGCTGAGCCGGAGGGGCGGTCGGCCGAGTCGGTGGGCCGGCCTGCTGAGTCGGAAGGACGGTCGGCCGAGTCGGTGGGCCGGCCTTCCGGTGCGGTGAGCGACTCCTCGCTGTCCATGGAGGCTTCGAACGCCACAAAGGGGAACAGGGCCTTGGCCTTCTCGATCGCCTCCTGAGAAGGTCCCCCGAGGGCTTCTGAGAGCTTGCTCAACGCCGTGCTGTCGGCGTCTCTGTCGGCGTCGTGCACCCCGGTCACCTCCACCATTTAGTTCGTTCCTTAACTAGATGCAGAGTAAAGGAGAGTCCCGCGAACCACAATACCGATGGGTATTCCGTTCGCGGGACTCGCCCTTTCCGGACACACTTGTGGGTGTCAAAGGGCGAAGTACTGTCAGGCGGTCAGTGAAACTCCCTGTTCAAGGCCGTGGAGTAGTCGGTCGATGCGCCGGATCTCCCCGGCGGGGTGGCATGCGGCTTCCGGCAGCGCGCGGCGGCAGAAACCGCTCAGCACACGCCCCGGACCCGCCTCGACAAATGTCTGGACGCCGCTGTCCGCAATCGCCTGCAGGGTGTCCGACCAGCGTACGGCCCCCGCCAGTTGACGGCGGAGCAGATGTTTGGCATCGGCTCCGCTGCTGATCCAGGCCGATGTCACGTTCGCAATCACGGGCAGCGCCGGGTCGGAGAAGTTGACCTGATCCAACTCGTCCGTGAACTCCTCCTCCAGCTCCTTCATGAGGCTGCAGTGGAAGGGGGCGCCGACCTTCAGCAGGACCGTGCGCTCGGCGCCGACGGCCTTTGCGGCCGCCATCACCGCGCGAACCGCCTCGCCTTCACCGGACACGACATGCTGCGTGGGGTCGTTGTAGTTGGCGATCTCGACGATCGCACCGTCCCTCTCGCGGATCCCCGCGCAGATCTCCTCGACCTGGTGGGCCGACGGGCCGATCACGGCCGCCATCGCTCCGGGCGTGCGTTCGTTGACGGCGGCCATCAACTCCCCGCGCCTGCGCACAAGCCGCAGCGCGTCGGTCCATTCCAGCACCCCGGCGCAGACCAGCGCCGTGTACTCGCCCAGGCTGTGCCCCGCTGTCACGGACGGCGTGATGCCATGGCCGCGCAGCACGTCCAGAACGGCGATGCTGGTGAGGAAGACGGCGGGCTGGGTGATCTCGGTGGGCACCAGATCCTCGGCGGAGCCCTCCAGGCACAGCCGCGAAAGACCGAAGCCAAGCAGTTCGTCCGCGGGGCGGTAGTAGCGCTCGAGCAGTTCCGGGTGACGTGCGACCAGGTCGCTTCCCATCCCGGGCCGTTGGGACCCCTGCCCGGGGAAGAGGAAGGCGAAGTCGTTCATGAGTACCTCCGTGGATGTCCGCCGCGTGGTGCGACAGAGGGCCGGCGCGTGGTCCGCGCCGGCCCCCGTCGACCCCGCGGCCGAGCGTGTCATCGCAGGGACAGGAACTGGCCCTGGTGGTAAGCGAGTGGGTCGGCTCGTTCGGTGAATCCGATGCCGGTGACGTCTGCGATGAAGATGCTGTGGTCACCCGCGGAGACCTCCTGGGCCACCCGGCAGTCCAGATGGACGACGGCTCCGTCGAGCACCGGGGCGCCCGAGCTGCCGATGCGGTGCGGCACGCCCGCGAAGCCCGCGCTGCCCAGCGGCCGCCTCGACGAGGCGAACCAGCCCGCGAGTTCCGACTGGTCCTGCCCCAGCACGTTCACGGTGAAGGCGCCGGTGGAGCCGATCGTCCGGGCGCCGCGCGAGGTGTGACCCAGGCAGACAAGCAGCATCGGCGGTTCGAGGGAGACCGAGGCCAGTGAGGAGACCGTGGTCCCGTGCGGCCCTTCGGGGCCGGACGAGGTGACCACTGCCACGCCGGTGAGGAACCTCCCCATGGCCTGCCGGAACTGCCCGGCGACGACATCGTCGCCGGGTGCCGTATCCGTCGCGGACGGCTGTGGGCTGGTACGGGACGTCACGCCGCATCCCTTCTCAGCCCGCCGGAGCGGTCGCGGTCCAGTCCACGACGGCGCCTGCGTAGATCCACTTGGTGGACTCGACGCCGACCAGCATCAGCCGGTCGCCCGGCTTGACCCGGCCCGTGCGCCAGGCGTCGTCGAGGAAGAGCGGCACCGCCGCACAGCCGACGGCCCCCATGGTGGAGAGGCTGTCGAAGACCTTCCCGTCGAGCGCCTTCCACTCGGCGGTGTCGAGGCCCAGCTCCTGGAGCGCGTCCAGCATCCAGCCGACATTGCCCTCGGGGATCAGGCACAGATCGACGGAGCTGACGTCCACGTTGCTGTGCCGCAGGGTGTTGCTGATCGCCTCGGTGACCATCACGGGGGTGAAGTCCCCGGCGCCGACCACGTCGACCTTGAGGTCGACCAGACGCTTGGCCTTCAGCTGCTCATGGATCGGCGCATGCGTGCCGCCGCCCACGGAGTGGATGCCGGCCTTGCGGTCGCCGCCGATGGCCTCCATCGCGGCGCCCAGCAGACCACCGGACTCCGCGTTCTCCTCGGCGCGCAGCACGATCGCTCCCGCGCCGTCGCCGAACATGTAGACCGGCATCCGGTCCCGCATGCGGATCTTGTACGGGTCCTTGCCGAGGAAGATCGGCGCGAGGACGGGGGAGATGGCCTCGCTCCCGATGACCAGCGCGGTCTTGTAGACCCCCGACTCCAGGTACATCCGGGCGACATCCAGGCCCTGGACGACGCCCGCGCCGCCTGAACGGATCTCCAGGGTGGCGCAGCGGACCAGGCCCAGACGCTCCTGGACCATGTTGACCAGCGGCGGCAGCGGGTAGTCGGGGGTGCCGGTGGCAAGGATGATCAGGTCGATGTCACCGGCCTCCAGACCGGCCGACTCCAGGGCTCGCACGGCGGCCTTGTAGGCCATGTCCGAGTTGTTCTCGCGGTGTTCGCCGGTGGCCGGGTCGATCATCCAGAACCGGCGCTCGATGGAGAGGCCCTCGCGCACCTCGTCGGGCAGGGGCCCGACGAGGCGCGCGATCTCCTCGGTGGAGATCGGGTCACCGGGCTGATAGCCGCCGGTGCCGATGATCTGAACTGCGGTCATCTGGTACAGCCCCCTCAGACCGTGGCGAGCGCGGCGCGGTGCTCGACGAGGCCGACCAGGTTGTTCACCGTGAACAAGCCCATGACCTGGGTGGCCTCGAGCTTGCCGGTGAGTTCGGCGGTGTCGATCTGGGGCATGACCTTCTTCAGCTGTGCCAGGCCCGCGGCCGAGACGATCTCGTTCTCGTCGCCGAACTCCTCGTCCGGTATGCCGCCCTGGACGTAGGCGGCGAGCTCCGCCGCCTGGATCTTGATGCCGAGCGAGCGCTCCAGGCGGAACAGGATGTCGAGCAGATCGATCGACTCCGCGCCCAGGTCGTCCAGCAGGGTGGCCTCGGGTACGACCTCGTCGGTCTCGGCGCCCAGGGCGTCGATGACGGCTTCGGTCACGGCTTCGACGATGGTGTTGCGGTCCATGGATGGTCCTCCGGGACTCGGATGGGAGCGGTGGCTTGGTGTTCTCGTACTGTCAGATCCGCCGGTACGGCCCGCGGATACACCGTGATCAGCAGGCCCAGGAAACGGGCGAGACCGACGCGGCGTCCCGCGGCGCCGGCCAGGGGGCCGTGCGGCGCGCGGGCTCGGGGCCCGCTGGGGCGCCCGCGGGCGCCGTGGCCAGTCGCAGCGCCACAAGGACCGCGCAGAGCTCCTCGGGGGTGGGGCTGCCGCTGACCACGGTCAGTTCCACGGCGGCGCTCACTGCGGCTGGTTCCCGTGCTTGCGCCGCACCAGCGGTACGTACTTGGCGCGCAGCAGGGCCAGCGAGCGGATCAGCACCGAACGGGTGTCGCGAGGGTCGATGACATCGTCGACGAGCCCGCGCTCCGCCGCGTAGTACGGATGCATCAGGGTGCGCTTGTACTCGTCGATGACCTCGGCGCGTTCCTCCTCCGGGTCGTCGGCGGCGGCGATCCGCTTGCGGAAGACGACATTGGCGGCGCCCTCCGCGCCCATCACCGCGATCTCGTTGGTGGGCCAGGCGAAGGACAGATCGGTGCCGATGGAGCGGGAGTCCATCACGATGTACGCACCGCCGTACGCCTTGCGCACGATGACCTGGATGCGGGGAACGGTGGCGTTGCAGTACGCGTACAGCAGCTTGGCGCCGTGCCGGATGATCCCGCCGCGCTCCTGGTCGGCGCCGGGCAGGAACCCCGGCACATCCACGAGCGTGACCAGCGGGATGTTGAACGCGTCGCAGGTCTGGACGAACCTGGCGCCCTTTTCCGAGGAGTGGATGTCCAGGACGCCGGCCAGCTGCATCGGCTGGTTGGCGATGACACCCACCGTATGCCCGTCGAGCCGCGCGAGGGCGCAGATCAGACTGGTGCCCCAGCCCTCGTGCACCTCGAAGAAGTCGCCGTCGTCGACGATCTCCTCGATCACCTTCCGCATGTCGTACGCGGCCTGCGGATCGACCGGGACGATGTCGAAGAGCGCGTCGCCCGAGCGGTCCGGGGGATCCTCCGGGACCAGGGCAGGGGGCATCTCCCGGTTGTTGGACGGCAGTAGGGACAGCAGGTGGCGGACGTCCTCGAAGCACGACTCCTCGTCGTCGTGGGCGAACGCCGCCAGACCCGAGACCTGGGAGTGCATGTCCGCGCCGCCCAGTTCGTCCTGGGTGAGCTTCTCGCCGGTGACGGCCTGGACCACGTCGGGCCCGGTCAGGAACATCTGCGAGGTGCCGCGCACCATGAAGACGAAGTCGGTCAGTGCGGGGGAGTAGGCGGCGCCGCCCGCGCACGGGCCGAGCACCACACTGATCTGCGGGATGAGACCGGAGGCCCGGACGTTGCGGCTGAAGATCCCGCCGTACCCGGCGAGCGCGGTCACTCCCTCCTGGATACGGGCCCCGGCGCCGTCGCAGAGCGAGATCAGCGGCACGCCGCTCGCCTCTGCCAGGTCCATCACCTTGTGGATCTTCTGGGCGTGCGCCTCGCCGAGCGCGCCCCCGAAGACCCTGAAGTCATGTGCGTACACCAGGACGTCACGGCCGTCCACCCGGCCCCATCCGGCGACCACTCCGTCGCCGTGCGGGCGCCTGCGGTCCATGCCGAAGTCGGTGGCACGGTGCCGGCGCAACGGCTCGATCTCCGTGAACGAACCCTTGTCCAGGAGGAGTTCGATCCGCTCGCGGACGGTCAGCTTGCCTTTGGCGTGCTGCCGTTCGGTGGCCGCCGCGTCCCCCGCGTGCAACTCCTCCTTGACGACCCGCAGTTCGTCGGCCCGCTGCTCCATCGTCTCGCGCGGCAGCTCACCCTGGTCAGCGGCGCGCAGCACGGTCTCTCCAGGGCTGCTCATGGGTGCCCCAGACCCAGCGCCGTCATGGCGCCGCCGTCCACATTGACCAGCGATCCGGTCATGTACGAGGACTCGGGGCCGCTCAGGAAGCGGACCACGTCCGCGATCTGTTCGACCTCGCCGAACTTCCGCAGCGGGATCTGCTTCTTGATGGAGCGGCCGGTGGCGCCCTCCGTCAGGCCCGCCACCAGATCGGTGGGGGCGAAACCGGGAAGGACCGCGTTGACGCGGATGCCGAAGCGCGCCGACTCCATGGCGCAGCAGCGGGTGAAGGCGTTGACCGCGCCCTTGGACGCGGCGTAGTTGGACTCGCCGATCCAGCCTCGCTCACCCATGACGGAGGAGACGTTGACGATCACGCCCGTGCCCTTGCTCATGAAGTGCGGCAGCACGGCCTTGGTGCAGTGGAACACGCCGCCGAAGTTGACCTTCATGACGTCCAGCCAGTCGTCCATCTCCATGTTGAAGATGAGCGCGTCCTGGGCCACCCCGGCGTTGTTGACCAGGATGTCCAGGCCGCCGAGGTCGTCGACGGTCTGGCGGACCAACTCCTGGGCGGCGGCGGAGTCCGCGACGTCGCCGTGCACGGTGATCGCGCGCCCTCCGGCCGCCTCGATCTCGCGGGCCAGTTCCTTCGCCGGGCCCTCGGAGCTTCGGTAGTTGATGGCGACAGCGGCGCCGTCGGCGGCCAGCCGGCGGCAGACGGCGGCACCGATGCCCCGGGAACCGCCGGTGACCAGGGCGACCTGTCCTTGGAGCTTCATCGGGTCTCTCCAGACGTAGTGGTGGTACGGGACTCCTCGGCGCCGCAGCGCACGGCGAGCGAGACATGGCTGCCGCCGAGCGAGGAGCTGTTCAACAGCACAGGGCGGCCACCGAACCGGCCCTGGTGCAGGGCGAGCGCGAGCGTCAGCGCACCGCCGACGCCCATCGGCTCGCCGAGGACGGTCTTCGGGGCGTGCAGCGGCGGGACCCCGTACGGGTGGAAGAGCCGCTGCACGGCCTTGCTCTCGGCGGTGTCGGCGGCGTGCAGGCCGGCCGAGGCGAGCCACACCGCGTCCACCCCGGTCGGCGCAAGACCGGCGTCGTCCAGGGCCGTGCGCATCGCGCGCTCCAGGCCCCGGCCGCGCGCATCCCAGAGCCGGGCCCGGCTGGCATCGGATGCCATGCCGTGGCCGAGCACCTCGCCGAGGACCGTGGCGCCGCGCGCGATCGCCGTGGAGCGCCGCTCAAGGACGACGGCGACGCTGCCCTCGGCGAGCGTGAACCGGCCGTCCGCCGCCGCGCCGGGCTCCCGTGTGGAGGCCGCGCCGACCGCCGCGTACGCCCGGCCCACCTGCTCGGTCAGGGTGTCGGTGACCGTGCACACCAGGGCGTCGGCGTGCCCGGCCGCCAGGAGATCGGCGGAGTAGGCGAGCGCGGCGGCGCCGGTGGCGTGGCCCACCGAGAGCGTGGAGGTCGGTCCACGCAGCCCGAGCTGGATGGCGACCTGCCCGGCCGCCTGGTTGTAGACGGTGTTCGGGAAGACGGACGGGTCGGCGGCGGCGGGACCTTCGGCGAGCAGCGGAGTGGTGAACTTCTCCATCGCCTCCATCGGTCCCGTGCCGGTGCCGAAGACAAGGCCGAGCGCCTCGGCCGCCGCGCTGCCGGGCTCGAACCCCGCGTCAGCGAGGGCCTTGACGGTGGCGGCGACGGAGAACTGGGCGAGCCGGTCCATCCGGCGGCGCTCGCGCTTGGTCAGATACGGACCGGGGTCGAAGTCGACCCGGCTGTGGCGCAGTCCGCCGCCCCACTCGACCGGGCACTGGCCACGGGTGTACGCCGACCAGACCTCGGCCGCCGTGGAGCCGGCCGGACTGAGCAGCCCGATGCCGGTGATCACCACGCGGTCGTTCTCCGGCTGTGGCGGGCGGTGGCCGTCCGCCGTCCTGGTGAGCACCAGCGAGGCGTTGGCGCCGCCGAAGGCGAAGTTGTTGGAGAGCGCGGCTCCGGTGTCCAGGTCCCTGGCGGATCCCGGGATGTAGTCGAGCGGGCATTCGGGATCGGGCGTGGTGTACCCGGCGGTGGGCGGCGCCAGCTGGTCGGCCAGCGCCTTCGCCGTCACGATGGCCTCGGCCGCGCCGGCGGCGCCGAGCATGTGGCCGATCATGGACTTGGTGCTGGAGACCGGTGTGCGGGCCGCTTCCTCCTCGCCCAGGGCGAGCCGGATGGCGTTGGACTCGGCCGGGTCGTTCTTCGGGGTGCCGGTGCCGTGCCCGTTGACGTAGCCGATCTGCTCGGGCGTGATCCCGGACAGCCGCAGTGCCGACTCGATGGCCTTGGCCGCACCCTTGCCCTCCGGGTGCGGGGCGGTGGAGTGGAAGCCGTCGGCGGAGAGGCCGTAACCGGCGATGTCGGCGATGCCGGTCAGGCCGTGCCGGCGGGCGAACTCGGCACGGACCAGCACGAGCATGCCGCTGCCCTCGCCGAGCGAGAGACCCCGCCGCCCCGCGTCGTACGGCGCGGCGGGCTCGGGCGACAGCGACTGGAGCGCGTTGAACCCGGCGAAGCAGACGTCCGAGAAGGCGTCGCTGCCGCCGGTGAGGACCGCGTCGGCCCGGCCCGCGCGCAGCAGATCGGCGGCGAGTCCGATCGCGTTGGCACCCGAGGCGCACGCGGTGTTCACCGCGAGCACCGGGCCACGCAGCCGGAACGCCGCACCCACCGACTCGGCGAGCGCCTGCGGGGTGACCAGCAACGGCAGCCCGGGGTCCGGGACTTCACCGTCCTGTACCGCCCGCAGCCACTCCCGGCCCGAGAGCAGTCCGGCATTGCAGGTGCCGAGCACCACGCCGAACCGCTCGGGCTCCACCAGACCCGCGGGCAGCGCGGCCATGGCCTCCTCCGCGGCCACCAGGGCGAGTTCGATCGCCCGTTCACGGAATCCCTCCGGATGTCGGTACCCGCGCGAGGGCTCCACCGGATCCGTCACCTCGCCGCCGAGCTTGGTGTCGAGCCCGTCCATCTCCAGGGCCTGTACGGGACGGATGCCGACCTGCCCCTGCCGCGCGCCGTCCCACAGGTGCCCGGCCGTGGAGCCGAGCGCCGAGATCGCTCCCGCGCCCACCACGGTCACACCACTGCTCCTGTGCTGTGGTTCCATCGTCAATTCCCCCTGTGAGCCTGCTCGGTGGGTGCGCTCAGCACGAGCGCCGTCTGCTGCCCTTCAAGACCGCGGCCGATCGCCACGGTGTGCCGCACCTGTCCCTCGCGGGCCTGTCCTGCCACCCAGTCCATCCCCGCGCACTCCGGGTCGAGCCGCTCGAGGCCCAGCGTCGGCGGCAGGGCCGAGCCGTCGATCGCCATCGCGCAGACCGCCGCGTTGAGCGCCCCCGCGCCCGCGACGAGATGCCCGGTCGCCGGTTTGACGCTGCCCGCGGCCGTGGCGGAGTCGTGGCCGAAGACCCGGGTCAGCGCCCGTGCCTCGGTCCGGTCGCCGAGCCGCGTCGCACATCCGTGGGCGGCCACATAGTCGACATCGGCGGCGTCCACCCCGGCCTCGCGCAGGGCCCGCAGCACCGCGGCGGCCAGTGGCTCGCCGTCCGGGTGCGGGGTGACCAGGTCGGGGTCCTGGGTCGCGCCGAAGCCGCCGATCTCCGCGTGCACATGGGCGCCGCGGCGACGCGCGGACTCCCACTCCTCGAGGACCAGGAAGACCGAGCCCTCGCCGAGCACCGAGCCGCTGCGCTCCCGGTCGTACGGACGGAAGGCGCCCGCGCCCGCTTCGTTGCGGGTGGTGAGCACGCCGAGGCCGTCCATCTTGGACATCACCCACCAGGACGCGGCGTCGTCGAAGCCGCCGGCGATCACCACGTCGGACTCGCCGTGGCGGATCGAGCGGAAGCCCCGGGCGAGCGCCGTCACTCCGGCGTCGGCGGTGCCGTGGTAGTAGGAGTTGGCGCCCTTGAAGCCGTGCGCGTGCGAGAGATGGAAGAGCGATGCGGACTGCAGGCCCTCCACGAAGTACAGCGGATAGAACGCGGACGAGGCGCGCTCGCCGAGCTGCCGCAGATCCGCCCTGCCGTCCTCGCGGCGGCCCGCCAGACTGCCGGTCAGCAGATGCTCCGGGTTGGAGATCTCCTTGTTGCCGCCGACGAACACCCCGGCCCGCTCCGGGTCGTACCCCGCCGCCTCGAGTTCGAGACCGGCGTCCTCGACGGCCAACGCGGCGCCCGCGATGGCGAGTTGGTCATTGCGCGTGGTCATCCGCAGGGACTTGCGAGGGGCGTACCTGGTCGCCTTGAAGTCCGTCAGCTCGGCGGCGATCCGGGTGGAGAGCGACGCGGGGTCGTACCCCTGGATCGGCCCGATGCCACTGCGCCCGTCGAGCAGCGCCTTCCAGGTCTCGACCCGGCCGTCGCCCAGGGCCGTGAGTACTCCGATGCCGGTGACCGCGACCCGCCTCATGCCGTCACCTCGCCCTTCTCCAGGCGGAGTTGGCGGATCGTGGTGATGTCCCGCCCGCCGACGCCGACCGCCGCCTTGAAGGTGACGGACGACTCGGTCGCCTCGGTCACCTTGACGCTGATCTCCAGCCGGTCACCGGGCTCGGCGAAATGGCGGTAGCGAACCCGCCGCGCCTCGGCGAGCACCCAGCGGGAGCCTCGCGGCAGCCGGGGGGCGGCGAGCCGGGCGGCCCGGACGATGTCGTCCAGGATCAGCACGCCGGGCAGTACGGGAAACCGGGGGAAGTGAGTGGCGAACACGTGCAGGGTGCCGGGGACGTTGCGGACGGCGACCGCCCGGTCGCCCGGTACCACGTCGAGGACCTCGTCGAACGCTGTCATGCTGCCTTTCCTTCGCTCGGTCCCGCACTTGGTCCCGCACTCGGTACTTCGCCCGGTCCCTCGCTCGTCGCGGCCTTGACCACGAAGCAGGCGTTGGTGCCGCCGAACGCGAAGGCGTTGACCAGAGCGGCGCGCACCGGGCGGTGCACGGCCTTGTTCGGCACGTAGTCGAGATCGAGCTTGGGATCGGGACGGTCGAGGTTGATGGTCGGTGGCACCAGGCCCTCACGGATGGCGCCGAGCGCCGCGATCAGATTGACGCCCGCGGCTGCCGAAGTGAGGTGGCCCGTCATGGACTTGGGGGAGCTCACGCACAGCTCGTGGGCGTGCTTCCCGAAGAGCTTCTTGATGGCCAGGGTCTCGCTGGCGTCGTTGCCGGGCGTGGACGTCCCGTGCGCGGCGATGTAGTCGACGCCGTCCGGGCCGAGGCCCGACTCCGCCATCGCGTCCCGCATCGCGGAGATCGCGCCGCCGCCGTCCGGCGGCGAGTCGGTGATGCGGTAGGCGTTCAACGTCGAGCCGTAGCCGACGAGTTCGCCATGGATACGGGCGCCGCGAGCCACCGCGCTTTCCCAGTCCTCCAGGACCGCGATGACCGCGCCCTCACCGAGGACGAAGCCGGAGCGGTCGGAGTCGAAGGGGCGCGATGCCCGCTCCGGTTCGTCGTTCCAGCGGTCGGTGATCGCGCCGAGCAGCGAGAAGCCGAGTACGTCCATCCAGGTCGTCAGCGCGTCGAAGCCGCCGGCGAGCATCTGGGTGCACTCGCCCTCCTGGATGCGCCGGTAGGCCTCGCCGATCGCGTGCGCGGCACCCGCACAGGCGGTGGAGATGCCGACCATGGGGCCGCGGCAGTTTCCGGCCCCGGCGACGGCGGCGACCCCCACGTTCTGGTTGCGCAGCAGTACGTCACCGGGGGCCTGGCGGTACAGATCGTGGTAGTCGCTGGTGCTCAACTGATGCGACATGTCGACCAGTTCCTGGAGCTCGGGCCTGCCGACCGTGCCGGCCACGGCCACCCCCCGGTCGTACGGATCGGCGGTGTTCCAGCCCTCGCCCGCGTCCGCCAGCGCCTCCTGGGCCGCGGCGAGCGCGAACAGCGCGGCACGGGAGAGATGACGTCGCTGCTTGGCGGGTGCCACGCTCCTGGGGTCGAAGCCCTTGACCTGGCCGGCGATCCGTACCGGGAAGGCGGCGGCGTCGAAGGTCTCCAGGGCGCTCACGCCGCTGCGGCCTTCGGCCAGGCCCTGCCAGGTCTCGGCGGCGCTGTTGCCGAGCGGGGTGACGGCACCGACCCCCGTGATGGCGACCCGCCGCATCGGCTGCGTGCCGTTCATCGGCGACCACCGCCGGACGGTACCCGGGTGAGGCGTTCCAGCATCCGACGGGTGTCCTCGGGGTCCTCGAGATCCTCGGCGGGCAGCAGGGCGCACATCACGGCCTCGGCCTTCATCACGGTCCTGCCGTTCACCGACGCCGTGCCGGAGAGGACCGCGGTCTCCTCGCCCATGGACTCGACCGTCCCCTCAAGGACCAGGGTGTCGCCGGGACGCACCGGCTCATGGAAGGAGACCCCGTCCACGGAGAGGAGCGCGGCGCGCTGCCGTACCCCGGTGGTGGCGATGATCAGCCACGTCCCGGCCTGGCAGAGGGCTTCCAGGATCAACGGCTCGGGCATCTGTGGGCCGTTTCCCTCGTGGCGCCAGAAGTCCTCGAGCCAGGAGGTGAGTTTGCGGGCGCTGATGGTGCGCCCCGCATCCCAGGCGTCGATTCGGTCGATCAGATGGAAACGCATCGTCATCCTTCGTCTAGGAACATCACGGCGTGGGCGATGGCGTACTCCCCGCTGTGCGAGAGCGAGAGCTCGACCGAGGAGGCCCCGGCCTTCGCCGCCCGGTCCCCGGCCCCGCCGGACAGGCGCACCCGGGGGCGTCCGAGCGGGGTGTTGACCACCTCCACGTCGGTCCAGCGGGTGCCGGGACCGAGCCCGGTGCCGAGCGCCTTCAGGACGGCTTCCTTGGCGGCGAACCGCGCCGCCAGATGGGCGAGACGATTGCGTTTGGCGGCGCAGTAGGCCCGCTCGCGGCCGGTGAAGATGTCCTCTTCCGCGGCGGGGTTGTCCGCAAGGAGCCTGCGGATCCGGTCCACTTCGACCAGGTCCACCCCGACTGCGATCTGTGTCGCCACGCCACCCATCCCCCGTCATCCGTTCCGGCACTGCACTGAGAGATCCGTGCCGTGGCATCGCGGATACACCGGCGTGCGGGTGTATCCGGCGGCCGTCGTGCGGGATCTGTCATGCGAGGTCGGAGTGCAGGACCGGGCGGAGGTGGGGCAATTGCGCATCGGCGAATTCAGCCGTCGGGTCGGCGTGCCGATACCGACGATCAAGTACTACCTCCGCCAGGGCCTGCTCTCCCCGGGCAGCCTCACCAGCCCCAACCAGGCCACCTACGGCCCCCACCACGAACACCGGCTGCGGCTCGTCCGCGCGCTGAGCGAGTTGGGCGGGGTCCCGCTCGCCCGGGTGCGCGCCGTCCTGGTGGCGATGACGGCGCCGGACGTGACGACCCTCGGTGTGCTCCGCGCGCTTCGTGAGCACGAGCCGGAGCCGGAGCCTGAGCACGGCCCCGACCACGAGCAGGCCCGGACGGCGGTCCTGGAGACCCTCACCCGCCGGGGATGGCTGATCTCTCCGGACGACCCCGAGGTCAGGAAGCTGATCGCCACGGCCCTCGCCTCGCGGAGCCTGGGCCACGCGGAACTGGCGGTGGAGGCCCTGGACGCCTACGCGGAGGCGAGCGAGCGAGCAGCACGCGTGGAAGCCCGGTACGTCGCCGACGGCCATGACCCGCGGGAGCGGGCGGAACGGGCGGTGGTGGTCGCACTGCTGGGCGACGCGCTGCAGTCCTCGGTGCGCAGACTGGCACTCGAAGGGGCCATGCGCACCCCGCGGACCGGCGGCCCCGCGCTACGGCGGCAGGGCCCGAAGGCACGCTCCTGACCGGCAGTCCTGCCGTCAGGAACGGGGGCGGTCCCGCTCCGCGAGGTCCGCGTCGATCGCCGCCCGCAGCTGAGCGAGCAACGTCTCGAAGCGGGCGAGGAGTTCGGGCGGGTACTGGGCCATCGTCGCGTCCATGCGCCCCGCGAGCGGCGTGAAGAACTCGTCGGCGCGTTCCCGGATCCCCGGGCGGCTGTGCAGCGTGACGACGCGGCGGTCGGTGTGCTCGCGGGTGCGGTCGATGTGGCCCGCGGCTTCGAGCCGGTTCAGGAGCGCGGTCGTGGCGCCCGACGAGAGCAGGATGCGTTCGCTGAGGCGGGCCGGGGAGAGCGGGGTGCCGTTGTCCTCGGCGGTGACGATCTCCAGGAGGGCGTCCGCGTCCGTGGAGTGCAGGCCGAGCCAGACGGCGAAGCGGCGGCTGAGCTCGTTGTACCGCTCGCCGTAGCCCCTGAGCCCGTCCATCAGGCGCTCGCGCTGCGCCGTCACCTCGCCGGGTGTCGGTTCCTCCGTCGCCACCGCGCCCGCCCTCTCTCGTCCCTCTGCCTGCCCGTGCTCGTGCTTTGACAACTTACCGGCCCGACATTACCTTCACCGTGGAATTACTTCACCATGGAGGTATCAACGAGATGCGTGACCCGTCCCCCACCGCTCCCACCGCCCGCCGATGGCTCGGCCTCATCGCCATCGCGCTCGGCGTCGCCCTGATCGTGGTCGACACCACGATCGTCAACGTGATCGTCCCCTCGGTCATCGAGGACCTGGACGCGAGCTCCGGCCAGGCGCAGTGGATCCAGGAGTCGTACGCGATCGTCTTCGCGGCGCTGCTCCTGCTGACCGGGCGGCTCGCGGACATCTTCGGTGCCCGCCGGATCTTCGTCGCGGGTGTCGTCGTCTTCGGGGCGACCAGCGTGCTCGCCGGGCTCGCGCCAGGCAGCGGCCTGCTGATCCTGGCCCGCTTCCTTCAGGGCGCGGGCGCCGCGATGATCCTGCCGACCTCGCTCTCCCTGCTGAACGCGACCTTCACCGGCAAGGCGCGCGGCCAGGCCTTCGCCATCTGGGGCTCGACCATCGGCGCCGCCGCCGCGCTCGGCCCGCTGCTCGGCGGCTGGCTTGCCGAACACGTCTCGTGGCGCTGGGCGTTCGGCATCAACGTGCCGCTGTCCGTCCTCGTCGCCGCCGGCGTGCTGCTCTACATGGCTCCCTCGCCGCGGACCAAGGGGCGGCTGGACGTGGCCGGTGCGGTGCTCTCCGCGGTGGGGCTCGGGCTGCTCGCCTTCGGGCTCGTCGAAGGGCGTACGTACGGCTGGATCGTCAGCATCGAACCGCTGGACGTTCTCGGGGTCAGCTGGGCGAGCGGTCCCTCGCCCGTGCTCGTCGCCCTCGTGCTCTCCGCAGGCACGCTCTTCGCGTTCGTCCGGCGGCAGATCGCGCTCAGCCGGGGCGGTGAGTCCGCACGGGTCCTGATGGACGTACGGCTGTTCTCGATCGCCTCCTTCCGCAACGGCAACATCGCGACCCTGATCATCGGCCTCGGAGAGTTCGGCATCGTCGCGGTGCTCCCGCTGTGGCTCCAGTTCACCCTCGGCTACAGCGCCCTGGAGGCCGGGCTCGCCCTCGTGCCCATCGCCATCGGCAGCTTCGTCGCGACCGGTGCGAGCTTCCCGCTGGCCGCCAGGGTCCCGGCGCTCGGGCAGGTGCGCATCGGGCTTGCGCTGGAGGTCGTCGGGCTCGCGGGGGTCGGGTTCATCGCCGCGCCGGACAGCTCCTGGTGGACGGTGGCGCTGATGCTCTTCCTGTACGGAATCGGCGTCGGGTTCGCCACCGCGCAGGTCACCAACGTGGTCCTCGCCGAGGTGCCGCACGAGAGCGCGGGGCAGGGCTCCGGCATTCAGAGCGCCTTCCGCCAGCTCGGTTCCGCACTCGGGATCGCCGCCCTGACCACCGTCTTCTTCACCACCCTCAGCACGAATCTGCGCGACAGGCTGAGCGATGCCGGTCTGCCGTCCGGGAAGGCCGACCAGATCACCGGCGCCGTCACCGACAGCGCGGGCGCCGCCATCGGGCCCCTCGCCGACCGCCCGGAGACCGCGTCCGTCGCCGACGCGGCACGCTCGGCGATGACCGACGGGGTCGCGCTCGGCGGCTATGTCGCCGCGGGCTTCGTCGTCCTCGGGCTCGTCGCCACCTTCCTCGTCCCGGCCGTCACCGCCACCGCCGCGGAAGCCGCCGAGGAAGCTGCCGAGGATCAAGGCGACGTGGTCGCCCAGGTGTAGGCGTGCAGGCGCAGGGCGAGCTGGATCTCCAGGGAGCGCTCCGGGGACTGCCAGTCGGCGCCGAGCAAGTGGCCGATGCGGTCGAGGCGTTGGACCACGGTGTTCACATGGACGTGGAGCGAGTCCTTGGCCTTGGACTGGCTCATCCCGCAGGCGAAGTACGCCCGCAGTGTGTGGACAAGCTCCGTGCCGCGCTTGGTGTCGTAGTCCAGGACCGGGCCCAGCGTGCGGCGCACGTACGCGTCGAGGTTCGTGTCGTCGCCGAGGAGTACGCCGAGGAAGCCGAGGTCGGGCAGGTCCGCGCCCTGCCCGGTGTGGCCGAGCGCGCGCAGGGCGGAGAGGCAGCGCAGTGCCTCGGCGTGGGCCTGGGCGAGGGCTTCGGGGCCGGTGGCGGGGCCCGCGGCGCCGACCGTGACCGGGGCCCCGGCGGCCTGGGTGAGCTCGGTGGCGAGCGCGCGGGCGCGGGAGCCGGTGTCGTCGGCCGGGAGCACCAGGACCACGTGCTCATGGTGCAGGCCCGAAAGGCCCTGGCGGGTGCGGGCGGCGCGGGCGGCCGACGAGAGCAGGAGCCTGCGGGAGGCCGCCTCGCTGTGGGCGACGAACACCGAGTGGGGCAGGGCCAGATCGACGTCCAGGCGGCGGGCGCGCGCGGCGAGGCGGCTCGGAGTGCCGGAGAGGGAGAGCAGGTCGCCGAGGAGTTCGCCGCGTACGCGGTCCTCGGCCTCGGCGGCCGAGCGGCGCAGGAGCAGGAGCAGCGCGGTGACGACCCCGGCGCGCTCGAAGAGACGGCGGTCGGCCTCGCCGAGGTCGGCACGGCCGGTGAGGGCGATGCTGCCCAGAAGCTCCGGGCCCGCGAGGACCGCGCACACCCAGGTGCCCTCCAGGGGGACGGCCCGGCCGCTGGCGCGCGATGCGGCGACGGCCTTGGCCGGGGGCGTACGGGGGTCGGCGTCGACGCGGGCGAGTTCGGTGCCGTCGGCGTCGTGGATGAGGGTGCCGCCGCGCAGGAGCGCGCCGATGGCGGTGGCGACCTCCGTGAAGTCCCCGCCGCGCAGCACGAGATCGGTCAGGCGGTCGTGCGCGTCCTCGGCCCGGAGCATGGCCTCGCTGTGCGCGCGGATGGTCTGTGACGCCTCGTTCAGGTCGACGAGCGCGGCCCTGGTCTCCTCCATGCGGCGCGCGCTGTCGATGGCGATCGCCGCGTGGTCGGCGAGCGAGGAGAGCAGCGCGCCCTCGTCCGGCGTGAAGGCGCGGGCGGTGCGGTCGGCGGCGTACAGGACACCGATGACGTGCGTGCCCTGCCGCAGCGGCACGCCGAGGATGGCGTGCAGGCCCTCTTCCAGTACGGCGCTGTCGATGGTGAGGGTGTGCTGGAAACGGGGGTCGACCTCGTAGTCCCCGGTGGCGTACGGACGGGCGGTCTGGGCGACGAGGCCGCCGAGCCCCTCGCCCATGCCCAGGCGCAGGTTCTGGAACGCGGCGGAGACCGAGCCGTCCGTCACGCGCATGTAAGTGTCGCCCGCAGCAGGGTCGTTGAGGGAGAGGTACGCGACGTCCGTGCGGAGCAGCAGCTTGGCCCGGTGCACGATGGCGCGAAGGACCGCGTCCAGGTCACGGAGGGCCGCGAGGTCGCCCGCGGTGTCGAAGAGCGCGGTGAGCTCGGCCTCCCTGCGCTGGTGCTGGTTCAGGGTGCGGCGCACGCGCAGCGCGGTCTGCGTGGCCTCGTCGATGGCCGTGAGCTCGGCGCCGCTCGCCCCGGCCGCGCGGGCCGCCGCGGCAGGCTTGGCGAACTGCTCGGCCGGCGCGTCGTGGGCGAGCAGGTCGAGCAGCTCGCGCAGGGCGGCGAACGCCTGCTCCCGGTGGGCGGCGTCTGAGGACCTTGGCATACGACGGGTCGCCTCCGGGAGCGGGGTGGTGCGGGTCAGGTCGAGATTGTCGCCGAGGGAGCGGCGGCGGAGGAATCCCCGGGAGCCGCACTCCGCTCGGCGAGCGAGCGGCCCCGCGTCTCCTTGGCCACGAGCACGGTGAGCGTCGTGATCACCACGGTCACGCAGACGTACAGCGCCACCGGTGTCGCGGAGCCGAAGTCCTTGAGCAGCTCGACCGCGATGATCGGCGCGAGCGCGCCGCCGATGATGGACGCGAGTTGCGAGCCCATCGAGGCCCCGGAGTAGCGGACCTTCGTGTCGAACATCTCGGAGATGAAGGCGGCCTGCGGCCCGTACATCGCGCCGTGCAGGAGCAGCCCGACCGTGACCGCCAGGGTGATCACGGCGAAGGACTTGCTGTCGACGAGCGCGAAGAACGCGAACGCCCACGCCGCCATGCCGATCGACCCGATCAGGGTGACGGGCCTGCGCCCGATGCGGTCCGAGAGCGCGCCCCACAGCGGGATCGTCACGAAGTGCACGGCGGAGCCGATGAGCACGGCGTTCAGGGCGGTGCTCTTGGGCAGTTCCAGGTGCACGGTGACGTAGACCAGGACGAAGGCCGTGAGGATGTAGTACGAGACGTTCTCGCCGAGCCGCGTTCCGATGGCGGTCAGGACGCCGCGCCAGTTGTGCCGGAAGACCTCGACGACCGGCGCGTCCTGCTTGGCGGCGGCCGGACCGGCCTTGGCGGCCTCGGCCTGCGCGCGGGCCTGCGCCTCGAGGAACAGCGGGGACTCCGAGACCGAGACCCGTATCCACAGGCCGATGATGACGAGCACGCCGGAGAGCAGGAACGGGATGCGCCAGCCCCAGGCGAGGAACGCCTCGTCGGACTGGACGGCGGCGAGGAGCGCGAGGACACCGGTGGCCAGGAGGTTGCCGCCGGGGGCGCCGGCCTGCGGCCAGGAGGCCCAGAAGCCGCGGTTCTTGTCGTCGCCGTGCTCCGAGACGATCAGGACGGCGCCGCCCCACTCGCCGCCGAGCGCGAAGCCCTGGATCAGGCGCAACACCGTGAGCAGGATCGGGGCGCCGACGCCGAGGGTGGCGTGGGTGGGCAGCAGGCCCATCGCGAAGGTGGCGCCGCCCATCATCATGAGGCTCAGCACGAGCAGCTTCTTGCGGCCGATCCTGTCGCCGTAGTGGCCGAAGACGACACCGCCCAGGGGCCGTGCGGCGAAGCCGACGGCGTAGGTGAGGAAGGACAGGAGCGTGCCGACCAGGGGGTCGCTGTCGGGGAAGAAGAGGGTGTTGAAGACCAGGGCGGCGGCGGAGCCGTAGAGGAAGAAGTCGTACCACTCGATGGTGGTGCCGATGAGGCTGGCGCTGATGATGCGGGCGATACCTGGCCTGCCCGGGGTCTTGCCCTGGGCACGCGGCGTTGCGGCTGCCATGGCGTGATCCGTTTCTCGATGGGGACGTGTGGTGAATTGGCGCTGGGGGAGCGGTGGTTGTTCAGCCGGCGGTCCAGCCGCCGTCCAGGGGCAGCGAGGCACCGGTGACGAAGCCGCTGTGCGGGCCGCAGAGCCAGAGCGCCGCGGCGGCGATCTCCGCGGGTTCGATCAGCCGCTTGACGGCCGAGCGCCGCAGCAGTACGTCGGTGAGGACCTGCTCGGGGGCGATGCCGTGGGCGGCGGCCTGGGCGCTGATCTGGTCCTCGACCAGGGGCGTGCGGGTGTAGCCGGGGCAGAGGCAGTTGCTGGTGACGCCGTGCTCCGCGCCTTCCAGGGCGGTGACCTTGCTCAGGCCCTCCAGGGCGTGCTTGGCGGCGACGTAGGCCGACTTGAAGGGGCTTGCGCGCAGGCCGTGCACGCTGGAGATGTTCACGACGCGGCCCCAGCCGTGGGCGTACATGTGGGGCAGGGTCCGGCGCAGCAGGAGGAACGGCGCGGTGACCATGACCTTCTGGATCAGGTCGAACCGCTCCGGGGGGAACTCCTCGATGGCGGCGACGTGCTGGAGCCCCGCGCTGTTGACGAGGATGTCGGCGCGGGCGGGCAGGGTGTCCACCGCCGCGGGATCGGCGAGGTCCACCGCGTGGGCCTCGCCGTCGATCGCGTCGGCGACGTCCTTGGCCGCGTCGGCGTGCCGATCCACGACGTGGACGAAGGCGCCTGCCTGCGCCAGGGCCACGGCACACGCCCGGCCGATGCCGCTGGCGCCGCCGGTGACCAGGGCGGTGCGTCCGGTGAGGTCCGTTCCTGCGGGGGCTTTGGCGGGGGTTCCTGCGGGGTCGGCACCGCGGGGAGTGGGGCTCGTCATGGCCGGAAACGTAAGGGTGGGCCGTGCGGGGTTCCCATGTGTGGGGCCCACATAACCGGGGAGCGCACCATGTGGGTGGGTGCAGCCGTCCGGGTGCGGTCCGAGTGCGGTCCGGGTGCGATCCGGGCGGGCTTCCGGTGACCCACGTCACGCTCGGCGGCCCGCAAGCTGTGCTACCTTGCGAACAGCACGTGTGTACGCCGCCTTCTGCGGCGCCGGTGCCGATCTTCTTTTCTTCCGCCTCACCGAGGCCCCCGCAGCTCCGAAGCTCCGAGACATTCGTGTTTCTCCGAAGCCCTTTGCTGCAGTTCTTCTCTCCGCCCGACGTACGGGACGTGAACACACCGTCCTGCCGGGCCCCTCATTCGCATGTCCGCGAAAGGACCCCATCATGAGTACCGCAACCATCACCCGGAACAAGACCACCACAGCCACCGAGGCCCCCGTCGTCGCCGCATCCGGCATCCTCGACGTGAGTCACAACGCCAACGGCCATCTCCGCACCGGCGATTGCCTCCCCACCCCGAACGACGTACAGGTCCCCTCCACGCTCATCCGCCAACTCGGCCTGCGCGCGGGCGACATGGTCCAGGGCAGCTGCGGCAAGGCCCGCACCCTCACCTCCGTCGAGCGGGTCAACGGACACTCCGCCGAAGCCCTGCGCAGGCGCGCACGGTTCGGTGACCTCACCCCGCTGCACCCCCGCGAGCGGCTGCGTCTGGAGGCGCCCGGTGAAGGCGGCGCCAGTGTCGCGACCCGGCTCATCGACCTCGTCGCACCCGTCGGCAAGGGCCAGCGCGGCCTGATCGTCGCGCCGCCCCGCACCGGCAAGACCGTTCTGCTCCAGCAGATCGCCGCCGCCGTCAGCGCGAACCATCCCGAGGCGCACCTCATGGTGGTCCTGCTCGACGAACGGCCCGAAGAGGTCACGGACATGAAGCGTTCCGTACGCGGCGAAGTGCTCGCCTCGACCTTCGACCGGCCCGCCAAGCAGCACATCGCCCTGGCCGAACTGGCCGTCGAGCGCGCCAAGCGGCTCACCGAGGAGGGCAAGGACGTCGTCATGCTCTTCGACTCCCTCACCCGGCTCTGCCGTGCGTACAACAACGCGGCGTCCAGTGGCGGCCGCACCCTCTCCGGAGGTGTCGACGCCGCCGCCATCCAGGGCCCCAAGCGCCTCTTCGGCGCCGCGCGGTGCGCGGAGGAGGGCGGGTCCCTGACCATGCTCGCCACCGTGCTCGTGGAGACCGGATCGCGCGCCGACGACTACTACTTCGAGGAGCTCAAGGGCACCGGCAACATGGAGCTCCGCCTCGACCGCGGCATGGCCGAGCGCCGTGTCTTCCCCGCCGTCGACGTCACCCCTTCCGGCACGCGCCGTGACGAACTGCTCGTCCCCGCCGCCGAGTTGACCGCCGTACGCGGGCTGCGGCGCGCCCTGCACGGCAGGGACCCGCAGAGCAACCTGGAGGCGCTGATCGAGCGCCTGCGCAAGACCCCGGACAACGCCGCCTTCCTGCGCCAGGTGCAGCAGACCGTGCCCGGCGCGGGCTCCTCCAAGGTCAACGGCGGATGAGCCGCGGCCTCATGGGCGCGTGACGTGCACCCGGTAGCGGCCCTCCGCGTCGATGTCCGTCACCGTGATGCGCACGCCCGTCCTCTTGTCCGTGAAGGTCTCGCCGGGCTCGTAGGTCGCGTCCGAGAGCTCCGCGTGGACGTTCGGCTGGCGCGTGCAGCCTCCGCTGTCCTTGGTGGAGTCGGAGACGGAGACCGGGCCCTGGCCCGTGTCGACCTCCGCGTCCACCCGGTAGATCAGGACACCGGGCTTGCAGACCGCCTCGTCGTTGCCGCCCTGGGTGCGCACCTCGACGGCGTACCCCTTGGTCGTGCTCAGCGGCACGAAGGCGAGCTTGGTGCCGCCGCTCGTCGGCAGCGGGCTCAGCGTGTGCTCGGTGGTGCCCGCGTTCGACGCGCAGCTGATCTGGTCGTCGTCGAGCCAGCCCAGCTTCCACTTGTGCCAGGCCAGCAGGTCGTTGTTGGCGCCCCAGTCCTCGCTCATGATGTCCCAGTGGCCGACCGCGCCGCCGCCCTCCTGCGTGTAGAGGTCGGGCAGGCCGAAGACGTGGCCGTTCTCGTGCGGGAGCACGCGGTAGCCGGTCTCGCGGTAGCTGCCCGAGCCGTCGTCCTGGCGGCTGTAGACGAAGGACGCGTTGGAGACCGGGACGCCGTCCGCCACGGGCGCCTCGGTGTTGCCCGCGAAGGTCACCGAAAGGACCGTGTCGAGCGCGGAAGGGCCCGCGTTCGGCGTGATGAGGATGTTCACCAGGTCGTACTCCCGGAAGTCCACGTCCGGATCGGCCGCCGCCACGATGTCCTGGACCAGATCGCGGTAGCCCGGGTCGAAGGGGGCACCGCGCTCTATCCCGTACTGCTTGAAGCTCTTGGGCATCCGCAGCCAGTCGGGGATCGGCGACTCGGGGCGGTAGTCGAGACGCCCGTAGGAGCTGGTGCGGAACCAGTCCGACGTCTGCGGGAAGAACTCCGAGAGGCGGTCGAGCGCGGTGCCCTCGCCGGGGGCGTCGGAGAAGTCGACCATGAGGTTCAGGGCCCGGACGGTGCCCGTGGAGCGGGAGTATCCGGCGGGCGTGGGCACGCCCTCCGACATCTGGACGCCCATCGTGCCGTTGATCATGCACGGGCTGAGTGTCGTCGCGCGGGCCAGGGACACGGGGCCCGCCGCCGTGGGGGACTCCTCCATCAGGCGGCCGGTGCTCGCCGATGTGGTGACCGTGAGGGCAAGGACGGCGCATGTGGCGAGTGCCGCGCCACGTCGGGCTGCGCGTATCTGCCTCCAGGTCGGCTGCTGCATGCGTGGGCCTTCCCTTTGCGGCAGCCGCCGGTCCTGGCTGCACCCTTTCGATCACCCTGTGCCGGAGGGTGCGCGGGCGCTCGCTGGGTGCGACCGATCGTGGGTTTCTCGCCCATGGAGGCGTGACGCGGGTCACATGAAGAAAGTCGGGCAGTGGGAAATATCCGGGGACTCTCTCCCCGTTTAGACCTGTGTCCGAGCGAAACGGGGAGTGGTTCCCCGCATCGCGCATCCGAGGCTCAGGCACCGTCCCGAGACTCGATCAGCAGCTTGATCACCAGCTCGATCACCGCTTGATCACCAGCTCGATCACCAAGCTTGAGGAGAGCCGCCGTGGAAACCGCCACCGCTGCACAGCGCCGCACGCCCCGCCCGCGGGCCGACGCCCTGCGCAACCGGGAGCGGATCGTCGCCGCCGCACGCGAGATGTTCGTCGAGTTCGGCCCCGATGTGCCGCTCGACGAGGTCGCGCGCCGGGCCGGCGTCGGCAATGCCACGGTCTACCGGCACTTCGCAGACCGTTCCGAACTGGTCCACCAGGTCGTCCTGCTGGTCACCGACCGCGTCTCGGCACACGCCGAGGAAGCGATCGCGGCGGCCGACGCGGACCAGGGTGTCGCGTTCGACGCCCTGCGCCGGTTCGTGCACGCCTCCGCCGACGAGCGGATCGGTGCCCTGTGCCCGATGCTCCAGGCGGCCTTCGACCCCGATCATCCGGATCTGGTCGACGCCCGCGAGCGGCTCGAAGCCGTCGTCGACGGGCTCATGCAACGGGCGCGCGCGGCCGGGCAGCTGCGCACCGACATCGCCGTCGGAGACCTGATGGTCGCCCTCTCCCAGCTCACCAGGCCGCTGCCCGGCACCGCGTGCCTGAACATGGACCGTTTCGTCCACCGCCATCTCCAGCTGTTCCTCGACGGCCTGATGGCACCGGCCCGCTCCGAGCTGCCGGGTGCATCGGCGACCTTGGAGGATCTCCGCCAGTCCTGAGCCCGGCCGACCTCGCCCGAATTCGCTCGACTCCAGCCGACTTCGCCCGACATCATTCGACTTCGCCGTACGCCGTAGTGCGCGTCGCTTTCCGTCACTTTTTTCAGCACACGTATCGCTAGGTGGCTACTCCCATGTCAGAAACAGATCCCAGGCGCTGGAAAGCGCTGATCTTCATCGCGCTCGCGCAGCTGATGGTCGTGCTCGACGCGACCATCGTGAACATCGCGCTGCCCTCCGCCCAGCAGGACCTGGGCATCTCGGACGGCAACCGCCAGTGGGTCATCACGGCCTACGCCCTGGCCTTCGGTGGTCTGCTGCTCTTCGGCGGCCGCATAGCCGACCTCTGGGGCCGCAAGCGCACCTTCGTGACCGGCCTGATCGGCTTCGCCGCGGCCTCCGCGCTCGGCGGCGCCGCGACCGGCGAGGCCATGATGCTGGGCGCCCGCGCCCTGCAGGGTGTCTTCGGCGCGCTGCTCGCGCCCGCCGCCCTCTCGCTGCTCGCCGTGATGTTCACCGATGCCAAGGAGCGCGCCAAGGCGTTCGGCATCTACGGTGCGATCGCCGGTGGCGGTGGCGCCGTGGGCCTGATCCTCGGCGGCTTCCTCACCGAGTACCTGAACTGGCGCTGGACGTTCTTCGTGAACATCCCCTTCGCTGTGATCGCCGCGCTCGGTGCCTACTTCGTCATCCGTGAGCCGTCCGGCGCCCGCAACCGCTCGCCGCTCGACATCCCGGGCGTGGTCCTCTCCACCCTCGGTCTCGTCGCTCTCGTCTACGGCTTCACGCGCGCCGAGTCGGCGGGCTGGTCGGACTCCCTGACGATCGGCATGTTCGTCGCGTCGGCCGTGCTGCTCGCCGCGTTCGTCGTCACCGAGGCCAAGGTCAAGTCGCCGCTGCTTCCGCTGCGCGTCCTGACCGAGCGCAACCGCGGTGGCGTCTACCTGTCGCTCGGCCTCGCGATCATCGCGATGTTCGGCCTGTTCCTGTTCCTCACGTACTACCTGCAGATCGTCCAGGGCTACTCGCCGGTGAAGACCGGCTTCGCGTTCCTGCCGATGATCGTCGGCATGATCACGGGCTCCACGCAGATCGGCGCCCGCCTGATGACCCGCGTCCCGCCGCGGCTGCTCATGGGTCCCGGCTTCCTGGTCGCCGCCGCCGGCATGCTGTTCCTGACGCAGCTCGACGTCGGTACCTCGTACGCCGGTGTGATCCTGCCCGGCCAGCTGCTGCTCGGCCTCGGCATGGGTACGGCGTTCATGCCCGCCATGTCGCTGGCCACGCACGGTGTCGAGCCGCGTGACTCCGGTGTCGCCTCCGCGATGGTCAACACCTCGCAGCAGGTCGGCGGCGCCATCGGCACCGCTCTCCTGAACACCATCGCCGCCTCCGCCACGACCGCGTACGTCGCCTCGCACGCCGCGGGCGCGACGACCCCGGCCGCGCAGAAGCTGATGCAGGCCCAGGCCATGGTCGAGGGCTACACCAGTGCCATCTGGTGGGCCGTGGGCATCCTGGCGGCCGCCGCCGCGATCGCCTTCGCGCTCATCAACGCCGGCGCCCAGGGCGGCTCTCCCGCCGCCTCGGGCTCGGGTGACACCGAGGGTGTCGAGGACGAGATCCGGATCCCGGTGGTCGCGCACTGACCCGGTTGTTCAACAGGGAGGCCTAGCGGAGCCAGGGCAGGTCCGCCCCCGCCTCCTTCGGCTGAAGTCCCTCGGCGACGATCACCATGATCTCGCCGAGGGACTTCTGCTGTTCCGGGCTGAGCCGGTCGAAGAGGGCCTGGCGCACGGCGGTGACATGGCCGGGCGCGGTGCGGCGCAGGACCTCGTACCCGTCGTCGGTGAGGATCGCGAACTGGCCCCGCTTGTCGGAGGGGCAGTCCTCGCGGCGCACCCAGCCGTTCTTCTCCAGGCGCGCGATCGCGTGCGAGAGACGGGACCGGGTGATCTTGGTGTTCCTGGCCAGCTCCGTCATCCGCAGGCGCCGCCGCGGGGCGACGGAGAGCTGGACGAGGAGGCCGTAGTAGATGTGCGGCATACCGGCGTCGCGCTGCAACTGGCGGTCGAGGTGGTCTTCCAGGAGCGTGGTGGCTTGCAGGTACGCGAGCCAGGTGCGCTGTTCGTCGTCGTCGAGCCAGCGCGGTTCCCCGTCGGGGGGAGAAGTGGGTGCCGTGTCCATGTACTCCACTGTACGCAGCCCTTCCTTGAAACTTAAACAATGCGGGAGTAGGGTCGTCCTCGAGCGAAAGCTTGAGAGTTAAAGTAAATCGTTCTTTGTACGTTCTCGGAGGCGCCGCCATGACCGCAACCCAGGAGCGCATGCCCGCCCTGTACCTCAGCCACGGCGCGCCGCCGCTGGCCGACGACGCGCTCTGGCCCGACCAGCTCCGCGCCTGGTCGGCGGAGCTGCCGCGCCCCAAGGCCGTCCTCATGGTCTCCGCCCACTGGGAGGAGGCCCCGCTCGCGCTCGGCGCGACACGGACGATGCCGCTGGTGTACGACTTCTGGGGCTTCCCCGAGCACTACTACCAGGTCACGTACGCCGCTCCGGGCGCCCCTCAACTGGCTGATTCCGTACGCAAATTGCTGCGCGGGGCAGGTACGCCGGTGCAGGACATCCCGGATCGCGGGCTCGACCACGGAGCGTATGTCCCGCTCGTCGAGATGTATCCGGACGCGGACGTCCCCGTCCTCCAGATCTCCCTGCCGACCCTCGATCCCGCGAGCCTGATGGACATCGGACGCAAGCTGGCGCCGCTGCGGGACGAGGGCGTGCTGATCGTCGGCAGCGGCTTCTTCACGCACAATCTGGCGGCGCTGCGCCAGGGCGGTACGCCGTCGTGGTCGGTGGAGTTCGACGCGTGGGGGCACGAGGCGCTCGAAGCGGGCGACGTGGACGGTCTCCTCGACTTCCTGCACAAGTCCCCGGCGGGCGAGCTCGCACATCCGCGCACGGAGCACTTCGCGCCCCTGTTCGTGACGCTGGGGGCCGCCGAGGCCTCGGGGGACCTCGGCGGCCAGCGGAGCGTGATCGACGGGTTCTGGATGGGGCTCGCCAAGAGGTCGGTGCAGTTCGGCTGAGCCGGGGCGTCAGACCAGCGGCTCGCTGATCTCGATCGCGCGCAGGGCGGATGCCAGGGCCCGCTCGTCGCCCACGTCCAGTGCCGTGTCGGTGAACTTGATGACGTGCTCGTCGCCGTGCGCCAGGGCCCGCTCGAAGACCTCCTCGGGGGCGAAGGTGCCGGGCGCCGTGTACGCGACCGGGGCGTCAGGGGCGTACATCGAGGTCACGGCGGCCGACGCCGTCCACGCCGCGTGCAGGCTCGGCGCCCACAGGGTGCGGGGCAGCGCGGGCAGAGCGCGCAGCACGGCGTTGGGCGCGGTCGACGCGTGCACCAGCATCGTCTCCTCGCCGTGGCCGTGCGTGGCGTACCGGTGGGTGGCCGCGCGCACCAGCTCCGTGAGCCCGCGGTGCGCCTCGTCCGGGTCGCTCACGCCGGCCGCCCACGCGGGCAGGCCCACGACCCGGCCGAGCCTGGCGGGGAAGCTGCCCTCGGCCCTGTCCGGGACCGGCTCGACGGCGTCCAGGGCGGCGGCTGCCGTGCCCGCGCTCAGGGGCAGGAGCTCGACGCCGGTGACGGGGTGGTGGCGGGCGGCCCAGTAGCCGAGGCCGTGAGCCAGTTCCGCGAGGCGGGGTCCGGTCTCGTCCCCTCTCAGGAGCGTGCGCACCGCGTGGCCCACGCGGATCACCGGGTGGGTGGAGCCGCCGTACATGCCCGGCAGCAGGAGCGGCCACCAGGCGGCGAGGACGTCGCGCCACGGGCGTTCGCCGATCTCCCGGCCGAAGTACGCGATCCAGTCCGCGGCGCGGCGCGGATCGCCGAGAGCCTCGCGCCACGTGTCGCCGGTGATTGTCCCGACCGTGCTCGGGTACTCCTCCAACTTCGGCGCGTACAGCTCGAGCCAGCGGTGGACCGCACCGGAGCGGCCGTGCGCGGCGAGCGCCTCGACGGCCATCGGCGCGTGGTTGGTGAGCCGTCCGAGCCGCTCGGGGCCCGATGCGTGCAGGCGCTGGAGGGCTTCGTCGAGGGTGCCTGAGGTGTCGGCTGTGGCGTCCATGCGGGCACGCTAGGACGGGTGCGCGCGGGGTGTAACGGTCCTGCGGCCTAGGCCGCGCCCTAGGTCAGGGCTTAGGACGGGCCTGGTCAGGACCTAAGACCCGGGTCAGGGCCGGGCGTGCAGGGGACGCTCGTACCAGGCGACGTCCCAGTAGCGGCCGAACTTGCGGCCCACCTCGCGGTACGTGCCGACATGCCGGAAGCCGAAACGTTCGTGGAGGCGCTCCGACGCGTCGTTCGGCTGGGCGATCCCGGCGTAGGCGCGGTGCAGGTCCTCGCCCTCCAGGGCCTCGAAGAGCGCCTTGTAGAGCAGGGTGCCGATGCCACGGCCCGCGGCATCGGCGGCGCAGTAGACGCTGACTTCCACAGAGGTGGCGTACGCGGGCTTCGTTCGGAAAGGACTACTGGTGGCGTATCCGAGGATCAGGCCGGAATCCCGCTCCTGGGCAACCAATAGGCGGTGGGGGCCGTCTTCAGGATGGGAGAGCAGCCAAGGGCGGCGCTCTTCCGGCAGGAAGACGGCCGTGTCGAATGTGATCGCCGTCTCACGTACATAGTGGTTGTAGATGTCGGTCAGGGCCGCGAGATCAGCCTCCGCGCCCGGCCTGACCTGCACCTCTGTACGTTCCGACGGCATCTGGCCTCCCCTTGTGGCGGCACAGGGTACTGCAACGTCAGGAAAATAGATGCACGGCTTGGGAATTCTGTCCGGATTCCAGTCGTTGTTTCCATCGGAAGCAGGGCACCCGGAAGGGTGTGGTTTCCACCACAGAGGCCCGTGAAAAGGGCCGACCAGGACCTCCACACGCAAGGGAGCACGCATGGCAACCCGTGCCGTCGCCCGTCGTAAGTCCGCCACCTCCGGCGAGACCGACGCGGCACGCAGTGTTCGCGCCGTAGGCGGGGAGATCGCCGACCGCGACCTGGTCGGCATGTACCTCGACGAGATCGCGCGTACGCCGCTGCTCGACGCCGCCAAGGAAGTCGAGCTGTCCCAGATCATCGAGGCCGGTGTGTACGCCCGGAAGATAATCGACGGCGAGGTCGAGAGCTCCGGCGCGGGCGCGAAGGCGTCCCGCGAGGAGCTGGAGGCGCTGGTCGCCGACGGCGAGCGGGCCAAGGACGTCTTCATCCGGTCGAACCTCCGGCTCGTCGTGGCCGTGGCGCGCCGCTATCCGCGCAGTGGTCTGCCGCTGCTCGACCTGATCCAGGAGGGGAACGCGGGCCTGGTCCGCGCGGTCGAGAAGTTCGACTACGCCAAGGGCTTCAAGTTCTCCACGTACGCCACGTGGTGGATCCGTCAGGCCATCACGCGCTCCATAGCCGACCAGTCCCGCACCATCCGGCTGCCCGTCCACCTGGTGGAGGAGCTGGGGCGGATCCGCCGGGTCATGCGCGAGTTCAACCGCAAGCACGGGCGCGACCCGGAGCCGGAAGAGGTCGCCGCCGAGCTGGACTCCACTCCGGCACGTGTGACGGACGTCCTGGACTGGGCGCGCGACCCGGTCTCACTGAACATGGGCGTGGACGACAACGGAGACACGCAATTCGGTGACCTGCTGGAAGACACCTCCGCGGTCTCGCCCGAGCAGTCCGTCCTGACGCTGCTGCGCAGCGAGGAACTGGACGACCTGATCGGCCGCCTCGACCAGCGCACGGCCTCCATCATCAAGATGCGGTACGGCATCGAGGACGGCCGCGAGCGGACCCTTACGGAGGTCGGCAAGCAGCATGGGCTGACGCGGGAGCGGATCCGCCAGATCGAGAAGCACGCGCTTCTGGAGCTGAAGAAGCTGGCTCGGGACACGGGCTTCGACGCGGCTGCCTGAGCGGCCTGCTCGGCGGCCCCACCAGCTGAGCCCCGGTGCCATCCCCCCCGGCACCGGGGCTCATTCTTCTTTTCCCGCACACCCGCCCGATTGCCCCGCAGGATCAGCCGGACGACGCCCGGGTCAGGCGGGAGCCCAGGTCCCGTAGGGAAGCCACCAGCTCCGGGGGCCCGTGGGCCACGAAATCGCAGCCTGTCATGGCGAGCCGTACCGCCAGCCAGTCCACCGCATCCGTCACCGTGGCCCGCACGCGGCAACTCCTGGCCGTCAGCGGTTCCGGCGCCCCCAGGGCCGGGAGCCTCGTCGCGACGGTCTCCGCGGACTCCGCGAACGTCACGTCGATCGCGTACGAAGGCTGGCCCCGCCACATCGACCGGCGGATGTACTCCGCGGCGTCCCCCGTCGGAAGCTCCCGCGGGACGAAGCGCGCCCCGGTCGCGAACGGGGACGACACCCGGTCCACCCGGAACGTGCGCCAGTCGTCGCGGTCGATGTCGTACGCGACCAGGTACCAGCGCCGCCCCGTCGACACGAGCCGGTGCGGCTCCGTGAGCCGGCGGGTCTCCGTGCCGTCGCCGGAGCGGTACGCGAAGCGGAGCCGCTCCTGGCCCGCCGCCGCGGATGCCATGACCGTGAGCGTCTCGGGCGCGATGCTGGCCCCGTCCCCGCTGGTCAGCGGGGTCGTCGCGATCTGGAGGGTCTGCACCCGGTGGCGCAGGCGCGACGGGAGGACCTGCTCCAGCTTCGCCAGGGCCCGGACCGACGCCTCCTCCACCCCCTCCACCGCGTGGCCCGCCCCCGCCCGCAGCCCCACCGCGATGGCCACCGCCTCCTCGTCGTCCAGGACGAGCGGAGGCATCGCCTTGCCCGCGACCAGGCGGTATCCACCGGTCGCCCCCTGGCTCGCCTGCACCGGATAGCCGAGGTCCCGCAGCCGGTCGATGTCGCGCCGCACCGTACGGCGGCTGACGCCGAGCCGGTCCGACAGCTCCCCGCCCGGCCACTCGCGCGGGGTCTGGAGGAGGGAGAGGAGCTGCAGCAGCCGAGCCGGGGTGTCCGTACCGCCGGACCGTTCCGAGGTCGTGCCGGAAGTCGAAGTCATGTCACACAGGATGCCGCGCATCTAGGACACGCTCTGGCCTATATGGCTTCTAGTCTCCTCCCATGACTTACAGCAGCCCCGCCACGACACCGCCCGGAACGGCCGCCGCAGCCGACCGGCGCCGCTGGCTCGCCCTCGCCATCGTGATGACCGCGGCCTTCATGGACCTCGTCGACGTCACCATCGTCAACATCGCGATCCCGTCCATCCAGGAGGACGCAGGCGCCTCGTACAGCCAGATCCAGTGGATCACCGCGGGCTACGCGCTCGCGTTCGCGGCCGGACTGATCACCGGCGGGCGGCTCGGCGACATCCACGGGCGCAAGCGGATGTTCCTCATAGGCATCGCGGGCTTCACCCTCGCCTCCGCGCTCTGCGGCTTCGCCGCCAACCCGGAGATGCTGGTCGCATCGCGGATCCTCCAGGGCGCCATGGCCGCGATGATGGTGCCGCAGGTCCTGTCGATCGTGCACGCCACGTTCCCCGCGCACGAGCGGGGCAAGGTCTTCGGGCTCTTCGGGATGATCGTGGGGCTCGGCGCCGTCTCGGGGCCGCTGCTCGGCGCGCTGCTGACCCAGTGGAATCTGTTCGGGCTCGAATGGCGTCCGATCTTCCTCATCAACCTGCCCGTCGGGATCGCGGGACTGATCCTGGGCGCCAAGTTCATCAGTGAGTCCAAGGCCCCGAAGGCCCTCAAGCTCGACCTCGTCGGCGTCGTCCTGGTCACGCTCGGCCTGCTGATGGTGCTCTACCCGCTCACCCGTGGGCGCGAGCTGGACTGGCCGCTGTGGGGTTACGCGATGATGGCGGGCGGACTCGTGGTCTTCGGCGCGCTCATCGCGTACGAGAAGGCGAAGGCGGCGAAGGACGGTTCGCCGCTCGTGGAGCTGTCCCTGTTCAAGGTGAAGAGCTTCGCCGCGGGCATCGCGGTGCAGACCGTGTTCGGTGTCGCGATGGGCATCTTCTTCCTGGTCTGGACGGTATACATGCAGACGGGCCTCGGCTGGAGCGCGCTGCGGGCGGGCACCACCGGGGTGCCGTTCTCGATCGCCGTCTCGGTGGCGGCCGGCATGTCCGTGCAGAAGCTCGTGCCGCGGTTCGGGCGCAAGGTGCTGCAGGCCGGCGCGCTCGTCATGGCGGCCGGGGTGCTGCTCTACATCTGGGAGGCGGACCGGTACGGCGCGGGCATCGCGTCCTGGCAGATGGCTCTGCCGCTGGTCGTGATGGGCGCCGGGATGGGACTCATCGTCGCGCCGCTGACCGACGCCATCCTGTCGGACGTGCCGCGTGAGCACTCCGGGTCCGCGTCCGGGCTGCTCAACACCGTGCAGCAGATGGGTACGGCGCTGGGGCTCGGCCTGGTCTCCGTGGTGTTCTTCGGCATGATCGACGAGAAGGCGGCGCCGAGCCAGGTGCCCACGGAGATCGTGGGCGCGTTCCAGAACTCGCTGTGGTGGGTCGTCGGCGTGCTCGTCGTCATCTTCCTGCTGATGTTCGCCCTGCCGGGCAAGCCGCGGCAGCACGTCGAAGGTGGCGGCGACGAGGATGCGGATGCGGTCGCGGACGCGGGCGAGGATGCGGCCGGTGAAGCTCCCGCGCGGGAGGCCGCGTTGACCTCCTGAGCGGTGTCGGACCGGCGGGCGCGGCCCGGGTGGAGCCTAGAGCTCCGCCTGGGCCGCCGTCGTGTCCAGGGCTTCGAGTACGGCGCCGGGGTTGCCGCCCTTCGTGACGGCGGCCCCGATCTCCTTGCGAATGGCCGCCCGCACGGTCGGCCACGAGCGGAGGCTGACCGGCTGGAACTGCGCCTGCGGCATCTGGTCGATGAACTTCCACAGCGGGCGCTGGGCCGCGTCAGCGCGCAGCGCCGACGAGGCGGAGCTGGTGACCGGGAGCGCGGCCTGGCCGCCGCCGTACGCCTTCGCCGACTTGCGGCCGTAGAGGTAGCTGAGGAACTTCCCGCACGCGTCGCCGTGGCCGTTCTGCTTGAACGCCATCAGCCAGTCGCTCAGGCCCACGGGAGCCGCGGCCCCGCCCCTGCGCGTGGGGAACGCGGCATGGGCGTAAGGGAACTTGACCTTGTCGGCGGCGCCCATGAGCACGGGGTGCGCGATCAGCATCCCGATGTTGCCGCGCATGAACTGCTCGTACGCGGCCGTCCTGTTGAGCCCCGCCGGGTCCGCGCCCGCGAGGCCCTTCGCCACCAGCTCGTCCCGCAGCCAGGTCAGTGTCCGGACGTTGCTCGCGGTGTGGAAGTCGTAGCCGGCCAGGCCCGCGTAGCCGCCTTCGTCCGCGAGCATCCAGGACAGGGCCTCGTCCTCGGCGGCCTCGGGGCCCAACTGCAGCCCGTACGGCGTCTTCACGCCGATCCCCTTCAGCGCCTGCGCCGCCGAGCGGAGCTCGTCCCAGGAGGTGGGGGCGCCGCTGATGGCGGCCTGCTTGAAGAGGGCCTTGTTGTAGAAGAGGCGCGGGGTGCTGGCGAGGAACGGGATGCCGTACTGGATGTGCTTGACCGATCCCGCCTCGGCGTACGAGCGGGTGAAGTCGGCCTCGGTGCGGATGTCGAAGAGCTCGGAGGCGCCGTAGAGCTGGTCGCCCTCGGCGTAGGGGGCGAAGACGTTCGACTGCGCGATGTCGGGGGCGTTGCCGTCCTTCACGCGGCGGGCGAGCGTCCGGTCGAGCTTGTCGAAGGGGACGCGTTCCAGGGCGATCTTGACGGTGGGGTGCGCCTTCTCGAAGGCGGTGACGAGGCCGCCCCACTGGTCGCCGATGGAGGAGCCGACGCTCTTGTCGTAGCTGGCGACGAGGAGTTTGAGGGTGGTGGTGTCGCCGCCGGACGAGCAGGCGCCGAGGGTGGGGCCGAGGCCGAGGGTGAGACCGAGGGCGGAGACGCCGGTGAGGCCGGCGGAGTGGGAAAGGAACTGTCGACGACGCACCGGTGTAGCCACCTTCTCGAACTTCTTGGGCCTGTGCACTTGATCTCAACGGTGGCAGATTCTGTCACACAGGCATGATGTGCCGAGGGAGGGCCCGTCCCTGTGCCGTCTGGCATAACCTGCCTGGCATGCCCGCAAGTTCGCTCAATGCGCCCGATTCGCTCACCGAACGCCGTAAGGCGGAGACGCGGCTGGACATCGCCCGTACCGCGGCCGCGCTCTTCGTCGAGAACGGGCTGAGGGCCACGCGCGCGGAGGACATCGCCCGCGCGGCGGGTGTCGCGCCGCGCACCTTCTACCGCTACTTCGCGACGAAGGAGGAGGCTGTGGCCCCGCTCTTCGCCGCCGGGGCGCAGCAGTGGGCGGAGGCGGTGCGGGGTGCGCCCGCGGGGCTGCCGGTGCGGGAAGCGCTGCGCCACGCGGCGTCGAGGGCGCTGGTCCCCGACAGCGATGCCGCGCCGGGGCTCGCGATCGGGGACGCGGAGGCGCTGGAGTGGGTGCGGGCGCTGCTGCGGATGGCGGGGGAGAGTGCGGCGCTCAGGGCGGTGTGGTCGAACGCCTGCCACGCCTCGGAGGAGACGCTGCTCTCCGTCCTGACGGAGCGGGAGGGCCGTGGGGCGGGAGCGCCTTCGCTGGAGCTGCGGCTTGTGGCGGGGGTGGCCAGTGCGGCGGTGCGGGTGGCGGTGGAGACGTGGGCGGCAGGCGACGACCCCGCCGGGGGCGGGGGCGGCCCGGCAGCGCTGGCGGAACACTGCATCGAAACCTTGGAGGGCTTCCGCTGGCCGTAGGGCTCAGTGGTCCCGGGACGTAAGTCCGTTTGTGTCTGCCGAAGGTCCGAACGTGTTTACTTTGCTGAAATCCAGCCGTAGCCTGCAAGGGAAACAACACGCTCGGGCATCAGGCGGAGGCAAACGGACATGTACGCACCGGAGCGGCAGCAGGAGATCCTGCGGCTCGCACGCGACGGCGGCCGAGTCGACGTGCTGTCGCTCGCCGAGGAGTTCAAGGTCACCGCCGAGACCATCCGGCGCGACCTGAAGGCCCTGGACCGCGCCGGTCTCGTACGCCGCGTGCACGGCGGCGCCATACCGGCAGGACGCCTCGACTTCGAGCCCGACCTCGCGGAGCGGGAGGGAACGGCCGCCGACGAGAAGGACCGCATCGCCCACGCGGCCCTCGCCGAACTCCCCGCCGAAGGCAGCGTCATCCTCGACGCCGGCTCGACCGTCGCCCGCCTCGCCGCCTCGCTCCCGCTGGAAGCGACGTTCACCGTCGTCACCCACGGCCTCCCCACCGCGGCCCGCCTCGCCGACCACCCCGGCATCCAGCTCCACCTCATCGGGGGCCGCGTCCGCAGCCGTACGCGCGCCGCCGTCGACGCGTGGGCGCTGCGTGCGTACGGAGAGATCCGCGCCGACGTCCTCTTCGTCGCCGCGAACGGCTTCTCCGCGGAAGCGGGACTCACCACCCCCGACCTCGCCGAGGCCGCCGTGAAGCGCGCGGCGATCGGCGCTGCCCGCCGCGTGGTCCTCCTCGCGGACTCCACCAAGCACGGCCAGGAGCACTTCGCGCGCTTCGGCGACCTGGCCGACGTGGACCTGCTGATCACCGACACCGGACTCAGCCCCGAGGACGCCGTGGCGATCGAGGGCGGCGGCACGGAGGTGATCCGGGCATGAGCGGTACGGGCACGGACCCGAACGTGGGCAGCAGCAGTAACAGCACGCAGGTCAGCAAGGAAACGGTACGTACGCGCATGATCCTCACCGTCACCCCCAACCCCTCCCTCGACCGCACCTACGAGGTCCCCTCGCTGGACCGCGGCGAGGTCATCCGCGCCACCGGCGACCGGATGGACCCGGGCGGCAAGGGCGTCAACGTATCGAGGGCCGTCGCCGCGGCGGGCGCGGAGACGCTCGCCGTCCTGCCCCTCGGCGGCGCACCGGGCGCGCTCGTCGCCCAGCTCCTCGACGAGCAGGGCATCAAAGTCGCCCCGGTCCCGGTCGCGGGCCAGACCCGCTCGAACATCGCGGTCGCCGAGCCCGACGGGACGCTCACCAAGATCAATGCGACAGGGCCCGAACTGACGTCCGTCGAAGCCGAGTTGCTGCTCTCCGCCGTGCGGGAGCGGTCCACCGGCGCCGACTGGATCGCCTGCTGCGGCAGCCTGCCGCGCGGGCTCGCCCCCTCCTGGTACGCCGACCTCGTGGCCCGCGCACACGCCGCAGGCGCCCGCATCGCCCTGGACACCTCCGGCCCGGCCCTGCTCGCCGCGCTCGCCGAGCGCCCCGACGTGGTCAAGCCGAACGCGGAGGAACTCGCCGAAGCCGTGGGCCGCCCCCTGGCGACGGTCGGCGACGCGGTCAAGGCGGCGGAGGAACTGCGGGAGTTGGGCGCACGGGCCGTGCTCGCCAGCCTCGGCGCCGACGGCCAGCTGCTCGTGGACGACTCGGGCGCCCACTTCGGCAGCGCACCCGTCGACGCCGTACGCAGCAACGTCGGCGCCGGTGACTCCTCCCTGGCCGGTTTCCTCATCGCGGGCGGCACCGGCGCCACGGCCCTCGCATCGGCGGTGGCGCACGGTGCCGCAGCGGTCCAGCTCCCCGGCAGCGCGATGCCGACCCCCTCGGACCTCGCGCCCGACGCGGTCACGGTCACCTCGGAGGTCCCGATGGACCGCGTACTGACGGAGCCCGTGTCATGACTCCCCACACGACCCGCAAGGGCCTCAGCTCCACCCTCTCAACCCCCGTCCCCACCCCCGCCCTCCGGGCGATACGCGTGCGAAGGAGCCCGCGATGAGCGAGATGATCACCGCGGAACTGGTCGACCTCGAAATCGACCGGTCCGCCGGAACCAAGGAAGCGGCGGCCCGTGCCCTCGCCGAGCGCATGGTGGCCCTGGGCCGGGTGACCGATCTGGAGGGGTTCCTCGCCGATGTGGCGGCCCGCGAGGCGCAGATGCCGACCGGCCTCGACGGCGGCATCGGCATCCCGCACTGCCGCAGCACCCACGTCACCGAGCCGACCCTCGCCTTCGGCCGCTCGGCCGACGGCATCGACTTCGGGGCGCCGGACGGACCCGCCGACCTGATCTTCCTGATCGCCGCGCCCGCCGGTGCCGATGACGCGCACCTGACCATCCTGTCGTCCCTTGCGCGGCAGTTGATGGACGAGGAGTTCACGAGCGCGCTGCGGGCCGCGACGGACGCGGAGACGGCGGTTTCATTGATCACTGGGGATGACGAGCAGGCGGGTGGTGAGCCCACAGAAGAACCCACCGACCCGCAGCCGGAGAACGACCCCACCCCGGCGGAGCCGTTCCGCATCGTGGCCGTCACCTCCTGCCCCACGGGCATCGCCCACACGTACATGGCCGCCGAGTCCCTCGAAAACGCCGCCCGCGAGGCAGGCGTGGAGCTGACGGTCGAGACCCAGGGGTCAGCAGGCTTCACCCGTCTGGACCCGGCGGTCATCGCCTCCGCCGACGGCGTCGTCTTCGCGCACGACGTCCCCGTACGGGACAAGGACCGCTTCGCCGGGAAGCCCACCGTCGACGTGGGGGTGAAGGCCGGCATCAGCAGGCCCGCCGAACTCATCGCCGAGGTCCGGGCGAAGGCGGCCCGCGGCGAGACCACCGCGGACGTCGGACCGAGCCCCGTCGACAACGCCGGGGACAGCGGCGACGGCTACGGCACCAAGCTGCGCAAGTGGCTGATGTCCGGCGTCAGTTACATGGTCCCGTTCGTCGCCGCCGGCGGCCTCCTCATCGCACTCGGCTTCGCCATCGGCGGCTGGAAGATCGACAAGGCCCCGTCGGTCGCCGAGCACTTCGTGTGGACGGACACCACCAGCTGGGCCGCGCTCCTCTTCCAGATCGGCGGGCTCGCCTTCGCCTTCCTGGTGCCGGTCCTCGCGGGCTACATCGCGTACGGAATGGCCGACCGGCCAGGACTCGTCCCGGGCTTCGTCGGCGGCTCCGTCGCCGTCACCATCGACGCGGGCTTCCTGGGCGGCCTCGCGGCGGGCCTGATCGCCGGTGGGGTCGTGATGGGCATCCAGCGCGTGAAGATCCCGGCCGTCCTGCGCGGCATCATGCCCGTGGTCGTGATCCCGCTGATCTCGTCCGCGATCGTCGGCTTCCTGATGTTCCTCGTCATCGGAAAGCCCATCGCCTCGCTGCAGAGCGCGCTCACCGACTGGCTTGAGGGGCTCTCCGGCGCCAACGCGATCATCCTCGGCGTCATCCTCGGCCTGATGATGTGCTTCGACCTCGGCGGACCGCTGAACAAGGTCGCGTACGCCTTCGCCGTCGGCGGCCTCGCCAACCCGACCGAGGGCAGCTTCAAGGTCATGGCCGCGGTGATGGCCGCCGGCATGGTCCCGCCGCTCGCCATGGCCCTTGCCACCACCGTCCGCGGGCGGCTCTTCACCAAGACCGAGCGCGAGAACGGCAAGGCGGCCTGGTTCCTGGGCGCCTCCTTCATCACGGAGGGCGCGATCCCGTTCGCCGCGGCCGACCCGCTGCGGGTGATCCCCGCGTCGATGGCGGGCGGCGCGGTCACCGGCGCCCTGTCGATGGCCTTCGGCTGCACGCTGCGGGCCCCGCACGGCGGCATCTTCGTGGTGCCGCTCATCGGGCAGCCGCTGCTGTACCTGGTGGCGATCGCCGCCGGTGTCGGCGTCTCGACCGTGGTGGTCATCCTGCTCAAGGGCGGCCGCAGGACGGCGCCTGCCGAGAGCGGCGCCACGGCCGACGCGGCCGTGACGGAGAAGCCGCTGCCGGCGGCGGTCTGAGCACCGGCCGCCCACCCCATGGGGTTCGGCCCCTATGAGGGGGGTTGTGCGACATGCGTCACTTCAGGACGTAAGTCCCACAACCCCCCTGTCGTAAGCCCCGGATCGTGTTGTCTACTGTGCGGCATGCTCCAGAATGTCTCGATCCTCCAGCAGACAGGCGTGGCCGTACTGGCCGTGGCGACCGTCGTCTGGGCCGTGGGCCTGGTGCGGGTGCTGCGTCGCGACCAGGTCGACGTGGACGTCTGGCGCCAGTCACAGGCGCTGCGCGCGCTGCCCGCGCAGACCGGCCCGCCGCGCGCGGAGACGGTCGATCTGACGGCGGACGAGCGGGCCGCCTTCGCGGGTCTCGTGCGGCAGTTCGGCGACAGCAGGCCGTGAGGCCGTACAGGTACGCCGCTCCCGCCTGACTCCTGACTCCTTACGCCGCTCCCTGTTCTTTGCAGGGGCCCTGCTTCCGGTGGGCTCCTACTTCGTGCGCTGCTGCGGAAGGCTCCTCGCGCGCAGCTCCATCGCCGCGCGTGCCGCTTCCTCGGAGACGTACACCTCGCACCTGTGCCGCTTGTCCGGCGTGACCGTGTGCTCGACCTCCCAGAGGCTGAGCTCGCTGCCGTCGAAGAGCAGGAACGCGTGTTCGTAGAGCGAGAAGCAGAGGCGTGCCTCGCCCGCCAGGCAGGGGCGGCCGAAGGCCTGGGTGATCTGGTGCGCGAACGCCGAGCGCAGTAACCGCTCGATGTCCTCGGCGGGCCGTCCCTCGCTCACCGGGTTCTCCGCGCGGCGCAGCAGCCGGCGCGCGTGATCCGCGGAGTCGTCCGGGACGTACGTATGACGGGGCTCGTCGGTGACCGAGAGCTGGAGCACGACGGGCTGCTCGCAGACGGCGGCCGGGGTGTCGGGCGGGAGCGGCAGGCGCGAGGTGGCGACACCGGCCTCCTCCTCGTCCGCGTACAGCTCGTACTGGGGGTGGCTGCCGGGGCCCGTGTTGTGCGCGAGCTCCCAGAGGGTGAGCGCGCCGGCGTCGGCGAGCAGCCATGTGTGCCGGTACGTCTCGCGGTGCATGCCCGCGCTGTGGTGCGCCGAGTGCAGCGAACTGTCGTACGCGAGAGCCGACTCCAGGCGTCCTATCGTGTCGTCCGGCAGGTCGAAGGAGTTCAGGGCGCGGCGAAGAAGCCGCTCTAGATGCTCCTGCGGAGAGTGCGGAGACTTCTGCTCGGCCGACTGTGGCTCGTACGCCGTCTCGTACTCGTACGGAACGCTCAAGGTCTCTCCCGGCGTTGCTGCATGTCACCTTGTGAGTGCATACCGTAGCCCCTGCGTCGGACATCATGCCCGGGAACAGGAAAACGTACGAGCCGCACGGCAAGTTCCCGTGCGGCTCGCGGTGTTGGCCCTGGTGAGAGGGTCGGCCCGGCGGCTGGAATCAGCCCGCGCTGCCCGCCGTCCACTGGCTCCAGGACATGTTCCAGCCGTTGAGGCCGTTGTCCGGGGCGATCGTCTCGTCCGGGGAGCCCTTGACCGTCACGATGTCCCCGATGAGGGAGTTGTCGTAGAACCACGCGCCCGGCGTGCTGGAGTCGCCCGCGCCCTGCGCGTCCTGGAGGCCGACGCAGCCGTGGCTGGTGTTGGCGCTGCCGAAGATCGAGGGCGAGCCCCAGTAGTTGCCGTGGATGAAGGTGCCGGAGGACGACAGGCGCATCGCGTGCGGGACGTCCTTGATGTCGTACTCACCGCCGAAGCCGACCGTGTCGCCGTTCATCCGGGTCTGGGTGAACTTCTCGGAGATCACCATTTTCCCGTTGTACGTGGGGTTCGACGGGCTGCCCGCGGAGATCGGGATGGTCTTGACGACCTTGCCGTCCCGCTCGACCGTCATCGTCTTGGCCTTCACGTCGACCGTGGAGACCTGCGCGCGGCCGACGGTGAAGGTGACCGTCTTGTTCTGTACGCCGGTGGCGCCGTCCGCGCCCTTCACGCCCTCCAGGTCGATCTTCATCGTGACCTTGGAGCCGGCCTTCCAGTACTCCTCGGGCCTGAAGTCGAGGCGCTGGTTCCCGAACCAGTGGCCCACGACCTTCTGGCCGCTGTCGGAGGTGACCTTGATGTGCGACTGGACGGACTGCTTCTCGGTGATCGCCTTGTCGAAGTTGAAGGAGACCGGCATGCCGACGCCGACCTTCGTGCCGCCGTCGGGGGAGTAACTGCCGATGAAGCTGTTGTCCTTCGAGACGGTGGTGAAGATCGAGTTCTCGGTCGCTTCCTTGCCCTTGGTGTCCTTCGCGTCGGCCGTGATCTTGTACTTCATGCCGCGCTCCAGCTGGGCCTTGGGCTTCCAGCTTGTGCCGTCGCCGGAGAGCGTGCCGTCGACCGCCGCCCCGGTGGAGACCAGGGTCATCTTCACCTCGGTCAGCTTGCCGCCCTTGACCTTGACGCCCGTGGCGTTGATCGAAGCGCCGGTCGAGCCGTCCTTCGCCGAGATGCTGATGTCGGCGCCCTGGGTCTTGGGCTTGCCGTCCTTGTTGTCGCCGTTGGCGTCCGCGTCGCCGCCGCAGGCCGTGAGGGAGAGCGCACCCACGGCGGCGAGCGCGGTGGCCGCCAGAAGGGTGCGTCGCCGGGGCTTGGCTATGTGCGACGTTGTCACGGGCTGCTCCATCTTTGTGCGAAGTGCGCGTTCTGATCCAGTACGAGTTAAGAGCGGCCTGCAGGCGGAAAGGTTCCGTCCGCTTGGTGTGAGCGGGGGCACAGCGGCATGGCCCGCCGACGGCCCAACGGGCGCTGTTCTGCTGCTATTTGTAGCGTTTCTTTCTTGGGATTCCCTTAAGGGTTCCTCTGTGGACTATGTGGTGTAGAGGTCGCGGTACGAGGGGAAGTCACCGCCCGGTGTCTTCACCGACTCCGCGGCGAGCAGCGCCCGGACGATCGCCGCCGTCACCATGTCCGCGCCCGCCGCGAGGATCTCGTTCAGGGCGAGCGGGTTCCGCGCGGCGTCCGGCAGGGGGTGCTCGCCGGTCGCGAGGGCGAAGACGGTGTCCCCGTCGTTGAGGAGATGGACGGGCCGCACGGCGCGCGCCATGCCGTCGTGCGACGTACCGGCCAGCTTCTGCGCCTGGGCCTTGGTGAGTTCGGCGTCCGTGGCGACCACGGCGAGGGTGGTGTTCAGCGGGGGAGGCCCACTCTTGGCGGCGGCTTCGGCGAGGCGGCGCGTGGCCTCCTCGTGGACCTCGGGGGCGGGATGGGCCACTTGCCGTCCCTCGAAGTACCGCCCGTACAACGCGCCCGTCCCCGGATCGACCCCCGAGCCCGCGGCGTTCGCCACGACCAGGGCGGCGACCGTGACACCCGATTCCAGCCTGACGCTCGCGCTGCCGATGCCGCCCTTGACCTTGCCGACCACGGCGCCGGCGCCCGCGCCCACGTTCCCCTCCTCGACGGGCGTGAACGGCTCGGTGGCCGCGGCGGCCTCCACAGCGGCGCGGCCCGTCGTGGCGTCGGGGCGCGCGCTGAAGTCGCCGCCGCGGCCGAGGTCGAAGACGCAGGCGGCCGGGACCACGGGGACGACGTGGGAGGGATCGGGGCCGACCCTGACGCCGCGGCCCTGCTCCTCCAGCCACGCCATCACGCCGGTCGCCGAGTCCAGGCCGTACGCGCTGCCGCCGGTGAGCACGACGGCCTCGACGCGCTGCACCAGATTGCGGGGGTCCAGGGCGTCCGTCTCCCGGGTGCCGGGGCCGCCGCCGCGCACATCCACGGCCGCGACGGCGCCGCCCACCGGGGCGAGCACGACGGTGGTGCCGGTGAGGTGGCCTTCGTGGGCGGGGGCGGTGCGGGTGGCATGACCCACACGCAGGCCGGGGACGTCGGTGAGGGAGTTGAGAGGGGTGAGGGGATGGGGAGAGCCGGGGGAGGTGAGGGGGTCGGAGGAAGCCATGCCGACTTGCGTATCACGCGCGGGAGTTACGCGGCCCTCTCCTGGCGGGCCATCCGGCTGGTAAGCGTCACACCGGTCGCGACGGTGGCCGTTGCCACGATCCCCGCGACCAGGACGGCCCAGCTGCCCGCGAACGTACTCGCGAGCGTCGCCAGCGCACTGACCGGCAGGACCAGTTGCTGGGCGAGGCCCACCTTGTAGTAGCGGGAGTGCAGCAGCCAGACGGTGAGGAGATACAGCGCCATCGGCACGGTCACCGCGGCGGACGCGGCGAGCGTCGAGATGTGCGCCTTGCCGACCGCCTCCTCGACCGCGACCTCGAGCCCGGCTCCGATCGCGGCGGCCGAGCCGAGGATGACGTAGTGCCCGTACCCCCACAGGAAGGCCTGCCGGTTGCCGCTCAGGCGGCCGTGGATGGGCACGACGAAGTAGATCCACCACGCGGCGAAGACCATCAGGAGACCGCCTGCCGCGATGGGCAGGAGTTCGCCGAGTGCGTCGTTCTCCTCGATGCCGGACTTCACGGCGACGGTCGCCGCCGCGATCGTCTCGCCGAGCACGATGATCGTGAACAGGCCGTACCGCTCGGAGATGTGGTGCGGATGCCAGGCCGTGGTGTAGCTCTTCTCCGCGAACACCGGCACGCACATCTCGAGGACCGCCATCGCGAGGAACAGCCAGAGCCGCCCGCCCTCGGGCAGGAACAGCAGCCCCGACCAGCCGATCTGACAGACCAGCACCCCGCACGCGTACCGCAGCGCGGTGGTGCGTTCGGCGCCCGTCGCCGACCAGGCGACGCGCAGCCACTGGACGGTGAGCGCGACCCGCATGATCAGGTAGCCGAGCCAGATGAGCAGGAAGTCGTGCTCCTCGAACCCCTTGGACACCCCGGCGGCGAACACGAGCACACCGGCGATCTGTACGAGCGTGACCACGCGGTAGAGCACGTCGTCGTTGTCGTATGCCGACGCGAACCACGAGAAGTTGACCCACGCCCAGAACAGCGCGAAGAACACCATCGCGTAGTTGAGCACGCCCTCGCCCGCATGCCCCTCGGCGACGGAGTGCACGAGCTCGGCCCCGGCCTGCGCGACCGCCACGACGAAGCAGAGGTCGAAGAAGAGCTCCAGCGGAGTCGCGGCCCGATGCGCCTCCTCGCGCCCCCGCGCGCGGAGGGGCCGCACGGCTGCCGGAGGAGGTGCGGGAGCTGTCACGGGTGTGGGAGGCGGGGCTGGGGTCGGCTCGGGTGCCGCTGCGGACGTCATGAGCCCCAGCACAGCAGAAGGCCCGCGCCGAATCGGGCTGCGGCGCCCAGCGGGTCGGCAGTGACACCCGGGCGCCGCACGGCGGGTGGCCGGGGCCCGCTCGCGCACCGCGGCCCACGAGGTCCGAAGACCCCCTGATCTTGGTGTCTTTGGGCTGGTCGGCGCGTGTCCTACGACTCTGCTCCACAGGAGTCGCGCACGGCACCGTGGAAACGTCAGGCCCCGGAGCAAGGTCGGGACCGGTAGCGAACTGGGAACCAACATGAGATCGCCTGCCACCCAAGAAGCGCAGACCGCACCAGTGGACGCGACGTACGACACGACGCAGTACCGCCCCGGCAAGACCATCACCGACTGGGAGCCGGAGAACGAGCTCTTCTGGAAGTCCATCGGCAAGAAGGTCGCGTCCCGCAACCTGTGGATCGCCGTCCCCGCGCTCCTGGTGGCGTTCGTCGTCTGGCAGGTGTGGTCGGTCACCGCGACCAACCTCAAGGACGTCGGCTTCGGCTTCTCCACCTCGCAGCTGTTCTGGCTGACGGCCGTCCCCGGCATCACCGGAGGCACGGCGCGCATCTTCTACACCTTCCTCGGCCCGATGATCGGCCAGCGCCGCTTCACCGCGCTCTCCACGATCGTCCTGGTCATCCCGCTGATCTGGCTCGGCATAGCGGTCCAGGACCCGAACACGTCGTACGGCGTGATGATCGCCATCGCGGCCCTGTGCGGCGTCGGCGGCGCGAACTTCGCCTCGTCCCTCGCCAACATCGGCTTCTTCTTCCCCAAGCGCGACAAGGGCAACGCCACCGGCATCAACGGCGGCCTCGGCAACCTCGGTGTCTCCGTCGTCCAGCTGGTCACCCCGATCGTCATCACCAGCTCGGTCCTCGCGGTCGGCTCGGCCCAGCACAAGGCCGACGGCACGCCCGTGTTCCTGCAGAACGCCGCGTTCCTGTGGGTGCCGGTCCTGGTGATCCTGGCCGTCGTCGCGTGGTTCGGCCAGAACGACCTGAAGGTCGCGTCGACCCCCTTCAGCCAGCAGAAGATCATCTTCAAGCGCAAGCACAACTGGCTGATGACCTGGCTCTACGTCGGCACGTTCGGTTCCTTCATCGGGTTCGCGGCGGCCCTGCCGATGCTCATCAAGACGACGTTCACGCCGATCGATGCGGCCTACTCCGCGGCGACGTACGCCTGGATGGGCCCGGCCGTGGGTGCGCTCGCACGCTGGGCTGGCGGCTGGATCGCCGACAAGATCGGCGGCGCCAGGGTCACCATCATCTCGTTCGTCGGCATGGCGCTCTCGATCATCGGCGTCATCAACTTCCTGCCCTCCGGCGGCGACAACGGCAGCTTCTACGGCTTCTTCGCCTGCTTCCTGGCCGCGTTCTTCTTCTCGGGCATCGGCAACGGCTCGACGTTCCGCCAGATCCCGGTGATCTTCCGCGCCCAGCACCTGAAGGGCCTGACGGAGGGCACCCCCGAGTACGCGAAGGCTCTGAAGCAGTCCGAGATGGAGGCGGGCGCCGTCACCGGCTTCACCTCCGCCATCGCGGCGTACGGCTTCTTCTTCATCCCGGCGATGTTCGCCAACTTCGCGGTGACCAGCGCGATGTGGGGCTTCGTGGCCTTCTACGCCAGCTGTATCGCGGTCTGCTGGTGGTTCTACGCCCGCAAGGGCGCGGAGTCCCCGAGCTGACGTCCTGAGCGGCGTCGGCGGGACGGGCCGGGTGTGGGAGCACCCGGCCCACTCGCATGTCCAGGCCCCTCTGGCACTCCAAGCACTTCTAGCGCTCCTGGCCCCCCTGACCCCGTACCACGGGATGTGCGGGAAATTCTTGTGAATGCATTCACAAGCGAACTTAGGTCCAAAGTCCCGAAGGAATTCCCAGGTCAGGGCGGGTGCGTCTGGTCGGGGGAGCGGAGAGAGGGGACCTCGGGCCCTGAAGTGGGGACCATTGCGGCGCCGCTGATCGATCAAACCGGAGTGCAATGGAGGCATAGCGAAAAGACGACTCGGAAGGTGCCGGCGATGACTGCCACTCCCGCGGAAACGACAGTGCACGGCGAGGCATGGGACGGCTTCAAGGGCGGCCTGTGGCGGGACGCCATCGACGTCCGCGACTTCGTGCAGCAGAACTACACCCCGTACGAGGGCGACGACTCCTTCCTGGCCGGCGCGACCGAACGCACCACCCAGGTCTGGCAGAAGCTGCTGTCGATGTTCCCGGCGGAGATCGAGCGCGGCATCCACGACGTCGACGTGAAGACCCCGTCCCGCATCGACGCCTTCAGGCCCGGCTACGTCGACGGCGACCGGGACCTCATCGTCGGCCTGCAGACCGACGCCCCGCTGCGCCGCGCCATCATGCCCAACGGCGGCTGGCGCATGGTCGAAAGCGCACTCAACGCCTACGGCTACGAGGCCGACCCCGAGGTCAGGGAGGTCTACACGCACCTCCGCAAGACCCACAACGAAGGTGTCTTCGACGCCTACACACCCGAGATCCGCGCCTGCCGCTCCTCCGGCATCATCACCGGCCTGCCCGACGCCTACGGCCGAGGCCGCATCATCGGCGACTACCGCCGCGTCGCGCTCTACGGAGTCGACCGCCTCATCGCCGCGAAGGAGGCCGACAAGGCGCTCCTCGGCGAGGAGTGGGCCACCGAGGACGTCATCCGGGCCCGCGAGGAGACCTCCGAGCAGATCAAGGCCCTGGGCGAACTGAAGGCCATGGCGATGTCGTACGGCTACGACATCTCCGCCCCCGCCACCAACGGCCGTGAGGCCGTCCAGTGGCTGTACTTCGCCTACCTGGCCGCCGTGAAGGAGCAGAACGGCGCGGCCATGTCGATCGGCCGCATCGACAACTTCCTCGACATCTATCTCCAGCGCGACATCGAGTCCGGCCGCATCACCGAGACCGAGGCCCAGGAGTTCATCGACGACTTCGTCATCAAGCTCCGCATCGTCCGCTTCCTGCGCACCCCCGAGTACAACGAGGGCTTCTCCGGCGACCCCACCTGGGTCACCTGGTCGATGGCCGGTATCGGCCAGGACGGCCGCCCGCTGGTCTCCCGCACCACGTTCCGTGCCCTGCAGACCCTCTACAACCTGGGCCCCGCCCCCGAGCCGAACCTGACGGTCTTCTGGGCGCGGGAACTGCCCAAGGGCTTCAAGGACTTCGCCGCCAAGGTCGCCATCGACACCTCGGCCATCCAGTTCGAGTCCGACGACCTGATGCGCCCCAAGTACGGCGACGACACCGCGATCGCCTGCTGCGTCTCGGCGATGGCCGTCGGCAAGCAGATGCAGTTCTTCGGAGCCCGCGTCAACGTCGCCAAGGCCCTGCTTTACGCGATCAACGGCGGCCGTGACGAGAAGACCGGCAAGCGCGTCGTCGAGGGCTTCGAGCCCATCGAGGGCGACTACCTGGACTACGACACCGTCGCCGAGCGCTACGACGCGATGCTCGGCTGGCTCGGCAAGACGTACGTCCACGCGCTGAACGTCATCCACTACATGCACGACAAGTACGCCTACGAGCGCATCGAGATGGCGCTGCACGACCAGGAGATCCTGCGCACGATGGCGTGCGGCATCGCGGGCCTCTCGGTCGCCGCCGACTCGCTCTCCGCCATCAAGCACGCCAAGGTCAAGGTCATCCGCGACGAGACGGGCCTCGCCGTCGACTACGAGATCGAGGGCGACTACCCCGCCTACGGCAACAACGACGAGCGGGCCGACGCCATCGCCCAGCGGATCGTCTCGGACTTCATGGGCAAGATCCGGCAGCACCCGACCTACCGGAACGCGGTGCACACCCAGTCCGTCCTGACGATCACCTCGAACGTCGTCTACGGCAAGAAGACCGGCAACACCCCCGACGGCCGCCGCGCGGGCGAGCCGTTCGCCCCCGGAGCCAACCCGATGAACGGCCGTGACGAACACGGCTACATCGCCTCCGCGCTGTCGGTCGCCAAGCTCAACTACGACGACGCCGAGGACGGCATCTCGCTCACCAACACGATCACGCCGGACGCCCTGGGCCGCACCCCCGGCGAGCGGATCCAGAACCTCTCCGGGGTCCTCGACGGCTACATGGCCAGCGACGGCTTCCACATGAACGTCAACGTCCTCGACAAGGCGACGCTGCAGGACGCCATGGAGCACCCGGAGAACTACCCGCAGCTGACCATCCGGGTCTCCGGCTACGCGGTCAACTTCATCCGCCTGACCCGCGACCAGCAGCTCGACGTCATCAACCGCACCTTCCACGGCTCCCTCTGAGCCACCGGCTCCCCACGAGCCACCCCTGATCCGCGGCCCCGGAGCCGAACCCTCACTCCGGCTCCGGGCGCCGCGCACATCACGTCCTGCCAGTAGTCCGGGAGTTCTGCCATGACTGTTCTGCTCGACACGGCGATCGAATCCACCACCCCGGCGGCCGCGGTCACCCGGCGCCCCGTCACCGGATCCATCCACTCCTGGGACCTGTCCACCGGCGTCGACGGCCCCGGCAGCCGCTTCGTCACGTTCCTCTCGGGCTGCCCGCTGACCTGCCTGTACTGCCACAACCCCGACACCTGGCGGATGCGGGACGGCAAGCGGACCACCGCCGACGACGTGATCAAGGAAGCCGCCAAGTACACCAAATTCATCTCGGCGGCGGGTGGCGGCGCCACCGTCAGCGGCGGCGAACCCCTCCTGCAGCCCGTCTTCACCGGCGAACTGCTGCACCGCCTCAAGCACGAACTGGGCCTGCACACCGCCCTCGACACCTCTGGCTTCCTCGGCGTGCGCGCCACCGACGCCCTGCTCCGTGACGTCGACCTCGTGCTCCTGGACATCAAGTCCTGGGACCGCGAGACGTACAAGAAGGTCACCGGGCGCCCGCTGCGGCCCACCCTCGACTTCGCCCACCGCCTCGCCGGCCTCGGCAAGGAGGTCTGGGTGCGCTTCGTCCTCGTGCCCGGTCTGACCGACGACCCGGAGAACATCGAGGGCGTCGCCCGCTTCGCCGCCTCGCTCGGCAACGTCTCGCGCGTCGACGTGCTGCCCTTCCACAAGCTGGGCGAGGCGAAGTGGGACGCCCTCGGCAAGGACTTCACCCTGCGCGACACTCCCTCGCCGACTCCGGCGCAGGTGGCCACCGCCAAGGAGATCTTTGCAGCTCAGGGGCTCATGGCCGTCTGACTCCCACGGCGGCGCCCCACGGACGTACCCTGGAGACATGAGCACCGCCCCTGCCTCCGAACCGCGCGATCCGAAGGAATCGGAGACCCCGAAGGGCTCCGCGGCGCCGAAGAAGCCGAAGAGCGCCCTGGTCTTCGACGACCCCCTGTCGCAGCAGTCTTCGGACGACACGGACCGTGGGTGGGGCGAGCGGCCTCCGGTCGGCGGCGACAGCGCCGCCGACCTGGCGCGCTTCCTCGACGAGAAGCCGCCCCACCACCTCTGAGCGCGCGCTAGCGCTCGTCGTGCCCCGCGCCGCGCTGGGCCACCAGGGCGTCGCGGATCTCCTTGAGGACCTCCAGCTCCGAGAGCTCGAGGACCTCCTGCGTCCCCTCCTTCGCGGCCTTCCGCGCGGCCTGCTTCGCCAGGTACTTGGCCATGGGCAGCACCATCAGGAAATAGACGACGGCCGCGGTGATCACGAAGCTGAGCGTCGCGCTGAGCACGGAGCCCCACATGATCGGGATGCCGCTGACGACCTCCCCCGCGTCGTTCATCTTGCACGGGTCCTTCAGACACGAGCTGTAGTGGTCGAGGTCCTTCGTACCGAAGGCACCGACCAGCGGGTTGATGACACCCTTCACCACGGAGTTCACGATGTTCGTGAACGCGGCGCCGATGACCACCGCGACCGCCAGGTCGATGACATTGCCGCGCATCAGGAAGGCCTTGAAGCCCTCCCAGAGACTCGGTTCGTTCTTCTCGCTCACCACGAGGCCTTTCGTTGCAACTGCAGGTCGTGAAACAAACAGCTTCGAAACCTACGGCAGGGCCTGGCAGCACTGTCCAATTGGGTAACACGAATGAGCGACTTGACAGGATGTCAGTGCAGTTGCACACGGCGTGGGTCAGCACAACGTCACCGCCAGACGCATGCTCGCTCCCGCACCGGCGAGCCGTGCCGCCGTAGCCCGTGGCACGGAGAGCACCACCAACGCCCCTGCCTCGGCGGTACTTTCGGCCGCACCGTCGCCGGGCTCGGGCACCTCGGCCACCCTGGCCCCGGCAGCCACCACCCGTGACGCGGAGCCGTCGGCGGCGACGACATCGACCCGGTCGCCCCGGTGCAGCAGCCGCACCGTCTCCGCGTCCGCGATCCGCACGGGCGCCGTCACCCAAGGGGCGGCCCGCTCCGGCTGCGGCGAGGAGGAGGCAGCCGTCGGATGCCCCGGTGGCCGTGCCCGCTCGGCATCCCGCGGCCCGGCGGCCACGAGCGCCGCCGCGGTCACCGCGAGCCCCGCGGCCATGGCCCGCCGTCTGTGCCGCAGCAGCCTTCGCAGCCGGTGCCTCCCGCCTCGTACGCGCACGGGGGCGAAATGAGGCACCGGACAGGGCGCGGGAGGAGAAGAGGACGGGATGTCTGAGGGAACGTGTGCCACGACGGCCACCACCTGCGGAGAGAGTCGGGAGAGCTGAGGATCTTGCCTTCCGCCCTCACGATGCAGGCCCGCGCCGAATCCCGCTGAGCCCCGTGGACTACTCGCGGGTTGTGGACAACTCCCTCACCCGAAGGGGAAGTTCCAGCCTCGAACGGGCCCGCCTCGAACGGCCCCTGCCACGGCCCGTGCCCCAACGTGCCCCGGACACCTCACGGCAGCCGAATCCCCGTCTCCATCCCGCCCAGCGCCTCCGCACACAGACAGTCCCGCTCACCCTCCGCCGGCAGCCCCGCCACCGCGTCGAACAGCACCGTCCGCAGCCGGTCCACATTCGCCGCGAACACCTGGAGCACCTCTTCGTGCGAGACGCCCTCGCCGCTTTCCGCCCCCGCGTCCAGGTCCGTGACCAGCGTCAACGACGTATAGCAGAGCTCCAGTTCACGGGCGAGCACGGCCTCGGGATGCCCCGTCATGCCGACCACCGACCAGCCCTGCGCCGCGTGCCAGAGCGATTCGGCCCGGGTCGAGAACCGCGGCCCCTCGATCACCACGAGCGTCCCGCCGTCCACCGGCTCCCACTCACGCCCACGGGCCGCCTTCAGGGCGGCGCTGCGTCCGACGGGGCAGTACGGGTCGGCCAGCGACACGTGCACGACGTTCGGGATGCTCCCGTCCGCCAGCGGCACCCCGTCGAAATACGTCTGCGTACGCGTCTTCGTGCGGTCCACGAGCTGATCGGGCACCAGTAGCGTCCCGGGCCCGAATTCGGGCCGCAGCCCGCCCACCGCACACGGGCCGAGCACCTGCCGTACGCCCACGGAGCGCAGCGCCCACAGGTTGGCGCGGTAGTTGATGCGATGCGGCGGCAGATGGTGTCCGCGGCCGTGCCGGGGCAGGAACGCGACCCGTCGTCCGGCGATGTCACCGAGGAAGAGGGAGTCGCTCGGCGCTCCGTAGGGGGTGTCCACCTGGAGCTCGGTCACGTTGTCGAGGAAGGAGTAGAGACCGGAGCCGCCGATGACACCGATCTCGGCGCGTTCCGTGCTGGTCGTGTCCGCCGTATTCACCATGCCGTGCACAGTAGCCGGGCCCCGGAACGCCGAAATCCCCGCTGTCGGACGACAGCGGGGACCTGGAGAAAGAACTTAGGCGGCCGACGAGCTGGAGGAACTCGAAGAGCCGGCCGACGAACCCGAGGAGGAGCCGGACGACTTCGAGTCCGAGCCCGAAGAGCCCGAGGAGCCCGAGGAGGAGGACGAAGCGCCCGCGGTGGACTTGGAGTCCGACGGCTTGGAGTCCGAGGACTTCGACGCGTTCGCCGTCGAGGGCGTGCTGCTCGACGACGAGCCGCGGCTGTCGTTGCGGTAGAAACCGGAGCCCTTGAAGACGATGCCGACCGCCGAGAACACCTTCTTGAGGCGTCCGTCGCAGCTGGGGCACACGGTCAGGGCGTCATCAGTGAACTTCTGCACCGCCTCGAGGCCCTCGCCGCATTCGGTGCACTGGTACTGGTACGTCGGCACTTGCTTCCTCCTGGCACTCTCACTCGATGAGTGCTAACGACGGTCCATAGTGACGTATTCCGCGGGATCAGTCCACCGTGACCGGCTCGCGGTGACCGACGCCACGTGCGACGGTGCGCCCGACGGACCGCGGAACGAGCCGCGAACGCAGGGTCACGAGCACCGCGAGCGCGAGCGCCGTACCGCCCAGCGGCACCAGGAAACCGGCACCGTCCCAGAAGCGGTCCTCCAGCTGTCCCGCGACCGTGACGGCGGCCGCCTGGCCGAGCGCGACGGCGCCGGTGAGCCAGGTGAACGCCTCGGTCCGGCCGGACGGGTCCACGAGCCGGTCGACCAGCGTGTAGCCGGTGATCAGCGCGGGCGCGATGCAGACGCCGACCAGGAGACCGAGCCCGGCGAGCAGCACCACGGAGTGCGCGGCCCACAGCCCGGAGGCCATCAGGGTCAGCGCCGCGTACCCGACGAGGAGCCGCCGCTGCGGGGCGATCTTCCAGGCGATGGCGCCGCAGACGAGTCCGGAGAGCATGTTGCCCGCCGCGAACGTGCCGTACAGGACGCCGTTCAGGCCGGGTTCGCCGATGGACTCGGTGAAGGCGGCCAGTGAGACCTGCATGCCGCCGAAGACGGCGCCGATGCCCAGGAAGGTCACGATCAGCACCCGCACACCGGGGATCCGCAGCGCCGAGACGTGCTCCACGCGCGCGTGCTCCTCGCGGGAGGCGGGCTTGGGCTGGGTGCTCTTCTGCGCGGCGAACAGCAGGCCGCCCACCAGCGTGAGTCCGGCCTCCGTGAAGAGTCCGGCCGCCGGGTCGATGGTCGTGCACAGCGCGGTCGCGAAGAGCGGGCCGAGGACGAACGTCAGCTCGTCCGTGACCGACTCGAAGGCGGCCGCCGTGCCCGCCAGCGGGGAGTCCTGGAGCTTGACGCCCCAGCGGGCCCGCACCATGGGGCTGATCTGCGGCTGCGAGGCGCCGGTGGGCACCGCCGCGACGAAGAGCGCCCACAAGGGGGCGTCGGAGAGTGCGAGCACCGTCAGGGAGAGCACCGACACCGTGTGGATGAGGACACCCGGCACCAGTACGGCCCGCTGGCCGAACCGGTCGGCGAGCTTGCCGCCGAAGGGGGCGAACACCGCCATGGAGACACCGGTGACGGCCGATACGGCGCCGGCGACGCCGTACGAGCCGGTGGTGTGCTGCACGAGCAGCACGATGGAGATGGTCAGCATCGCGAAGGGCTGTCGTGCCGCGAAGCCGGGCAGGAGAAACGTCCAGGCGCCGCGGGTGCGCAGCAGCTGTCCGTATCCGGGGCGGGAGGTGACCGTGGATGCCACGGCCCGTGCCTTTCTGCCGCCTGGTAGCGCGGCCCCCTTTTTCAGGGCGACGGCGCCGAGAGCTGTCCTCTTGCGCGGGACTGCGGTAGATGCCGGTTGCCCACTGCGAGGACACGCGGCCGCCATACGGTCGGCGCCAGCTCTGCTTCAGACAGAGTTGGTTCGATCAGGTGGTACAGAAGAAGTGTGCCTTCATCGTACAGGGAATGGAGCCACCTGGCCTGTGAATACGGAGATTGAGGCGCCCGTCACCTGTGATTGCCCCGCTCTTCCGGCTCCTGACCAGCGGTTCCCAGCCATCCGGCCAGCTTTCCGCCCTGTCCGACGGCCCGCAGCCGCTTCTCCGCCGCGTCCCGCACCGGGTCGGTCGCGACCACCAGGAGCTCGTCCCCGCGCTGCAGCACGGTCGTGGGCTGCGGCACGAATGATTCGCCGTTGCGAACGACGAGCGTGACCGCCGCCCCCGCGGGCATCCGCAGCTCGCCCACCTCGACGCCGTGCATCCGCGATCCTTTCGGGATCGCCACCGAGAGCAGGTGCCCGCGAAGGCGCTCCAGGGGCGCCGATTCGATGCCCAGGTCGGCGGCGCCCGAAGAGTCGCCGAGGCGCAGCTTCCTGGCCAGCCACGGCAGCGTAGGACCCTGGATGAGGGTGTAGACGACGACCAGGACGAAGACGATGTTGAAGATCCGCTGGCTGTCGTCGACGCCGTTCACCATCGGGATCGTGGCCAGAATGATGGGGACGGCTCCGCGCAGTCCCGCCCAGGACATCAGGGCCTTCTCCTGCCAGGGCATGCGGAACGGCAGCAGGCTGATGACGACCCCCAGGGGTCTGGCCACCATGGTCAGGATCAAGCCGATGATGATCGCGGGCCACATGTCGTCCAGCAGGTCGTGCGGGGTGACCAGGAGGCCGAGCAGGACGAACATGCCGATCTGCGCGATCCAGCCGAGCCCTTCGGCGAAGCCGCGGGTGGCGGGCCAGTGCGGCAGCTTGGCGTTGCCGAGGACCATCGAGGCGAGGTAGACGGCGAGGAATCCACTGCCGTGCGCCATGGCGCCGGCCGCGTAGGCGGCGACCGCGATGGCCATCACGGCGATGGGGTAGAGGCCGGACGCGGGCAGCGCCACGTGCCGCAGGCCGTAGGCGCCGAGCCAGCCCACCGCGATGCCGATCGCGGCACCGATGGCCAGTTCCAGGGCGATCTCGCCGATCAGGACGTACCAGTGCTCCACGGGGCCCGCGGTGGAGAAGGCCACGACCAGGATCACCACAGGGGCGTCGTTGAACCCCGACTCCGCTTCCAGGATGCCCGTCACGCGGGAGGGCAGCGGCACCTTGCGCAGCACGGAGAAGACCGCCGCCGCGTCCGTCGAGGAGACCACCGCGCCGATGATGAGCGCCTGCCGCCACTCGAGGCCGACCAGGTAGTGGGCACCGGCGGCCGTCACGCCGACGCTCACCGCGATGCCGGCGAGCGACAGGACGGCGGCCGCGGGCAGCGCGGGTTTGATCTCTTTCCACTTCGTGCCGAGGCCGCCCTCGGCCAGGATCACGACGAGCGCCGCATAGCCGATGACCTGCGTCAACTCGGCATTGTTGAACGTGACGTTGCCAATGCCGTCCTGGCCCATGGCAATGCCGATGCCGAGGTAGAGGAGCAGGCTTGGGAGCCCACTGCGCGACGAGATGCGAACCGCCGCTACCGCGACGAGCAGGACGAGCGAGCAGATGAGCAGAAGCTGGTTGAGGTCGTGGACAGTCAGGGGCCGTTCCTTCCTCCGCGCGAGCCAAGTACTTCGTTACCTTACCTAATTGTTAACGCTTCCTTGACGCCTTCGAACGCTTATCCGATGCGTCGCGATGTAGGTTCCTGACTCCGCGTCCGGGGCCGCAGTGCCCTGCGCCTATGGTTGCTCCAGCGCTCCCACCACCGCCCAGCCAGCCCTGCCGCTCGCGTAAGGACAGCAAGGACAGCGATGCCCTCGAATACCACCGCCTCTTCCGGTCATAAGTCCGGCAAGAAGAAGGGGCGCCGAGCCCGCCTCATCGTGATCGTCCTGGTCCTGGCCATCGTGGCGGGCATCGGTTACGGCGCGTACTGGAGCGTCAGTACGGTGCGGGCCTCCTTCCCGCAGACCAAGGGGACGATCAAGCTCGACGGCCTCTCCGGCCCCGTCGACGTGAAGCGTGACGGCAACGGCATCCCGCAGATCTACGCCGAGTCCGACGCCGACCTGTTCATGGCCCAGGGCTTCGTCCAGGCGCAGGACCGCTTCTGGGAAATGGATGTCCGCCGTCATACGACCTCCGGTCGCCTCTCCGAGATGTTCGGCAAGGGCCAAGTAAAGACCGATGAGTTCCTGCGGACGCTCGGTTGGCACCGTGTGGCGCAGAAGGAGTACGACACCAAGCTCTCGCCGGAGACGAAGAAGTACCTCCAGGCGTACTCCAAGGGAGTCAACGCCTACCTGAAGGACAAGAGCGGCAAGGACATCTCCCTGGAGTACGCCGCCCTTGGCTTCACCAACGACTACGCGCCCCAGGAGTGGACCCCCGTCGACTCCGTGGCGTGGCTCAAGGCCATGGCCTGGGACCTGCGCGGCAACATGCAGGACGAGATCGACCGCTCCTTGATGACCAGCCGCCTGGGCCCGTCCCAGATCGACGACCTGTACCCGGAGTACCCGTACTCCCGGAACAAGCCCATCGTCCAGGAGGGCTCCTACAACAGCGTCACCAAGGAGTACGAGGGCAAGGGCAGCGCGGGCGGCCAGTCGCAGTCGCAGACCGGCGGCGCGGCGGGCACGGGCCTCGCGGGCAACACCCAGGCTCCCGACGGGCTCCAGTCCCAGCTGTCGGGTCTCTCCGACATCCTGGACAGCGTCCCCGACGCGGGCCTCGGCCCGAACGGCAACGGCATCGGATCCAATTCCTGGGTGGTCTCGGGCGACCACACGATCACCGGGAAGCCGCTGCTCGCCAATGACCCGCACCTGTCACCGCAGCTGCCCTCCACCTGGTACCAGATGGGCCTGCACTGCAAGGCGGTCTCCGAGGACTGCCAGTACGACGTCTCCGGCTACACCTTCGCCGGCATGCCCGGCGTGGTCATCGGCCACAACCAGGACATCGCCTGGGGCATGACGAACCTCGGCGCCGACGTCACCGACCTCTACCTCGAGAAGTTCGAGGGCGACGGCTACGCGTACGACGACAAGGTGCTGCCCTTCAAGTCCCGCGTGGAGACCATCAAGGTCGCGGGCGGCAAGTCCAAGAAGATCACCGTCAGGGAGACCGACAACGGCCCCCTGCTGTCCGACCGCGACGACGAGCTGGTGAAGGTCGGCAAGAAGGCCACGGTCGACAGCGCCGCCCCCGACCGGGGCGACGGCTACGGAGTCTCGCTGCGCTGGACCGCGCTCAAGCCGGGCAGGTCGATGGACGCCGTATTCGAGCTGAACAAGGCGAAGGACTTCTCGCAGTTCCGCAAGGCGGCCGCTTCTTTTGAAGTGCCCTCGCAGAACCTGATCTACGCGGACACCAAGGGCCACATCGGCTACCAGGCACCGGGCAGGATCCCGGTCCGCGGGAAGGGCGACGGCGCGCTCCCGGCGCCCGGCTGGGACTCCGACTACCGCTGGACCGGCTACATCCCGCAGTCCGCGCTGCCCTACGAGTACGACCCCAAGCGCGGGTACATCGTGACCGCCAACCAGGCCGTCATCGGCAAGGAGTACCCGTACAAGCTCACGTCGGACTGGGGCTACGGCGCGCGCAGCCAGCGCATCACCGACCTGATCCAGTCGAAGATCAAGAACGGTGGGAAGGTCTCCACCGAGGACATGCGCACGATGCAGATGGACAACAGCAGCGAGATCGCCAAGGTCCTCGTGCCCAAGCTGCTCAAGATCGACGTCAAGGACAGCTACGTCCGTGAGGCGCAGAAGCTCCTGGAGGGCTGGGACTACACCCAGGACCCCGACTCGGCGGCGGCCGCGTACTTCAACTCGGTCTGGCGCAACATCCTCAAGCTCTCCATCGGCAACAAGCTGCCCAAGGAGCTGCGGGTCAAGGGCCAGTGCCTGAGCGTCGAGCCGGCCGGGAACACGGGTCCTGCCGACGAGGCCGAGCCGGTGCGCGAGTGCGGCCAGCGGGACGCGGAGTCCGCGCAGCCCGACGGCGGCGACCGCTACTACGAAGTGATCCGGTCGATCCTCGACGACGAGGACAACGACTGGTGGAAGTCGCCCAAGACCCGCACGGACGCCGAGACCAAGACCCGTGACCAGCTGTTCGGCCGGGCCTTGGAGGACGCGCGCTGGGACCTGACGGCCAAGCTCGGCAAGGACGTCGACACCTGGAGCTGGGGCCGCCTGCACCGGCTGACCCTGAAGAACCAGACCCTGGGCGTCGAAGGCCCCGGCTGGCTCCAGTTCATGCTCAACCGCGGCCCGTTCAAGCTGGGCGGCGGCGAGGCGGCGGTCAACGCCACCGGCTGGAACGCGGCGGGCGGCTATGGAGTGCAGTGGGTGCCGTCGATGCGCATGGTGGTGAACCTCGACGACTTCAACAAGTCCAAGTGGATCAACCTCACCGGAGCTTCGGGGCACGCCTACAGCGCGCACTACACCGACCAGACCAGCAAGTGGGTCAAGGGCGAGCTGCTGCCGTGGTCCTTCTCGAAGAACGCCGTCAAGAAGAGCACGAACGACACGCTGGTGCTGCGGCCCTGAGCCGCCGCACCTGACCGGTGCGCACCACTGAAAGGGCCCTCCACGCGCGCGTGGAGGGCCCTTTCACGTCCAGAGGGGATCAGCGGAAGCGCCGCACTCCCGACGGCGTGACGACGGCGTGCACCGGCTTGTCGTGTGCCTCCTGGGGGACGTGTGCGACGACCTCCGTGTCGTACAGGAGCACCACCAGGGCGGGATCGGCGCCGGCCCGTCCGAGCCGGGCGAGCACCCTGTCGTACGACCCGCCACCGCGCCCGAGCCGCATCCCGCGCTCGTCCACGGCCAGCCCCGGAAGCAGCACGGCGTCCGCCGCCACGACGGCATCGGACCCGAGCCGCGTCCCTGAGGGCTCCAAGAGCGCCATCTTTCCCGGGTGTTGCACGCGGGCCAGCGAGCCCTCGCCCTCATAGGCCGCCCAGTCCAGGTCGTTGTCCTCGAGGAGCACCGGGAGCAGGACCCGCGTCCCGCGCGCGTGGAGGGCATCGAGGAGCGCTCGCGTCCCCGGCTCGCTCCCCACGGAGACGTACGCCGCGACCGTGCCCGCCCCGGCGAGCTCCGGCAGCTCCAATGCGCGGTCGGCGAGAACCGCGGCGGCCTTCTGTGCGTCATCCCTAGTCAACCGGCCTCTCACCGCGAGGAATTCTCCGCGCAATGTGCGCTTGGTTGGCTTGGCAGGGCCGGTTTCTTCCATGGTGCGCTCACAAACCCTTCCAGGTGCGCTCATATGAGAACAAAATGTCCGGAGGCACAGATTCCGCACATACTCACCGGTTATGGTTACGGACATGACTGAGTCTCACCCCCACAGGATCAGCAAGGCTGTCATTCCGGCAGCAGGTCTGGGCACCCGGTTCCTGCCGGCGACCAAGGCCACTCCCAAGGAGATGCTGCCGGTCGTCGACAAGCCGGCGATTCAGTACGTGGTCGAGGAGGCCGCCTCCGCCGGCCTCGACGACGTCCTCATGATCACGGGCCGCAACAAGCGCCCCCTGGAGGACCACTTCGACCGCAACTACGAGCTGGAGTCGGCCCTTCTGAAGAAGGGCGACGAGGCGAGACTGGCGAAGGTCCAGGAGTCCAGCGACCTCGCGACCATGCACTACGTACGCCAGGGAGACCCCAAGGGCCTTGGTCACGCCGTCCTGTGCGCCGCGCCGCACGTCGGCGACGAACCGTTCGCCGTCCTCCTCGGCGACGACCTGATCGACCCGCGCGACCCGCTCCTCGCCCGCATGGTCGAGGTCCAGGAGCGGCACGGCGGCAGCGTCATCGCCCTCATGGAGGTGGCCCCCGAGCAGATCCACCTCTACGGCTGCGCGGCCGTCGACGCCACGGACGAGGGCGACGTCGTCAAGGTGACCGGCCTGGTCGAGAAGCCCGACGCGGCGGACGCCCCCAGCAACTACGCCATCATCGGCCGCTATGTCCTTGACCCGCACGTCTTCGACATACTGCGCAAGACCGAGCCCGGCCGCGGCGGCGAGATCCAGCTCACCGACGCACTCCAGCAGCTCGCCGTCGACGAGAAGGTCGGCGGCCCCGTGCACGGCGTCGTCTTCAAGGGCCGCCGCTATGACACCGGCGACCGCGGCGACTATCTGCGTGCCATTGTCAGACTCGCGTGCGAACGTGAAGACCTGGGCCCGGACTTCCAGGCCTGGCTTCGCAGTTACGTGTCCGAGGAGATGTAGCACTTTGAGCAGCAGCGCGACGACCGAAGTCACCGGCCAGGAACACGTCTGGTCGGTGAGCGAGCACCTGGACGACATCCTCGGATCCGTCCGCCCCCTGGAGCCCATCGAGCTCCAACTCCTCGACGCACAGGGCTGCGTCCTCGTCGAGGACGTCACGGTGCCCGTCTCGCTGCCGCCCTTCGACAACAGCTCCATGGACGGATATGCCGTCCGGGTCGCCGACATCGCGGGCGCGAGCGAGGAGTTCCCCGCCGTCCTGACGGTCATCGGTGACGTCGCCGCCGGCCAGGGCGAACAGCCCACCGTCGGCGCGGGCGAGGCCGCCCGCATCATGACCGGCGCCCCGCTGCCGCCCGGCGCGGAGGCCGTCGTCCCCGTGGAGTGGACCGACGGAGGCCTCGGCGAAGGCCCCGTCTCCGGAATGCGCGCGCACAGCGCCGCCCCCGACGGAGCCTTCGGAGAGGTCCGTGTGCACCGCCCCGCCGAGGCACGCGCGCACGTGCGGGCCCGCGGCAGCGACGTCCAGGCCGGTGACCGCGCACTGTCCGCGGGCACGGTCCTCGGCGCCCCGCAGATCGGCCTGCTCGCCGCGATCGGCCGCGGCACGGTCAAGGTGCGCCCGCGCCCCCGCGTGGTCGTCATGTCCACCGGCAGCGAACTGATCCAGCCCGGCGAGGAGTTGGCCAAGGGCCAGATCTACGACTCCAACAGCTTCTCCCTGACCGCCGCCGCCCGGGAGGCCGGAGCGATCGCCTACCGCGTGGGCGCGGTCGCCGACGACGCCGAGACGCTGCGCTCCACCATCGAGGACCAGCTGATCCGCGCCGACCTCATCGTCACCACGGGCGGCGTCAGCGTCGGCGCGTACGACGTCGTGAAGGAAGCACTCTCCTCGGTGGGGGACGAGGACGAGGCCGGCAGCGGCATCGAGTTCCGCAAGCTCGCCATGCAGCCGGGCAAGCCGCAGGGCTTCGGCTCCATCGGCCCCGACCACACCCCGCTGCTCGCACTGCCGGGCAACCCGGTGTCGTCGTACGTCTCCTTCGAGATCTTCGTACGTCCCGCGGTGCGCGCCCTGATGGGCCTCCCGGACGTGCACCGGCCCACGGCGCGCGCGGTGCTCAGCGCCGACAAGGCGCTGACCTCGCCCGCGGGGAAGCGACAGTTCCTGCGCGGGCAGTACGACGCCGATGCGGGCAGCGTGCGGCCCGTGGGCGGCGCGGGCTCCCACCTCGTCGCGGCCCTCGCGCACGCGAACGCGCTGATCGTCGTCCCGGAGGACACCGCATCGGTCGAGCCGGGCGCCGACGTCGAAGTGGTCCTGCTCGGCTGAAACGCCCTTCCGCGCGGTACGGTGTCGCGCACATAGGCCCCCTTGCGCCGCACCGCGAGAGGGCCCGGACCGGGAGCGCCACAGCACATGAGTAGCCAGCAGCGACTGACGCACATCGACGAAGCGGGCGCGGCTCGCATGGTCGACGTATCCGCGAAGGACGTGACCGCGCGCACCGCCCGCGCCAGTGGCCGCGTCCTGGTATCGCCCCGCGTGATCGAGCTGCTGCGCGGGGAGGGCGTCCCCAAGGGCGACGCCCTCGCCACCGCGCGGATCGCGGGCATCATGGGCGCCAAGCGCACGCCCGACCTGATCCCGCTCTGTCACCCGCTGGCCGTCTCCGGAGTGAAACTCGACCTCTCCGTGGCGGACGACGCCGTCGAGATCCTCGCCACGGTGAAGACGACGGACCGCACGGGCGTCGAGATGGAGGCCCTCACCGCGGTGACCGTCGCCGCCCTCACAGTGATCGACATGGTCAAGGCCGTCGACAAGGGCGCGGTCATCACGGACGTACGCGTCGAGGAGAAGACCGGCGGGAAATCCGGGGACTGGAGCCGCGAAGGAGCCGGGGCATGACCGCCTACCGCGCGCTCGTCGTCACCGCCTCCAACCGTGCCGCCGCCGGTGTCTACGCGGATCGGGGCGGGCCGCTCATCGCCGATGCCCTTGCCGCGCTCGGCTTCGACGTCGAAGGCCCCCAGGTCGTCCCCGACGGCGACCCCGTCGAGCAGGCCCTGCGCGCCGGAGCCGACGCCGGATACGACGTGATCCTCACCACAGGCGGCACCGGCATCTCGCCCACCGACCGCACCCCCGAGGCCACCCGCGCCGTCATCGACCACGAAGTGCCGGGCATCCCCGAGGCGATTCGCGCGTACGGCAGGGAGAAGGTGCCCACGGCCGCGCTCTCCCGGGGCCTCGCCGGAGTCGCGGGGCGCACGCTCATCGTGAACCTGCCGGGCTCCACCGGCGGCGTACGGGACGGCCTCGCCGTCCTCGAGCCCCTGCTGACGCACGCCGTCGAGCAGCTCAGGGGCGGCGACCATCCCAGACCCTCAGGTGGTGCGAGCTGAACAGCCCTTCCTGGCCCGTCGAGCTGACGGACGGCGATGTCGCCCTCCGTCCGATAAAGATGCGCGACCAGAGGCCCTGGCGTGAGGTCAACCGGCGCAACCGGGACTGGCTGCGCCCCTGGGAGGCGACGATCCCGCCGCCCACGCCCAGCGGCCCGATCGTGCACCGCCCGACGTACCGTCAGATGGTCCGGCACCTGCGCGCCGAGGCGCACGCCGGGCGCATGCTGCCCTTCGTGATCGAGTACCAGGGGCGGCTCGTCGGGCAGTTGACGGTCGCCGGGATCACCTGGGGATCGATGTGCTCGGGCCATGTCGGCTACTGGGTCGACCAGTCGGTCGCTGGCCGCGGCGTGATGCCGACCGCCGTCGCCCTCGCGGTCGACCATTGCTTCCGCTCGGTGGGGCTGCACCGTATCGAGGTCTGTATTCGACCTGAGAACGGGCCAAGTCGCAGGGTCGTGGAGAAACTCGGATTCCGCGAGGAGGGGCTTCGTCCACGCTATCTCCACATCGATGGTGCCTGGCGTGACCATCTTGTCTTCGCGCTCACCGCGGAAGAGGTACCGGAAGGGTTGCTGCGGCGCTGGCACCAGGCACGACCCCGGAAGACCGCGTAAATAGAATAAGTGTTTGAAATTGATCGGTGATCGACCGTCTGGGGCCCGACTTGATCCCCCTACGGCATTAATTTCACGGTCTCGGTGACCTGTTGATCGCACCAGTCACAAAAAAAGTTCGAGATATCAGCCAGATCGTGCGACACACCGGCTCAATTGGCAGATGGCCTCAACCAAACCCCTCTACCGTGTGAGGCGTGAGCAGCAGCGGCCTCATCTACGCAGTCATCGTCGGGGCCTGGGCCGCCTACTTGGTGCCGATGTGGCTCCGTAGGCAGGACGAGCTCAATGAAGCCCGTCCGACGGAACGCTTCAGCACCGCCATCCGGCTCTTGTCCGGACGGGCGGGGATGGAGCGCCGGTACGCCAAGGACCTGCAAGCGCGCTCGCCTGAAGAGGAGGAGTCGCGCGACCCGGACGACGCCACCGGCGCGGTGGACGTCCGGGCCTTCGTCGCGCCCCCGTATCGGCAGGGCGACCAGGAAGAGCGGCCCGAGCCGCAGGCCAAGGCGCCGGTCAAACCCCAGGCGCAGCAGCCTCCCGCACGGTCCAAGCCGCAGCCGGCGGCGCAGTCTCCGGCAAGGCCCTCCGTGAAGGCCCAGGCGAACGCCCCGGCACAGGCATCGGCGCAGGCATCGGCACAGGCCCCGGCGAAGAGCGCCGCGCGGCCCCAGCAGTCGCCCGCCCGGCGGGCCGCATCGGCGGAAGCCGCCGCGCGCGCCCGGCGCGTGAAGGTACTCGCGCGCCGTCGGCGCACGACGGTGATGCTGTTCGTCGCCTTCACGATCGGCACGATCGTCGCCGCGGTCGGCGGGCTCGCGTTCCTCTGGGCGCCCGCCGCACCGGCCGCGCTCCTGAGCGCGTACATCGTGTACCTGCGAGGCCAGGAGCGGCGCCGCTTCACCTACACCATGGACCGGCGCAGGGCCGAGGTCGCGGCGCAGCGGCTGCGGGAGCGTCAGCCGCGCAGGCGCGCTTCGAGCGGCGCGGAAGCGGTCGTCGACGACGCGGAGGAAGGACCGGCCCCTGACGACACGGAGACCGGCCTCTCCGCGCTCGCCGCCGACCGCCGGGCCCTGGTCGAGCAGACCGACCACGCCGAGTGGGTCGACCAGCAGCGCGAGCGGCAGCGCCGCCCGGGGCACGGCGACAGCTGGGACCCGGTGCCGGTGCCCCTGCCGACGTACGTGACCGCGCCGGTCGCCCCGCGGGCCACCGGTGACGTCGACTTGGGCGCGCCCGATGCCTGGAGCTCGGCGCGGTCGAGCTCCGTGGAGCCCGCGGCCGATGAGGCGGACGGGAGCGAGTACGCGGAGTACGGCGAGTACGCCGAGGACGCAGAAGGCGCCGACGGCGCCGACGGCATGGACGGGGTCGGCGGTCGCAGTGACGCACGGCGGGCCGCCTCCGCACGCCGGGCCCGCGAGCGCGGACGCACGCCGCTCTTCGATCAGTACGACGACGGGCAGCGCCCGCGGGCCGCCAACGAGTGAGGCCTGACCGGCCGGGTGACCATCCAGGTCACCGGGCAGGTCACCGGCCAGGAACGGATTTCCAAGCACCCGGATCGGGATGCTAGAGTTTCACTCGTTGCAAGGGCCTGTGGCGCAGTCTGGTAGCGCACCTCGTTCGCATCGAGGGGGTCTGGGGTTCAAATCCCCACAGGTCCACTGCACATGAGATCCCGTCCAGTTCATCGAACTGGGCGGGATCTTTGCTGTGCCTCGGTGCCTCGGATGTGCGGCGCGGGAGAACGTGTGGCTCGGGAGAGCTACAGCTGCTTCGCGAAGCAGCGGCTCAGGTCCTCGAAGCGGTAGAGGCCGAACTTGTTGGGGGCCGGGGTGTAGCCGGTCGAGGTGTAGAGGGCTATCGCCTCCGGCTGCTTGGTGCCCGTCTCCAGGACCATGCGCGTACGGCCCGCCGTCCTCGCGTCGTCCTCCAGGGCCGCCAGGATGCGGCGGGCCAGGCCGAGGCCGCGGGCCTCCGGGGTGACGTACATGCGCTTGATCTCGGCGTCGCCGTGCGCGTACCCCTCGTCGTTCTCCTCGTGGCCGCGCCAGCCGCCGGTGGCCAGCGGGGTGCCGTTCTCGTCGTACGCGATGAGGTACAGGCCGCGCGGGGCCGTGAACATGGCCGGGTCGAGGGGTGTGACGTCGCCCTCGTCCCCGTACCGCTGCGCGTACTCGAGCTGGACGCGGTCGTTGAGCTCGACCGCGTCGGGGTGGTCGAAGGAGGTGGCGCGCAGCTCGACGGCGGGGCGCTGCAACGATGACTGGATACTCATGCGAACCATCGTACTTCTATGCGGTGGGATGCGGGTGTCCATTAAGTGTGCCGGTATCGTTCCGGGATGCTCACAGTGACCAGTGTGAATGTGAACGGGCTGCGCGCCGCCGCCAAGAAGGGCTTCGTCGAGTGGCTCGCCGGGACCTCGGCCGACGTGCTCTGCCTCCAGGAGGTGCGGGCCGAGCCGCAGCAGCTGCCGGAGGACGTGCGGGAGCCCGAGGGCTGGCACGTCGTGCATGCGCCGGCCGCCGCCAAGGGGCGCGCGGGTGTCTCCCTCTATACGCGCCGTGAGCCGGACCGCGTGCAGATCGGGTTCGGGTCGGAGGAGTTCGACGGCAGTGGGCGCTACGTCGAGGCCGATCTGCCCGGCGTCACGGTCGCGAGCCTCTACCTGCCCTCCGGTGAGGTCGGCACGGAGCGGCAGGACGAGAAGGTCCGCTTCATGGGGGAGTTCCTCACCTATCTGAAGGGGCTCAAGCAGCGGGCTGCCGCAGAGGGGCGCCAGGTCGTGGTCTGCGGCGACTGGAACATCGCCCACCAGGAGGCCGACCTCAAGAACTGGAAGGGCAACAAGAAGAACTCGGGCTTCCTGCCCGAGGAGCGTGCCTGGCTCAGTGAGGTCTTCGAGGGGGACGCCGGCTACGTCGACGTGGTGCGGGCGCTGCATCCCGACGTCGAGGGGCCCTACTCCTGGTGGTCCTACCGGGGGCGTGCCTTCGACAACGACACGGGATGGCGCATCGACTACCACGTGGCGACGCCGGGGCTCGCGGAGCGCGCGGTCAAGGGGTTCGTGGAGCGGGCGGCCAGTCATGACGAGCGGTGGTCGGACCACGCACCCGTCACGGTGGTCTACGACATGTGACGCCGCGCGGCGCCATGGCATGTTGCGGGCACGTACCTGACAATGACTCAACTGTCAGCCGTGTGGGGGAGACTTCATGTCCGGTATGTCATTGCCGTCCCGTCGGGGTGTGCTGCTCGGGGCTCTGGGCGCCGGGATCGGGGCGGGGCTGCCGCTGACCGCCGCGTCGTCCGCCGCCGCTTCGGACGGGGTGCCCCGCGGAACCCCGCCCGTGCTCCTCACCGAACAAGCGACCCAGCAGATCCTCGTGCTCGATCCGCGGCGCAGGGTCTGGGACACGCACAACGACCCGTCCGTCGTGCGGTGGGCGTTCTCGCCGCTGAGGCAGCCGGGGTACGAAGACCTTCGGCCCGAGGACAGTTGGGTGTATCCGAGCGAGTCGAAGGTGCGCAGACTCAAGGGGCGTACGTACGTCCTGACGACCGCGTCCTTCGGCTTCGTGGCCGTCGTCGACTACCCCTCGGGCAGGCGCTACTGGGGCACGGCGATCGGCCCCGGGGACGACCTCTTCAATCCGCACAGCGCGGAGATCCTGCCGGACGGCAATGTCGCGGTGGCGTGCAGCACGGGTGCGCTGGTCAGGCTGTACGCGGCGTCGCAGGGGCCGCATGCCTCGCGGTACGCCGAGGCGGAGCTCAAGGGCGCGCACGGGCTGCACTGGGACCGCGAGCGCGAGGTGCTGTGGGCCATCGGCGACGACGAGCTGGTCACGTATGACGTGGGCGGGACGCGGGCCAGGCCCGAGCTGACACGCCTCTCGTCGGTGGGCCTCCCGGTCGGGACGCCGGGCAAGACCCCCGGCGGACATGACCTCTTCCCCGTGGCCGGGCGTCGGGGGCGGCTCTGGGTGACGACGAACGCGTCCGTCTTCCAGTACGACATCCGGGGCGGGGTCTTCGTGCAGGACTTCGCGGGGGCCGCGGAGATCGCCCGGAAGTCGGTGAAGGGCGTCGGCGACGATCCGCGGACCGGGCAGGTCATCACCACCGTGCCGGAGACCGGCCTCGAGGAGACCTGGTGGACGACCAAGGTGAGCGTCCATCGGCCGCAGAGTGAGTACAAGCTGATCGACGGCGGGATCTACAAGGCGCGGTGGTTCCTGCCGAGGTAGGGGTGTGCCCGAGTCGCCGCGGGGCTACGTCTCCTCCGGCTTCTCCGAGGCGAGGCGGCGGTCCAGGGCCATCGAAAGCTCCGCCTCCACCACGCTCTTCGCCAGCGGGCGCAGGCGGTCGATGCTGACGTTGCCCTCATCGGCCGGCGTGTGGGCGCGGATGATCGTGATGAACAACTCCGCCAGCGCGTCCGCGTGTTCGCGCACGCGCTGGCCCGCCTCCAGGACCGCCGCCAGCGGTATGCCCTCGCGGACCAGGGCCGACGAGACGTCCAGGAGGCGGCGGCTGACGTGCACGATCTCCTCGCCGTCCGTGCCGAGGTAGCCGAGGTCAAGGGCCGCGGCGAGGTTCTCGGGGGTGACCTCGCCCGCGAAGTGGTCGGCCAGTTCCTCGGGGGTGAGGCGGACCGGGGTCTCCTCGGTGGGTTCGCCGATGCCGAGGAGCTCGCCGACGTCGCGGCCGTTCTCGAAGGCCTCCGCCAGTTCCGCGATGCCGCTCAGGGTGTGGCCACGGTCGAGGAGCGCGGCGATCGTCCGGAGTCTGGCCAGGTGGTGGTCGTCGTACCAGGCGATACGGCCCTCGCGGCGGGGCGGTGGGATCAGGCCGCGCTCACGGTAGAAGCGCACGGTGCGCACCGTGATGCCGGCCGCCTTGGCCAGCTCCTCCATGCGGTACTCGCGTGTCTCTGCCACGGCAGCAGCCTATGTGCTGCCGGATCGTGCGCGTGTTCTACCGGCGGTAACTCACGACGCCAGACCCCTACCCATCAGTACGCAGCTGTTCTACTCTCCCAATTGCGCCAGTGGTCACTGGCAGAGTCGTGAAGCAGTTCGGGAGGCGGCGGCATGGCCGAGGACGAGCGCCAGCAGGAGCGCGGGCAGGGGCCTGAGCGAGAGGGCGAACGCGAGCATGTGCGGGTGGCGGTGATCGGGTCCGGCTTCGGCGGGATCGGTGCCGCGGTCCGGCTGCGCCGGGAGGGCGTCACCGACTTCGTCGTCCTGGAGCGGGCCGGCGCGGTGGGCGGCACCTGGCGGGACAACAGCTACCCGGGCTGCGCGTGCGACGTGCCCTCGCATCTGTACTCGTTCTCCTTCGCGCCCAACCCCGACTGGCCGCGCACCTTCTCGGGCCAGGAGAAGATCCAGGAGTACCTGGAGCAGGTCGCCGACACCTTCCGGCTGCGCTCGCACATCCGCCTCAACACCGAGGTGACGCAGCTGCGTTGGGACGCGGACAAGTTGTGGTGGGAGGTCGAGACCAGCAGCGGCACCCTCACCGCCGACGTCGTCGTCTCCGCCACCGGGCCGCTCTCCGACCCCAAGCTCCCCGACATCCCGGGCCTCGACACCTTCGAGGGCAAGGTCTTCCACTCCGCGCGCTGGGACCACGACTACGACCTGCGCGGCAAGCGCGTCGCGATGATCGGCACCGGCGCGTCCGCCATCCAGATCGTGCCCGCGATCCAGCGCGAGGTCGGCAGGCTCACCCTCTTCCAGCGCACCCCGCCCTGGGTGATGCCGCGCATGGACCGCGCCATCAGCAAGGCCGAGCGCTGGGTGCACCGCCAGCTGCCGTTCACCACGCACGCCCGGCGCGGAATCCTGTGGGGCATAAGGGAGTTGCAGGTCCAGGCGTTCACCAAGCGGCCGAACGAGCTCGGCGCGGTCGAGCAGCTCGCCAAGCGGAACATCGCACGCGCCATCAAGGACCCGGCACTGCGGGCCAAGCTGACGCCCTCGTACCGCATCGGCTGCAAGCGGATCCTGCTCTCCAACACCTATTACCCGGCGCTCGCACAGCCCAATGTCGATGTCGTCGCCAGCGGGCTCAGCGAGGTGCGCGGGAACACCGTCGTCGCCGCGGACGGCACCGAGACCGAGGTCGACGTGATCATCTTCGGTACGGGATTCCATGTGACGGACATGCCGATCGCCAACCGTGTGGTGGGCGCCGACGGCGGGACGCTGATGGAGTCCTGGAAGGACGGGATGAAGTCCCTGCGCGGCGCGACCGCCGCAGGGTTCCCCAACTTCATGACGGTCATCGGCCCGAACACCGGCCTCGGCAACTCCTCGATGATCCTGATGATCGAGTCCCAGCTGAACTATCTCGCCGACTACATGCGGCAGTTGAACCTGCTCGCTCCCCCCGGGGGCGGCGACCGGGCCGCGCTCGCCGTGCGGACGAGCGCCGTGCATGCCTGGAACGACAAGGTCCAGGAGCGGATGAAGCGCACCGTGTGGAACACCGGCGGCTGCAACAGCTGGTACCTCGACGAGAACGGCGTGAACACGACGATCTGGCCGGGCACGACGACCGAGTTCAGGGGCGCCACGCGGCGGGTGGATCTCGCCGAGTACGAGGTGGTGCGGCCGCCGAAGGCGGACGTGGACGCGGGTACGAATGCGGTGGCGAAGTCCCCTACGGGGAAGAAGGCATCGCGTACGACGAAGAAGGTCGAGGCGGGGGCATGAGCAGGCTGACGCATGTGACGAGCGGACCCTTCGCCCCGCCCTCCGCCGCGCGGGAGCTGACCGTCGTGTCGGCGGACGGCGCGCGGCTGCACGCGGAGGTGCACGGTCCCGAGGGCGCGCCCGCGGTGGTGCTCGCGCACGGGTGGACGTGCTCGACCGCCTTCTGGGCGGCGCAGATACGTGACCTGGCCGTCGACCACCGGGTGATCGCGTACGACCAGCGGGGGCACGGGCGCAGTGCCGCGCCGGACGGCGTCGAGGGCTACAGCACGACCGCACTCGCCGACGACCTGGAGGCGGTGCTGGCGGCGACGCTGGAGCCCGGGGAGCGGGCTGTGCTCGCCGGGCACTCGATGGGCGGCATGACGATCATGGCCGCGAGTACGCGGCCCGGGTTCCGGGAGCACGCGGCGGCGGTTCTGCTGTGCAGCACGGGGAGTTCGCGGCTCGTCGCCGAGTCGCTCGTGGTGCCGATGCGGGCCGGTTGGCTGCGGACGCGGATCACGCGGTCGATCCTCGGCGCGAAGGCGCCGCTGGGGCCCGTGACGCCGATGGCGCGCAAGATCCTCAAGTACGCGACGATGGGCGCCGGTTCATCCCCGGAGCGGGTCGATGTGTGCGCGCGGATCGTGCACGGGTGCCCGAGGGTGGTGCGCTACCGCTGGTCGCATGTGCTCGACGAGCTCGAACTCGACGCGGGCGTCCTTGAGTTGACGGTGCCGACCGCGGTCGTCGCGGGCACGGCCGACCGGATGACGCCGGTCACGCTCGCGCGGCGCATCGCCTCGATGCTGCCGGACTCCCTCGGTCTCACCGAGCTGCCGGGGCTCGGTCACATGACGCCGGTCGAGGCGCCGGAGGCGATAACGGCGGGGATCAGGGATCTCGTGGAGTCGTACGTACGGGTGGACGAGTCACAGTCGCAGGTCCAGGGACTTGAGGGGAGCAGCGCATGAGCAAGGTCAGCCTGGAGGGTCAGGTCGCGGTCGTCACCGGGGCGGCGCGGGGCGTGGGTGAGTTGCTCGCGCGCAAGCTGTCGGCGCGGGGCGCGAAGATCGCGCTCGTCGGCCTGGAGCCGGACGAGCTGAAGCAGGTGGCGGGGCGGCTGCACACGGAGGCAGAGGCCTGGCACGCGGACGTGACGGACCATGTCGCGATGGCCCGGGTCGCCCAGGAGGTCAAGGAGCGGTTCGGGAAGGTCGACATCGTCGTCGCCAACGCGGGCGTCGCCAACGGGGGGCCGTTCGTCGAGTCCGACCCCGAGGCGTGGCGCCGGGTGATCGAGGTCAACCTCATCGGCAGCGCGGTGACGGGCCGGGCGTTCCTGCCGGTCCTTATGGAGAGCCGCGGCTATCTCCTCCAGATCGCCTCGCTGGCGGCGATCACGCCGGCGCCGATGATGACGGCGTACTGCGCTTCGAAGTCGGGCGTCGAGGCGTACGCGCACTGTCTGCGGGCCGAGGTCGGCTACAAGGGCGTGAAGGTGGGCGTCGGTTACCTGTCCTGGACGGACACGGACATGGTGCGGGGCGCGGACCAGGACGACGTGATGCGGGAGTTGCGGCAGCGCCTGCCGTGGCCGGCCAGCAAGACGTACCCGCTGGGTCCTGCGGTGGACCGGATCGTCGCCGGGATCGAGCGCCGGTCCAGCCATGTGTACGCGCAGTGGTGGCTGCGGGGGATGCAGGGCATCCGGGGATACCTGCCGGGGGTCATCGGCTCGGTGGGCCAGCGCGAGATGCGGAGGTTCGAGCCCCGGCTCGGGTCGGTCTCCACGGGGCTCGTGGGGGCGGGGGGCTCCGCCGATGAGCAGGGCCGTGCGGGGCGGTAGTTGATTCCTTGGGTCCTGCTGCCGGGCGGGCAGGAGGCGCACCGCGCCCCCACAGCGGTGGGGCCCACCCGGCGTCCCGGGTGGGCCCCACTGGTCAAAGCTCGGCGCAGCGTCAGGCGTCGTAGTCCTGGTTGAACTTGTCCTGCTGCTCCTGAGCCGCTTCCCGGGCCTGGTCCGGGGCGTTCGCGGAACGCTCACGCGCCTGCTCCTGGGCCTGCGAGCCGCGCTCCTGTGCGTCGTCGCGGGCCTGCGAGGCGCGCTCGCTCGCCTCGTCCTTCTCGCCGCCCATGGCGCCCTTCGCCTTGGCGGAGAGGTCGTTGGCCTTGTCCTGGAACTGGTCCTTGATGCCCATGCGGTTCACTCCTAGAGGGTGAGGTTGGAAGGGCCTCGACCAGACTTACATGGGGGAACATTCCTCGCATTTCGATCAATGACCGGCAGTGACGACCCGCGAAAAGCCCTGCCCGGGACGCCCCGCTACCCCCGCGGCGGAAGCTTCGGCCGCCGCCGGTCCGGCACGTCGTCCAGGCCCGGCGGAGTCGCCGCGGGCTGCCGTGCCAGGAGGTCGAGCGCCACCCCCACCGCGTCGTCGAGCTGGGCGTGCCGGCCCTCCGCCCAGTCCAGGGGCGTACGCAGGACCTCCAGGTCCGGGGTCACGCCGTGGTTCTCCACGGACCAGCCGTACGCGTCGAACCACCCCGCGTTCATCGGCACCGTGATGATCGTCCCGTCACCGAGCACGTGCCGCCCGGTCATCCCCACCACGCCGCCCCACGTGCGCTGGCCCACCACGGGGCCGAGGCCGAGCAGCTTGAAGGCCGCCGTGATCATGTCGCCGTCCGATGACGTCGCCTCGTCGGCCAGGGCCACCACAGGGCCTCGAGGCGCGTTCGACGCGTACGACACCGGCTGGGCGTTGCGTGTCAGGTCCCAGCCCAGGATCTTCCGCGTCAGCTTCTCGACCACCAGCTCGCTGATGTGGCCCCCCGCGTTGCCGCGCACGTCCACGATCAGGGCCGGACGCGAGACCTCCAGGCGCAGGTCCCGGTTGAACTGCGCCCAGCCGGAGCCGCCCATGTCGGGGATGTGCAGGTAGCCGCACTTGCCCGCGCTCAACTCCCGTACGACCTCACGGCGTTTGGCCACCCAGTCCTGGTAGCGCAGGGGGCGTTCGTTGATGAGGGGGACGATCGCCACCCGCCTGGCCCTGCCCTCCCGCTCCGCCGGCTGGAACGTCAGCTCCACCGTCGTGCCGCCCGCGGCCGCGAGCAGCGGGAAGGGGCCCGCCACCGGGTCCACCGGGCGGCCGTCGATGTGCGTGAGGACCGCGCCCTCGCGGATGCCCGCGCCCGCGAGCGGCGAGCGCGCCTTGGAGTCGGAGGAGTCGCCCGGCAGGATCCGCTTGATCATCCAACTGCCGTCCCTGCACACCAGGTTGGCGCCGAGCAGACCCATCGCCCGCTGGTAGTGGGGTGGCCCTTCGTTGCGGCGGGCCGCGGTCACGTACGCATGGGACGTGCCCAGCTCGCCCAGGACCTCGCGGAGCAGGTCCGCGAACTCGTCGGGGGACGCGACCCGTTCCACCAGCGGCCGGTACTGGTCCAGGATCGCGGGCCAGTCGATGCCGCACATGTGCGGCTCCCAGAAGTAGGCGCGGATGAGGCGGCCCGCCTCGTCGTAGGCCTGGCGCCACTCGGCCGCCGGGTCGACCTCGTGCAGGATGCGGCGCAGGTCGATCCAGACGGTCGTGTCGGCGTCACCGGCCTCCGTGGAGGGCACCGCGCGCAGATCGCCCTCGTCGACCACCACGAGCCGCGAGCCGTCGCCGCTGAGCGCGAACCAGTCGAGGTGGTCGACAAGCGCGGACTTCTTGCCCTTGGTGATGTTGAAGTACTCCAGGGTGGGGCGGCCCGAGGTGTCCGAGGGGTTGGCGAAGGTCTCGCCGAGCGCGCCCGAGATCGGCCAGCGCAGCCAGACGAGGCCGCCGCCGCTGACGGGGTGGAGCGCCGAGTATTTCGACGCCGAGACCGGGAACGGCGTCACCCTGCTCTCCAGGCCCTCCACCTCCACGATCACCGCGCCGTCCTCCGATCCGCCGTCGGCGGGGTCGAGCCCGCCCGCCGCAGGGCGGCCGTCGGGGGAGAGCGCGAAGGGGGAGGGGGTCGCCGACGAGAGGGGGACCAGGTAGGGGCGGCAGCCGAGCGGGAAGGACAGGTCGCCGGTGTGCACGTCGTAGACCGGGTCGAAGCCGCGCCAGGACAGGAACGCCAGATAGCGGCCGTCGCGGGTGAAGACCGGGTTCTCGTCCTCGAAGCGGCCGTTGGTCACGTCGACGATCGTCCGGGCGCCCGGACCGTGGATGCGGGCCATCTTGATCTGCCGGAGGGAGCGGCCGATGCCCGGGTGCGACCAGGTCAGCCAGGCCCCGTCCGGCGAGAACGCCAGGTCACGGACCGGGCCGTTGATGGAGCGGATCAGCTCCGTCACCTCGCCGTTCGACTCCTCTGTCGCGTCGACCAGGAGGAGCCTGCCGTCGTTCGAGGCGATCGCGAGCCGTTCGCCGTCCGGGTCGGAGAGCAGCTCGAGGACCCGGCCGAGCTCGCCCTGCGCCAGCCTGCGCGGCTCGCGCTCGCCGCTGGCGCGCGGCAGATAGGCGATCTCGACGGCGTCCTCGCCCTCCGCGTCGGTGACGTAGGCGACCTGCCCGCCCTTGCCGAGCATCTCCGGGAGCCGCACGCGCACGCCGGGGGTGTCCGTGATGGTGCGGGCGGGCCCGTCCCGGTGCGTGAGCCAGTACAGGCTGCCGCGTACGACGACGGCGCTGGCCCGGCCCGTCGTGTCCACGGAGAGCGAGTCGACGTGCTGCGCGGCCGGCACCTGATAGATCCGGCGTCCGGCGCGCGGCCCGCCCAGGCGTACGTCGAGGCGGCGCGGCACGGAGCCGGCGGACAGGTCGTCCACCAGCCAGACGTCGCCCGCGCACTGGTAGACGACGCGCGTGCCGTCGCTGGACGCGTGCCGGGCGTAGAACGCGTCGTGGTCGGTGTGCCGCCGCAGGTCGGAGCCGTCCGGCAGGCAGGAGTAGAGGTTGCCGACGCCCTCGTGGTCGGAGAGGAAGGCGATCCTGCCGTCCACGAACATCGGGGCGTCCAGATGACCGTCGAGGTCGGGCAGGAGCTGCTCGCCGTGCAGCCACAGGCGGCCCGTCGCCCCGCCCCGGTAGCGCTTCCAGGCGGCGGGCTCGTGCGGCGGCTTCCCGGTGAGCAGGAGTGTCTTGCGCTCCCCGTCGATGTCGTTGACCGCGATGTCGTACACCGGCCCCCAGGGCAGCGTTCCGCCGGGCGAGCCGTCGGTCGGCACGCTGTAGGCCCAGCAGAAGTAGGAGAAGGGCTGGTTGTGCGAGGAGACGGCGAGGATGTCGCCGTCGGGGGACCAGCCGCAGACCCGGGTGTCCGTGCTCCCCCAGTAGGTGAGCCGCCGGGAGGGGCCGCCGTCCACCGGGGCGAGATGGATCTCCGGGTCGAGGCTGCGCCATGTCGTGTACGCGATGTGGCGGCCGTCCGGCGAGAAGCGCGGGTGGCTCACCTTGGTCCGGTCGACGGTCACCCGCCAGGCCCGGCCCGCGGGCGCGCCGCCGGGGCTCAGCGGGGCCACCCAGAGATCGTCCTCGGCCGCGAAACAGAGACGGTCGCCGCTGAGGTGCGGAAATCGCAGGTAGGCGTGGTCAGCATGGGCTTCATCGCGCGCGTCGGTCACTTCACCATGCTTTTCCGGTGCGCAGGGCCCGGCAACTCGTACACGGGGGCGGAAGGGAGTGCGGAGCCGCGGAGCGCGTGACGCAGCACACGTACGAAACGGTTTCGTTTCGTTAAGGCCGCGGGTACAGTCATGGCGTACGGAACAGCCGACGAGGAGCGGAGGGATCATGGCTGAGGCGGCAACGGTGCGGCGCAGCCGGATCACGCCCGAGCGTGAGGCCGAGCTGTATGCGGCCGTGCTCGATCTGCTCCGCGAGGTCGGCTATGAAGCACTGACGATGGACGCCATCGCGGCCCGCACGAAATCCAGCAAGGCCACCCTCTACCGCCAGTGGGGGAGCAAGCCGGAGCTGATCGTCAGGGCGCTGCGGGCCAACAAGCCGGTGTCCATCGAGGACATCGACACCGGGTCCCTCCGCGGTGACCTCCTGGAGTCCGCGAACCGTTCGGACGACTGTCAGATGGAGCGGGACGCCGCGCTGATGCGGAGCCTGTTCCATGCCATTCACGAGAACCCCGAACTCCACCAGGCGCTCAGGCAGTTGCTCATCGAGCCGGAGATCACCGGCCTGAACGAACTGCTGCGCAGGGCCGTGGAGCGCGGCGAAGTGGCCGCGGACAACCCCGCGTTGGGCTACGTCATCCACATGATGGTCGGCGGCTTCGTCGCCCGTGACCTGATCGAGGACCGCACGGTCGACCGTGAGTTCCTCCGTTCCTACATCGACGCCGTGATCCTCCCCGCTCTCGGCGTCTGAACCGGCCCCCTCACGGGGCCACCCTCCCCACCCTCTCCACCTGACGCGACCGCTCACGTCGTCGGGCTGATCCCCCCTGCCCTGTAGACACCACGACCTGACCGGGAGTACGCCCTCGTGGCCACTTTCCTTTACAAACTGGGCCGACTCGCCTTCAGGCGACGGCACTTCGTCGCCCTGATCTGGGTGGCGCTCCTGACGCTCGCCGGAGTCGGCGCCGCGTCCGCGCCCACCGCAGCCTCCAGCTCCTTCTCCATTCCGGGGACGGAGGCCCAGAAGGCCTTCGACCTGCTCGACGAGCGTGTGCCCGAGGCCAAGGCCGACGGCGCGAGCGCCCGTGTCGTCTTCAAGGCGCCGGACGGCGAGAAGGTCACGGACCCGGCCAACAAGGCCGAGATCCAGAAGACCGTCGCCGCCCTCAAGTCCGGTTCGGACGAGGTGGCCAGGGCGGACAGCCCCTTCCGGACCAAGACGGTCAGCAAGGACGGCTCCACCGCGTACGCCTCGGTCTCGTACAAGGTCACCTCGATGGAGCTGACCGACGAGAGCCGTGACGCGCTGGAGAAGACGACCGACCAGGCGCGGGAGTCCGGGCTCACGGTCGAGGTCGGCGGCGACGCGCTGCAGGCCATGCCCGAGACCGGGGCCACCGAGATCATCGGCATCGCGGTCGCGGCCGTCGTCCTCGTCATCACCTTCGGCTCGCTGATCGCGGCGGGTCTTCCGCTGCTCACCGCGCTGATCGGCGTGGGCATCGGTGTCTCCTCGATCACCGCGCTCGCCAGCGCGCTCGACCTGGGGACGACCACCTCCACGCTCGCCATGATGATCGGCCTCGCGGTCGGCATCGACTACGCGCTCTTCATCGTCTCCCGCTACCGCGGCGAGCTCGCCGACGGCAGGGACCGCGAGGACGCGGCCGGCCGCGCCGTGGGGACGGCCGGTTCGGCCGTGGTCTTCGCCGGGCTCACCGTCGTCATCGCGCTGGTCGGCCTCGCCGTGGTGAACATCCCGATGCTCACCAAGATGGGCTTCGCGGCCGCCGGCACGGTGGTCATCGCCGTACTCATCGCCCTCACCCTGATCCCGGCGCTGCTCGGCTACGCGGGCAAGAAGGTCAAGCCCACGGGCGAGAAGAGCAAGGCGCTCGGCGGTGGCAGGAAGAAGGCCGCGGCAGCGGCGGTCGAGGGCGCCAAGCCGAAGGACAACCTCGGCACCCGCTGGGCGCGCTTCGTCGTCCGCCGTCCGCTCACCGTCCTGCTCGTCGGTGTCATCGGCCTGGGCGCCGCGGCGCTGCCCGTCTCCTCCCTCGAACTGGGCCTGCCGGACGACGGCGCACAGCCGACGTCCACGACCCAGCGCAAGGCGTACGACCTGGTCTCCGACGGATTCGGGCCCGGCTTCAACGGCCCGCTGATGACGGTCGCCGACCTCAAGGGTTCCGACGACCCGAAGGCCGCGGCCGGTGAGATCACCAAGACGATCTCCGGACTCGACGACGTCCTCTCGGTCGCCCCGCCGATGATCAACAAGGCGGGCGACACGGCGATCATCAGCGTCGTCCCGTCCTCCAAGCCCAGCGGCATCGAGACCGAGAACCTCGTCCACTCGATCCGCGACGCGGGCGCCGGCATCAAGTCCGACACCGGCGCGAGCGTCATGGTCACCGGCACGACGGCCATGAACATCGACGTCTCGCAGAAGCTGAACGACGCCCTGCTGCCCTACCTGGCACTGGTCGTCGGCCTCGCCTTCCTCCTCCTGATCGTCGTCTTCCGCTCGATCCTGGTCCCGCTCAAGGCGGCGCTCGGCTTCCTGCTCTCGGTCCTCGCGGCCCTGGGCGCGGTCGTCGCGGTCTTCCAGTGGGGCTGGCTCGGCTCGCTCTTCGGCGTCGAGCAGACCGGCCCGATCATGAGCATGATGCCGATCTTCATGGTGGGCGTCGTCTTCGGCCTCGCGATGGACTACGAGGTCTTCCTCGTGACGCGCATGCGCGAGGCGTACGTCCACGGGGAGCGGCCCGGCCAGGCGATCGTGACCGGCTTCCGGCACGGGGCACGCGTGGTCTCGGCGGCCGCCGTGATCATGATGGCCGTCTTCGCGGGGTTCATCGGGTCCAGCGAGCAGATGGTGAAGATGATCGGCTTCGGTCTCGCGATCGCCGTCTTCTTCGACGCGTTCATCGTGCGCATGGCGCTGGTCCCGGCCGTGCTCGCGCTGCTCGGCAAGAAGGCGTGGTGGCTGCCGAAGTGGCTGGACCGCGCGCTGCCGAACGTCGACGTCGAGGGCGAGGGGCTGCGTGACGCCGACGAGGCCGGCACGCAGGGCCCCTCGGACGAGGACCGGGAGCTCGCGCGCGTCTGACCCGCGCGTGTGACCCGCGCGTCAGTGGGGAACGGGGGCGGCCGCGTACGTGCGGCGCAGGAAGCGGATCAGCGCCGAAGCGTCGAACTGCACGACCGCCACCCCCTGCGCGGAGTGGAACTCCATGACCGTCTGGACCCGCCCACAGGGCCAGATGTGCACATCGCCGCTGGTGGTCGGGGCCCGCAGGCCCTGTTCGAGCAGCTGCCGGGCGAAGGTCCATTCATGGGAACCCTCGGGTGAACCAGGGAGGCCGATCCGCACCGCTTGCGGGTCGGCCTCCGGGTCGTACCGGAGGACGGCGGGGACGGTGAGCTGGTCGTCAGGGGAGTCCGTGACGACGTGGGCACGTGCGAACTGCTCTACTGCGGACATCGCGAACTCCTCACCATCACGTGCCTTCTGCCCTCTAATGTCCCATATATTCCGATTCCTGCTCCAAGTGTGACCGGGATAACTGGGTAAGCACCGCTCTTGCAAACCGTTCGCAACAAGGCACTATCATTGAACGGTTCACGAGCGATCCGCTCTGCCTTCCTCTTCCTGTCCTGCCCAGGAGCGCGCGCATGCATGTCCCCGACGGATTCATCAACGCACCCGTCTCCGCCGTCACCGGGGTCATCGCCGCCGGAGCGATAGCCGTCAGCCTCCGTGGCGCACGGCGCGAACTGGACGAACGGACGGCGCCGCTGGCCGGCCTCGTGGCCGCGTTCATCTTCGCGGTGCAGATGCTGAACTTCCCGGTCGCCGCGGGCACCAGCGGACACCTGCTCGGCGGGGCGCTCGCCGCGATACTCGTCGGCCCCTATACGGGCGTCCTGTGCGTGTCCGTCGTCCTGCTCATGCAGGGCGTCCTCTTCGCGGACGGCGGCCTGACCGCGCTCGGCGTGAACATCACGGACATGGCGATCGTCACGACCGTCGTGGCCTATCTCGTCTTCCGCGGCCTGGTGAAGGTGCTCCCGCGCACCCGCCGCTCGATCACCGCCTCCTCCTTCGTCGCCGCGCTGCTCTCCGTGCCCGCCGCCGCGGTCGCCTTCACGTTCCTCTACGCGCTCGGCGGCACCACCGACGTCTCCATCGGCAAGGTCGCCACGGCCATGATCGGCGTGCACGTCCTCATCGGCATCGGCGAGGCCGCCATCACCGCGCTCACCGTCGGCGCCGTCATCGCGGTCAGGCCCGACCTCGTGTACGGCGCCCGCGGCCTGACCCAGAAGCTCAAGCTCCGCGTCGACGGCGAACTGGTCGACGCCCCCGTGGCCGAGGCCCCCGCCCCCGTCGCCGCCCGGTCGCACCGCAAGGTGTGGATCGCGGGCCTGGTCACCTCCCTCGTCCTCGCGGGCTTCGTCAGCTTCTACGCCTCCGCGAACCCCGACGGCCTGGAGAAGGTCGCCCACGACAAGGGCATCGACAAGAAGGCCGAGGAGCACGCCACCTCGGACTCCCCGCTCGCCGACTACGGCGTCAAGGACATCACCGACAGCCGCCTCTCCGGCGGCCTCGCGGGCATCATCGGCGTCGGCGTCACCGTCGTCGCGGGCTCTGCGGTCTTCTGGGCGCTGCGCCGCCGCCGTACGACGGACACGGACCCGGCGTCGACGACGTCGGTCTCCGAGAACGCCTGACATGGGCGCGGGCCACGCCCACCGGCTCTACCGGCACGGCCACTCCCCGGTGCACGCGCTGCCCCCGCACACCAAGCTGGCGGCGGTCTTCTGCTTCGTGGTCGTGGTGGTCTCCACACCGCGCGAGGCGATGTGGGCGTTCGGTCTCTACGCGGTGCTGCTCGGCGCGGTGGCGTACGCGTCCCGCGTCCCGCCCCCCTTCCTCCTGAAGCGGCTGCTCATCGAGGTCCCGTTCGTGGCGTTCGCGGTGCTCATGCCGTTCGTGGCGGAGGGCGAGCGCGTCGACGTACTCGGCATGTCCCTGAGCGTGAACGGCCTCTGGGGCGCCTGGAACGTCCTCGCCAAGGGCACACTCGGCGTCGCGGCGTCCGTGCTGCTCGCCTCCACCACCGAACTGCGCTCGCTGCTGCTCGGCCTCCAGCGGCTGAAGCTGCCGCCGCTGCTCGTCCAGATCGCCTCGTTCATGATCCGGTACGGCGACGTGATCACGGACGAGATGCGCCGCATGAAGATCGCACGCGAGTCGCGCGGCTTCGAGGCGCGGGGCGTACAGCAGTGGGGCGTCCTCGCGAAGTCCGCGGGCGCGCTCTTCATCCGCTCGTACGAGAGGGGCGAGCGGGTGCATCTGGCCATGGTCAGCCGGGGTTACGCCGGTTCGATGCCGGTGATCGACGAGGTGACCGCCTCGCGTGCACAGTGGACGTACGCCTTCGCCCTGCCGGGTGCCGCCCTTGTCGTCTGCCTGCTGGGATGGATGTTGTGACCGCTCAAGCCCCTGTACCCGCCTCCCTGGAGGTCTCCGGCCTCGCCTTCGCCTACCCCGACGGGCACCAGGCGCTCTTCGGCGTCGACATGACGATCGGCCGGGGCGAGCGGGTCGCGCTGCTCGGCCCGAACGGCGCGGGCAAGACGACGCTCGTCCTGCACCTGAACGGCATCCTGACGGGCGGCGCGGGCACGGTCACCGTCGCGGGCCTCCCGGTGGGCAAGAAGCACATGGCGGAGATCAGGCGGAGGGTCGGCATCGTCTTCCAGGATCCCGACGACCAACTCTTCATGCCGACGGTGCGTGAGGACGTGGCGTTCGGCCCGGCGGCGGCAGGGATGCGCGGCCCCGAACTGGAGGCCAGGGTCCACAAGGCGCTGTCGCAGGTGGGCATGGCGGAGTTCGCCGACCGCCCGCCGCACCACCTCTCCTTCGGCCAGCGCAGGCGGGTCGCGGTGGCGACGGTCCTCGCGATGGAGCCGGAGATCCTGGTCCTGGACGAACCGTCCTCGAACCTGGACCCGGCATCGCGCCGCGAACTCGCCGACATCCTGCGGTCGTTGGACGTGACGGTCCTGATGGTCACGCACGACCTGCCGTACGCACTCGAACTCTGCCCCCGGGCCCTGATCCTGAGCGAGGGCGTGATCGCGGCGGACGGGCCGACGGGAGAGCTGCTCGGCGACGAGGACCTGATGGGGGCGCATCGGCTCGAGCTGCCGTTCGGCTTCGACCCGAAGACGGTCAAGGCCCGGACCCCCGGCTAGTCAGAAGCCCCACGGGTTGGGGTGCGGGGTGAGCGCCGGGTCCTCGGACCACACCAGGCGGGCCTCGACGTCGGAGGCGCGGTCACCGAGCAGTTCGGTCAGGCGGTCCACCGCCCAGCCGTTCCAATGGACGCCGCCCGGGAACTGGGGCAGGCGGAACGCGGGCAGATCGGAGGGCACGGCGTCGGGCAGGAAGACCGCCTGCTTGAACTCGCCCGTCGTCTTCTTCGGCTTCGACGACCTCCGCAGGTCCACACAGTCGACGACGCTCTCGACGAGGTAGAGCACGTACTCACCCGGATCGGATGCCTTGGGGTCCGCGCTCACGATGTCGACCGGCAGCAGACGTCCAGCCCTGAGCAGTTCGTCCCGCCACTGATCCGCGACCCGCCTGCTGAGCGCCGGTGCCCCGGGAGTCCCCGACGGGAATTCGGATGCCCGCTCCCGCGGATCCCCGACCCATTCACCGCTGATGGACGTCGGCGCGTCCGCGGGAACGGATCCGTTGATCTGCCAGCGGATCAGGCCGACCAGCGAGCGGTCGTACTGAAGATTCCGCACGGCGGTCATGCGGGGCATCAATCGGTATACGGAAAGCGGCTTCTGGGCGTTCGAAGAGTTCTCAGACATCACGGCGCCGTCGCCGTCCAGAAAGCCCCGCGACCGGGCTGTCCGGTCGCGAGCTCCGACGAGACCTCACGGCCGATGCTCCGGAGTTCGCGCCGCAGTTCCGTACGAATCGCGCGGTCACCGAATCCGCGGGCGAGGCGGTCCGCCTCCACCGCGTGCAGACGGTCGTTGAGACGGGTGAGGAAAGGCCCGCGGTGCGTGTAATTGTGCGGGCTCGGATGCCCGAGCGGGATGCCGTTGGCTGCGTCATTGATATTCACTCCGTATCTGTCCAGAAGGGCACGGCTGCGGACGCCCGGTGCCCAGTGGCCGTGCGTGCCACCCGATGGCACGAGGTGAGCCGCTGCCTCACCACGCGCCGGGCCGCGCCCTTCCCGCCGCATGTTCCTGCGCAGCCGCCGTGCGTTCTGCCGACAGGTCAGAAGACCCAAATAGTCTATCCAACCCAGCGGATTGAGCACATAAGCACGAGGGTTGGGCCCGGCGTCCATTCCGAGCGGGTCCGGGCTGATGTAAAGCGCGGTCGCGGGGTCGTAATGCCGGAAATAGTTGTAGTGGAGCTGGGTCTCGGGGTCGAAATACTGTCCGGGAAAGCGGAGCGGCGTGTAGGCGGCCGCCTCGTCGTTCCACGCGGTGATGCCCCACAGCGTGGCATCGCCGTGCCAGGCGATGTCACCGGATTCGGAGACGAGTTCCGTGGGCGTGCCGACGAGGTCGGTGACGATCGCGAAGAAGCGTTCGTCGATGACCTCCTGCGGGGCATCGGCCGACACCCGGCGTTCCGTCTGCGCCAGGGGGCGTACTCCGTCGCGGTCCCAGGTGAGCGTGACCGCTTCGGGGCCGCCGGCTCCGGTGGAGGCCGTGGTCTGCTCGACGAGGTGCGGCCCGTCCCAGGTGAAGAGCACCTCCTCGACGACCTCCAGGTCCGCCGCGCCCGGATCCGACCCGGCGGCCTGCCCCGCGGCCAGCCGCTGCTTCGCCGTGCGGCGCCCCACCGCGTCGTAGAGGTAACGCCAGACCGTCCCGTCCGGTGTGACCACGGAGGTGAGGCGGTCCTCGGCGTCCCAGCCGTAGCGCCAGATGTCCGGCTTGCGGGAGAGCCGCGTCTTGCGGCGCAGCACCACACGCCCCGCCGCGTCGTACTCGTAGTGCACGGAACCCGCGCCGGTCACGCGGTTGCCGCTGTAGGAGCGCTCGCCGCGCGCCTCCTCGTCCGGCATCCGGTCGGGCCACGAGGCCCGTGTCTGGTTGCCCGCGGCGTCGTAGGCGTAGGACTCCGTCCAGTCGGCGGCGCGGACCGCCGTGACGTGCCCGCTGGTGGCCAGGTCGAAGGTGCGGCGGCCGGTGTCCTGGTCGTCGAGGGCGGTCAGGTTGCCGTCGGGCCGGTAGGTGAAGGACTGCGCCTTCAGCGGCCGTGCGGCGCCCGGCGCCGTCAGGGTCTGCCCGGTGACCCGGTCGCCCGAGTCCCACGTCCGCCCGATCCTGGGTCCTTCGGCACCGAGCCGCCGCGAGGTCTCGCGGCCGAGGGCGTCGTACGAGGACGAGAAGGTGCGGCCCGACGAGGTGAGCGTGGTGCGGTTGCCGACCGCGTCGTACGTGTACGCCGTGGTGACACCCGACGGCGTGGTGCGCACCGTCGGGCGGCCCGCCGCGTCGTAGGCGATGCGCAGTGCGCGCTCGTCGACGGCCTCGCCCGTGATGCGCCCGCTGCGGTCGTACCGGTAGGTGAGCGTCGCGTCCGGGCCCGCGGCCCGCAGGAGGCGGCCCGCGGCGTCGTTGGAGTAGGTGGTCGTCCTGCCGTCGACGGTCTTCGAGAGCGGTGAGCCCACGCTGTCGTACGTCAGGGAGATGACCTGCCCGAGCGGGTTGGTCCGGCTCGTCAGGCGGCCGACCGCGTCATAGGTGTACGCGAGCGTACGTCCGTCGAAATCGGTCTCCGACGCGAGCCTGCCGGCGGCGTCGAACTCGTAGTCCCAGGTGAGGCCGTGGGGGTTGGTGACCCTGGTGAGCCGCAGCTCGGTGTCGTGCGTGAACTCGTGGCGCACGCCGTCCGCCGTGGTGCGCGACGCGAGCAGGCCGAAGGGGGCGTACGAGAAGCGGGTGACGCGGCCCACGGCGTCGGTGTGACTGAGCCGGTTGTCCTCGTCGTCGTACGTCCACGACTCGGTGGCGCCGTCCGGGTCCGTCCTGCTCGCGAGGTGGCCCTCGACCGTCCACGCCAGCGTCGTGGTGGCGTCCATCGGGTCGGTGGCCTCGACTGCCCGGCCGAACGGGTCGTAGACGACGCGGGTGACCGCGCCCAGCGGGTCCGTCTCCGAAACCGGCAGCCCTGCCGCGTTGTTGACGAATCGCTGGGTGGCGCCGGTCGCGTCGGTCACCGAGGTCACGGCGCCCGTCCCGTCGTGCGTGAACAGGGTGGTGGCCCCATCGGGCACGGTGACCGAGACGCAGTTGCCGCGCTCGTCGTACTCCTGCCGCCAGACCGCGCCGTCCTGGGCCGTCTCCTCCACCGGCAGGTTCAGGGAGTTGTAGCGGGCGGACGTGTGGGTGCCGTCCGGCAGGTGGACGGCCGTCCGGTTGCCGGAGGCGTCCCACTCCATGCGCGTGGTGTGGCCCAACGCGTCGGTGGCAGCCAGGAGTTGGTCGCGCCGGTCCCACTCCATGACCGAGGTGTTGCCCAGCGGGTCCGTCTCGGCGACGAGCTGGCAGGCGTCGTTGAACCGGTAGGCCGTGGCATGGCCAAGGGAGTTGACGGCAGTCGTCGTCCGTGTCCGGTCGGCTCCATCCGCGTAGGAGAAGGCGTAGTTGAGGACTCCTTCCATGCCGTACGTCGCGGTGCACCGACCTGCGGCGTCGAATTCGTAGCGGTACCAGGTGCCGTTCCGGTCCTCCCACCCGGTGACGCGGTGCGCGTCGTCGTAGGACAGCCGCTGCGGTCGCTCCGACGACGTGTAGATCTCCACGAGGTCGCCGTGCTCGTCGTATCCGTAGCGCATCAGCGTGGGCCGGTCCGGATGACTGGCCAGGGTGAGGGCGACGACGCGGCTGTTCTCGCAGGTCACCGCGATGCGGTAGCCGCCGTGGTGGGCGATCTCCTGCGGCAGGCCCGCGGCGTCGTACGTGAAGGCGATCGTGTTGCCGTTGCGGTCGCTGATCTCGGCGAGGGGCAGGGCGGTGGGCGGCTGCCCCGGCAACGGCCGGAAGCGCAGTGTCGTGCCGGTCTCCGGCTGGTGCACCGTGAGCTCGCCGCCCGGGGCTCCATCCCAGCTCAGGGGCCAGACCGGACCTTCGAGGGGCGGCTCGGCACCGGCTCCGGCCACCGGAACGGGGTAGTGCAGGATCATCCCGTCGTCCGTGGCGAACTGCACGCCTGTCTCATCGAGTGACAGCCGCTGATCGAGGGTGGAGGTCCAGCTGGGGCCCATGAAAAGGCCACTGCGCACGCTGCTGCGGTGACTGCGCTGGAAGACCAGCGGAAGTTCGCCGGGCAGCTCGATGTCGGTCGCGGCCATCACCATCTCACCGGTGGCCATGTCGACCGGGTCGCCGCAGGTGAAGAGCTTCTTCATCTGCCGCCCCATGGACTTGAGCCCGCCCTTGAGACCCATCCTCATGCCCTTGAGGCCCTTGGCGAGGCCGCGGAGGGAGGTGAGGCCCTTCATGCCGGGGATGCAGTCGAGGGCGGCGAAGGCGACGTCCCATAGGGAGGCTTCGCCGTTGGCGTATTTGTTGAGGGTGTCGGCGAGGACGACGAGGGCGGCGATGAGGACGATGGCGCCGAGGATGGGCCCGCCGATGATCATGGCGATGATGCCGAGTACGGCGACGACGACTTTGCAGACGGCGACGATGGTGTCCCAGTTGTCGGTGACCCAGTCCCCGACTTCCTCCCACCACTTGCGGTTCTGGATACCCGCGTCGGAGGCGTCTTCGAGTTTCTTCTTCGCGGTCCCGGCGGCGTCCTCGCGCATCTTGCGCGCGTCCTCGGCCATCTTCTTCGCGGCATCGAGGTTGCTCTTCGCCGCCGAGACGTCGGACTTGGCCGCCGTCTGGGCTTTTTCGGCGGAGTTGGCGTTGCGGGTGGCGGCCTTGACCTTGTCCGGGTCCGGCTTGGGGACGTCCTTGCCGGAGTCCTTGTCGTCCTTGTACTTGTCGGCTTCCTTGCCCGCCTTGTCCATCCACGAGTCCGCGGAGGTCAGCCGGGTCTGCGCGGAGGACAAGTCACCTTGTGCTTCGCGGCCCTTGACCAGGGCCTTGTCGGCGAGGGCCTGGGCGCGCTCCAGCTCGGGCCAGTAGGTGGAGAGGGCGTCGCCGGCCATCTCGTAGCTCTTCTTGAGCTTCTTCAGCTTGCCCGGCGCGTCCTCGAACTCCGCCGTGAAGGACTCCGCCGTCTTGCCCGCCCAGGTGAGGATCGCGTCCTCGCCCGCCATCCCCTTGATGTCGCGGAGGACTTTCGACACATCGTCGGCGAAGTCATGCAGATTCTTCGCCAGGTTCCGAACCCGGTCCGGATCACCGGGAGTCGGGTCCTTGTCCAAGTCAAGGACATGCCAATCCGCCGGACGATTGCCCCCCATGTATTGCCCCCCGACACCTTCGTGCGCCCCTGACTACGAGGGTGAGAGGTTACTGGCTGCGGTCAGAGCGAGGGAAGGGGCGTGTGGTTGCCCGGGGTGCGGAGGGGCTCCGTTTCGGTTTCGATCTGAAGGGCCGTTGGGGCGCTCGGTGGGGAATCGATGGGTGGGCGCGACTGTTCGCCTTGCTATGAGTGACGGTGTGGAGGCGGGTATGGGCGCGGACGTGGACGCGGAGTCGGGTGGTGCCGTGCAGGGCACGGTGGCTGCCGGATTCGAGCCGGTTCGTGATGCTTTCGTTCGCAACTTTGGTGAGCTGGGGGAGCGGGGAGCCGCTGTCACCGTCTATCGCGACGGGCGCAAGGTCGTGGATCTGTGGGGCGGCACCGAGTCGTTCGACGGGGGCGGGGCCTGGGAGCGCGGGACCGCGCAGGTCGTGCGCTCGGCCACCAAGGGTGTGGCCGCCGCTGTCCTGCTCCTCCTCCACCAGCGCGGAGAGCTGGACCTGGACGCGCCCGTCGGGTCCTACTGGCCGGAGTTCAAGGCGGCGGGCAAGGAGGGGGCGCTGGTCCGCGATGTGCTCGCGCACCGGGCGGGGGTGCCCGCCCTCGACCGTCCGCTGACGCCCGCGGAAGCGGCCGACGCCGACTTCGCCGCCGCGGCGGTCGCGGCCCAGGCCCCGTTCTGGGAGCCGGGCACGGACCACGGCTACCACGCGCAGACGTACAGCTGGCTGACCGGGGAGTTGGTGCGGCGCGTGACGGGGCGGTCCATCGGGGAGTGGGTGGCCTCGGAGATCGCCGGGCCGCTCGGCCTCGACCTGTGGATCGGGCTTCCGGAAGGGGAGGCGGGGCGGGTCGGGCGGATCGGGCGCATTTCGGCGCCGGTGGCTCCGGGCGGCCTCAAGATCCGTCCCCGGCGGAATGTCGCCGAGGCCTACGCGGACCCCGACTCCCTGACCCAGCGGGCCTTCGGGGCGATCACCCCGTCACCGGATGAGAACGACCCGGCGTACCGGGCCGCGGTTCTGCCCGCGTCCAACGGCATCGCGACGGCCTCGTCACTGGCGCGGTTCTACGCCTCGCTGATCGGTGAAGTCGACGGTGGGGTGCGGTTGTTCACTCCGGAGACGGTGGCGTTGGCGCGGGGTGAGGTGTCCGTGGGGGCGGATCGGGTTCTGGTGGTGAAGACGCGCTTCGGGCCCGGCTACATGTTGCACGGGGGTGCGTCGCCCCTGCTGGGCAGCGGGTCGTTCGGTCACCCCGGGCGCGGGGGTGCGCTGGGCTTCGCCGATCCGGAGTCGGGGGTGGGGTTCGGTTACGTGACCAACGGGATGAACAAGGGGGTTACGGCGGATCCGCGGGCTCAGGGGTTGGTGCGGGCCCTGCGGGGGCTGTTGTAGGGGCTTTGTCCCCAACCCCGCCCCTTCCCGGCGGAGCCGCCAACAGATGCAGCCGGGAAGGGGCGGGGTTGGGGAAAAGGGAAAATGCCCCTACCCCGCATGCAACATCAACCCGATCCCCGCCACCATCAACCCCGCAGCCACAAGCCTCGGCGCCCCGAACTTCTCCTTGAAGAAGATCGCCCCTATCGCCGCGCCCACGATGATCGAGGACTCCCGCAGCGCCGAGATCGGCGCCAGGTCCGCCTTCGTCTGGGCCCACAGGACCAGGCCGTACGCCGCCACGGAAAGCGCCGCCCCCAGCAGCCCCACCGCCGCGAACGGCCGCAACCGGCCCACCAGTTCGCCGCGCCAGCGGTACGCCGCGTACAGCGGGATGGCGAGGCCCTCCAGGATCATCAGCCACGCGATGTAGCCCATGGAGGAGCCGGAGGCTCGGACGCCGAGACCGTCCACCACCGTGTACGCCGCGATCGAGACACCCGTGGCCAGCGCCGCGCCGATCGCCGCCCAGTCGGGGCGGCGGCCCGATCCTCGTATGCCCCAGAGCGCCAGCCCCGTCAGGCCCGCGCAGGAGACCGCGACTCCCGCCGCCTGCCAGCCGTCCGGCACCTCGCCCGCGAAGACCGCGGCCAGGACGGTGACCACCAGGGGCGCCGTGCCGCGCGCGATCGGGTACGCCTGGCCGAAGTCGCCCAGCTTGAACGACTTCATGAGCAGGGCGTAGTAGCCGATGTGTATGAGTGCCGACACCACCAGGTACGGCCATGCCCCGGCCGCCGGTATCGCCGCGAACGGGGCGATCAGCAGGCCGATCAGCAGGCCGCCGCCGGAGATGAGGGTGAAGCCGACCAGCTTGTCGGTGATGTGGTGCGCGATCGCGTTCCAGCTCGCGTGCGTGACGGCGGCCAGCAGGACCGCCGCCGTGACCAGGGGCGTCACTTGGCGAGCTCGCGCACGTCCACCAGGGTGCCGTTCGCGTGGTGGATCAGGTCCTTGGGCGCCATGGGGAAGACCGCGTAGGGAGTGCCCGCCGCCGCCCACACCACGTCGTGGTCGAGCAGGGAGCGGTCCGCGAGGACCCGCGTCTTCGTCACGTGCCCGAAGGGAGGTACGCCGCCGATCGCGTAACCGGTGGTCTCCCGGACGACGTCCGCCTTCGCGCGCGTCACCTTTGCCGCGCACAGCTCCCACCGCACGAGCTCCAGATCGACCCGCGAGGCCCCGTCCATCAGGACCAGGACCGGCACCCCGTCCGCGGCGAAGATCAGCGACTTGCAGATCTGGCTCAGCTCGCAGCCGATGGCCGTCGCGGCCTCCTGGGCGGTGCGCGTCGCCTCCGGGAAGCGGCGGACCTCGCCGACGAGTCCGGCGAGGCCGAGCTCGCTCAGGGCGGCGGCGAAGCGGGGGTGGGCGGGGGACTCTGTAGCGCTCATGCCCGGCACGCTAGCGGTCCGTGTACCGGGCACGCGACCACGTATCCGCATACCGGACAGCAAGCCCCGGCGGGAGCGACTACTGCCCCGCCTGGAACATCGCCCGCACCAGCGGCCCCGCCGAGTCGCCGCCGTGTCCGCCCTCCTGCACCACCGCTCCCGCCGCCAGATCACCGCGGTACGCCGTGAACCAGCCGTTGGGCTTCTTCTGGCCGTCGACCTCCGCCGACCCCGTCTTCGCGCCCATGTCGGAGCCGAGCCCGGACATGGGCTTCACCGCGGTGCCCGCGACAGCGGTGTAGTGCATCAGGTCCCGCAGCGCCGAAGCCGTCGCGCCCGACATCTTCCGGGGCGCCGTCGCGAGCGTGCGCTTGTCGACGTCCGGGGAGACCAGGTACGGCTGCTTGAACGTGCCCGACTTCACCGTGGCCGCCACCGACGCCATGTTCAGCGGGTTCATGCGGACCCCGCCCTGACCGATCAGCGACGCCCCCATCTGCGCGTCGCTCTGCACGGGGATCGCGCCGTCGAAGGACGGGGCGCCGATCGACCAGTTGTCGCGGCCGAGACCGAAGACCTCCTGCGCCTGCTTGGTCAGGGAGTCGTTCTGAAGCTTCTTGGCCTGGCTGATGAAAGCCGTGTTGCAGGACCGGGCGAAACTCGCGCGGAACGTGCCGTCCTTGATCTGGAACTTGTCGTCGTTCTGGAACTTCCAGCCGCCGTACGTCACGTACTTCGGGCACGGGTGCTTCTTGTCGACGCCCGCGAGCTTCTTCTCCAGGAGGAGGGACGACGTGATGACCTTCATCGTCGAGCCGGGGGCCAGCGAGCCCTGGAACGCCGTGTTGAAGCCGCTGGGATTGGAGTTGGCGGCCGCCAGGATCTCGCCCGTGCTCGGCTTCACCAGGACCACCGACGCCTGCTTGCGCTTGCCCGTCTCCTTCTCCGCCGCCGCCTGGAGCGAGGCGTCGAAGGTCGTCTTCAGGGTGCCGGGAGTGCCGGGGGAGAGCGTGAGCAGCGTCTTGTCGGGCGTCGCCTTGGCGTCGTCCTTCGTCGTCGCCGACTTCTCGGCGTCCTTCGCGCTGTTCTTGCGTACGACGCGCAGCTCGACGCCCGCGGTGCCGCCGGCCTTCTCGCCGAACTTCTCGCGCATGCTGTCAAGGACCGTGCCGAGGGAGGGGTACTTCGCCTTGGTCAGCTCGCCGCCGTCCCGGTCGACCGCCTTGATCGGCGGGTCCCCGGCCTCGCCGGTGACCAGGCGGTCACCGTCCTTCAGGTCCGGGTGGACGACGGAGGGCTGCCAGCCGATCAGCGTCTTGCCGTCGTGCTTCCTGCGCACCACCGTGAGCTCGGACTCGTAGGCGAAGGGCTTGGTCTTTCCCTCGTACGAGACCGTCGACGAGACCGAGAACGGCACCTTGGCGCCCGCCCGCTTGCCCGGCGCCATCTTCACCCGCGTGAGGTGGGAGTCCTTGGCGTACGCGGTGAGCGCGGTCTTCGCCGCCGTCCGGTCGTCCGTGAACGCCGCGGCCTTCGCCACGTCGCCCTTCTCCCACGCGGCGAGGAAGTCGTTCGTGGTGGCACGGACCTCGGCGGCCGTCGGCGGGCCCGCGGCCACCGGCTTCTCGTCGACCGTCGGGTCTCCGTCGTCGCCGGACGAGCCGCCGATCAGGCTGTACGCGGCGATGCCCACGCCGCACACGACCACGGCGGCGGCGCCGCCGAGCACACCGGGGTGCACCTTGGCGCTCTTCGCACCAGGTGTGCCAGGTGTGCCCGGCGTACCGGGATTACCCGGTCTGCCCGTGATGTTCTTGATGCCCTTGCGCTCGCTGGCGCGCCCTCGCTTGCCCACTGACCCTCCGCAGATCCCAGAGCCCCCAAGCTCTGCACCGGAAGGCCCCACACTAGGGGGCTTTCATGAAGCCCCCGACCAATCACCTCAACTGCCTGCGGCAAGCACCGCCGCCACGATAGGACCCGCCGTATCCCCTCCGTGGCCGCCCTCCTGGGCCACCGCGGCGGCCGCCACGTCCCCTCGGTAGCCCGTGAACCAGCTGTTGGGCGTCTCCTGGCCGTCGACCTCCGCCGAGCCGGTCTTCGCGCCGATGCTGCCGCTGAGCCCGGCCATGGCGCGGGCGCCGGTGCCGCTGACCGCCGTGCGGTTCATCATCTGGCGCAGCTGCTGGACCGTGGACGCGGGCAGGCCGTCCGCCTGGGCCAGTTCACGGTCGTCCAGGCCCTGGGCGACGATGACCGGCTGCCGGAAGGCTCCCGTCATCGCGGTCGCCGTGACCGACGCCATGTTGAGGGGGTTCATCTGCACCTCGCCCTGGCCGATCATGTTCATCGCGCGGTCGCCGCCACCGGACGCGGGGACCGAGCCGTCCACCGTCCGGATGCCCACCTTCCAGTCGAGGCCGAGGCCGAACCGGTTCTGCGCCTCCTCGGTGAGGGTCCCGTCCGTGATGCCGTCCTCGTCGACCAGCTTCACGAACGCGGTGTTGCAGGAGCGCGCGAAGCTGTCCGCCAGGCTCGCGTTCTCGTCCGGGGCCAGCCCCGGCAGGTTGCTGACGGTGCGGCTCTGCCAGGTCGCGCTGTCCGGGCAGGGCGCGGGACCGCTCGCCTTCGTCACGCCCTTGTCGATGAGCGTCGCCGCCGAGACGATCTTCATCGTCGAGCCGGGGGCCATCTTGCCCTCGAAGGCCGCGTTGAACTCGTCCTCCCGGTGGTTGGCCACCGCCAGGACCTCGCCGGAGCTCGGCCGCACGGCGACCACCGAGGAGTTCGCGTGCTGCGCCACCGCCTTCTCCGCGGCTCGCTGCGCGGGCGCGCTCAGCGTCGTCTTCAACTGGCCTGCCTTGCCCTTGGCGAGCGTGAGGAGCGTCTCGGTTCCCGCGTCCTCGTCGGCGTGCTGGACGTAGAGCTCGACGCCGGGGGTGCCGCCCGCCTTGTCGCCGTACTTCGCGCGCAGTTGGTCAAGGACCGGGCCGAGCGACGGGTAGTCCTTCTTGTCCAGGACCGTGCCGTGCCGGTCGACGGCCTGGATGGGAGGCGCCGCGGCCTCGCCGGTCTGCAGGGTGTCGTCCCTCTTCAGGTCCGGGTGGACGACCGAGGGGTCCCAGTCGACGAGCGCGCGGCCGGTGGTCTCGCCGCGGACGACGGTCAGTTCGGAGTCGTAGGCGAGCGGCTTGGTCTTCCCCTTGTACGACACCGTGGCCCGGACGGAGAACGGCACGATCGTGCCGGTCGCCCTGCCCGGTGTGAGCTTCACCTTCGTCAGGTGGGCGTCCTCGCGGTAGCCGGTCAGGATCTTCGAGGCCACTTCGGCGTTGTTCGTGTACGAAGCGGCTTCCTCCGCGTCGCCCTTGGCCCACGCGGTGAAGAACTTCTCCGTCGCCTCGCCGATCTCGCCGCTCGTCGGCGGCCCCGTCTTCACGGCCGCCGGGCCCGCGGCCGGCGAACCGCCGCCCCCGGTCACGCCGTTCACCAGGTTGTACGCGCCGTACCCGGCGCCCCCCACCATGACGGCGAACACCCCGCCGACCAGAGTGACCTTTACCCCTTTGCGCATCGCGCGCCCCCTCCCCAGGAGCCCTCCCGAATGCGTCCGGGAGGGTGGTTCGCCCCGAACCCTAAGCGGAGGAGGTGACGTACGAGGGAGCTGTTATCCGAAGGTGTCCAAGGTGCCCACTACATGGACATCGCTGGACCCGCATGCTCCTAGACCCACGTGTCCAGGAGCATGCGGGCCCGCCAGGAGTCGATGGGAATGGCCTGGCCGGTGTAAATGGGCCAGAACCAGATGAAGTTCCAGAGGATCAGGAGCACCAGGACGCCCGATGCCGCGGCGCCCACGACCCGCCGCCGTTCGCCGGAACCGGGCGGGCCCAGGATCGCGCCGATCATCATCGACACCGCGAGGCAGAGGAACGGCACGAAGACGACGGCGTAGAAGAAGAAGATCGTCCGCTCCTGGTACATGAACCACGGCAGATAACCCGCCGCGATCCCGCACACGATCGCCCCCGCGCGCCAGTCACGGCGGAACACCCACCGCCACAGCACGTAGAGCAGCGCGAACGCCCCCGCCCACCACAGCATCGGAGTGCCGAGCGCGAGGACCTCGCGGGCGCACTTCTCGGCGGTGCCGGAGGGGCAGCCGTCCTTGCCGGGCAGCGGCGACTCGTAGAAGTACGAGACGGGGCGGCCGTCGACGATCCAGCTCCACGGGTTGGACTGGTAGGTGTGCGGCGAGGAGAGCCCCACGTGGAAGTCGTACACCGCGTGTTCGTAGTGCCACAGGCTGCGCAGCCAGTCCGGCAGGATCGTCCAGGAGCCGCCCTTGCCGTCCGTGGCCGCCCAGTTGCGGTAGTAGCCGCCCGTGCCGTCGGTCGGGGAGAGGATCCAGCCGAGCCAGGACAGGACGTACGTGCCGATGGCGACCGGCACCGTCGAGACGAACGCCGGGAACACGTCCCGCTTCAAGGCCGCGCGGTAGGGGCGCACGGCGCCGGCGACGCGGCGGCCGCCCACGTCCCACAGGACGGTCATCAAGCAGAAGAAGACCATGATGTACAGGCCGTTCCACTTGGTCCCGAAGGCGAGCCCCAGGCAGAGACCGGCAGCCCAGCGCCAGGGCCGCCACCCCAGGCGCAGGTTCTCGGCGACGTACGCGTCCGGGCGCACGATCCCGTCCTCGTCCTTGGGCAGCGCGGCCGCGAGTTTCTCGCGCGCCTTGTCCCGGTCGATCAGGAAGCAGCCGAACGCGGCGAGCACGAAGAACATCAGGACCTGGTCGAGCAGCGCGGTGCGGCTCATCACGAAGTGCAGACCGTCCACCGCGAGCAGCGCGCCCGCCAGACAGCCCAGGAACGTCGAGCGGAAGAGCCGCCGCCCGATCCTGCACAGCATCAGGACCGACAGGGTGCCGAGCACCGCCGTCATGAAGCGCCAGCCGAAGGGATCGAAGCCGAAGATCCACTCACCGATGCCGATGACGTACTTGCCGACCGGCGGATGCACCACGTACGCGGCGTCCGTGGGGATCGTGACGTTCGAACCCTGCTCCAGGACGGTGTCGTTGACCTTCTCGGGCCAGTTGACCTCGAAGCCCCGGTGGATCAGCGCCCAGGCGTCCTTCGCGTAATACGTCTCGTCGAATATCACGGCCTTCGGGTTGCCGAGATTCCAGAACCGGGTGATCCCCGCGACGAGCGTGATCAGCAGCGGGCCGATCCAGCCGGACCACCGGACCAGTTGATCGGCGTAACTCCTGGGCATGCCGATCGACGCCCACAGCCGGGGGCTCGGTTCGGTGTACGCGGGCACGAGCCGGGCCCGGACATCGGCGGTGGGCCCCGTGGTGCGCGCCACGTAGCCGAAGCGGCGCAGCCTGTGCTGCCACGACGGCTGCTGCTCCTCGGCTGCCTGGCTTTGGCGGGTGTCCGGGGAAGACGCGGTACTGGTCACCGCGCCATCGTAGGGAACCCGACTGTGTGAGTCCCGTCCCCTGGCCCCTGCGAGGATGGAACCGTGACAGGAAGCGCTGATTCCCCCGGAAACCCGTCCCCCGGAACCCTCGTCCTCGCGGGCACGCCCATCGGCGACGTCGCGGACGCCCCGCCGCGGCTCGCCGCCGAGCTGGAGTCGGCCGACGTGGTGGCCGCCGAGGACACCCGGCGGCTCCGCAGGCTCACCCAGGCGCTCGGCGTGCAGGTGGGCGGGCGGGTCGTCTCGTACTTCGAGGGCAACGAGACCGCGCGCACGCCCGAGCTGGTCGAGGCCCTGGTCGGCGGTGCGCGGGTGCTGCTCGTGACCGACGCGGGGATGCCCTCGGTGTCCGACCCCGGGTACCGGCTCGTCGCCGCAGCCGTGGAGAAGGACATCCGGGTCACCGCCGTGCCCGGCCCGTCCGCCGTGCTCACCGCGCTCGCGCTCTCGGGGCTTCCGGTGGACCGCTTCTGCTTCGAGGGCTTCCTGCCGCGCAAGGCGGGCGAGCGGCTCTCGCGGCTGCGCGAGGTGGCCGAGGACCGTCGCACTCTCGTCTACTTCGAGGCACCGCACCGTATCGACGACACCCTCGTCGCGATGGCCGAGGCGTTCGGCGACGAGCGCAGGGCCGCGGTCTGCCGCGAGCTGACCAAGACCTACGAAGAGGTCAAGCGCGGTTCGCTGAAGGATCTCGCTCAGTGGGCGGCCGACGGCGTACGCGGTGAGATCACCGTCGTCGTCGAGGGCGCACCCGAGAAAAGCCCAGGTGACCTGGGTCCGGAGGAGCTGGTGCGCAGGGTGCGGGTGCGCGAGGAGGCGGGGGAGCGACGCAAGGAGGCGATCGCCGCCGTCGCGGCCGATGCGGGGGTACCCAAGCGCGACGTGTTCGATGCGGTCGTGGCGGCAAAGAATGCGGCTCAGGCCGCCCCATCGGACGGCAAAGGACTATCGTAAAAAGCAAAGTGAGGGCCGCGCACCGGGCCTGAAGGCTATGGAAAGGCCAAATCGCCTTCAACTGTCGACAGGTCTGATGCGCTCGCTCCGGGAAAGGCGTCCACTGGTCAAAGGGGACGCACCCGTCCCCACGCTTCCGGCCGGGAGGAATCCCCGGCCCGGCAGCGCTTGTCCAGCGGACAAGAGGAGCTGGCATGAGTGAGATCGCCGACACCGGTCACGACACCACGGCGTCCAACGCGATATCCAGGACAAACACCGTTCACGAGTCGTACGCCTTCGCCTGTATGCGGTGCGGGCACGGCTGGGAACAGTCGTACGAGATCGAGCATCACGTGGACGGCCAGGGCAAGGAATTCGTGGTGTACGTGGCGAACGGCCAGCGTGTGCCGTCGCCCCTGACCCGGCCGACGTGCCTGAACTGCGACGGGCATGTCGTACGGATCATGAGGGCCGGGCAGGTGTCGTCGGTGCTCGATCTGATGCAGCGGCATCACGCGCCGCGCGCGGCGGCGGGGGACAAGTCCGGGGCCGGGGCCGATGCGGCCGAGACCCACGAGTCCAAGCATCACCACTGGCATCTGTCGGCGCTGCTGCATCCCTTCCACCACCGCAAGGCGGGATGACGGCTCTTTGGGCGGGCTGACGTCCCCTTCGTAGGATCGGGGGCATGCCTTCCGACGCCAAGAACGCCGCGCCGCCGCTGCCCGAACCCCTGCGGGTTCCGGTCGCCGACTCCCACACCCACCTCGACATGCAGTCGGGGACGGTGGACGAGGGGCTCGCCAAGGCCGCGGCGGTGGGCGTGACGACGGTCGTCCAGGTGGGCTGCGACGTGCGGGGCTCGCGCTGGGCCGCCCAGACGGCCGCCGCGTACGAGAGCGTGCACGCCACCGTCGCCCTGCATCCCAATGAAGCGCCGCGCATCGTGCTCGGCGACCCCGACGGCTGGTCCCGGCAGGGGGCGCGCGAGGCGGGCGGCGAGGGCGCGCTCGACGCCGCGCTCGCCGAGATCGACAGGCTCGCCGCGCTGCCGCAGGTCAAGGGCGTGGGCGAGACCGGGCTCGACTACTTCCGCACAGGACCCGAGGGCAAGGCGGCCCAGGAGCGGTCCTTCCGCGCCCACATCGAGATCGCCAAGCGGCACGGCAAGGCCCTGGTCATCCACGATCGCGAGGCGCACGAGGATGTGCTGCGGGTCCTGAAGGAGGAGGGGGCTCCGGAGCGCACCGTCTTCCACTGCTACTCGGGCGACGCGGCGATGGCCCAAGTGTGCGCGGAGAACGGCTACTTCATGTCCTTCGCGGGCAACATGACGTTCAAGAACGCGCAGGGGCTGCGGGACGCGCTGGCTGTCGCCCCGCTGGAACTCGTGCTCGTGGAGACGGACGCGCCCTTCCTCACGCCCGCTCCCTACCGCGGACGGCCTAACGCGCCGTATCTCATTCCGGTCACATTGCGGGCCATGGCCGAGGTGCGCGGTATCGGCGAGGACGCCATGGCCGAGGCGATCTCGGTCAATACGGCGCGCGCATTTGATTACTGACCGATAACGCCCGCGGCCCCCTGGTTCAGGGCAATGCCGCGACACTGCGTAGTCGTGCTGCTTTGGAGAGTGACGATTGCTCCGCTAGGTTCTGGTCCGCCTCGCCCGATCCGGACCAGAACGAGAACGCTGGAGCGTCGTCGTGAGTCATGCGCCGCAGTACGAGACGTCTTATGGGGGCGGCACGACCTATGAGCCGGAGCCGGAGCCTGGGCTGTGGCCTGAGCCGGAGCTTGGGCCGGAGCTCGGGCCGGAGCCTGAGCTTGATGCCGGGGACTACTTCCCCCGGCAGGCCAACGGGGCCGTGCCCGACGGAGGGCGGGCCGGGGCGCGGCGGGCCGCCCGGCGGAAGAAGACGAAGCCGCGGTCGTCGAGCCCGCGGTCGAGCGGGCGGTCGAAGGGTTCGTCTCCTGCCGCCGGGCGGCCCGATTCGTTCCGGCGGCTGCTGCCGCAGGCGCTGGTCGTCGCCTTCCTGGCAGGCGGCACCTCCGCCTTCGTCGCCAACGACAAGGCCGTGCAGCTGAGTGTCGACGGCGAGTCGCGGACCCTGCACACCTTCGCGGACGACGTGGGGGAGCTGCTCGAGGACGAAGGCGTGGACTTCGGTACGCACGACATCGTGGCGCCGACCGCGAGCACGGCCCTGGCCAGCGGCGACGAGATCGCCGTCCGCTACGGCCGGCCGGTCAAGCTCACCCTCGACGGGCAGCGGCGCGAGGTGTGGACGACGGCGCGCACGGTGGACGGCGCGCTGCGGCAGCTCGGGGTGCGGGCCGAGGGCGCCTACCTGTCGGCCTCGCGGAGCAAGCGGATCGAGCGCGGTGGCCTTGATCTCGACGTACGGACCGAGCGCACCGTGACGATCATGGCGGACGGGCGTGAGCGGACCATCCGTACGAACGCGGCGACGGTGCGGGAGGCGGTCGCGGAGTCCGGGATCACCCTGAACGGCCAGGACACGACGTCCGTCGCGCCCGGCAGCTTCCCGCGCGACGGACAGACGGTCACCGTCATGCGGATCTCCGGGCGTAAGGAGGTGCGGGAGGAGCCGATCCCGTTCGACGTGCGGCGGACGGACGATGCGTCGCTGTTCGCCGGTACGGAGGTCGTGGAGCGGCAGGGGCACCAGGGGACCCGGCGGGTCACGTACGCGCTGCGGACGGTCAACGGCGTCAAGCAGAAGCCGCGGCGGGTGCGGTCGGAGGTGGTGCGGGAGCCGCAGACGCAGATCGTGAAGGTGGGGACGAAGCAGCTGCCGAATTCGGTGTCGGGGGCGGACGGCCTGAACTGGGGCTCGCTGGCGCACTGCGAGTCGGGCGGCCGCCCGAACGCGGTGGACGCGTCGGGGACGTACGGGGGCCTGTACCAGTTCGATACGCGGACGTGGCAGGGGCTGGGCGGGTCGGGTCGCCCGCAGGACGCTCCGGCGGAGGAACAGACGTTCCGCGCGAAGAAGCTGTACGTGCAGCGGGGGGCCAGTCCGTGGCCGCACTGTGGGGGGCGGTTGTAGGGGCGCGGTTGTACGGGGCTGCTTCGGCTGCGGGTTCGTGGGGGCTGCTGCGGTGGGGCTGCTTCAGTGGGGGAGTCCTGCGTGCCGTGCGTGGCGGGCTGCTGGTTCGTGGGGGCTGCTGCGGGGCTGGTCCGTCTTGGGGGCGGGGCCGCGCCGGTATGTCCGTCCTCGCTATCGTCCGGTGGCCGCGGGGCTGCTGCGGCGGGGGAGCGCCGCGAACCGTGCTCCGGGCGGACATACCGGCACGTCCCCTCACGTGCGCTGCCGACTACGGGCGCGTGAGGGCCGATCGCCCACCCAACGCTCGTCACCGCGGGGCAATCGGGCGGGTGGGTGGGAAAGGCTTGTTCGGCGAGGGTCGGATGCGGGGTCGCGGGCGGGTGGGTGGGAGAGGTCTGGTCGGGGCCCAGGGGCCAGGGCCCGTAACCTGGGGTGGTGAGTAACAGTGAGCCCGGGGCCCTTTTCGGCGCCGCCGACATCCGCGAGCTGGCCGCTGCCCTGGGCGTACGCCCGACCAAGCAGCGCGGCCAGAATTTCGTCATCGACGCCAACACCGTCCGCCGCATCGTCCGCACCGCGGAAGTCGGCCCGCAGGACGTGGTCGTCGAGGTCGGGCCGGGGCTCGGCTCGCTGACCCTCGCGCTGCTCGACACCGCGGACAGCGTCATCGCGGTCGAGATCGACGACGTGCTCGCCGGGGCCCTTCCGGCGACCGTCGAGGCCCGGCTCCCGGCGAAGGCCGCATCCTTCGCGCTCGTGCACAGCGACGCGATGCTCGTGCGCGAGCTGCCGGGCCCCGCCCCGACCGCGCTGGTCGCCAACCTTCCGTACAACGTGGCCGTGCCCGTGCTGCTGCACATGCTCGACACCTTCCCCAGCATCGAGCGCACGCTCGTGATGGTGCAGGCCGAGGTCGCCGACCGCCTCGCCGCCGACCCGGGCTCGAAGGTGTACGGCGTGCCCTCGGTGAAGGCGAACTGGTACGCCGACGTGAAGCGCGCCGGTTCCATCGGGCGGAACGTCTTCTGGCCCGCCCCGAACGTCGACTCCGGTCTGGTGTCGCTGGTGCGGCGCGCCGAGCCGGTCAAGACCACCGCGTCGAAGCGCGAGGTCTTCGCCGTCGTCGACGCCGCTTTCGCCCAGCGCCGCAAGACCCTGCGGGCCGCGCTCGCCGGATGGGCGGGCTCGGCCGCCGCGGCGGAGGCGGCGCTCGTCGCCGCCGGAGTCTCGCCGCAGGCGCGCGGCGAAGCCCTGACGGTGGAGGAGTTCGCGCGGATCGCCGAGCACAAGGGGGCGGGCGCGTGAGCGTGACCGTACGCGTTCCCGCGAAGGTCAACGTCCAGCTCGCGGTGGGGGCCGCGCGCGCGGACGGTTTCCATGACCTCGCCAATGTCTTTCTCGCCGTAGGGCTGTACGACGAGGTCACCGTGACCCCCGCCGAGCAGCTGCGCGTGACCTGCTCCGGTCCCGATGCCGCCCAAGTGCCCCTGGACCGTACGAACTTGGCGGCCAGGGCTGCTGAGATGCTCGCCGCACGTCATGGACGCAGCGCCGATGTGCACATCCACATGGCCAAGGACATCCCCGTCGCGGGCGGCATGGCCGGTGGCAGCGCGGACGGCGCGGGCGCGCTCGTGGCGTGCGACGCGCTGTGGGGGACCGGCGCGTCGCGGGGCGAACTGCTCGACATCTGCGCCGAGTTGGGCAGCGATGTGCCGTTCAGCCTGGTGGGCGGGGCCGCGCTGGGCACAGGGCGTGGCGAGCAGCTGGAGGTGCTCGAGGTCGGCGGGGCCTTTCACTGGGTGTTCGCCGTGGCCGACGGCGGGCTGTCCACGCCCGCGGTCTACCGCGAGTTCGACCGGCTGACCCCGCAAGCCCCCGCACCAAAGGCATCGGCTGCCCTGCTCGACGCCCTGCGCAAGGGGGATGTCGAGGCTCTCGCCGGTGCCGTCGCCAATGACCTGCAGCCCGCGGCTCTTTCGCTCTTCCCCTCGCTCGCCGACACCCTCGCCGCCGGTACCGACGCGGGCGCCCTGGCCGCGCTGGTCTCCGGATCCGGGCCCACGACGGCGTTCCTCGCCGCGGACGCCGCGTCCGCGCGGCGGATCGCCGCGGCGCTTTCGGCCTCCGGCACCTGCCGCACGGCCCGCGTCGCGGACTCACCGGCGCCGGGCGCGACGCTGCTCTAGCTGCTTCAGCTGCTCCAGGCGTGCAGGTACTCAGGCGCGGATCTGAGTACCTGCACGCTGACGCGCGGTCCGCGGTGCGCGCGACCGTACGTACATGGGATCAAGCGTTCGCGAACTGGCCGAGAAGACGCCCACCGGGCGCGACCGGTACATCGACCTGCTGCGGGTCGCCTCGCTCGGCACGGTCGTCGTCGGGCACTGGCTGATGGCGGCGGTGACCGTCGGGGACGACGGCCGCACCGAGGTCGGCAACCTCCTCGCCGTCGTGCCCGAGCTGCAACTCCTCACCTGGGTCCTGCAGATCATGCCGGTGTTCTTCTTCGTCGGCGGCTTCTCGCACGCGCTGTCGTACCGCTCCCTGAGCCGGAAGGCCGAGGCGGGCGCGTCCGTCTACTCGGTGTTCCTGCGGGCCCGCCTCCAGCGGCTGCTGCGGCCGACGATGGTCTTCATAGGGGTGTGGGGTCTCGCCGCCCTGGTGGTCCAACTCCTCGGCCAGGGCGGTGCGTTGCTCGACGTGACACTTCGGCTGGTCGCCCAGCCGCTGTGGTTCATCGGCATCTATCTGGCGATGGTCGCCTTCACGCCGCTGCTGCTCGGTCTGCACGAGCGGTACGGGTGGGGCGCGTTCGGCGGTCTCGTCCTCGCGGCGGGCGCGGTGGACGTGGCGCGCTTCGCCTTCGGCGTGCCGTACGTGGAGTTCCTGAACTTCGCCTTCGTGTGGCTCGCCGTGCATCAGCTCGGCTTCCTGCGGGCGGACGGCAGGCTGCGGATGCCCGCCGCCCTGGCCGTGACGGGGCTCGCGGGCGCGGCGGCCCTGGTGGCCTTCGGGCCCTATCCGCTCTCCATGGTCGGGATGCCCGGCGAGCGCGTGTCGAACATGGCACCGCCGACCTTCGCGCTGCTCTGCCACGGGATGTGGCTGGTGGGCGCGGTGGAGCTGCTGCGGGGGCCCGCGGTGCGGTGGCTGGCGCGCCCTCGGGTGTGGCGGGGCGTGGTGGCGGCGAACGGGGTCTCGATGACGGCGTTCCTGTGGCACCTGACGGCGATGCTCGGGGTGTACGGGGCGCTGATCGCGGCGGACGTGCGGCTGCCCGAGCCCGCCACCGCCCAGTGGTGGACGCAGGTGCCCTTGCGCATGGCGGCCGCGGTGGTGGTCACCGGGCTGCTGGTCGCGGCGTTCCGTCGCTTCGAGAAGCCGGGTGCGGTGCGGGAGCCGGGCGGCACATCGGGCGCGGCCTCGGGGCCCGCGGCCGCGGTGGGGGTCGTGCTCTGCCTCTTCGGGGTGCTCGGGCTCTCCATGGTCGGCTTCGGAGGCCTGCTCGAAGGGCGTACGGCGATGGTGGTGGCCGTGCGGATGACGGCGCCCGTGGCGGTGGGGATGGCGTTGGCGGGTTGGCTCCTCGTGGAGCGGGCCGGGAGTCCGTCGCTCCCTGGCTCCGCCCGCCGGACCGGCTGATCGTCTCCGGAACGGCCGCCGGGCCCGTGGTCGCCGCCTCCGACTACGCTGGAGGTCGATCGATCCCCTTCCCTGGAGCGTTAATGGCCGTCAACCTGGTCAATGTCGAGGCAGTCAGCAAGGTGTACGGCACGCGTGCCCTGCTCGACGGTGTCTCCCTCGGCGTGTCCGAGGGGGACCGGATCGGCGTCGTGGGGCGCAACGGCGACGGCAAGACGACCCTCATCCGGATGCTCGCCAAGCTGGAGGAGACGGACTCCGGGCGCGTCACGCACAACGGCGGTCTGCAGCTCGGCGTGCTGACCCAGCACGACTCGCTCGACCCCGGGGCCACCGTGCGGCACGAGGTCATCGGGGACCTCGCCGACCACGAGTGGGCGGGCAGCGCCAAGATCCGTGACGTCCTCACCGGGCTCTTCGGCGGCCTGGACATGCCGGGCTTCCCGCAGGGCCTCGACACCGTCATCGGGCCGCTCTCCGGCGGCGAGCGGCGGCGTATCGCGCTCGCGAAGCTGCTCATCGGCGAGCCCGACCTGATCGTGCTCGACGAGCCGACCAACCACCTCGACGTCGAGGGCATCGCCTGGCTCGCCGAGCACCTGCGGACGCGGCGCTCGGCGCTCGTCTGCGTCACGCACGACCGCTGGTTCCTCGACCAGGTGTGCACGCGCATGTGGGACGTACAGAGCGGGGACGTCTTCGAGTACGAGGGCGGGTACTCCGACTACGTCTTCGCGCGTGCCGAGCGCGAGCGCATCGCGGCCACCGAGGAGACCAAGCGCAAGAACCTGATGCGCAAGGAGCTGGCCTGGCTGCGGCGCGGCGCCCCCGCCCGCACCAGCAAGCCGCGGTACCGCATCGAGGCCGCGAACGAACTCATCGCCGATGTGCCGCCGCCGCGTGACAGCAGCGAGCTGATGAAGTTCGCGACGACGCGGCTCGGCAAGACCGTCTTCGATCTTGAGGACGTGACCGTCCAGGCCGGGCCGAAGCTGCTCCTGAAGCACCTGACCTGGCAGCTCGGCCCCGGCGACCGCATCGGCCTCGTGGGTGTCAACGGCGCGGGCAAGACCTCGCTCCTGCGGGCGATGGCCGAGGCCCAGCGCTCCGACGGCGACGTACAGCCCGAGGCGGGGCGTGTGGTGGTCGGCAAGACCGTGAAGCTCGCCTATCTCTCGCAGGAAGTGGCCGAACTCTCGCCGACGCTGCGGGTGTTGCAGGCCGTGCAGCAGGTGCGCGAGCGGGTCGACCTCGGCAAGGGCCGGGAGATGACCGCGGGGCAGCTCTGCGAGACGTTCGGCTTCAACAAGGAGAAGCAGTGGACGCCCGTCGGTGATCTGTCCGGTGGTGAGCGGCGGCGGCTCCAGCTCCTTCGGCTCCTCATGGACGAGCCGAACGTCCTCTTCCTCGACGAGCCGACGAACGACCTCGACATCGAGACGCTGACGCAGCTCGAAGACGTTCTTGATGGCTGGCCGGGGTCCATGGTCGTGATCTCCCACGACCGGTTCTTCCTGGAGCGCACCACCGACAAGGTCTTCGCGCTGCTCGGCGACGCCACGATGCGGATGCTGCCGCGCGGCATCGACGAGTACCTGGAGCGGCGCAAGCGGATGGCGGACGCGGGCACCCCCGCGGCCCCCCTCGCCGCGTCATCGTCCGCCGAGTCCGCCGCACCCGCCGCCCCGCAGAAGACCGTCTCCTCCGCCGACGCCCGCGCCGCGAAGAAGGAACTCCAGAAGATCGAGCGGCAGCTGGACAAGATGTCGACAAAGGAAACATGGCTGCACGCCCAAATCGCCGATAACGCCACCGACTTCGGAAAGGTGGCCAAATTGGACGCGGAGCTGCGTGAACTCGTCAGCGAGCGCGACGAGTTGGAGATGCGCTGGCTGGAGCTCGCGGAGAGCGCGTAGAGGTCTCGTAACGGACGCATCACGGGCCGGTCCTCCCTTGGGAACAGGGGACGGACCGGTCAGTTGTGCTAGGCGGTCAGGGTGATAGAAAGGTCGGCCTGAGCACCACTTGGCGTGCCGAAAAATCAGTGAAGGGGGAAGCGCTGATGACTCAGCCGCCCAACCAACCGCCCTCCGGCGGTTTCGGAGCTCCGCAGGATCCGCAGCAGGGAGCCGCGCCGCAGCCACCGGGCCAGCCACCGCAGATGCCCGGCCAGCCACCGCAGGCCCCGCCGTCGGGGGCCCCGCAGACTCCGCCCGCGCCCCAGCCCGGCTACGGCTACCCGCAGACCCCGCCGCCGGCCCAGCCGGGTTACGGCTACCCGCAGCAGCCCGGCCAGCCCGGACCGTACAACCAGCCCGGACCTTACGGCCAGCCCACGCAGCCCGGTCAGCCGGGTCCCTACGGCCAGCCCACGCAGCCGGGCCCCTACGCCCAGCCCCAGTACGGCTACCCGCAGCAGCAGGCGCAGTTCCCCGGCGGCCCCGGCATGCCCGGAACCCCGCCCGGCGGCGGGAGCAAGAACCCCTTCAAGGGCAAGCCCGGTCTGATCGTGGCCGCCGTCGCGGCCGGTGCGCTCGTCATCGGCGGCGTCGCCTGGGCGGTCGTCGGCGGTGACGACGGCGGCAAGAAGAAGCCGGCCGCCGGCAAGAGCGACGACCCCAAGGCCAGCGGCTCCGCGCCGGTCAACCCGGGCGACGGCAGCGGCGACGGGGACGAGAAGCAGGAAGACCTCAACGCGGGCCGCAAGACCGGCGAGTCGAAGGTGCTCTGGTACAAGGAGGCGCCCAAGGTGCCCGGTTCCGGCGCCGACGCCAAGGGCATGTGGGTCAAGGACGACATCGCCGTCAAGGCCGCGTACAAGGAGATCACCGCCTACAACGTCAAGACGGGCGACACCGCCTGGCCGACGATCAAGTTCCCGCAGAAGATCTGTGGCACGACGCCGCAGATCACGAAGGACAACAAGATCGTCGTCGCGTACAAGGACGGCCAGAAGGACAACGCCAAGTGCAGCCAGATCCAGGTCGTCGACCTGAAGACGGGCGGCAAGGGCTGGGCGAAGCCGGTCAAGGAGGAAGGTCTCTTCGACTTTTCCACCAACGTGGACCTGTCCCTCACCGGCGACACCCTGATGGTCGGCCGCTCCCAGTCCGGCACGGCGCTGCGGATGAGCGACGGCAAGGAGCTCTTCGTCGCCGACAAGAAGGACCCGGGGACCTGCTTCCCCAGCGGCTTCGCCGGCGGCAAGAAGCTGCTCGTCGCCTACTCGTGCGGGGCGAGCTCGCCCACCGAGCACGACGAGCTGCAGCAGATCGACCCGAAGACCGGCGACGCCGTGTGGACGAAGAAGTTCCCCAAGGGCTGGAAGATCGGCCGGATCTACTCCGAGAGCCCGACGATCATCTACCTCACCAACGAGGACAAGAAGAAGTGGAACATCACCACGCTGAAGCCCAACAGCAGTGACACCCGCTCCGAGGTCGGCGTCGACGAGGACTTCGCACCCGAGTGCGACGGCTCGACGTTCCTCGGCGGGAGTCTGCAGGGCTGCCTGGGCGCGACGACCGACGACAAGAACCTCTACCTGCCGACCAAGGCGACGTCCGGCGCCAACGAGGTCGTGGCGATCAGCCTCGCCACCGGCAAGGAGGCCTGGCGCACGAAGTCCCCGATTGAGGAATCGATGCTGCCGATGAAGGTCGACGGCGGTTCGCTCATCGCCTACGTCAACCCCTCGTACGACTCCGGCGGCCAGGTCGTGTCGATCCCGCTCTCGGGCTCGCACCAGCCGAAGACGCTCCTGAAGAACCCCGAGGGGACCTCGGAGATCGAGAGCGGCTTCTACTCGAAGGCGGTCGACTACGTGGACGGTCGCTTCTACATCTCCACCACGCGGCTCTCGGGCAGCGCAAAGGGCCAGGAGAAGCTGATGCTGGCCTACGGCAAGTGATCTTCTCCGCGGGCAAGTCGCCCTCGTCGTCGCTCAGTTCAACTCTCGTCCCCAAGGAATCGACGTCATGACCCAGCCGCCCCAGCCGCCCAACGAGCCCCCGCAGGGCGGGTTCGGCGCCCCCCAGGACCCCCCGCCGGGTGGTTTCGGCGCTCCCCAGGACCCGCCGCCCGTGGGCTTCGGCAAGGCTCCCGAGCCGGCCCCGAACCCGTCGTACGGCTACCCGCAGACCCCGCCGCCGGCCCAGCCGCCGACGCCGCCCGCGGGCCAGCCCCCGGCCGGGCCGCCGCCGCAGACGCCGCCCCCGCCGCCGCAGGGCCAGCCCAACTACGGCTACCCCCAGGCGCCGCAGGCCCCCGGCACCCCGCCTCCCGGCCAGCCCCAGGGCTACGGCTACCCGGGTCAGCCGACCCAGCCGTACGGCCAGCAGGCCCCGTACGGGCAGCAGCCTCCCTACGGCGCCTACCAGCAGCAGCCCCCGACGATGCCGATGTCGCCGCAGCCGGGCGCCCCGGCCGGGGGCGGTTCGAAGCTCAGCAGCCAGATGAAGATCATCACCGGTGCGGTCGTCGCGATCGCCCTGATCGTCGGCGGCGGTGTCTTCTACGCCACGACGTCGGGCAAGGACGACACCGAGGCGAGCTCCGAGGGCTCCACCGGCGGCAAGGACGGCAAGGGCGGCGAGGGGAAGGGCGGCAACGAGCAGGGGCCGAGCGGCCCCGGCACGGAGAAGGTCCCGTCCAACACCAGCGCCACGGTCTCCATGCAGCTCCCGCAGCCGGAGGTCCCCAAGGACGACGTCTGGAGCATCAAGGGCTCCTGGCTCACCGATGACGTCTACGCCAAGGCGGGCGTCAACAAGATCGTCGGCTACAACCCGACCGACGGCAAGGAACTGTGGACCCTGCCGCTCGCGGGCCAGACCTGCGCGGGGTCGCGCGAGGTCACCAAGGACGGCATCGCCGCGGTCGCGTACGAAGAGGGCAAGCGGAGCAAGAAGGGCGACCACGAGACCTGCTCGCAGATCTCCGCGATCGACCTGAAGAACGGCAAGCGGCTCTGGACGGAGACCATCGACGAGGGCAGCGCCGCCGCCCGGGTCGAGGAGCTCACCATCAGCGGCAGCACCGTCGCGGTCGGATCCAGCGCGGGCGGCGCCGCCTTCGAGATCACCAAGGGCAAGCACCTGTGGGAGCCCACCCCCGGCGACGAGTGCCAGGACGAGGGCTACGCCGGCGGCGAGCAGCTCGTCGCCGTCCAGAAGTGCGGTGACTACGGCGACGAGAAGCTCAAGGTCCAGCTCATCGACTCCAAGACCGGCGACGAGAAGTGGACCTACCCGGTGACGCCGGGCGTCGACAACGCCAAGATCATCTCGACCCGTCCCGTCGTCTTCGGCCAGGACACCCAGGAGATCACCGCGAGCGGCGTCACGGACGTCTTCTCGATCGACGACAAGGGCGAGCTCCGCGCCAAGATCTCGCTGCCCGACGGCAAGTACGACCACGACTGCGAGGTCAACGTGGTCTACGCCTGCTCCTCGCTGGCGGTCGGCAACGACAAGCTCTACGTCCCCACCCGCCAGCACGACGGCGGCGGTGACGGCTACAGCCAGACGAACGAGATCATCTCGTTCTCGCTGGCCACCGGGAAGACCACCGGTGACCGTGCCGACGCGGGCGAGAACGGCGAGATGTTCCCGATCCGCATGGACGGCGGCAACATCCTGGCGTACAAGGACGCGGGCTACGACAAGGGCGCCCAGGTCATCTCCCTCAACGGCAAGACGATGAAGGAGACCAAGCTCCTGGAGACCCCCGCCGCCCAGTCCGTCGGCAGCGCGATCAGCAGCATGGTCCCGAAATCGAACGAACTCCTTTACGGCGACGGCAAGCTGTACCTCGGCAAGGAGCTGATCAGCAAGCCGTACTCGAAGGACGAGAAGGAGTACACGGCCCTGGGATTCGTCGCCCAGTAGGCCCTGTGACCTCCGTGTACGCACCGGACGGCCCCGTTCCTGATGAGGAGCGGGGCCGTTCCGCGCTGTTCCGCTTTCCCCGCGGACCATTCCGTACGCACGTACTCCCCCTCACTCCTCCATGGCCGGGATTTAGGCATTCCGGGCCGCTTATCGCCGGTAGGGGGCGCGCGACGTCGAACAAGCGTGTAGCTTCCGGGGGATGAGTGGGTGCAGGGCCGGGGGGCCCTCGATCCGTGGGGGATTCGTGGGGGAAAGTGGGGGGTTGCTCGATGGGTGTGCGACTCATGGTGGTCGACGACCACCGACTGCTCGCCGAGGCACTCGCCTCGGCGTTAAAGCTGCGCGGGCACCGGGTGCTCGCCGCGGCCGCACCCGCGGCCGGGGCGGCGGAGCTGGTGATCAGCCGCGCTCCCGAGGTCTGCCTGCTCGGTACGGCGACGCCCGCCGAGCCCGGAATGTTCGATCCGGTCGTGAAGATCAAGCGGGAGCGCCCGCAGGTCGCCGTGGTCGTGCTCGGCCCGGTGCCCAGCCCGCGCGGCATCGCCGCGGCCTTCGCCGCGGGGGCGTCGGGGTACGTACGCCATGACGAGCGCATCGAGGGCGTCGAGCGCGCGATCATGAAGGCGAGAGCCGGGGAGGCCGCCGTCGCACCGCAGCTGCTCCAGGGCGCCTTCAGCGAGCTGCTCAATCCCGCAGCCCAGCCCGACGACGAGGGGCAGCGCCTCCTTCAGATGCTGACGCCGCGCGAGGTCGAGGTCCTGGTGCGGGTCGCGGACGGCGAGGACACCCGGCTGATCGCCGCCGGGATGGGGATCGCGCCCAGCACGGCGCGCACGCACGTGCAGCGCGTCCTGATGAAGCTGGGCGTCGGATCCCGGCTTGAGGCCGCGGCGCTCGCCGCCCGCACCGGCCTGCTCGACCGCGCGGAACGGCCCGCCGCGGGCTACGCGAACGACTCGGAGACGCCGACGGGGCCCGAGTCACCAGCGCAGTGAACTCGGGCCCCGGCCGGGGGTGTCGGGTGTTACTCGTCTTCCGGTGCCTCGGTGGGCGGCGTGGGACGCAGCCACAGCCAGCCGAGGAAGAAGAGCCCGAGCGCCAGCATGGCCAGGCCCGTCCACAGGTTGATGTTGATGTCCTCCGCCTTCTTCATGTCGGCGTCGGACGGTGAGATTCCGGCGATCGTCACGATGATTCCGTAGACGACGAACAGACCACCGATGATCCGCCGGATGTCGAAGAGGCGGGCCGCCGTGGCGGACTTGCTCTCCAGCTCGGAGACTTCGCGTCGCAGTTCAGACATGTTCTTCCAGACCTCCGATCGGGGTTAGAGCGAGTACGGCAGGTAGCAGAGCGCGGCGAGCACGATCGCTCCCCAGCCGAGCAGCGCGGGCTTGCGGTACCAGGCGTCGTCGCCCTCCGCGGGCGGCTCGTCCAGGTCCGGCGAGCTCGTCCCGTAGACCAGACCGGCCAGTTCGGCCTCCGGCTTGGGCGCGGTGAAGAGCGTGACCACGACCATCACCACGGCGCCCGCGACGAAGCCGACGATCGCCGAGACGAAGTTGGCGCCCTGGTCGGTCGGGATGTCGATGACGCCCTGCTTGTAGATGTAGAAGTAGTTGATCATCGCGGCGGTCGTGCCCGCGACCAGGCCCCACACACCGGACTTCATCGACGCGCGCTTCCAGAACATGCCGATGATGAAGACCACGAACATCGGGACGTTGAAGAAGGAGAACAGCGTCTGCAGGTACCCCATGATGTTCGAGAACGACGAGGCGATGAAGGCCGTTCCGACCGAGGCGAGGACGCCGATCGCGGTGATCACGCGGCCGAACTTCAGGTAGTAGCCGTCGGGCTTGCCCGTCTTCACGTACTTGCCCCAGATGTCGTACGTGAAGACGGTGTTGAAGGACGACACGTTCGCCGCCATGCCCGCCATGAACGCCGCGAGCAGACCGGTCACCGCGATGCCGAGCACGCCGTTGGGCAGCAGCTCCTGCATCAGGTACGGGATCGCGTCGTTGTACGTCAGATCCGAACCCGCCGTGCCGATCTTCGGGACGAGTACGGCCGCGACCAGGCCCGGGATCATCACGAGGAAGACGATGAAGATCTTCGGGAAGGCGGCGATCAGCGGCGTGCGCTGGGCGGCGGAGAGGTTCTTCGCGGACAGGGCGCGCTGCACCTCGGCGAAGTTGGTCGTCCAGTAGCCGAACGAGAGCACGAAGCCGAGGCCGAGGATGATCGTCAGCCAGTTCGCGCCCAGCGGGTTGGCGTCACCGATGCCGGTGCCGCCCCACGCGCTCATGAAGTCCTCGCCGTGCGCCTTCACGAGTGAGTCGGACATGCCGTCCCAGCCGCCGACCTTCTTGAGGCCGATGACGCAGATCGGGATGAGCGCGGCCAGGATCACGAAGAACTGGAGTACTTCGTTGTAGATCGCCGAGGAGAGCCCGCCGATCGTGATGTACGCGAGGACGAAGAAGCCGGCGACCACGATCGCCACCCACTGCGGCCAGCCGAGGAGCGCCTCGACGACGATCGAGAGGGCGTAGAGGTTGACGCCCGCGATGAGGATCGCGGCGAACGCGAAGAGCACCGAACTCAGCAGGTGAGCCGATTTGTCGAAGCGCTGGAGCAGGTACTCGGGGACCGAGCGGACCTTGCTGCGGTAGTAGAACGGCATCATCACGAGGCCGAGGAAGACCATCGCGGGGATGGCGCCGATCCAGTACCAGTGGACGACCGCGACGCCGTACTGGGCGCCGGTCGCGGCCATGCCGAGGATCTCGGTGGCGCCGAGGTTCGCGGCGACGAACGCGAGACCGGTGACCCAGGCGGGCAGCGAACGGCCCGAGAGGAAGAAGTCGAGGCTGGTCTTCACGGAGCGCCGGGCGGCGAAGCCGATGCCGAGGACCACGATGAAGTAGATCGCGAGGATCGCGTAGTCGAGGCCGTTGGTGGGCAGCCGAAGCCCCTCGGCCAGGGTCTGTGTGGGGGACTGCATGCGTGAACTCGCTTCGTTGCGCGAACTGATCAGACCGGAACCTACGCTCCTCACTTCAATAACTGAAGACTTCTGTTGGTGTTCTTTGTTGGATTGTGATCGAACGCAGGGCTCCGACCGCATTGACGATGCTGTTGCCTTGTGATTTGTTATGTTCGGTTATGTTGGGTGGGTGTTGGTGAGGAGCCCCGGACGTGAAGAAGACCTCGACCCGTCTCGCAGACGGTCGTGAGCTCATCTACTACGACTCGCGCGACGACGCGGTGCGCGACGCCATCGACCGGAGGCCCCTGGACCCCATCGCCACCACCTCGGAGATCCGCAGGGACCCGCTCCTGGGCGACGCGGTCGCCATCGCCTCGCACCGCCAGGGCCGCACCTACCACCCGCCGGCCGACGAGTGCCCGCTGTGCCCCTCCGAGAAAGAGCGGCTGAGCGAGGTCCCCGACTCCTCGTACGACGTGGTGGTCTTCGAGAATCGCTTCCCCTCGCTGGCCGGGGACGCCGGACGGTGCGAGGTCGTCTGCTTCACCTCCGACCACGACTCGTCCTTCGCCGACCTCACGGAGGACCAGGCGGGCCTGGTCCTCGACGCGTGGACGGACAGGACCGCCGAGCTCTCGCACCTGCCCTCCGTGCAGCAGGTGTTCTGCTTCGAGAACCGCGGTGCCGAGATCGGCGTGACCCTGGGCCACCCGCACGGGCAGATCTACGCGTATCCCTTCGTCACTCCGCGCACGTCCCTGATGCTGCGGTCCCTTGCCGCGCACAAGGAGGCGACGGGGCGCAATCTCTTCGACGACGTCGTCGCCGAGGAGTCGGCCGCCGAGCGCGTGGTCCTGGAGACCGAGCAGTGGGTGGCGTTCGTCCCCCACGCCGCGCACTGGCCCTACGAGGTGCACCTCTACCCCAAGCGCCGGGTGCCGGACCTGCTCGGGCTCGACGAAGCGGCACGCACAGAGTTTCCCCAGGTCTATCTGGAACTGTTGAGGCGCTTCGACCGGATCTTCGGTGACGGTGGAACCGAGGGCGAGGCGCTCACTCCGTACATCGCGGCGTGGCACCAGGCGCCCTTCGGCGCCCTGGAGGAGCACGAAGGGGTCAATCGGGACGACTTCGCGCTCCACCTCGAGCTTTTCACCATTCGCCGCACTTCGGGCAAGCTGAAGTTCCTCGCGGGTTCCGAATCCGGCATGAGCGTGTTCATCAACGACGTGCCGCCGGAAGCCGCGGCCCAGCGACTGCGAGAGGTAGCGAGTTCATGAGCGGTAAGTACCTGGTCACCGGCGGGGCGGGCTATGTGGGAAGCGTGGTGGCCCAGCATCTGATCGAGGCCGGGCACGAGGTGACCGTCCTCGACAACCTCTCCACCGGGTTCCGCGAGGGCGTCCCGTCCGGCGCGACCTTCGTCGAGGGCGACATCCGCGATGCCGCCAAGTGGCTGGACTCCTCCTTCGACGCGGTGTTGCACTTCGCCGCCTTCTCGCAGGTCGGCGAGTCCGTCGTGAAGCCCGAGAAGTACTGGGACAACAACGTCGGCGGCACGATGGCGCTGCTCGCGGCGATGCGCGACGCCGGGGTCCGCAGGCTCGTCTTCTCCTCGACGGCGGCGACGTACGGCGAGCCGGTCAGCACCCCCATCACCGAGACGGACCCGACCGCCCCGACCTCTCCGTACGGCGCGTCGAAGCTCGCCGTCGACCACATGATCACCGGTGAGGCCGCGGCCCACGGCCTGGCCGCGGTGTCCCTTCGCTACTTCAACGTGGCGGGCGCCTACGGTCAGTACGGCGAGCGCCACGACCCCGAGTCGCACCTCATCCCGCTGGTCCTCCAGGTCGCGCAGGGCCGCCGCGAGGCGATCAACGTCTTCGGCGACGACTACCCGACCCCGGACGGCACCTGCGTCCGTGACTACATCCACGTCGCGGACCTGGCGCAGGCCCACCTCCTCGCCGTCGAGGCGGCCACCTCCGGCGAGCACCTCATCTGCAACCTCGGCAACGGCAACGGCTTCTCCGTGCGCGAGGTCATCGAGACCGTCCGCCAGGTCACCGGACACCCGATCCCCGAGGTCATGGCCCCGCGCCGCGGCGGCGACCCGGCGGTCCTCGTCGCGTCCGCGGCCACCGCGCGGGAACGGCTCGGCTGGAATCCGTCCCGCGCGGACCTCGCGGGCATCGTCGCCGACGCATGGGCGTTCGCCCAGCGTTAACAGGGGTTAAGGGGTAACTGATGGACGTAGCGGGGCAGTTCGCCGAGCTGTACGGGTACGAGGCGCAGGGGGTGTGGTCGGCCCCGGGCCGGGTCAACCTCATCGGCGAGTACACCGACTTCAACGAGGGCTTCGTGATGCCGCTCGCGCTGCCGCACACCGCGGTGGCGGCGGTGGCGCGCCGCACCGACGGCGTCCTGCGGCTCCACTCGGCGGACATCGACGCTCCGGTCGCCGAACTGCGCGTCGACGAGCTGACGCCCCTGTCGAAGTACGGGCAGGGCGGCTGGGCCGCCTACCCGGCGGGCGTGGTGTGGGCGCTGCGGGACGCGGGCCACGCGGTCTCCGGCGGCGCCGACATCCACCTCGCGTCGACCGTGCCGACCGGGGCGGGCCTTTCCTCGTCGGCCGCCCTGGAGGTCGTCACGGCACTCGCCCTGAACGACCTGTACGAACTGGGCCTGGACGCACCCCGGTTGGCGGTCCTCGCCCAGCGCGCCGAGAACGCCTTCGTCGGCGTGCCGTGCGGCGTGATGGACCAGATGGCCTCCGCGTGCGCCACCGAGGGCCACGCCCTGCACCTGGACTGCCGCGACCTGTCGATACGCCAGGTCCCCTTCGACCTCGCGGCACAGGGCCTCCAGCTCCTGGTGGTCGACACCCGGGTCAAGCACGAGCTGGGCGACGGGGCGTACGCCGAGCGGCGGGCCGGGTGCGAGGAGGGCGCGCGCATCCTGGGCGTCTCCCACCTGCGGGACGTCGAGTACGCGCAACTCCCGGACGCCCTGGCGAAGCTGACGGACGAGAAGATCCGCCGCTACGTCCGCCACATCGTCTCGGACGACCACCGGGTGGAGCAGGTCATCGGCCTGCTCGACGCGGGCGAGGTGCGGGCGATCGGCCCCGTCCTGACCGAGGGGCACGCCTCGCTGCGGGACGATCTCCGTATCTCCTGCGAGGAGTTGGACCTGGTGGTGTCCACCGCGAACGCGGCGGGCGCGATCGGCGCGCGCATGACGGGCGGCGGCTTCGGCGGCTCGGCGATCGTCCTCGTGGACGAGGTGGACGCGGCGCCGGTCACGAAGTCGGTCCTGGAGGCGTTCACCTCGGCGGGCTTCACGCCGCCGCGGGTGTTCCCCGCGGTGCCTTCGGCGGGGGCGCGCCGCCTGGTGTGATCTTCCCGGGATCCCCGCCTACCCGAGCCGCTTCGTCAAGGTGAACTCCTTGGCCCCTTCCGGGTAGTCGGGGATCACCGACACCACGTCGTACCCCTGACCGCGGTAGAACCCGGGCGCCTGGAAGTCCCATGTCTCCACACGGGAGTTGAGGCAGTCCCGCTCGTCCCGCGCGATCCGCTCCGCCTCGGCCAGGAGCCGTGCGCCCAGGCCCGCGCCCTGGTGCTGCTCGCTGACCCAGAGGTGGTTCACGTGGAGCCAGCGGCCCCAGGTGTGCCCCGCGAGGCCGCCGACCAGGCCCTCCGTGCGTTCCATCAGCCAGACGGCCAGCGGTGTTTCACGGTCCTGAGGGGTGCCGCGCAGCGCGCGGATCACGGGTGAAGCGGCGGTGTTCGCTTCCTGGAGCCGGGCGAGGAGCAGAGCGGACCGCTCTTTGTCGACTCCTGTCTCAATACGAAACATACGGCTCACCATAAACGCGCTGGCCAGTCAGTTCTGTAAATTACCTTCCGCTCCTGCCGTGCGGCCCTACTCTGAGTGGCAGTGCCGGTGGGGGCCGGCACTGATCAGGGGGCGAGACAGTCGGGTACGACGCCCGGCGTGGGGGTAGCAGTCACAGCACGGCGGCGGCCGTGCGGCTGCGGCGACCCCCGTTCCGGGTGTCGTACCCGCACCGTATGTCCTCCGACGATGGGGTATCCCCTGCTCTCTGAGGAGAGCTTGGGGGAGGGGGTTTCAGTGGTCCGGATCCGAGTCCTGGTCGTCGACGACCATCGCATCTTCGCCGAGTCGCTCGCGGCGGCACTGGCGGCGGAGCCCGACGTCGACGTGTCCGCGGCGGGCAGCGGCCCCGCCGCGCTGCGCTGCCTGGAGCGGGCGATAGCCGAGGGGCGCAGATACGACGTGCTGCTCGTCGACGCCGACCTGGGCGCGTCCGCGAGTGCCATGCAGGGTGTCCGCCCCGCGCCTTCGGTCCAGGAGGGCAACGCGGACTCCCTGGTGGACGGCATCTCCCTGGTGGCCGGGGTCCGTTCGGGCCAGCCGATGGTCCGCACGGTCGTGCTCGCCGAGAAGGACGACCCCCGCAGGGCCGCCCTCGCGCTGCAGGCAGGCGCCTCGGGATGGGTCGCCAAGGACTGCTCCCTGTCCCGGCTCCTGACGGTCATACGGGGCGTGCTGCGGGAGGAGACCCATCTGCCGCCCGCGCTGCTCACCGGCGTTCTGCGTGAGTTGACCGCGGCGCGCAAGCACCGCACGGAATCCGAGCGCCTGGTGGAGTCCCTGACGCCGCGCGAGCGCGAGGTCCTTCGCTGCATGGTGGCGGGCCTGGGCAGGAAGGCCGTGGCCGAGCGCCTCTTCCTCTCCCCGCACACGGTGCGCACGCACATGCAGAACGTCCTGGGAAAGCTGGGCGTCCACTCCACGCTCGCGGCCGTCGCGCTGGCGCGCAGGGCCGGGGTGGGGCCGGTCGACCTAGCCGGGGATGTTGTCGAACGGGGCGGTCAACTGGCGTAGCAGCCCGGCCAGTTCGCCCCGCTGTCCGCGCGAGAGCTCGGCGAGGATCGCCCGCTCCTGCTTGAGGAGGCCGGCGAGAGCCTGGTCGGCGCGGTCCTGCCCTTCCTCCGTCAGCCGCACGAGCACGCCCCGCCGGTCACTGGGATCCGGCAGTCGCTCGACGAGGCCCTTCTTCGCGAGGCGGTCGATGCGGTTGGTCATCGTGCCGGACGTCACCAGGGTCTGGGTGAGGAGCTGTCCGGGGGAGAGCTGATAGGGGGCGCCCGCGCGCCGCAGCGACGTCAGTACGTCGAACTCCCACGGCTCCAGATTGTGCTCGGAGAACGCGAGCCGACGGGCCCTGTCGAGATGCCGCGCGAGCCTGCTGACGCGGCTGAGCACCTCGAGTGGTTCCACGTCGAGGTCAGGGCGCTCCCGGCGCCACGCTGCGACCAGACGGTCGACCTCGTCCTCCATGACGATCAGTGTAGGGGGTCTGTCGACATGAAGTCTCTTGACGTCAAGATACTTCGGGTCGAGGATGGCAGTACGACGCGTCCGTGGCGCCGGTACGACGCTGATGTGACGCCGGTACGAAGTCGAGCCGAAGTGTCCACGACGCCCGAGGTCCGAGGTCCTTGCCCAGAGGAGGCCCACCCATGTCCGCCGCCCCCAGCAGCAGCAACCGCACCCCCACGTGGGACCCGGGCCAGTACCTGCGCCACTCCGGGCACCGCGCCCGGCCCTTCGTCGACCTGCTGGCCCGCATCCCCGAGCTCCCCGCCACCGCCGACGGCCGCGCGCCGCGCATCGCGGACCTGGGCTGCGGCCCCGGCAACGTCACCCGCCTCCTCGCCGAGCGCTGGCCCACGGCGTACGTCACGGGCTTCGACAACTCCCCTCAGATGCTGGACCGGGCCGAGGAGCTCGCGGGACCCACGGCAGGGGGCGGCCGCCTGGACTTCGCGGAGGCGGACGCGTCGGACTGGGCGCCGCCCGAGGGGACGTACGACCTGATCCTGTCCAACGCGACACTCCAATGGGTGCCGGGACACCCGGACTCCTTCCCCGCCTGGATCGCGGCGCTGGCCCCCGGCGGCACGTTCGCCTTCCAGGTCCCCGGCAACTTCGACGCCCCCAGCCACGTCCTGATGCGCGAGCTGAGCGAGTCGGAGCGTTGGCGCGACCGGCTCGGCGGGCGGCTGCGCCACGCGGACGCGGTGCTCTCGCCGACGGCCTACCTGGAGCGGCTTGTCTCGCTGGGGTGCGAGGTGGACGCGTGGGAGACGACGTATCTGCACCTCCTCGAGGGGGAGGACCCGGTCCTCGACTGGGTCAAGGGGACGGGCCTGCGGCCGGTGCTCACGGCGCTCGCGGGGGACGCGGGGGACGCGGAGGCGAGGGAGGAGTTCCTCGCCGAGTACGGGGAGCTGTTGCGGAAGGCGTACCCGGCGGGGGCAGGGGGCACGGTCTTTCCCTTCCGCAGGGTGTTCGCGGTGGCCCGCAGGGAGGGTTGATCCCGATGCTGACCGGCATCGACCACGTCCAGCTGGCGGCTCCGCCGGGGAGCGAGCCGGAGCTGCGGGCGTTCTACTGCGGGGTGCTGGGCATGCGGGAGATCGCCAAGCCGGGGGCGTTGGCTGCGCGGGGCGGGTGCTGGTTCCTGGCGGGGGCCGGGGCTGTCCAGCTGCACCTGGGCATCGAGGCCGACTTCCGCCCGGCGAGGAAGGCGCACCCCGGGCTGCGGGTGCGGGACATCTCCGCGTACGCGGAAGGGCTGGCCTCGCGGGGCGTTCCCGTCACCTGGGACCACGCCCTGCCGGGCCACCGGCGCTTCTACGCGGATGACCCGGTGGGCAACCGCCTGGAATTCCTGGAACCAAAGCCGCGGTCCGCCCCGGACTGAACCGCCGCTTCGCGGCGGATGCCTCTCACGCAGCGGGGGAGGGGCGTGTGGTGCTGGGCGCCTGGGTCGCTGGTCCTGGGGTCTGCCCCGCTCCAGACTGAACCGCCGCTTCGCGGCGGATGCTTCCCGCCCACCCACCCGATTGCCCCGCAGCGACCCCGCCCCGCCCTGAACCGCCGCTTCGCGGCGGATCTTCCCCGCCCACCCACCCGTTCACCCCGCGGGCAATCGGGTGGGTGGGCGGGAGACATTCGCCGCGAAGCGGCGGGCCGGGGCGGTGGGGGCACCCCGCGGTGCCCCGCCCAGCCGCGGCGGGCCCAGAGGCCAGGGAAGGCACCCCGCGGTGCACAGGTGTCCGCTCTGGGGCGCCGGCGCTAGCTCTTGCGGTGGCCTATCAGGCGCGGCTTCGGTTCCAGGCCGTCCAGGCCGTGCCACGCCAGGTTCACCAGGTGCGCCGCCACCTCCGCCTTCTTCGGCTTGCGCACGTCCAGCCACCACTGGCCCGTCAGCGCGACCATGCCGACCAGCGCCTGGGCGTACAGCGGCGCCAGTTTCTGGTCGAAGCCCCGCGTCTTGAACTCCTGGCCCAGGATGTCCTCCACCTGCGTCGCGATGTCCGAGATGAGCGACGCGAACGTGCCCGTCGACTGCGCCACCGGCGAGTCGCGGACCAGGATGCGGAAGCCGTCCGTGTACGTCTCGATGTAGTCGAGGAGGGCGAACGCCGCCTGCTCGAGCAGCTCGCGCGGATGCCCCGCCGTCAGCGCTCCCGTCACACCGTCGAGCAGCGCCCGCATCTCGCGGTCCACCACCACCGCGTACAGCCCCTCCTTGCCGCCGAAGTGCTCGTACACGACGGGCTTGGAGACGCCGGCCTTCGCCGCGATCTCCTCCACCGACGTGCCCTCGAACCCCTTGGCGGCGAAGAGGGTGCGGCCGATGTCCAGCAACTGCTCCCGGCGCTCGGCACCCGTCATCCGGGTCCGGCGCGCACGCCGGGGCTGCTTCTCTTTGCTGGAGGGGCTGGTACTGCTGGAGTCGGTCGGCACGTCGTCAATCATGCCGGGCCGACGGTCTTCGGCTTCCGGCGGGAGTCGATACGGGACTCCGACGGCCAGCGGACGTCGCTCGCCCAGCCCAGCTGCTCGCACCAGCGGATGATCCGCGCCGACGAGTCGACCTGGCCCTTCAGCACACCGTGCCGCGCCGACGTCGGGTCGGCGTGGTGGAGGTTGTGCCAGGACTCACCGCAGGACAGGACCGCGAGCCACCACACGTTGCCCGAGCGGTCGCGCGACTTGAAGGGGCGCTTGCCCACCGCGTGGCAGATCGAGTTGATCGACCACGTGACGTGGTGCAGCAGGGCGACCCGGACCAGCGAGCCCCAGAAGAACGCCGTGAAGGCGCCCCACCACGACATCGTCACCAGGCCGCCGACCAGCGGCGGAATCGCCAGCGAAACGATTGTCCAGAACAGGAACTGGCGGGAGATCGCACGGATCGCCGGATCCTTGATCAGGTCCGGTGCGTACTTCTCCTGCGACGTCTGCTCCTCGTCGAACATCCAGCCGATGTGCGCCCACCACAGGCCCTTCATCAGGGCCGGGACCGTCTCGCCGAAGCGCCACGGGGAGTGCGGGTCGCCCTCCGCGTCCGAGAACTTGTGATGCTTGCGGTGGTCCGCCACCCAGCGGACCAGCGGCCCCTCCACCGCCATCGACCCCGCCACGGCCAGCGCGATCCGCAGCGGACGCTTCGCCTTGAAGGAGCCATGCGTGAAGTAGCGGTGGAAACCGATCGTGATGCCGTGGCAGCCCAGGTAGTACATGAACACCAGCAGGCCGAGGTCCAGCCAGCTCACCCCCCAGCCCCAGGCCAGCGGCACCGCCGCGACCAGGGCCAGGAACGGGAGGGTGATGAACAGAAGCAGCGTGATCTGCTCCAGCGAGCGCTTCTGCTCACCGCCCAGCGTCGCGGAAGGGACGGAATGCGGGGAGGGGGCGTCGGTCGTCGATCGCGAAGCGTCTTCGATCACATCGGTGTCGGAATACGCATCGGAAGATGTGGTCATGGGCACGTCCCCTGTGGGGTCGAGGGTTGAGGGTCACGGCGCGAGTGCGGCGGGCGCACGGTCACGGGGTCCCGCGTTATCTACGGTCCCGTAACCTACGGCGTCGTAAGTATGGCAGCGCGGAACCTCGCGGCAAGAGGCTGCGAGTCCGTGCCGCGATGTGACACCTATCCTTGGAAACGGAAACGGTCGGACAGCGCGGTCCGCTCTCTATCTCCCTGTCTCCCCGGAATACGGATTCCTATCCGGCCGGGGACCCCTCCCAGACCTGACGTGCTTCAACACTGCAAGGAGCCGCACCTGTGAGCAGTGCCGACGACCAGACCACCACAGCCAGCACCGAGCTGCGCGCCGACATCCGCCGCCTCGGCGACCTGCTGGGCGAGACCCTCGTACGTCAGGAGGGCTCAGAGCTCCTCGAACTGGTCGAGAAGGTCCGCCGCCTGACGCGCGAGGACGGCGAGGCCGCGGCCCGCCTGCTCGGTGGCACCGAACTGGAGACCGCGGCCAAGCTGGTCCGCGCCTTCTCCACGTACTTCCACCTGGCGAACGTGACCGAGCAGGTCCACCGCGGTCGCGAGCTGCGCGCCCGGCGCGCCGCCGAGGGCGGGCTCCTGGCCCGCACCGCGGACCGGCTCAAGGACGCCGACCCCGAGCACCTGCGCCAGACCGTGGAGCACCTGAACGTGCGCCCCGTCTTCACCGCGCACCCCACCGAGGCGGCACGCCGCTCCGTCCTCAACAAGCTGCGCCGCGTCGCCGAGCTCCTGGAGACCCCGGTCATCGAGGCCGACCGGCGCCGTCACGACACCCGCCTCGCCGAGAACATCGACCTGGTGTGGCAGACCGACGAGCTGCGCGTCGTCCGTCCCGAACCCGCGGACGAGGCGCGCAACGCCATCTACTACCTGGACGAGCTGCACGCCGGCGCCGTCGGGGACGTACTGGAAGACCTCACCGCCGAGCTGGAGCGCGTCGGCGTCCAGCTGCCGGAAGGCACCCGGCCGCTCACCTTCGGCACCTGGATCGGCGGCGACCGCGACGGCAACCCGAACGTGACGCCCGAGGTCACCTGGGACGTCCTGATCCTCCAGCACGAGCACGGCATCAACGACGCGCTCGCCCTCGTCGACGAGCTGCGCGGCTTCCTCTCCAACTCCATCCGCTACACCGGAGCCACCGAGGAGCTGAAGGCCTCCCTCCAGCTCGACCTGGAGCGGCTGCCCGAGATCAGCCCGCGCTACAAGCGGCTGAACTCCGAGGAGCCCTACCGCCTCAAGGCCACCTGCATCCGGCAGAAGCTGGAGAACACCAAGGAGCGCCTGGCCCGCGGCACGGCCCACGAGGACGGGCGCGACTACCTCGGCACCGGTGAGCTCCTGCACGACCTCACCCTCGTCCAGACGTCGCTGCGCGAGCACAAGGGCGCCCTGTTCGCCGACGGCCGGATGAACCGCACGATCCGCACGCTCGCGGCGTTCGGTCTGCAGCTGGCCACCATGGACGTACGTGAGCACGCCGACGCCCACCACCACGCGCTCGGTCAGCTCTTCGACCGCCTGGGCGAGGAGTCCTGGCGGTACGTGGACATGCCGCGCGAGTACCGCCAGAAGCTGCTCGCCAAGGAGCTGCGTTCGCGCAGGCCGCTCGGCCCGTCCCCGGCCCCGCTGGACGCCGCGGGGGAGAAGACCCTCGGGGTCTTCCTCACCATCAAGAAGGCCTTGCAGGTCTTCGGGCCCGAGGTCATCGAGTCGTACATCATCTCCATGTGCCAGGGCGCGGACGACGTCTTCGCGGCGGCCGTCCTGGCCCGCGAGGCCGGGCTCATCGACCTGCACGCGGGCTGGGCGAAGATCGGCATCGTGCCGCTCCTGGAGACGACGGACGAGCTGCGCGCCGCCGACGTCATCCTGGACGAGATGCTCGCCGACCCGTCCTACCGCAGGCTGGTGGCGCTCCGGGGCGACGTCCAGGAGGTCATGCTCGGCTACTCGGACTCGTCCAAGTTCGGCGGCATCACGACCTCGCAGTGGGAGATCCACCGTGCGCAGCGTCGCCTGCGTGACGTCGCGCACCGCTACGGCGTGCGGCTGCGGCTGTTCCACGGCCGCGGCGGCACCGTCGGCCGTGGCGGCGGCCCCTCGCACGACGCGATCCTGGCCCAGCCCTGGGGCACCCTCGAGGGCGAGATCAAGGTGACGGAGCAGGGCGAGGTCATCTCCGACAAGTACCTCGTGCCTTCGCTGGCCCGGGAGAACCTCGAGCTGACGGTCGCGGCGACGCTGCAGGCCTCGGCCCTGCACACGGCTCCCCGCCAGTCGGACGAAGCGCTGGCCCGCTGGGACGCGGCGATGGACGTCGTCTCGGACGCCGCGCACTCCGCCTACCGGCGGCTCGTCGAGGACCCGGACCTGCCGACGTACTTCCTCGCGTCGACGCCGGTCGACCAGCTCGCCGACCTGCACCTCGGCTCCCGGCCCTCCCGCCGCCCCGGCTCGGGCGTCTCGCTCGACGGCCTGCGCGCCATCCCGTGGGTCTTCGGCTGGACGCAGTCGCGGCAGATCGTGCCGGGCTGGTTCGGTGTCGGCTCGGGCCTGAAGGCGCTGCGTGAGGCCGGTCTGGACACCGTGCTCGGCGAGATGCAGGAGCACTGGCACTTCTTCCGGAACTTCATCTCGAACGTGGAGATGACGCTGGCGAAGACGGACCTGCGGATCGCCCGCCACTACGTGGACACGCTCGTCCCCGACGAGCTGAAGCACGTCTTCGACGTGATCGAGGCGGAGCACGCGCTGACGGTGCAGGAGGTCCTTCGCGTCACCGGCGGCGAGGAACTGCTCGACTCCCACCCGGAGCTCCAGCAGACGTTCGGCATCCGCGACGCCTACCTGGACCCGATCTCGTACCTCCAGGTCGCACTCCTGAAGCGCCAGCGGGACGCGGCGGCGGCAGGCGAGGAGGCGGACCCGCTGCTGGGCCGCGCACTGCTCCTCACGGTGAACGGTGTGGCTGCGGGGCTGCGGAACACCGGCTGATTTTTGCTGGCGGGGGCGCCGGGGCTCGCGGGGCGCGGGGCGGGTGCGTTCGCCGCCGGGCCCGTCGGGGGCGCCCCTGTCCCGCCGCTTCGCGACGGATGTTTCCCACCCACCCACCCGATTGCCCCGCGTCGGGTGGGTGGGGTTGCCCGGGTGCTTGGGCGGGCGGGTGGGGAGAATCGCCGCGAAACGGCGGCCGAGTACGACAACTCAGCAGTCGCAGAGCAGCCCGCCGCTCACCCTCTTCCCCGCGCTGCGGGGTAATCGGGTGGGTGGGTGGGAGTGATCCGCCGCGAAGCGGCGGGCTTGAGGCGTGAGGTGCAGAGATCGGCTGAGGCGTCCCCCCCCCCTGCGACTGCGGGGTGCTCGGGTGGGTGGGCGGGAAAGATCCGCCGCGCAGCGGCGGGCTTGAGCGCGTTCCAGTTGCAGCTCAGCGGTAGCGAACCCTCAGAACGCCAGCGTCGCGAAAGACGCCGTCAGCAATGTGCCGCCCGCCAAGGCCAGGGCCCACGCCGTGCGGGGCAGGCGCAGGCCGCCCGCGACCACCACCGCCGACAGGAGCAGCGCTCCGCCCAGCGGCAGCCACGCGTGGAGGAATCCGGGGCCACCCGTGCGCACGACCTCGGAGGTGCCGGGTTTCACCGCCACCGGAATCCGGACCCCCTTCTTCTCCGCGATCGAGCGGTCGATCACGACACGCTCGCGTGGCTGGAAGCCGGCGGTCGAAGGGACGTAGGGACCGGCGCAGGTGTCCGACGAGCACCGCGCGACCCGCATCGTGCCCCGCTCACGCGAATCGCCCAGCATCACGTGCTGAGCCGTGCCCCAGGACGCCCAGAATCCCGCGACGAGCAGCAGCGCCGCGAGCCCGCCCATGGCCGTCCGGCGCCCCAGAAGCAGCAGATTCATGGCGGCGATCCTTGGCCATGGCGCTGCGCTGAGTCAACAGCTCTCGGCCAACCGCTCAGGAGCTCAGGAGTTGTACGAGCTCTGCGCCCGCTCCAACCCCTCGATCACCAGCGCCTCGGCCGCGTCCGCCGCCCGGTCCACGAAGTAGCCGAGCTCCTTGCGCTCCGTCGACGAGAAGTCCTTCAGGACGAAGTCCGCGACCTGCATGCGCCCCGGCGGACGCCCGATCCCGAACCGCACCCGGTGGTAGTCCGGGCCCATCGCCTTCGTCATCGACTTCAGACCGTTGTGGCCGTTGTCGCCGCCGCCCAGCTTCAGCCGCAGCGTGCCGTAGTCGATGTCCAGCTCGTCGTGGACCGCCACGATGTTCGCCGTCGGGACCTTGTAGAAATCGCGCAGCGCCGTCACCGGGCCACCCGACACGTTCATGTACGACATCGGCTTCGCCAGGACGACCCGGCGGTTCGCCGGACCCACCGGGCCGATCCGGCCCTCCAGCACCTGCGCCTGCGTACGCCCGCTGCGCTTGAACGAGCCGCCGATCCGCTCCGCGAGGAGATCGGCCACCATGAAGCCCACGTTGTGCCGGTTCATGGCGTACCCAGGGCCTGGATTGCCCAGACCCACGATCAGCCAGGGCGCGCTGGGGTCCGTCGTCATCTGCATGTCTCCTTCATAGCCCAAACGCCGCCCCGCGCACGGGGCGCGGAGCGGCGGTTGGCAGAGTCGAGCTCAGCCGAACTGGATCGAGCCCAGCCGAAACTGGATCGAGCCCAGCTGGAACTGGATCGAGCTCAGTCGATCGCGACAGCGGTCGAGGCTCAGGCCTCGGCGGCGGCGTCGGCCTCACCCTCGGTGGCCTCGGCGGCCTCCTCGGCCTGCGCGGCGAGCACCTGGAGGACGACGACGTCGTCCTCGACGTTCAGGGTGGTGCCGGCGGGCAGCGGGATGTCCTTGGCGAGGATGGTCGCACCGGCCTCGAGACCGGCGATGGAGACGGTGACCGACTCCGGGATGTGCGTGGCCTCGGCCTCGACGGGCAGCGCGTTCAGCACGTGCTCGAGCAGGTTGCCGCCCGGGGCGAGCTCACCCTCGGTGTGGACGTAGATGTCGACGTTGACCTTCTCGCCCTGACGGACGAGCAGCAGGTCGACGTGCTCGAGGAAGCCCTTGATGGCGTCACGCTGGACGGCCTTCGGGATCGCCAGGTGCTTCTTGCCGTCGATGTCGAGGGCGAGAAGGACGTTGGACGTACGGAGCGCGAGGTGCAGCTCGTGGCCCGGAAGCGTGATGTGGACGGGGTCGGCGCCGTGACCGTAGACAACGGCCGGAACCTTGGCCTCGCGGCGGATGCGGCGGGCAGCGCCCTTGCCGAACTCGGTGCGGGTCTCAGCGGCGAGCTTGACCTCAGACATGTGCACTCCTCGTACATCAGATCAGAAATGTCGGATGGGGTCGGTTACCCGGCCATGCGACTACTGGCCTGCTACGAAGAGCGCGTCGATAACGGACGACCGTACTGCAATGAGTACGGCCTCCCTCGCCGAGCAACTCGGTGAGTCTACCCGGCGGGGAGGCCGCAGCCCAAAGTGGATCTTTACGCCTGCTCCTCGAAGAGGCTCGTCACCGAACCGTCCTCGAAGACCTCACGCACCGCGTTCGCGATGGTCGGCGCGATCGAGAGCACCGTGATCTTGTCGAGCTCCAGGTCGCCCGGGTCGGGCAGCGTGTCCGTGAACACGAACTCGCTCACCTTGGAGTTCTTCAGACGGTCCGCGGCCGGGCCGGACAGCACGCCGTGCGTCGCCGTCACGATGACGTCCTCCGCACCGTGCGCGAACAGCGCGTCGGCGGCGGCGCAGATCGTGCCACCCGTGTCGATCATGTCGTCGACCAGGACGCAGACGCGGCCCTTCACCTCACCCACGACCTCGTGGACGGTGACCTGGTTGGCGACGTCCTTGTCGCGGCGCTTGTGCACGATGGCCAGCGGAGCGCCGAGGCGGTCGCACCAGCGGTCGGCGACGCGCACGCGGCCGGCGTCGGGGGAGACCACGGTCAGCTTGTCGCGGTCGACCTTCGCACCCACGTAGTCCGCGAGGATCGGCAGCGCGAAGAGGTGGTCGACCGGGCCGTCGAAGAAGCCCTGGATCTGGTCCGTGTGCAGGTCGACCGTGAGGATGCGGTCCGCACCCGCGGTCTTCATCAGGTCCGCCACCATGCGGGCCGAGATCGGCTCACGGCCGCGGTGCTTCTTGTCCTGGCGTGCGTAGCCGTAGAACGGCACGATCACGGTGATGGAGCGGGCCGACGCGCGCTTCAGCGCGTCGATCATGATCAACTGCTCCATGATCCACTTGTTGATCGGAGCCGTGTGGCTCTGGATCAAGAAGCAGTCCGCGCCACGAGCCGACTCCTGGTACCGCACGTAGATCTCGCCGTTGGCGAAATCGAAAGCCTTCGTCGGCACGATGCCGACACCCAGCTTGTGTGCGACCTCCTCGGCCAACTCGGGGTGGGCGCGGCCGGAGAAGAGCATCAACTTCTTCTCGCCGGTCGTCTTGATCCCGGTCACAGCACTTGTCTCCTCAGACGAGTTCTTCCCGCTGCCGAAACTGCGCGTCCCGTGCGCTGAGTCGGCCGAAATGGTGTGCACCTATCACGGTACGCCGTGTCCGACGCACCTGTTTCCGGTCAGCTTCCGTTTGCCGAATTCCTGGACTCCCCGGACGCCGCTTCTGCCGCCCTCGCAGCCGCGCTCCCCGGACGCTTGCGCGCCACCCAACCCTCGATATTCCGCTGCTGGCCACGGGCCACGGCCAGCGAACCGGCCGGAACATCCTTCGTGATCACCGAACCCGCCGCCGTATAAGCGCCGTCCCCGACCGTGACAGGAGCCACAAACATGTTGTCCGAACCCGTCTTGCAGTGAGACCCCACCGTCGTGTGGTGCTTCGCCTCACCGTCGTAATTCACAAAGACGCTCGCGGCACCGATGTTGGAGAAATCACCGATCGTCGCGTCACCCACGTACGAAAGGTGCGGGACCTTCGTGCCCTCACCGATCGTCGCGTTCTTCATCTCCACGTACGTACCCGCCTTGGCCTTCACACCGAGCCGGGTACCCGGCCGCAGATACGCGTACGGACCGACGCTCGCCTGCTCCCCGACCTCGGAGTCGTACGCGACCGTGTTGTCCACGCGCGCCCCCGCGCCCACCCGCACGTTCGTCAGGCGGCAGTTGGGCCCCACCTCGGCACCCTCACCGAGATGCGTGACGCCCTGGAGCTGCGTGCCGGGGTGCACCAGCGCGTCCTGCTCGTACGTCACCGTCGCGTCGATCCACGTCGACACCGGGTCCACGACCGTCACACCGGCCAGCATGGCCTGGGTCAGGAGGCGGTCGTTCAAGGTGCGGCGGGCCTCGGCCAGTTGCACGCGGTTGTTGATGCCCGCGATCTCCTCATGATCACCGGCGACGGCGGCCCCCACCCGATGTCCCGCTTCCCGAAGGATCCCCAGGACGTCCGTCAGATACTCCTCGCCCTGGCTGTTGTCCGTGCGCACCTTGCCCAGCGCCTTCGCGAGCAGCTGCCCGTCGAACGCGAACACCCCGGAGTTGATCTCACGGATCGCGCGCTGCGTCTCCGTGGCGTCCTTGTGCTCCACGATCGCGGTCACCGCGCCGCTCTCGCCGTCCCGCACGATGCGGCCGTAGCCGGTCGCGTCCGGGACCTCGGCGGTCAGCACGGTCACGGCGTTGCCGTCGCCGGTGTGCGTCGCGGCCAGCTTCTGCAGGGTCGCGCCCGTCAGGAGCGGGGTGTCGCCGCAGACGACGATGACGGTTCCGTCCACGGAGTCGCCGAGCTCGTCGAGGCCGATGCGGACGGCGTGGCCGGTGCCCTTCTGCTCGCTCTGGTAGGCCGTGCGCACGTCCGGGGCGATGGTCCCCAGGTGCGCGATGACCTGCTCGCGGGCGAACCCGACGACGGTGACGAGCCGCTCCGGGCTCAACGCGTACGCGGCTTCGAGCACATGCCCGATGAGGGAACGCCCACAGATCTCATGCAGGACCTTGGGGGTGGCCGACTTCATACGGGTGCCCTCACCCGCTGCGAGGACGACGACGGCTGCCGGGCTGTTGGCGCTCACGGGGGTGCCCTTCGGCTTCGGATGTGCGGGGAGTGGACATCCGCAGGATACCGGGGCGTTGTGGGGCGGAAATGAGGGCGGGTCCCGACCGTGGTGGTCAGGACCCGTTCCGTGCTGCTCCCGGGGAAGGAATCGAACCCTCATTCAATGGACCAAAACCATTTGTCCTGCCATTAGACGACCCGGGATGGTCTGCGCGTCATGTCCGATTCGGTTGATCGGGCCGATGCGCGGACAACACTATGCCGTACCAAGTGCCTTCGATGCGACGGTACGAGTCTCTGCTCTGCGGGAGTTTGATCGTGCGTGCGTTCGATCACTGAGCCGGAAACTCGCCGGAAAAGGAGGGCTTGTCGCCCGTAGGCTGGAAGGCATGACCACGACGGGGGATAGCCACAGCGCGGCCGTGAACGGGCCGTGGTGGTGGGAGCGGCGGCGCAGTGCCGTGCTGGATGTGGGGCTTGCGTTGGCCTCGGCCGCGGAGTGCGGGGCCGAGGGGATCACGTTCGCGGGGGACACGGGGGTACCCACGGGGGTGGGGGTCGCGTTCGGGGTGCTTGCGGGGTCCTCGCTGGTGTTGCGGCGGCGCTGGCCGATTGCCGTGGTCCTGATCTCCATCGCGATCACGCCGGCTCAGATGGGGATCTTCCTGACCGTCGTCGGGCTCTACACGCTGGCCGCTTCCGAGCTGCCCCGGCGGATCATCGGGTCGCTCGCCGGGATGTCGTTGGTCGGGACGCTCATCGTGACGCTGGTGCGGACGCGGCAGGACATGGAGAGCGGGGAGCTGGGGTTCGCGGAGGGGTTCATACCGTTCATCGCGATCACCACCTCCATCGGCCTGACCGCGCCGCCGATCCTGCTCGGGCTGTATGTGGGGGCGCGGCGGCGGCTCATGGAGAGTCTGCGGGAGCGTGCCGACAGCCTGGAGCGTGAGTTGCAGCTCCTGGCCGAGCGGGCCGAGGAGCGGGCGGAGTGGGCGCGCAACGAGGAGCGGACGCGGATCGCGCGGGAGATGCATGACGTCGTCGCGCACCGGGTGAGTCTGATGGTCGTGCATGCCGCGGCACTTCAGGCCGTGGCCCGGAAGGACCCGGAGAAGGCCGTCAAGAATGCCGCTCTTGTCGGGGACATGGGGCGGCAGGCGCTGACGGAGCTGCGCGAGATGCTCGGTGTGCTGCGGACCGGGGAGAGCAGGCCCGCGGTGGGGGGCCGGCACGGGTCGGAGTCCGATGCGGTGCCGTTGGCCGCCGTGGGGTTCGCCGCCGCCGCTGCCGCCTCGCGTGCGGTGGACGAGGACGGGCCGTGCCTGGAGGAGATCGAGGAGCTGGTGGGGCAGTCCCGGGCGGCCGGGATGGCGGTGGACCTCTCCGTGGAGGGCGAGTCGCGTGCGTACGCGGCGGACGTGGAGCAGACCGCGTACCGAGTGGTCCAGGAGGCGTTGACGAACGTGCACAAGCACGCCGCGGGCGCCAAGACGTACGTCCGGCTCGCGCACCGCGGTGCGGAGATCGCGATGCAGGTGGAGAACGAGCCGCCGCCGGAGGCGGGCCCGGGGGACGCCCGGCTGCCCAGTGGTGGCAATGGCCTGGTGGGCATGAAGGAGCGGGTCACCGCGTTGGGCGGTGTCTTCGTGTCGGGGCCGACGGACGCGGGCGGCTTCCGGGTGTCCGCGGTGTTGCCCGCGGCCGCCTAGGCCGCCCTGTCGCCGGTGTGCGCCGCGGGCCTTGCTCAGCCCGCCCTGAGGCGTTCCGGCTGGGTGCCCGACGCCAGGGTGGCGAGGGCCTCGTCGATGTGGGAGCCCAGGTACCAGTCGCCGCTGTGGTCGAGGCTGTAGACGCGGCCTTCCGCGTCGATGGCGAGGAGGGCCTGGGTCTCCGTCTCCTCTCCTATGGGGCAGACCTCGCTGTCGAGGGCGCGGCCCAGGTCGCCGAGGGTGCGGGCCAGGTGGAGTCCGTACAGGGGATCGAGGTGCACGGCGGCGGGCGCCAGGTGACGGCCGGGGCCCTGCGGGGTGATGTGCAGTCCGCCGAATTCGGCCCAGGCCTCGACGGCGGCGGGGAAGACGGCGTGCTGGTGTCCCGCCGGTGAGGTGTGGCGGCGCAGGACGTCGGCCCAGATCTCGGCCTGCTTTATGTCCCAGCGCCCGGGGGTCCAGCCCGCGGCGCGCAGGGCGGCGTCGACGGGGACGGGGAAGCGGGGCGACGCGGCCGACTGGGGTGCGGGGTGGTTCTCGGTGTGCTGTTCCGTGTGCATGGGTGGCCCTCGTTGCGGTTCGCGGCTCGGTGGTGGGGGTCAGGATTCCTGTGTCGTGGGGTCCACGATCCGTACGCCGAAGTGCGATGTGAGGGCGGTGCAGGAGCGGCACGGGCGGGCGAAGCCGCCGTGCAGGGGGTCGCCGTCCTCGCGGATGCGGCGGGTGGTGAGTTTGGCGTGCTTGAGGGCCTTGCGGGCCTCGCCGTTGGTCATGGGTTTTCGTGCGGCCCGTTTGGAGCGGCTCTTGTCGGCCGCCGTGAGGTGGCGCGAGATGAGGATGGCTTCGGCGCACCGCCCCGTGAAGCGCTCGCGCTGGCCGCTTGTGAGGGTGTCGAGGAAGTCCTGTACGAGTGGGTGCAGAGCGGGAGGTTCCTCGCCGCGGCCCGCGGTGCAGGTGAGCGTCGCGCCGCGGACGGAGAGTGCGGCGGCGACGGTGGGAAGTATGCCGTCGCGGCGCTGGCGCAGCGTGGGCGCGTGGGCGGAGGTGCTGCTCCAGCCGACGCGCGGGTCCCCCGCGTCGGTGGGGTTCTCGGCGCTCGCCGAAGGCGCTGTCGTGGCCGCTGTGTGTCCTGCCGTACCGGTCTGTGCCGTGTGCATGGTGGTGCTTCCCTCCCCGCAACTCGCGGTGTGACCGCGTGTGCCACGCCCCCGCGTTGCGGGGACAGCCTGCCAAATGGGGCGGGTGGTGCGGAAGCTGGGGCGCCGCGACACGCCCGGCTTTCGTCGCACGGTGACGGTTCGGTGGCTGCTGGTCATGGAACCGGAGGCCCGGTGACCGGTGTCGTCCTTACGCATAGGCTGTCGACATCCGCAGTCTGCGGAACGCAGGACGAAGTACGCACAATCCACGCACAGCGAATCCACGCACAGTGATCCGCAGAGCCATTAACAGTGCCGCAGGGGGCAACCGCCATGACGACAGGTCGGCTGGGGCAGCAAGCCGCGCCGCCGAACGCGGCCTACGCCGGGCAGGTCGTGCACTTCCCGGATCCGGTCCGGGCCACGCGCCATCCCAGGGGTGTGCGCGTGGACGAGCACGGCTATCCGGACTTCTCGGCCTACGCGCGCGCGGCCGCCGAGATCGCCGAGCCCCCTGAGGGTTTCGGCGTCGACGAGCTGCGTCTGACGGACTACGTCTCCGCGAACGCGGCGATGGCCGCGGCGGACCACGACCTGTGGGACACGATTCCGCCGGTGGCGACCCCGCACGGCTGGACCTGGCACCACGTGCCGGGCGGCCGGCGCCTCGATCTTGTCCCGGTGGAGGTGAAGGCGCTCCTGCGGCACCACGGCGGGCTCGCCACGACGCCGGTGGACCAGAACAAGCGGGGTACGCGCCCGCTCCAGGAGACCCGCCCCGCGCATCTCGCGCTGCCGAAGTCGTCGGTCGCGGTGACCGAGCAGGAGATCCTCGGCGCCGAGGAGGAGCTGGGCTACCGGCTGCCCGGCGCCTACCGCTCCTTCCTGAAGGCGGCGGGCGGCTGCGCGCCGGTCGGCACGGCCCTCGACGCGGAGCTCGGCCTCCTGATCGACCAGCCGTTCTTCACGGTGCGGGACGAGGCCGCGGTCAACGACCTGGTGTACGTGAACAAGTGCCTGCGCGACCATCTCACCAAGGACTATCTGGGAGTTGGTTTCGTGCAGGGCGGCATTCTCGCCGTGAAGGTCAAGGGCGACCGGATCGGTTCGGTGTGGTTCTGCGCGTACGACGACGCACGGGACGTCTCGGAAACGGACGGCTGGCCGCCCGCCGAGCGGGTGCAGCGGCTGCTGCTGCCGTGCGGTGACGACTTCGACGCGTTCTTGTCCCGGCTCGCGGGGAATCCGCCGGAGCTGGAGACCGTGGCGAACCTGATGGTGGACGGCGGCTTCGCGCGCGCCGTCCCGGTGGGGGAGTGACTTGTCGATGGTGACCTTCGCGCAGGCGCAGGAGCGCGCCGAGGAGTGGATCAACGGCGATGTGCCCGGATACCAGCATCGCGAGGTGCGGGTGCGGGAGTTCGAGCTCGGTTTCGTCGTGTGGGCGGAGGACCGTGAGAACGGTCCGGTGTCCGACGGCGGCCGTCAGCGGCTCGTCATCGCGCGCGACAGCGGCGATGCCTCGCTCTGGCCGGGTCTGCCGGTCGGTGAGGTGATCCGCCGGTACGAAGAGGAGTACGGCGTCCCGGACGCGGTGCCGGAGGATGCGCCTGTGGCCCCGCCGGAGCGAGTTGACCTGAATCAGACGTCGTTCCTGTTGAGCCCTCCGGAGTGGCTCCAGGAGGCGGCGGACAAGCTGGGCATCCCGGATCGCAGGGCGGAGCCGGCGAGCAGGGCCGACTCGCCTTCCTCGTCCGCGCCTGCGCCTTCGGCTCCTGTCACACCCGCGGCACCCGTGGCGCCTGCCGCCTCGGCCGCTCCCGAAGCGCCCGGTGGCGGTACGCCGTGGCCCGCTGCCGGGGAATCGGTTCCGCCCGCCGGGGCCACCCCGTGGGCCGGCACGGACACCAACGCGGATTCCGGCGACGACGACCGCTCGGTGCAGGCGCCCGCGACGGTGTTCGCGCCGCCGCTCGTCGGCGGTGACGACGACGACACTCCGCCGCCCGGCGTGGCGCCGGAGGCCAAGACCGCGCTGATGCACGGCGGCAGCGGCCTTCCGTCGACGACGGTCGCGCCCGCCCTCGACGGCCCGAATCTGCCGCCGCCTCCGGGCGCAGGCGCTCCGGACGCGTCCGCGTACGGCTATCCGCAGGGTCCCGGTGCGCAGGCGCCGCCCGCCCCGGGCACGGCGGCTCCGGGCCCGAACCTGCCTCCGCCGCCCGCCGGTGCCGCGGTGAACATGCCGCCGCCTCCGGGTGCCGGTGTTCCCGACCCGTCCGCGTACGGCTACCCGCAGGGGTCCGCGCCCGCCGCGGCTCAGCACTCCGTGCCGCCCGGCGCCGGGGACATCGCCGACGCCGCGACCAGCAAGGCGCAGCCGCCGCGTGGTGCCCGGGGGAGCGGCGCGAGCACGCCGCCTCCGCCCAGCGCCCCGGGGACTCCCGGCATGCCTCCCGGGAGTACGCCGCCGCCGTCCGGTCCCGGTGCTCCGGGCACCCCTGCGGGCGGTTACGTCCCGACGCAGCTCGTCTCCGCGCTCGGCCCCGACGGACCGCAGCCGCCCGCGGCTCCGGACGCGCCGCAGCCGCCGGGGGCGCCGAACGCTCCCGGCAGCACTCCGCCTCCCGGTGGGGGTGTCCACCACGCGGCGACGATGCTGGCGGACCCGAGCCTGGGTGGCCCTGGCGGGATCAAGCCGCCGGGTGCTCCTGGCGCTCCTGGTGCTCCTGGTGCTCCTGGTGCTCCTGGTGCTCCTGGTGCGCCGCAGCCTCCTGGGCCGCCCGGTGCTCCGGGTACGCCTCCCGGTGGCGTGCACCATGCGGCGACGATGCTGGCGGACCCGAGTCTCGGCGGTCCCGGTGGGATCAAGCCGCCGGGTGCTCCCGGTGCTCCTGGTGCGCCGCAGCCTCCCGGTCCGCCTGGTGTTCCCGGTGCGCCGCAGCCTCCTGGTGCTCCCGGCGCCCCTGGTGCTCCCGGTGGTGGCGTCCACCACGCCGCGACCATGCTGGCCGGGCCCGCTGTCGGTGGCCCCGGTGCGCCCATGCCGCCGCAGGCCCCAGGTGCTCCTGGCGCTCCCGGTGCTCCTGGTGGTCCGGGTGTTCCTGGCATGCCGCCTCCGGCGCCGGGCCAGCACCAGCCCGCTCCCGGTCAGCCCTACGGCTACCCGCAGCCGCCGACCGGTCAGCCGATCGTCGGCCCCGGCTACCAGGCCGTACTCCGCTATCGCGCGCAGGACGGCTCCGAGCAGCAGCTCATCCGCCGCTCGGCGCCCGGCACCCCGCACCCGGAGTGGCAGATCCTGCACGAGCTGCGCGGCATGAACGTGCCGCCGCAGCAGGTGCTCGAACTCCACACCGAGCTGGAGTCCTGCGAGTTGCCGGGCGCGTACTGCGCCCGCATGATCCGCGAGACCTGGCCGCAGGCGCGGATCACGAGCATCGCCCCGTACGGCAGGGACCACGCGTCCCGGCAGGGCGGCATGCAGCAGCTCATCGCGCACCAGGCCGAGTTGCACCAGGTCGCGGACGGTCCGGCGCGCCCCGCGCCGGTGCGCGCGCCGCTGCCGCAGGTGCAGCCCGCGCCGCCGATCCCGCCGGAGGGCGTGGCGCAGGAGCTGGTGGGCGCTTTCGGGCCCGGCATCTTCCGCTTCGACCAGCGGGCGGTCTCCCGGCAGGGCGTGCCCGACCTCGTGGCGCACACGCTCGTCGTGGCGGGTCTGCCCGTCGACTTCGGCCCGTTCTTCTGGGCGCAGGCCCAGCCGGGGCGGCCGGTGCCGACGCTCGCCGAGACGGCGCAGGAGCGCGGGGTGCAGCCGGCGTCGGACGCCGGTTCGTACCTCGTCATGGGCAGCGACTTCGGCCGCGCGATCTGCGTCCAGTACGGCACGGCGAACATCGTCGCCGTGCCGGTGGAGGCGGGTCCTGGCGGGGCGCCGGTGCCGCCGCAGTTCGTGAACACGGGCCTGCCCGAGTTCGCGCGCTGCCTGGCGCTCCTTGGCCGCATGTGGCGGCTGCGGTTCGGGTTGAACCAGGAGCAGGCTGGTCGCTGGACGGTCGACTTCCAGGGGCAGCTGGCTGCCCTTGATCCGGCGGCGTTGGCTTCGCCGGAGAGCTGGTGGTCGGTGCTTCTTGAGCAGATGTGGGACGGCTTGCTCTGAGCTCGCCCCTGGGCGGGGCAGTGTAGATCTGCGAGGCGCTCGACCCCCTGTGCGGGGGTTCGGGCGCCTCGCGCGTTCCTGTGCCGCGCCGTGGGTGCCTTCCCTGTGCCGCCGCTTCGCGGCGGATCCTTCCCGCCCACCCACCCGATTGCCCCGGGGTGCTCGGGTGGGAGACATCCGTCGCGAAGCGGCGGGCTTGGCGCGTTCACCGAGGCCGTGCGTGCCCCGCTGCGGAGGAGCGGCCCCCTGATTCCGACTTCCGACAGGAATAGCGCATCCTTGAGCGGATGAGATGAGCGGAGTGTCGCGTTATGAGCACTTCCGCTTGATCCATCAAGATGTGCGCCAATCGCGTAATACGCGCGTGGTGCGTCGGAGGAGGGATTCCAGGATGAGCAGCGGTGCAACGGCCTCGGAGCACGGCTTCGTCTCCGTACGCGGACGTGGCTACCGTCCCGAGCAGGTGGACGCGTACGCCCTCGATCTGTCCCAGGACCGCGACGGCGCGTGGGAACGCGCCGCCCGGCTCACCGTCCTCGCCAAGGAGATGGAGGCGGAGGCGGAACGGCTGCGGGACGTGGTGTCGCGCCTCGCCCCTCAGACGTACGAGACGCTGGGCGAGCGCGCGCGGAACATCCTCGCCCTGAGCGAGGCGGAGGCCGTGGCCGTGCGGGCCTCGGCCGATGCCGACGTGCAGCGTGAGACGGAGTCGGCCGACGCGGAGGCGCGCGAGGTCCGTGAGGCCGCCCGTGCGTACGCCGACGAGATCCTCGGCGAGGCCGACGAACGGGCCCGGCAGCGGCTGCTCGCCTGCCGCGCCACCGCGGACGAATCGCGGATCTCGGCCCGCCGTGACGTGAAGGAGTGGCGCGGCGAGGCCCTCGCCGCGCTGCGGGAGATGCGGGAGCGCAGTGCCGCGCTCCTGGAGGAGCAGGAGAAGGAGCAGGCCGAGCGCTGGGAGGCCGCCGAGCGGGAGATCGCCCTGCGGGAGGCCGAGGCTCAGGCGCACGAGGCGTCGCTCGTGGCCGCCGCCGAGGCCCGCCTGTCCGAGGCCAAGCGGGCCTTCGCGGAGGCGGAGGAGTCCGCTCGGCACGGGCAGGAGGACGCCGAGGCCCGGGGTACGGAGCTTGTCGCTGCCGCGGGGGCGCGGGAGGAGGGGATCGCCCGGGAGACCGAGCGGTTGTTGCGTGAGCATGGTGAGGAGTGGGACGAGGTGCGGGCGCACATGGAGCATGTGCGGAGCAGTCTCGCTGCGCTGACCGGGCGGGCTGCTGCTGAGGGTGCCCCCTAGCTCTGGGCGGGCTGGTTCAAGGCCGCCGCTTCGCGGCGGATCTTTCCCGCCCACCCACCCGATTACCCCGCGTCGAGTTCCCTTGGGTGGGGGCGTCGTTTGCCCCGCGTCGCGATCTACCTCCTCGTCACCCCCGCCAGGATCCAGCCCTCCACCGCCTCGTACCGGCCGCGCTGCTCCTCCGACTCACGTCGGCCCGATGACACCGTGCCGAGCCAGCCCAGGAAGAAGCCGAGGGGGATGGACGCCAGGCCTGTCGTCGTGAAGGGGAACCAGTTGAAGTCGTGGTTCGGGAACGCCGAAGTGGGGGCGCCCGAGACCAGGTTGGTGCCCGTCATGAGGATGACGGAGCCGAGCGTGCCGCCGATCAGGGTCCAGAGCAGGCCCCTGCGGGTGTAGCGGCGCCAGAAGAGGCTGTAGACGAGCGCCGGGGCGAGGGCGGACGCGCCCAGGCAGAACGACAGCGTCACCAGCGGCTGCAGATTGTGGTGCTGGACCATGACCGCGAGGACGATCGCCATGCCCCCTATGGCCAGCGCCGAGACGCGGGCCAGCGTCATCTCCCGGCGCGGGGTGAGCTCCGTGCGGAGATGTGCGAAGACGTCGTGCGCCAGGGAGTTGGCGCAGGCCAGGATCATTCCGGCGACCGAGGCGAGCAGCGTCAGGAAGATCGCCGTGGTGACCGTCGTGAAGATGAGGGTCTCCGCCGTCGACGCGTTCGCGCCGAACACCGCCTTGGAGCCGAGCAGATAGGCCGTGTTGCCCTGCGGATCCGCCTTCGCGATCGCCGCCCGGCCGATCATCGCCGTCGCGCCGAAGCCGACGATCGCGATGATGAGGACGAAGAGCGCCACCGACGACACCGCCCAGGACATCGAGCGGCGCACCTCGCGCGCGCTGCGCGCCGTGTACATGCGCATCGTGACGTGCGGCAGACAGGCGCCGCCGAGTACCACCGTCAGCTCCGAACTGATCATGTCCAGACGGGGGTTGGGGCCGCCCTGGAACTGCAGGCCGGACTGGAGGAACGCCGGGCCGACCCCGCTGCCCTTCTCGGCGGCGGCGAGCAGCGCGCCCAGGTCCCAGTCGAAGCGGCGCAGGATCAGGGCGGCGATGACCACTCCGGAGCCGAGCAGCATCACGATCTTCAGGATCTGGATGAGGGCGGTGCCCTTCATGCCGCCGATCGCCGCGTAGCTGATCATGAGTGCGCCGAGTGCGACGACGCATCCCGTCTTCACGCCCTCGCCGGAGAATCCGAGGATGAAGGAGAGCAGGTCGCCCGCGCCCGCCAGCTGCACCAGCATGAGGGGGATCAGCGCGGCCAGTGTCGCCGCGCACGCGGTGATGCGTACGGCGCGGCCCGGCATCCGGCGGGCCAGTACGTCGCCCATGGTGAACTGGCCCGCGTTGCGCAGGGGTTCGGCGAGCAGGAACATCAGGAGCATCAGGGACAGGGCCGTGCTCAGGGCGAGGACCACCCCGTCGTACCCGAGGAGCGCGATCACTCCGCCCGTGCCGAGCACGGTCGCCGCCGAGATGTAGTCGCCCGCGATGGCCAAGCCGTTGCGCATCGGCGAGAGGGCGCCGTAACCCGCGTAGAACTCGCCGAGGTTGTCGCGGTCGGGGCCCGTCATCACGCACAGGAGCAGCGTGAGGGTGACGACGGCGGTGAACGCGACCAGGGACATGGCCTGTGCCGAGTCGGTGGCCAGGGTGATGTCGGTGGGCAGAGTGATGCCGGTGCCGGAGTTCATCGGTTGGCCTCCAACTCCGCCAGTTTGCGCAGCCGTTCGGCCAGTGGGTCGACCCTGCGGCGGGCCGTGAACTCGTACAGCGCTATGGCGATCAGGGTGACGGGCACCTGGCACAGGCCGAGCAGCAGCCCGGTGGTCAGCCCGCCGGAGACCGTGTCCGTCATGAGGGACGGGGCGACGGCGGAGAGGATCAGGAAGAGCGTGAAGTAGCCGAGCGCCGTGAGGGTGGCGACACGGCGCTGCCAGCGGTAGGCGCTGCGCAGGTGGCGCAGGTCGCTGTGGCGGCCGAGTGCGGGATGGCGGGGGAGTCTTGGGGGTGGTGGGGGAGGCGGCGGCGCGACCGGCTGCCAGGGATAGGTGGGGTAGGAGGGGGAGGAGTCGTGTGGGGGGAGGTGGGGCTGGTAGGCGGCTTCGGGGGGCTGTGGGTGCTGTGGGTGCTGCGGGTACTGAGGGTGCTGCGGATGTTGGGGGTGTTGAGGGTGATGTGAGTTGTGAGGGTGGTGGGGCTGGCGAGGGTAGGACATCCCGGTTCTCCTTGCGCGGCGTCGGTCCGGTGCGGGACCGCAGGGAGCGAGAGGTGAGAATCGAGCACGTTACTTGTAAGTAGTAGAGCCGCGAAGGGTTTTGCACATACTGCTCGGTCGGTCTATTCGGCGGGTCTGTTCAGGTGGCCCTGGCGCGGGGCAAGTTCGGTGTTCTCCGCGCCCTCCAGGGCTCCCACCTCGCCGTTTTCCGGGGCCTTGGCCCCGATTACCGGAAAGCGCCGCGGGGCGACGAACACCAGAACGAGGAGTGCAAGGACCGCCGCGCACCCCGCACCGACGTACACCGTGTCGACCGCCGAGTCGACGGCCCTGCGCAGTCGTTCGGGGTCGGCGATCGAGGCCGGATCCTCCAGGGCGTGGGCCACCGAGTCCAGTGAGCCCGCGCCGCCGAGCCGCGACGTGAGGACCCCGTTGGCGATCGCGCCGAAGAGCGCGGCGCCCAGGGTCTGGCCTATCTGGCGGCAGAAGAGGATGGACGCCGTGGCCGTGCCGCGCTCGGACCAGCCGACGGTGGACTGCACGCCGACGATGAGCGGCAGTTGGAACAGGCCCAGCGCCGCGCCGAGCAGCAGCATGATGAGGGCCGGCTGCCAGGCCTGCCCCGGGTAGGGCAGGAAGGGGAACGCGAAGAGGAAGAGCGCGGCCCCGCCGATGCCGATGAGCGCCGTGTCGCGAAAGCCCAGCCTGCGGTAGACGTGCTGGCTCAGGGCGGCGGAGACCGGCCAGCTCAGCGTCATCACGGAGAGCACGAACCCGGCGGCGATCGGCGCGAGGCCGAGCACGGACTGGGCGTACGTCGGCAGGAAGATGGTGGGCGCGACCATCAGGAGGCCGAGCGCGCCGAGGGCGAGGTTGACCGCCGCGATGGTGCGCCTGCGCCAGACCCAGCCGGGGATGATCGGCTCCGCCGCGCGCCGCTCGATGACCACGACGGCCGCCGCGAGCAGCAGCCCGCCCGTGAACAGCGCGAGCGAGGGCGCGGAGAGCCAGCCCCAGGCGACGCCGCCCTGCACGAGCGCGGTGAGCAGGACGCCGCCGCAGGCGAAGACGGCCAGCGCGCCCGCCCAGTCGGTGCGCCCTCGCGTGACCGCCTCGCGTTCCGGCTCGTGCAGGTGGCGCACGATCAGCCACAGGGCCACCGCCCCGATCGGCAGGTTGATCAGGAAGATCCAGCGCCAGTCGGCGTACGCGGCGATCAGGCCGCCGAGCGCGGGGCCCGCGATGGAGGAAGCGGCCCATACGGTGGACAACTTGGCCTGGATCTTGGGGCGTTCCTTGAGGGGGTAGAGGTCGGCGGCGAGCGTCTGGACCGTCCCCTGGAGCGCGCCGCCGCCCAGGCCCTGGACGACGCGAAAGGCGATGAGGGCGCCCATGTTCCAGGCCACGGCGCACAGGGCCGAGCCGATCAGGAAGAGGATGCTGCCCGCGATGAGGACGGGCTTGCGCCCGAAGGTGTCGGAGAGCTTGCCGTAGATGGGCAGGGTGACGGTGACCGCGAGCAGATAGCCGGAGAAGAGCCAGGAGAAGACGGAGAAGCCGCCGAGGTCGCCGACGATCTGGGGGATGGCGGTCGAGACGATGGTGGAGTCCAGGGCGGCGAGCGCCATGGCGAGCATGAGCGCCGCGACGACGGGCCCGCGTCGCCGTCCGCCGTCCGTGCCCGAACGTATGCCGTCCGTTCCCGAACCTGCCGTGCCGCTCGCTCCGGCTGTACCCACCGAGATTCCTTCCCCCTGCATCTACTTTCTCCGGGCCACCTTCTCACCCGGTGCGCCTCCGGGGCAGGGGTGGAGAGCATCCGGGCAGGTGGGCCGGTGGCCGCTCGGCAGGAGGGTGGAGCGACCCCGAGAACGGCTCCACCGGCGGGTGGAGATCCCCTAGGGGTTCCTCCGTACTACGGACCGGGGGCCGTTCGTACTGCTGGAGGATGAGAAGGCCACGGCCGCTTCTTAGATTGGCTTTATGCCGACGGGGTCGGACCAGGGAAAGCATCCTCGGGTCCGACCAGCCACACCTTCGGGGGTGGGGTTTTCCCCCGCAAAAGACTGCGCTGGGCACCAGCGCGCCAGGGCCCTCGGACGACCAGACTCTTTATGCGTAGCGAACACACCTGACCCGCCGCGTAACCGACTTAGGAGACTTACCGTGACATCGGCTGTAACCATTCCCAGGCACGGGGGCACTGGAGGGCGTACGGCCGTGGCGGCACGGGCGCGCCAGGTCGTGAAGGCGTACGGGACCGGGGAGACCCGGGTCGTGGCGCTCGACGAGATCGATGTGGACATCGCCCGGGGGCAGTTCACCGCGATCATGGGTCCGTCCGGCTCCGGCAAGTCGACCCTGATGCACTGCCTCGCGGGCCTCGACACCGTGTCCTCCGGGCAGATCTACCTCGACGAGACCGAGATCACCGGCCTGAAGGACAAGAAGCTCACGCAGCTGCGCCGGGACCGGATCGGCTTCATCTTCCAGGCGTTCAACCTCCTGCCGACGCTGAACGCCATCGAGAACATCACGCTCCCGATGGACATCGCGGGCCGTAAGCCCGACCGCGGCTGGCTCGACCAGGTCGTGGAGACCGTCGGTCTCGCGGGCCGCCTCAAGCACCGCCCGACCGAGCTCTCCGGCGGCCAGCAGCAGCGCGTCGCCGTGGCCCGCGCCCTGGCCGCGCGCCCCGAGATCATCTTCGGTGACGAGCCGACCGGAAACCTCGACTCCCGTGCGGGAGCAGAGGTGTTGGGCTTCCTGCGCAAGTCGGTGACCGAGCTGGGCCAGACCATCGTGATGGTCACGCACGACCCGGTGGCGGCCTCGTACGCGGACCGGGTCCTTTATCTCGCGGACGGCCGGATCGTCGACGAGATGTACGCGCCGACCGCCGAGACCGTCCTCGACCGCATGAAGGACTTCGACGCGCGGGGGCGTACGTCATGACCGTCCTCAAGACCTCGATGCGCAACTTCTTCGCGCACAAGGGCCGCATGGCGCTCTCCGCCGTGGCCGTGGTCCTGTCGGTGGCGTTCGTCTGCGGCACGCTCGTCTTCTCCGACACGATGAACACGACGTTCGACAAGCTCTTCGCCGCGACGTCCGCCGATGTCACCGTCACGAACAAGGCGGCGAAGGACTCGGGGGAGACCCCCGAGAGCGGCAGGCCCGAGTCGATACCCGCATCGGTCGTCGGCCAGGCCAAGAAGGCCGACGGCGCGAAGTCCGCGGAGGGTGCGGTCAGCAGCACCGCCGTCACCGTCGTCAACTCCAAGAAGGAGAACGTCGGTCCCACCGGCGGCGGCCCGACCATCGCCGGCAACTGGACGCACAACGACCTGCGTTCGATGGACATCACCTCCGGGCACGCCCCGCGCGGACCCACCGACGTGATGATCGACTCCGACACCGCCGACAAGCACCACCTCAAGATCGGTGACGAGCTGCGCACGATCGCCGTCGCCGGCGACCACACCGCGAAGATCTCCGGCATCGCCACCTTCAAGGTGACCAACCCCGGCGCCGCGATCGTCTACTTCGACACCGCGACCGCACAGCGCGAACTCCTCGGCGCCACCGGCAGGTTCACCCACGTCAACGTGAGCGCCGCCGCCGGTGTCAGCGACTCGGTGCTCAAGCGGAACGTCGCCGGGACGATGGGCGCGGACGCCTCCGCGTACAAGGTCAAGACGCAGAAGGAGACCTCGGACGACGGGCGCAAGAGCGTCAGCGGCTTCCTGGACGTCATGAAGTACGCGATGCTCGGCTTCGCCGGAATCGCCTTCCTCGTCGGCATCTTCCTCATCATCAACACCTTCTCGATGCTGGTGGCCCAGCGCACCCGCGAGATCGGCCTGATGCGCGCCATCGGCTCCAGCCGCAAGCAGGTCAACCGCTCCGTGCTCGTCGAGGCGCTGCTGCTCGGCGTCATCGGCTCGGTCCTCGGCGTCGGCGCGGGCGTCGGGCTGGCCGTCGGCCTGATGCAGCTCATGTCCGGCATGGGCATGGAACTGTCCACGCAGGACCTCACGGTCAAGTGGACGACCCCCGTGGTGGGCATGGTCCTCGGCATCGTCGTCACCGTCCTGGCCGCCTACCTCCCCGCGCGGCGCGCCGCCAAGGTCTCCCCGATGGCCGCGCTGCGGGATGCCGGAACACCGGCCGACGGCCGGGCGAGCGTCCTGCGCGCCATCATCGGCCTGGTCCTCACCGGCGCCGGCGGCTTCGGCCTCTACACCGCGTCCCAGGCGGACAAGGCGAGCGAGGGCTCGCTCTTCCTCGGCGGCGGTGTGGTCCTCACGCTCATCGGCTTCGTCGTGATCGGCCCGGTCCTCGCCAACGGCGTGGTCCGCGTCATCAGCGCCGTGCTCCTGCGGTGGTTCGGCCCAGTCGGGCGGATGGCCGAGCGCAACGCCCTGCGCAACCCGCGCCGCACCGGCGCCACCGGCGCGGCCCTGATGATCGGCCTCGCCCTGGTCGCGTGCCTCTCCGTGGTCGGCTCCTCGATGGTCGCTTCGGCCACGGACGAGCTCGACAAGTCGGTCGGCGCGGACTTCATCATCCAGTCCAACAACAATCAGGCGATCACCCCGAAGGCCGCGAAGTCCCTGGAGAAGGCCGACCACGTCGCCCACATCACCCAGTACAAGGACGTCAAGGCGGACCTGATTGCCCCGAACGGCAAGACCGCGAAGAAGGTCGGCCTGAGCGCCGCCGACGCGACGTACGCCGAGGACCTGCGCAGCGAGACCGTCGCGGGCAAGCTCGCCGACGCCTACAAGCCGGACTCCATGTCGGTCGACGAGGACTTCGCCAAGGACCACGGCATCGCTCTCGGCGACAAGGTGAAGCTCGCCTTCGACCACGGCAGGACCGGCGAGATGACGGTCCGCGCCATCACGGCGAGCGGGACCTCGATCGACTCCGGCGCGATGTACGTGAACATCTCGACCGCCGCGAAGTACGTGCCCGCCGACCGGATGCCGCCGAACGAGATCATGTTCGCCAAGGCGGACAAGGGCCAGCAGGACGCGGCGTACAAGTCGCTGAAGGCGGCCATGGCCGACTACCCGCAGTACAAGGTCATGGACCAGACCGACTTCAAGCAGACGCTGAAGGACCAGGTCGGCCAGATGCTGAACATGGTCTACGGCCTGCTCGGTCTCGCGATCATCGTCGCGATCCTGGGTGTCGTGAACACCCTCGCCCTCTCGGTGGTCGAGCGGACCCGCGAGATCGGCCTGATGCGGGCCATCGGCCTCTCGCGCCGCCAGCTGCGCCGCATGATCCGCCTGGAGTCGGTGGTCATCGCCCTCTTCGGAGCGCTCCTTGGCCTGGGGCTCGGCATGGGCTGGGGAGCGACGGCCCAGAAGCTGCTCGCCCTGGAGGGCCTGAAGGTCCTGGAGATCCCCTGGCCGACGATCATCACCGTCTTCATCGGCTCGGCGTTCGTGGGCCTGTTCGCGGCGCTCGTGCCCGCATTCAGGGCGGGCCGGATGAACGTCCTGAACGCCATCGCCACGGAATAGCTGCCGCTGCGGCGGCATGGAAAAGCTCCCGCCACGGGGGTGCGGGGAGAACGGCCCCGGCGGTGCGCACGCGCACCGCCGGGGCCGCCTGCTTTCGGCCGCTCCGGCGACCGCCGGGGCGGACCGAGCCGCGCCTGTCACTCCGGAGTCGTACGCTGGAGACCCCCGGCCCGTACGACGTGCCGGGCGGTTCGCGTTGCCCCCCGCGCGCCCTCGCACCTGGACGGAAAGCGAAAGCCCACATGAGCCTGCACGGTCTGCTCGACGCTGTCGTCAAGGACTCCGCACTCGCCGAAGCGGTCAAGGCCGGCAAGGACGGCAACCGCATGGTCATCGACACGGTCGGTCCGCCTGCCGCGCGCCCTTTCGTGATCGCCGCTCTTGCTCGCGAGACGGAGCGCACCGTCCTCGCCGTGACGGCGACCGGCCGCGAGGCCGAGGACCTGGCGGCGGCCCTGCGCACGATCCTGCCGCCGGACGGAGTCGTCGAGTACCCCTCCTGGGAGACGCTTCCGCACGAGCGCCTCTCGCCCCGCTCCGACACCGTCGGCCGCCGCCTCGCGGTGCTGCGCCGCCTGGCGCACCCGCGTCCCGACGACCCCGAGACGGGTCCCGTCTCCGTCATCGTCGCCCCCGTGCGCTCGGTCCTCCAGCCGCAGGTCAAGGGCCTGGGAGACCTGGAGCCCGTGGCCCTGCGCACCGGTGAGTCCACGGACCTGAACGAGACGGTGGAGGCCCTCGCGGCAGCCGCGTACTCCCGTGTGGAGCTGGTCGAGAAGCGCGGCGAGTTCGCCGTGCGCGGCGGCATCCTGGACGTCTTCCCGCCGACCGAGGAACACCCCCTCCGCGTCGAGTTCTGGGGCGATGACGTCGAGGAGATCCGCTACTTCAAGGTCGCCGACCAGCGCTCCCTGGAGGTCGCCGCGCACGGCCTGTGGGCGCCGCCCTGCCGCGAGCTGCTCCTCACGGACGACGTGCGTGAAAGGGCGGCCGCGCTGGCCGAGGCCCACCCCGAGCTGGGCGAACTGCTCGGCAAGATCGCCGAGGGCATCGCCGTCGAGGGCATGGAGTCCCTCGCGCCGGTCCTGGTCGACGACATGGAGCTGCTGCTCGACGTCCTGCCGGAGCACAGCATGGCTGTGGTCTGCGACCCCGAGCGCGTGCGCACCCGCGCGGCCGACCTGGTGGCGACCTCGCAGGAGTTCCTCCAGGCCAGCTGGGCCGCGACGGCCGGTGGCGGAGAGGCCCCCATCGACGTGGGCGCCGCCTCCCTCTGGGGCATCGCGGACGTCCGTGACCACGCCCGTGACCTGGGCATGATGTGGTGGTCGGTCTCCCCCTTCGCGGCGGACGAGGACCTGGACGAGGACACCCTCAAGCTCGGCATGCACGCCACCGAGACCTACCGCGGCGACACCGCGAAGGCGCTCGCCGACACCAAGGGCTGGCTCGCCGACGGCTGGCGCACGGTCTACGTGACGGAGGGCCACGGCCCCGCGGCCCGCACCGTCGAGGTCCTGGGCGGCGAGGGCATCGCGGCCCGCCTCGACGCCGACCTCAGCGAGCTCACGCCGTCCGTCGTGCACGTCTCCTGCGGCTCGATCGACTTCGGCTTCCTGGACCCGGCCCTCAAGCTCGCGGTCCTCACCGAGACCGACCTCTCGGGGCAGAAGGCGGCCGGCAAGGACGGCCAGCGGATGCCCGCGCGCCGCAGGAAGACGATCGACCCACTGACCCTGGAGACCGGCGACTACATCGTCCACGAGCAGCACGGCGTCGGCCGCTACATCGAGATGGTGCAGCGCACCGTCCAGGGCGCCACCCGCGAGTACCTGGTCGTGGAGTACGCCCCCGCCAAGCGCGGCCAGCCAGGCGACCGGCTCTACATCCCCACCGACCAGCTTGAGCAGATCACCAAGTACGTCGGCGGCGAGGCCCCCACCCTGCACCGCCTGGGCGGCGCCGACTGGACGAAGACGAAGGCGCGCGCGAAGAAGGCGGTCAAGGAGATCGCCGCCGACCTCATCAAGCTCTACAGCGCCCGCATGGCGGCCCCCGGCCACGCCTTCGCCCCCGACACCCCCTGGCAGCGCGAGCTGGAGGACGCCTTCCCGTACGTGGAGACGCCCGACCAGCTGACCACCATCGCCGAGGTGAAGGACGACATGGAGAAGACGGTCCCGATGGACCGCCTGATCTGTGGCGACGTCGGCTACGGCAAGACGGAGATCGCGGTCCGCGCCGCCTTCAAGGCGGTCCAGGACGGAAAGCAGGTCGCCGTCCTCGTCCCGACCACGCTCCTCGTGCAGCAGCACTTCGGCACGTTCTCCGAGCGCTACTCCCAATTCCCCGTCAAGGTGCGTGCGTTGAGCCGCTTCCAGACGGAGACGGAGTCCAAGGCGACCCTGGAGGGCCTGCGCGACGGCTCGGTCGACATCGTGATCGGCACGCACCGCCTCTTCTCCTCCGAGACGAAGTTCAAGGACCTGGGCCTGGTCATCGTCGACGAGGAGCAGCGCTTCGGCGTCGAGCACAAGGAGCAGCTGAAGAAGCTGCGGGCCAACGTCGACGTCCTGACCATGTCGGCCACCCCCATTCCCCGTACGCTCGAAATGGCCGTGACCGGCATCCGCGAGATGTCCACGATCACCACGCCCCCCGAGGAGCGCCACCCGGTCCTGACCTTCGTCGGGCCCTACGAGGAGAAGCAGATCGGCGCGGCCATCCGCCGCGAACTGCTCCGCGAGGGCCAGGTCTTCTACATCCACAACCGCGTCGAGTCCATCGACCGGGCGGCGGCCCGCCTCAGGGACATCGTGCCCGAGGCCCGCATCGCCACCGCACACGGCCAGATGTCCGAACAGGCCCTGGAACAGGTGGTGGTGGACTTCTGGGAGAAGAAGTTCGACGTGCTCGTCTCCACGACGATCGTCGAGTCGGGCATCGACATCTCCAACGCCAACACGCTGATCGTCGAGCGCGGCGACAACTTCGGCCTCTCGCAGCTCCACCAGCTGCGAGGCCGCGTGGGCCGAGGCCGCGAGCGCGGTTACTCGTACTTCCTCTACCCGCCGGAGAAGCCGCTGACGGAGACGGCCCACGAGCGCCTCGCCACTATCGCCCAGCACACGGAGATGGGCGCGGGCATGTACGTGGCGATGAAGGACCTGGAGATCCGCGGCGCGGGCAACCTCCTGGGCGGCGAACAGTCCGGGCACATCGCGGGCGTCGGCTTCGACCTCTACGTACGCATGGTGGGCGAGGCGGTGGCCGACTACCGCGCGTCCCTGGAGGGCGGCGTGGAGGAGGAGCCGCCGCTTGAGGTCAAGGTCGAGCTGCCGGTCGACGCGCACGTCCCGCACGACTACGCCCCCGGCGAGCGCCTTCGCCTCGCGGCCTACCGCTCGATCGCCTCCGCGAGCAGCGAGCAGGACGTCAAGGCGGTGCGCGAGGAACTCACCGACCGCTACGGCAAGTTGCCCGAGCCCGTGGAGAACCTCCTCCTGGTGGCGGGCCTGCGCATGCTGGCCCGCGCGTGCGAGGTCGGCGAGATCGTGCTGCAGGGCAACAACATCCGGTTCGCTCCGGTGGAGCTGCGGGAGTCGCAGGAGCTCAGGCTCAAGCGGCTCTACCCCGGCACGGTCATCAAGGAGAACGCCCACCAGATCCTCGTCCCGCGCCCGAAGACGGCGAAGGTCGGCGGAAAGCCGTTGATCGGGCGTGAACTGCTCGGCTGGGTAGGGGAGTTCCTGACGACGATCCTGGGGTCGTAGCGCGCGGCTCCCTCAGGAGGCGCAGGCGTCGGCGATCGAGCGGCTGTTCTCGTAGAGGTGGTGGCGCGTGACCCGCCCGTCCTCGACGGTCAGGCGCAGCGCGAAGGGCCCTTCGAAGGGCTTGCCGGTGTCGCGCACGGTGCCCCAGAGGCTGCCGAGGATCACCGCGTCCGTGCCATCGACGAGGATCGTGTCGACGGTGGCACCGGCCTTCTCCGGGATGGTGTGCGCGGCCAGTTCGTCTGCCTGGGCCGCGCACTCGGCGGCGGTCGTCCGCGGCCGGATCCACGGCACGCCCGGGTTCTCGGCGAGCAGCCAGTCGACCTCGTCGGCGAAGAGGGCGGTGAGGGCCTCGGTGTCGCCCGTCAGCCTGTGGTTCAGGAAGGCCTGGACGGCGGTGCGGGTGGCGTCTTCGGTGGTCATTCGGGCTCCTCGGTCGGCGTTCCTGCGGGTGCCGTTGATGCTGCCGCAGGGCCGGGGGGCGGGTCGATTACGCCGGAGGTAATGCAGGGGACGTTATGGTCCAAACCAGTCGCTCGGTACGGTGGCGGTGCGGGACGAAGAGCGTGTGAGCCAGGGGAGGGGAAGTGCCGTGGGGCATGGGGCCGTTGTGGGGCTCGTCTGTTTTCCGGTGAAGTCGATGCTGGGCCAGGAGCGCGAGCGGGTCGTCGTCGACGAGCGCGGCGTGGCCGGTGACCGGCTGTGGGCCTTGCGGTACGAGGACGGGAAGCTGGGGAGCGGCAAGAACCACCGCCGGTTCCGGCGGACGCCGGGGATGCTGGAGCACGCTGCCGTGTACGACGCCGAAGGGCCGGTCGTCACCACGCCGGACGGCGAGACGCTGCGCCCCGGCGATCCCCGCATCGGTGAACTCTTCGGCGGGGGCGCGGAGTTGGTGCACGAGGGCGAGGCGAGCCATCAGGACGCGGGCGCCGTCTCCCTCGTCGGCACCGCGTCGCTGCGCGCGCTCGGCGAGCTGCTCGGCGACCACGACCCCGTCGACGTACGCAGGCTGCGCAAGAACATCGTGATCGGGACCGACGAGCCGTGGATCGAGGAGGACTGGGTCGGACGGGAGATCACCTTCGACGGCGGCCTGCGCCTGCGCGTCACCCTGCGCATCGACCGCTGCGTCATGACCACCCAGGCCCAGCGCGGCCTTCCGGCCGACAGCCGCATCCTCAAGACACTCACCGCGTCGCGCGGCATGTGCATCGGCGTGTACGCGGACGTCGTGACGCCCGGCGCGCTCGCACTCGGGGCAAAGGTGGCCGTCCAGTGAACCGCCGTACCGGCGGAGTCCGGGCCGCGCTGCTGCTCGCGCTCCTCGTCACCGGGTCCGTCACCGGCTGCACGCCGCAGGAGGAGGACAGCGGCTCCTCCGGGCCCGACGCCAAGGCGGGGCCCGCGCTCGCCGCCGTGGACGCGCTCACCGTCAAGGGCCGTGCGCCCAAGACGGGTTACGACCGCGACCGGTTCGGCAGCCCCTGGGCCGACACGGACTCGAACGGCTGCGGCACCCGCGACGACATCCTCAAGCGCGACCTGGAGGACGTGAAGTACCGCGACGGCGACTGCGAAGTGGCCTCGGGTTCGCTCGCGCCCGACCCTTACACCGGCAAGGACGTGACGTTCGTGCGCGGCCGCAGCCAGGTCGACATCGACCACCTCGTGGCTCTCTCGGACGCCTGGCAGAAGGGCGCCGGCACATGGGAGCCGAGCAAGCGCATCGCCTTCGCCAACGACCCGCTCAATCTCCTCGCCGTCGACGCGGGCCCCAACCGCGGCAAGGGCGACGGCGACACGGCCACGTGGCTGCCGCCGGACAAGGGCTACCGGTGCGCCTACGTGGCCCGGCAGGTGGCGGTGAAGAAGAAGTACGGGGTGTGGGTGACGGGCGCCGAGCGGGATGCCATGAAGCGGGTCCTGACGGGCTGCCCGCAGGAGAAGCTGCCGACCGGGGGCAGCCCGACGTCGGCGCCCGGACGGTTCCACGCGCGCTGACCGTCCGCTCTCGTCCGTGGGCCCGCCACGAGCTCGTACGTCTATGCGCTCGTACGTGCGAAAAATGGCTTAACAGACGGGTCCTGGCCCGCTAGCGTCCCGGACATGGACCTGAAGATCACGACGCTGGCCGAGCGGCCCGAACTCGCCGGGCCGCTCTGGGAGATGGACGACACCTGGCCGGAGTTCATCGGCAACGACCCCATCGCGTGGTCGATGATCGGGCGGATCGTCAAGGAGTTTCCCGATTACGTCCTGGTCGCCACGGACGAGCGGGGCGCGGTCGTCGCCAAGGCGTTCAGCGTGCCGTTCGCGCTGCGCGCCGAGGGGCGCGGTGAGCTGCCGGACGGCGGCTGGGACCAGGTCATGCTGTGGGCGTTCTCGGACCTGCGGCACGGCAGGAAGCCCGACACGGTGAGCGCGATCGAGATCACCGTGGAGAAGTCCTTCCTCGGGCAGGGAGTGTCCGGGCGGATGCTCGCCGCGATGCGCGAGAACGCACGCGCGCGTGGCTTCGCGGAAGTCGTCGCTCCGGTGCGCCCGAACGCCAAGCACCTCGAACCGGCCGCGCTGATCGACACGTACGCACAGCGCAAGCGGGACGACGGTCTTCCCGCCGACCCGTGGCTGCGGGTGCACGTGCGGGCGGGCGGCACCATCGCGAAGGTGGCGCACGCGTCGATGACGGTGTCCGGATCGACCGCGCAGTGGCAGGCGTGGACGGGCCTTCCGTTCGACACGGCGGGTCCCGTCGAGGTGCCGGGTGCGCTGGTGCCGGTGCACTGCGAGCCGGAGCGGGGTTACGCGGTGTACGTGGAGCCGAACGTGTGGGTGCGGCACGTGCTGTGAGCCCGTGCCGCACGCCTCGTGTGCCCTGCGGGATCAGCCCGCGAGCTTGTCGATGTCCATGACGTCGCCGGTGGGCGGCGTCGCGTCGACCGGCTTGTCGAACTCGCTGAACGCCAGGCTTTCCGGCGTCTTCGCGGTTTCGTTCACGACCTTCAGCAGATACGGCTTGCCCTCCGTGGCGACGTAGAGGGTGTACCGGTCGGCGCCGTCGCTCTCGGTGAGCGTGAGGGCCGGTGTGCCGTCGACCGTGGTCGGCTTCCCCCTGCGGGCGGCGGAGTTGACGTCCTTGAACTCGCCGAGCAGGACGTCCAGGTCGCAGAACGAGGCGATGTCCTTCGCGTCGGCGCCGGTCGCGGCCGTCCTGACCCACCTGCCCGCGAGCGTGTCCACGGCGGCCTCGGTGTCGGCTGCGGGCTCGCCCTTGCCCTGGGCGCGCAGGAACTCCTCGTCGTACTTCATGTAGACCGTGCTCGCGGTCGTGATCAGGTCGAGCGAACCCTCCCCGCCCATCCCCATCGTGCCCGCGCACCGGCCCTTGGTGTCGAAGGCCATGTCCAGCTCGATGGTGCCGCTCTCGTCCGGGACGCGGCCCTTCACCCTGAGGGACGAGGCGTCGGTCGTCGCCTGCACGGCCTTGTCGACGATGTCGGGCCCGGAGAGGCCGGGGAACGGTCCCGCCTCCTTCTCCGGCGCCTTCTTCCCGGTCTTCTCCTTGGCGGTGCCCGACCCGCCGGAACCGCCGGATTCGGTGCCGCAGGCGCTCAGGCCGACGGCCGCCGAAGCGGCCAGGCACACAGCGGCAAGAGTGGTACGTCGCATGAAGATCCCCCCACGGGAACTTGGAAGTGCTGTCGCCATCTCAGCAGAGGCTGTGAACCGAGTCAACACGAGTTGAGGTGGACGGTGGGTTAACAGCCGTGAAGGGGGCCGTCGTACGTGGGTGGGTATGATCGGCGCCACGGCGCCGCGGTGGGCACACCCGCGGCGGGGGCAGCGGGACCGAGGGGAGCCAGTCGGTGCGGGACAACGCGACAGAGGTGACCGCCGCCGGGATCGCCCGGCTCGCCGGCGTCGGCCGGGCGGCCGTCAGCAACTGGCGCCGCCGCCACCCCGACTTCCCCAAGCCCGTCGGCGGCACCGAGACCAGCCCCTCCTTCGGGCTCGCGGAGGTCGAGGAGTGGCTGCGCACCCAGGGCAAGCTGGGAAAGCTGGGCGAAGTACCGCTCAAGGAGCGCGTCTGGCAGCACCTCGCGGGCCACCCCGAAGGTCCGGTCACCGCCCTCCTGCACGCGGGCTGCGCCCTGCTCCTCGTACGCGACCGGCACCCGGACTGGCTCACGGTGAGCGCGGTGTCGGACGAGCGGATGGCCGAGCTGCTCCCGGGGGCCCTCGACGACGTGGTCGGCCCGCGGTTCGGCGGGGGAGCGGGTGGTGCGCGGCAGACCGTGCGGCAGGCCGTGTCCGTCCCGGACGCCGGGCAGCTCCTGCCCTCCGTCCCCCTCCTGCGCGGCGTGGCCGAGCTGGCATCCGAGCTGGGCGCCCGGCAGACGTACGAGTTCCTGATCGGGCGGCACATCGACGCCAACCCCCGGCAGTACACGCTCACTCCGGCCGGACCCGCCGACCTGATGGCCGCGCTCGCCGGGCCCGCGCCGACCGTGCTCGACCCGGCCTGCGGCACCGGCGCCCTGCTGCGAGCCGTCGAGCCGCGCCCCGACCAGTGCCTCCACGGCCAGGACAGCGCCCCCGAACTCGCCGCCCTCACGGCCCTTCGCCTGGCCCTGCACTCCGACGCCACCGTGCGTGCCGCCGCCGCCGACACCCTGCGCGCGGACGCCTTCGGGGAGGCGCGTGCCGACGCCGTGCTCTGTCACCCGCCGTTCAACGAGCGCAACTGGGGGCACGACGAACTCGCCTACGACCCCCGCTGGGAGTACGGCTTCCCGGCCCGTACGGAGTCCGAACTCGCCTGGGTCCAGCACGCGCTGGCCCGGCTCCGGGACGGCGGCACCGCCGTCCTGCTGATGCCGCCCGCCGCCGCGTCCCGCCGCTCGGGGCGCCGGGTCCGCGCCGATCTGTTGCGCCGCGGCGCCCTGCGTGCCGTGATCGCGCTGCCCGCGGGCGCCGCGCCCCCGTACAACATCCCGCTGCACGTGTGGGTCCTGAAGAGGCCGGTGCCCGGCGCGCAGGCCTCGCCCGAGCTGCTCCTCGTCGAGACGGCGGGGCTCGCCGCGGCCGACGGCAGGGACCGGCAGGCGTGGCGACCGGTGCAGGACGCCGTGGTCGACGTCTGGCGGCGCTTCGACCGGCAGGGCACGGTCGACGAACAGCCGGGGCTCGCCCGTTGCGTGCCGGTGCTCGAACTCCTCGACGACGAGGTCGACCTGGCCCCGGCCAGGCGCCTTCCGCCACCGGCCGCGGGCGGCGGCGCGGGGGAGCTGGCGGCCGTGCGTGAACGGCTCGGGGACGCCGTGCGGCGGACGGCGGACCTCATGCCGCCGCTCGTCAAGGAGGGCGACGCGGCCCACTGGCCGGTGACCACGGTGGGTGAACTCGCCCGCGCGGGTGCGCTGTCGCTGCGTACGGGTCCGGTGTCCGGGGCCGCGGCGCCCGGTGTCACGCGGGTCCTCACCGAGCACGACGTACTGGCCGGAACGGCGCCCTCCGGATCGGTCGACCCACTACAGGAGAGTGCCGTCGGCGAAACGGCCGGCTCCGTGGTGACCCGGCCCGGCGACGTCGTCATCCCCCTCTCCGGCGGCGGGACCGCCGCCCGCGTCATCGACGAGGCCACGGCCGGAGCCGCGCTCGGCCGGGGGCTCACCCTTCTGCGCCCCGATCCGGCCGCCCTTGACCCGTGGTTCCTCGCCGGGTTCCTGCGCGGCACCGCCAACAACCGCCAGGCGAGCAGCTACGCGTCCACCGCCGCCCGGCTCGACGTCCGCCGCATCCGTCTTCCGCGCCTGCCCCTCGACGGACAGCGCGGCTACGGAGAGCGGTTCCGCGCGCTCGCCGCCTTCGAGGACACCCTGCGTCTCGCGGGCAGGCTGGGCGAGCAGTTGGTCCGTGGACTGCACGACGGACTGACGGACGGCACGCTTCCGCCGGAGTGACACGACCGGGTTCCGCCGGGGGCCGCGATCAGGACGTGACCAGTACGGCAACGGTTCGGTACAACCCGGGACCGCTTCTCCTTGTCGGCCTATACGCTCGAATCCGCACTCGTTCGTATATCGACCTTCGGCCGTGCGTTCCCCCAGGCGAACGCACGGCCGCATCAGGCACCAGGAGCAGCCATGCACGGCCACGGCTATGCGCCGCAGCAACCGCCGCCGACCTCCGGCAGCACTCATGTGACGCTGCGCGTGGTGTTCGTGGTCCTCGCCGTGGTGACATGCGGTCTGCTCGCCTGGGCGCCGATGCTGCGGCTCGCGATCGTGACCCGCAAGTCGTACGACTGGGTCCTGTTCGGGCTCGTGACCGCGCTCGACGTGACGGCGCTCGTGCTCGTCGGCGTCGACCCGGGCGAGGACGAGTTCCAGGGGCCTGGCAACGCGGGCATGGTGGTCCTCCTGAGCACGCTGGTGGCGGCCGTCGCCTACTACCTGTTCGCGGACATACGGCACTTCAGCCGCTTCCGGCAGCCGCCGTACATGGGCTACGCAGGACCGCAGCCCACCTACGGCTACCCGCAGCAGCAGGCACCCGCCCCCGTCCACCTCCAGCCCACGCAGCTGCACCAGCCGCCGGTCCAGCAGACGCCGCCCCCGCCCACGCGCCCCGCACCGGCCCGCATCCACCAAGTACAGGCCGAGCTCGACGAGCTCAGTGACTACCTGCGCAAGCAGGAAGGCGGCAACTGACCGTGTCACCGGGGACGGGCGGCCGTGTTGTCGCCGGGCGCTACGAACTCTCCACACTCATCGGCCAGGGCGGCATGGGCCAGGTCTGGACGGCGTACGACCAACGCCTCGACCGCCGCGTCGCGGTCAAGCTCCTGCGCCCCGACCGGGTCGCGGGCGCCGAGGCCGAGGAGCTGCGCCGCCGCTTCGTGCGCGAGTGCCGCGTCACCGCGCAGGTCGACCACCCGGGCCTCGTCACCGTCCACGATGCGGGCACGGAGGGCGAGGACCTCTACCTCGTCATGCAGTACGTGGACGGGGCCGACCTCGGCGACCACCTCGCCGAGCACGACCCCTACCCCTGGCAGTGGGCCGTCGCCATCGCCGCGCAGCTGTGCGCCGTGCTCTCCGCGGTGCACGCCGTGCCGATCGTGCACCGCGACCTCAAACCGCGGAACGTGATGGTCAAGCAGGACGGCACGGTCGCCATCCTCGACCTGGGCATCGCCTCGGTCATGGACACCGACACCACCCGCCTCACGCACACCGGTTCGCCCATCGGCAGCCCCGCGTACATGGCGCCCGAGCAGGCGATGGGCGGTGCGGTAGGGCCGTACACCGACCTGTACGCCCTGGGTGTCCTCCTCCACGAACTCCTCAGCGGAGACGTGCCGTTCTCCGGCTCCACCGCGCTCGGCGTCCTGCACCGCCACCTCTACGAACCGCCGCTCCCGGTCCGCCGGCTGCGCGCCGAGGTCCCCGAGGCGCTCGAAGCCCTGGTGCTCCGGCTCCTGGCCAAGGACCCCCAGCACCGGCACGCCAGCGCTCAGGAGGTCTACGAGGAGCTGGCCCCTCTCCTGCCCGCGCGCGGTATCCCGACCGGCGGCCCGCTCGACCCCACCCGCCCCTTCCTGCGCCCGCACGCACCGTGGCCCGACCGCGCGGCGACACCGGCGCCGACCCCCGCCATCCAGCCGGACAGGAACGACAAGGGCCAGGTGCCGGGCGGACCCGGCAGCCAGACGGACGTCGTCCGCGCGGTCGACGAGGTCAAACGGCTCCTGGGCGAGGGCCGCATCACCCAGGCCGTGGACATCCTCGGCTCGATCCTGCCCGCGGCCGCAGCCAAGCACGGCGAGCACTCCCCGGTGGTCCGCTCCCTGCGCAAGCAGTACGCGGCGACGCTCATGGACGACGGCCAGTACCGCCGCGCCCTGCCCGAACTGCGCCGCCTCGCCGACGAGCGCGCGGCCGAGTCCGGCCAGGCCGACCCGCACTCCCTCCAGTTCCGCTACGAGGCCGCGCAGTGCCTTGAACAGCTGGGCGAACCGGCGGCGGCACTCGCGGAGTACCGGGCGCTCCTCCCTTACTACGAGAACCGCTACGCCTCCGACGACCGCGAACGCCCCCTCGAGATCCGCCGCCGCATCGGCCACCTGCTCCTCGCGCTCGGCGACCGCGCGGCGGCGCACGACACGCTGGCGCGGCTGCTCATGGACGCCGAGCGGATGCACGGCATCGGCCACCCGTTCCCGGCCGAGATCCGGCGTACGTTGCAGTGGCTAGGACAAGTGCGCGGGTAGTGACGGCTCGGCGCGAGGGTGCCCCAACTCTTCGAGAATCGTTGGTCGAATAGGTGGCCGAGAGACCGGCCACTCCCTAACATCGATCACCGCAAGACTTTGTGCACCGCCGCACAATCTCTCGACCGGGAGGCTCACTTGCACCGCCGCCGTCGCACCGCGCTCACCCTCTCCGCCGCCGCGATCGCCGCGGCCCCCCTCCTGACCGCCTGCGGCAGCGAAGCCCACCCGGGCGCCGCGGCCGTCGTGGGCAACGACCGGATCACGGTCTCGCAGCTGGAGGGCCGGGTGAACGAGGTGCGGGACGCGCAGCGCGCCGCGATCCCGGACGAGCAGCAGTACGAGCAGGCCATCGCCAAGACCGGCGGCCTCACCCGCAGCACGCTGCACACGATGGTCCTGGACAAGGTCCTCCACCAGGCCGCCGCCGACGCGGGGGTCGAGGTGTCGCGCCGCGACATCCAGACGATGAGAGCGGGCCTCGAACAGCAGGCGGGCGGCAAGAAGGCACTCGAACAGGGCTGGCTCCAGCAGTACAGCGTCGCCCCGTCCCGCCTGGAGGACAGCCTCCGTACGGAGATCGAGGCCCAGAAGCTGGCGAAGGTGCTCGGCGCGGACATGAACGCCCCGGAGGGTCAGGCGACCTTCTGGAAGGCGCTCTCCAAGGCCTCCAAGAAGCTGGACGTCGACCTGAACCCGCGGTATGGCACGTGGGACGTGGAGAAGAGCAAGCGCGCGGACACGAAGACGCCGTGGGTGCGTGAGGTGTCCGGGGACGGCGCCGCCCAGCCCAAGCAGGCGTAAGAGGAGCCCGATCCGGCGCGGGGAGAGGGCTGTCAGTGCCGTGGGTTACGTTCGACGGGTGAACGAAACCACGCCCCCGGCCGACGCCCCCGGCCGCGTCATCCTCCTCACCACCAGCCACCGGGTGGCCCCCGGCCTGCTCTCCTGGCCCGCGTGGCAGGCCCTGCACGGGGCCGACGAGGTCCTGTGCGCCGACGCCACGCACCCCCAGCTGCCGTATCTGCGCGAGGCGGGCGTGGAGGTGGACCAGGCGTCGCCCACGGCCCAGGAACTGGTGGCGTCCTGCTCGGGCGACCGCACGGTCCTGGTCATCGCCACGGCCGAGGGCGACCGCGCCCTGACGGACGGCCTGGCGAGGCTCGCGGGCTCGGGCCGCGTGTCGATGCCGGACCTGGAACTGCTCCCGGCTTCGTACGACCTGCCGGGTGCGCGGCTCCTGGATCTGGTCCAGGTCATGGACCAGATCCGGGGCGAGTGCCCCTGGTCGTCCCAGCAGACGCACAAGGGCCTGGCGAAGTACGCGATCGAGGAGGCGTACGAACTGGTCGAGGCGATCGAGGAGGGCGACAGGGAGGAGCTCCGCGAGGAGCTGGGCGACGTCCTGCTCCAGGTGGTCTTCCACGCGCGGATCGCCGAGGACGACGAGGAGTCCCCCTTCTCCGTGGACGACGTGGCGGGCGGAATCGTCGAGAAGCTGATCCACCGCCACCCGCACGTCTTCGGCGACGACTCGGCGGACACCCCCGAGGACGTGAAGGCGCACTGGCTCCGCACGAAGGCGGAGGAGAAGCAGCGCTCATCCCTGACAGAGGGAATCCCCCTGGGCCAGCCGAGCCTCGCCCTGGCGGCGAAGCTGGCGTCCCGGGTGCGGACGGCGGGCCTTGAGGTGCCCCTTCCCTCGGGTGAGGGAGTCGGCTACGAACTCCTCGCGCTGGCCCTGCGCGCGGAGGCAGAGGGAATCGACCCGGAGGCGGCGCTGCGGGGCGCGGCGCGGGCTTATCGGGATGCGGTGCTGGCTGCGGAGGGATCTGGGGCTTAGCAGGGGATTCTGCTCGTCCGGCATTTGAGGACAGGGCTGGGGCTCTCAGCCTGTCCGGCGTTTGAGGACGAACTCGGCGGAGCCGGTGATGAGGGCACGCAAGGCTTCGGAGCGGCGTGATGCCGTCCGAGCCCGGGGAAAGAAGACCGCCGACCCCGGATACGGTCGACCCATGCAAGACCAGCCGCCCGCCCCCGCAGAGGGAACCCCCGCAGCCTGCCCCGCAGGGGCCACCCCGCCCGAGGCCCAGGGGCCAGTACCTGAGCTCTTCTCGTGGGAGTTCGCCACCGACCCCTACCCCGCCTACGCCTGGCTCCGCGAGCACGCCCCCGTGCACAAGACCCGGCTGCCCAGCGGTGTGGAGGCCTGGCTGGTCACCCGGTACGTCGACGCCAAGCAGGCCCTCGCCGACCAGCGGCTCAGCAAGAACCCCGCCCATCACGGCGAGCCCGCGCACGCGAAGAGCAAGACCGGCATCCCGGGCGAACGCAGCGCGAACCTGATGACGCACCTGCTCAACATCGACCCGCCGGACCACACCCGCCTGCGCCGCCTCGTCTCCAAGGCCTTCACGCCCCGCCGTATCGCCGAATTCGCGCCCCGCGTCCAGGAGTTGACCGACCAGCTCATCGACCGGTTCGCGGAGAAGGGGGAAGCCGACCTCATCCACGACTTCGCCTTCCCCCTCCCCATCTACGCCATCTGCGACCTGCTCGGCGTGCCCCGCGAGGACCAGGACGACTTCCGTGACTGGGCGGGGATGATGATCCGCCACGGCGGAGGGCCCAGGGGCGGGGTCGCCCGGTCCGTGAAGAAGATGCGCGGGTACCTCGCCGAGCTGATCCACCGCAAGCGCCTCGAACCCGGCGACGACCTCATCTCCGGGCTCATCCGCGCCTCCGACCACGGCGAGCACCTCACCGAGAACGAGGCCGCCGCGATGGCCTTCATCCTTCTCTTCGCCGGGTTCGAGACCACCGTCAATCTCATCGGGAACGGGACGTACGCCCTCCTCACCCACCCCGAGCAGCGCGAGCGGCTCCAGGACTCCCTCAAGGACGGCGACACCGCTCTCCTGGAGACCGGGCTCGAAGAGCTCCTGCGCTTCGACGGTCCCGTCGAACTCGCCACGTGGCGGTTCGCCACCGAGCCGCTGACCATCGGAGGGGAGGAGATCGCCGCCGGCGACCCCGTCCTCGTGGTCCTGGCAGCCGCCGATCGTGACCCCGAACGCTTCGACCGGCCGGACACCCTCGACCTCTCCCGCCGCGACAACCAGCACCTCGGCTACGGCCATGGCATTCATTACTGTCTCGGTGCACCGCTCGCCCGGCTCGAAGGGCAGGCCGCCCTCGCGACTCTTCTGCGGCGCCTCCCTGACCTGCGACTCGCGGTGGAACCTGGTGATTTGAGATGGCGCGGCGGGCTCATCATGCGCGGACTCCGCACGCTGCCCGTGGAGTTCACACCCGCACAGCAGAGCAAAGATTCGACCCCGGAAACGACGTTTAGCTGACGGACCGTCAAGACTGTGACTTTCACGTGATCTCCGCTGCATCGACTTGTGACAAGCGTTCGACTGCCGCTACGTTCACCGACGACTCGGCATCCCGTGCCGCAGTCGTCGCTCCAGTCACGCGAAAGGCAACCGCATGATCTCCGGCAATGGTCGTCACCGACGCCCCCGCCAGGCCCCGGCCCTGATCGTCGCGGCAGGAGTCGCAGGATCGGCCATCGCCATCCCGCTGCTCGGCGCCACCAGTGCGAGCGCTGCGGACACCGCCACGTGGGACAAGCTCGCGGAGTGCGAGAGCGGCGGATCCTGGAGCGCGGACGCAGGCAACGGCTACTACGGCGGGCTCCAGCTCTCGCAGCAGGTCTGGGAGGAGTACGGCGGCCTCGACTACGCGCCGAGCGCCGACCAGGCCAGCCGTTCGCAGCAGATCTCCGTCGCCGAGAAGGTTCTTGACGACCAGGGGATCAGTGCCTGGCCCAGCTGTGCGCCGATCGCCGGTCTCACCCAGGACGGCGCCGCCGCCGACGTCGACCCCGGTGCCCCGATCACGACGGTGCCGTCGGACGAGCCGTCGGAGTCGACCGGGCCCGGTGACGGCGAGTCGGCCGAGACGGGCGAGCCGAGTGCGTCGCCGAGCGAGTCGGCCGATCCCTCGGACGACACCAAGTCTTCGGACGAGCCCTCGGCGAAGCCTTCCGAGAAGCCCGACGCCGACGACGAGACGCGAGACAAGAATCACGACGAGTCGGGTGAGCCGGGCAAGTCGGATGAGTCGGATGAGTCCGACGACTCGGGCAAGTCCGGTCAGAATGACGAGGCTTCACCCGCTCCCACCGCCCCCGCCGGTGAGGGCGAGGGCCGCCACCGCGGCGACAGCGCGGACGACAAGGCCTCCGACGGCACCACTCGCGAGGGTTCGGGCCGGCACGCGTCCCGTGGCGACGAGCGTCAGAAGGACGGCTCCGACGGGACGTACACGGTTCGGTCCGGAGACAGCCTCTGGGTCATCGCGGACGACCTCGACGTGAAGGGCGGGTGGGCCGAGCTGTACGAGGAGAACGAGAAGTCGGTCGGCTCCGACCCCGATCTCATCCTTCCCGGTCAGAGCCTCGATTTGGGCGAAAAGTAGGGGTAGTTGGCGAGTCGCTTTGCGCTTGATGTCCCAATTGGCGCAAGTGAGACATGGGTCTCAGAAGCCCTGATCGTCTTTGGAAATCGGCCGTTGGCATGACTACGGTCGTGACCGCTCGCCACAGCGGGCCCCGCCGGTCGGTACGCCGAGTCCTGCCAACGGCCGTTCGGGAACAGTCGTCGCGCAAGCGCCGTAGGCAGGAGCGGGGGAACCAAGGTTTCCGCCGGGCCCGGACGTTCAGCATCGCGAGAGCGATGCGGAGAGACGGACGGGAACGGCTAGGGGTTAAGTCGCGCTCAGGAAGCGCGGCCGGGCAACTTCATCGGCCCGAACCCGACAGCTCACCTCGCAGGCGTCGGTGAGGGGATCACTCATGCTGTTTTCCAGCAAGGGCAAGCACCGCCGCCCGTCCAAGGCCACCCGTGTCGCCACGCTCGCCGGCGTCACCGGTGTAGCGGTCGCCGCCCCGCTGATGGCGGCCGGCTCGGCCTCCGCCGCGACCAACTCCGAGTGGGACGCCGTCGCCCAGTGCGAGTCGGGCGGCAACTGGTCCATCAACACCGGCAACGGCTACACGGGCGGACTGCAGTTCTCGTCCTCCACCTGGGCCGCGTACGGCGGCACGAAGTACGCCTCCAGCGCCGACCAGGCCTCCAAGGCCCAGCAGATCGAGATAGGCGAGAAGGTCCTCGCGGGTCAGGGCAAGGGTGCCTGGCCGAGCTGCGGCGTCGGCCTCTCGGGCGCCTCCAACGAGGGTGGCGGTGCGCAGGAGAGCGCCCCGCAGCAGACCCAGGAGCAGCCGAAGAGCCAGCCCAGCGCCCAGACCGAGCAGCCGCAGCAGGCCGCTCCGAAGGCCGAGGCCCCGAAGACCGAGTCCAAGAAGACCGTCGAGACCCCGACCGGCAAGACGGTCAAGAAGGGCGACGGCGAGTACAAGGTCAAGAAGGGTGACACCCTCTCCAAGATCGCCGAGGCGAAGGACGTCAAGGGCGGCTGGCACAAGGTGTACAAGCTCAACGGCGACATCATCGACAACGCCGACATGATCTACCCGGGCCAGCAGCTGCACCTCAGCTAAGCGCTGAGAGCTGAGCGGCGGCGCTTCGGCGGAGGCGCCGCCCGCCCACCCCCGTCCCCACGGGTCCACCCCGTCCCGGTGCGCGTATCCCCCGTACGCACCGGGGCGGGGTTCTTTTTGTCCGCACCGCTTTGTTCCGTTCGGAAACTTTTTGCTCTCGGTTTGTCCACAGGACGGTCGCTCGGCTGGCTGTTGCCCGGGAGCCGGTTAGGCTCGTGTCCGCGAGGCCAACGCCCCGCGTACCCGCGTCACATCCCAGAAGGAGATGCTCGTGCCGTCCATCGACGTCGTCGTAGCCCGGGAAATCCTGGACTCCCGAGGCAACCCCACGGTCGAGGTCGAGGTCGGCCTCGACGACGGCAGCACGGGTCGTGCCGCCGTTCCGTCCGGTGCTTCCACCGGTGCTTTCGAGGCCATCGAACTCCGTGACGGTGACCCCAACCGTTACCAGGGCAAGGGCGTGGAGAAGGCCGTCCTCGCCGTCATCGAGCAGATCGGCCCGGAGCTCGTCGGGTACGACGCGACCGAGCAGCGCCTGATCGACCAGGCGATGTTCGACCTCGACGCCACCGACAACAAGGGCTCGCTCGGCGCCAACGCCATCCTCGGCGTCTCGCTCGCCGTCGCGCACGCCGCGTCGGAGGCCTCCGACCTCCCGCTCTTCCGCTACCTCGGCGGCCCGAACGCGCACCTGCTGCCCGTTCCGATGATGAACATCCTGAACGGCGGGTCGCACGCCGACTCGAACGTCGACATCCAGGAGTTCATGATCGCGCCGATCGGCGCCGAGTCGTTCTCCGAGGCCCTGCGCTGGGGCACCGAGGTCTACCACACGCTGAAGAAGGTCCTGAAGGACAAGGGCCTCTCCACCGGCCTGGGCGACGAGGGCGGCTTCGCCCCGAACCTGGACTCCAACCGCGCCGCGCTCGACCTCATCCTCGAGGCCATCAAGCAGGCCGGTTACGTCCCCGGCGAGCAGGTCGCGCTCGCGCTCGACGTCGCCGCGTCCGAGTTCTACAAGGACGGCAAGTACGAGTTCGAGGGCAAGTCCCGCTCGGCCGCCGAGATGACCGAGTACTACGAGGAGCTCGTCGCCTCGTACCCGCTCGTCTCCATCGAGGACCCGCTGTTCGAGGACGACTGGGCCGGCTGGAACGTCATCACCGAGAAGCTCGGCGAGAAGGTCCAGCTCGTGGGCGACGACCTGTTCGTCACCAACCCGGAGCGCCTGGCCCGTGGCATCGAGGAGAAGTCGGCCAACGCCCTCCTGGTGAAGGTCAACCAGATCGGTTCGCTGACCGAGACCCTGGACGCCGTCGAGATGGCCCAGCGCAGCGGCTTCAAGTGCATGATGTCGCACCGCTCCGGTGAGACCGAGGACGTCACCATCGCCGACCTCGCCGTCGCCACCAACTGCGGCCAGATCAAGACCGGCGCCCCGGCCCGCTCCGAGCGCGTCGCCAAGTACAACCAGCTGCTCCGCATCGAGGAGATCCTCGACGACGCGGCCGTCTACGCCGGTCGCAGCGCCTTCCCGCGCTTCAAGGGCTGAGCCGTAGCCACGCTGTAGTTACGTACGTCCCCGTACTCGGTCCCGTACCGTGTGCGGGGACGTACGCGCGTGTGAACGGGAGGCGGGGACATGGCCGTGAAGGACCGGGACCGGTTCTCCACCGCGACCAGGCTGCGGCTGCTCGGCGAACAGACCGCGGAGCGCGTCTACCGCTCCCAGACCAAGCGCCAGGCCCGCCGCTCCCGGCTCACGGGACGCGCCGCGCTCCTGGCGCTCGTGCTCTGCTCGCTGGTCGTCGCGCTCGCCTACCCGATAAGGCAGTACGTCTCCCAGCGCGCGGAGATCGCCGATCAGCGCAAGGAGCAGGCCGAGCGCCGCGAGAACGTCGAGAAGCTGCGGGACGAGAAGGCCCGCTGGCGGGACGACGAGTACGCGGAGCAGCGCATCCGGGACCGGCTGCACTATGTGATGCCGGGCGAGACCGGCTTCACGGTGGTCGACCCCGAGGCGGCGAAGAAGCAGCACACCGACCAGGGGGCGGCCGCCAGGCCCTGGTACTCGAACGTCTGGGACGGCGTCGACAAGGCCGACCGCCCGGACGACGACTGAGCTCAGGCGACTGAGCTCAACAGAACTTCTACGGAACCGATCGAAAGACAGGCATGGAAACGCCCCCGCCGACCACCCCGCGCACCGAGCCCACCGACGCCGACGTCGAGGCCTTCAAGCAGCAGCTCGGCCGCCCGCCGCGCGGCCTGCGGGCCATCGCCCACCGCTGCCCGTGCGGGCAGCCGGACGTCGTCGAGACGGCGCCGCGCCTTCCGGACGGGACGCCGTTCCCGACGACGTACTACCTGACGTGCCCGCGGGCCGCTTCCGCGATCGGCACGCTCGAGGCCAATGGCGTCATGAAGGAGATGTCGGAGCGCCTGAAGACGGACCCCGAGCTCGCCGCCGCCTACCGCGCGGCGCACGAGGACTACATCGCACGCCGCGACGCGATCGAGGTCCTTGAGGGCTTCCCGAGCGCGGGCGGCATGCCGGACCGCGTGAAGTGCCTGCACGTCCTGGTCGGCCACTCCCTGGCCGCGGGCCCCGGCGTGAACCCCCTGGGCGACGAGGCGATCGCGATGCTCCCGGAGTGGTGGCGCAAGGGCGCGTGTGTTTCGACGTCCGAGGAACAGGGCTGACCCCGCCGCCGCTTCGCGGCGGGCTTGTTCCCCACCCACCCGCCCTACTTCGGGGCTGAGCCCCGATCCCGTGACAGGAGCGCACGCATGACCCGCGTCGCCGCGATTGACTGCGGTACCAACTCCATCCGGCTGCTCGTTGCAGACGCCGACCCCACGACCGGCGAACTGGTCGACCTGGACCGGCGGATGACCATCGTCCGCCTCGGCCAAGGCGTCGACAAGACGGGCCGCCTGGCTCCGGAGGCCCTGGAGCGGACCTTCGCGGCCTGCCGCGAGTACGCCGAGGTCATCAAGTCCCACGGCGCGGAGCGCCTCCGCTTCGTGGCGACCTCCGCCTCCCGCGACGCCGAGAACCGCGACGACTTCGTACGCGGCGTCCTGGACATCCTCGGCGTCGAGCCGGAGGTCATCAGCGGTGACCAGGAGGCCGAGTTCTCCTTCACGGGCGCGACGAAGGAGCTGGCGGGAAGCGACCACCTCGCCAAGCCCTACCTCGTCGTGGACATCGGCGGCGGCTCCACGGAGTTCGTCGTCGGCGAGGACCACGTCCGAGCCGCCCGCTCCGTGGACATCGGCTGCGTGCGCCTCACGGAGCGGCACATCCGCACCGACCCGCCCGCGCCCGCCGAACTGGACGCCGTACGCGCCGACATCGAGGCCGCGCTCGACCTCGCGGAGGAGACCGTGCCGATCCGCGAGGCGCGGACCCTGGTCGGCCTCGCGGGCTCGGTGACCACCGTGTCCGCCATCGCGCTCGGCCTCGACGCGTACGACTCGGCGGCGATCCACCACTCCCGTGTCTCGTACGAGCGGGTCAGCGAGATCGTCGGACGCCTGAGCCGGGCCACGCACGACGAGCGCGCCGCGATCCCGGTGATGCATCCGGGACGCGTGGACGTGATCGTGTCGGGCGCGCTCGTGCTTCTTTCGATCATGGAAAGGACCGGGGCCCGGGAGGTCGTCGTCAGCGAGCACGACATCCTCGACGGCATCGGCTGGTCGATCGCCTGAGCGCGTCATGTAGCGTCTGAGCGGCTGCCGAGGGGGTCGAAAGGCCCCGCGGCGACATGCCGTCGGGAAACTTCGTGAAGTTCTTCACAAGGAAATCGGCTCGGTTGGACGATGTTCAGGGGTTCCGGACCCCTAAAAGTGATCCCAGAGGACCTCGCGACCCACGATGGTGAAGGTTCGTGAGTGCGTCCGGAGCGAGGGCCGGGGGAGTGGTCCACTGGGTCCGGGAGGCCAGAGCGGCAGCTCACAAGGGGTGCACAACGTCTCGGGTCATCCCGTGGTTCCCCTGGGGCGCTATGGCCTGCGTCACGTGGGCGGCGAAGTGTAGCAGAGGGTCTACCCATGCTTGTGAAGGGGCGCACGAGCGACCCCCGTCGGGCAGGTGGATACTCGATGGCATGAGCACCACGGAGCGTCCCAGGATCCTCGTAGTAGGCGGTGGGTACGTAGGCCTGTACGCAGCTCGGCGCATCCTCAAGAAGATGCGCTACGGAGAGGCGACCGTCACGGTCGTCGACCCCCGGTCGTACATGACCTACCAGCCCTTCCTCCCCGAAGCCGCAGCCGGCAGCATTTCGCCTCGGCACGTCGTCGTCCCGCTGCGACGCGTGCTGCCCAAGGCGGAAGTTCTGACCGGCCGGGTCACCACCATCGATCAGGACCGCAAGGTCGCGACGATCGCCCCCCTCGTGGGCGAGGCGTACGAGCTGCCTTTCGACTACCTGGTCATCGCGATGGGCGCGGTCTCCCGCACCTTCCCGATCCCCGGCCTCGCCGAGCAGGGCATCGGCATGAAGGGCATCGAGGAGGCCATCGGCCTGCGCAACCACGTCCTCGAGCAGCTGGACAAGGCTGACTCCACGACGGACGAGGACGTCCGCCGCAAGGCGCTGACCTTCGTCTTCGTCGGCGGTGGCTTCGCGGGAGCGGAGACCATCGGTGAGGTCGAGGACATGGCCCGCGACGCGGCCAAGTACTACAACAACGTGAAGCGCGAGGACATGCGCTTCGTGCTCGTCGACGTCGCGGACAAGATCCTCCCCGAGGTCGGCCCGAAGCTCGGCCAGTACGGCAAGGAGCACCTCGAGGGCCGCGGTGTCGAGGTCTACCTCAAGACCGGCATGGACTCCTGCGTGGACGGCCACGTGGTGCTGAACAACGGCCTCGAGGTCGACTCCAGCACCATCGTGTGGACCGCCGGCGTCAAGCCGAACCCGGCGCTCGCCCGCTTCGGTCTGCCGCTCGGCCCCCGTGGCCACGTCGACACCCAGACGACCCTCCAGGTCCAGGGCACCGACTACATCTGGGCCGCGGGCGACAACGCCCAGGTGCCGGACATGGTCGGCCGCAAGGCCGGCAACGAGAACGCCTGGTGCCCGCCGAACGCCCAGCACGCGCTGCGGCAGGCCAAGGTCCTCGGCGACAACGTGATCTCCGGCATGCGGGGCTTCCCGCAGAAGGAGTACAGCCACGCCAACAAGGGTGCGGTCGCCGGTCTGGGCCTGCACAAGGGCGTCGCGATGATCGTCATGGGCAAGGTGAAGATCAAGCTCAAGGGCCGTCTGGCCTGGTACATGCACCGCGCGTACCACGGCATGGCGATGCCGACGTTCAACCGCAAGATCCGTGTCTTCGCCGACTGGACGCTCGCGGTCTTCCTCAAGCGTGAGGTCGTCTCGCTGGGCGCCATGGAGACGCCGCGCGAGGAGTTCTACGAGGCCGCCAAGCCCGCGCCGAAGCCCGCCGCGGCCAAGGCCGAGCCGGTCGCCGCCGGGTCCGAGGAGAAGGCCAAGGCCTCCTGACCTCCGGTCGCTGAACAGCCCCGAAGGGGCCGCCCGCCATCCGTGGTGCGGGCGGCCCCTTCGGGTTTTTCCGGCCTTTTATACGTGTTAGCTACATGTATTTTGCCGATCCGTGACGCTGCAACGGGACTGCGGGAGCGCCCGGTTGGTGTTTACGTGGTGTTGAACCTATCCGGGATATCCCGAATCACGGAGGTGTGCACCATGCCCGATGCCGCACGGCGGCTGAAGAGCCTTGCCGAACAACTGCTGGGAGCCCCGCTCCCCGTACGTATTCGTGCCTGGGACGGTTCCGAAGCAGGCCCGCCGGGCGCCCCCACCCTTGTCGTACGCAACCGCCGCGCCCTGCGCCGCCTCATGTGGAAGCCGGGCGAGCTGGGCCTCGCCCGCGCCTGGGTGGCCGGGGACCTGGACGTCGAGGGTGATCTGTACGCCGCGCTCGACCGGCTCGCCGGTTTCATCTGGCAGCGCGAGGAGGACGCGCGGACCCTCAGGGAGTCCCTGCGCGACCCGGAGTTCCGCTCCGCCGCCCGCTCCCTGATCGGCCTCGCCGCGCCGTTCCTGCCACCGCCCCCGCCGCAGGAGGAGATGCGCAGGCGTGGCACCCTCCACCTGCACACCAAGGGCAGCGACCGGCAGGCCATCAGCCACCACTACGACGTGGGTAACGACTTCTACGAGCTGGTGCTCGGCCCCTCGATGGTCTACTCGTGCGCGTACTGGGAGTCCGAGGACTCCACCCTCGAAAGCGCCCAGCGCGACAAGCTGGAGCTCATCTCCCGCAAGCTCGACCTGAAGCCCGGCATGCGGCTGCTCGACGTCGGCTGCGGCTGGGGCTCCATGGCCATCCACGCGGCGCGTGAGCACGGCGTCACCGTCGTCGGCGTCACGCTCTCCCGGGAGCAGGCCGCGTACGGCAGGAAGCGCATCGCGGAGGAGGGCCTGACCGACCGGATCGAGATCCGCGTCCAGGACTACCGCGACGTGCGCGACGGTCCGTACGACGCGATCTCCTCCATCGGTATGGCCGAACACGTCGGCGCCGAGAGGTACTTGGAGTACGCACACGACCTGCACGCCCTTCTCAAACCCGGTGGGCGCCTCCTCAACCACCAGATCGCGCGCAGGCCGCAGGCCGACGAGTCGTCGTACACGGTGGACGACTTCATCGACGCCTATGTCTTCCCCGGTGGCGAGCTCGCCCCCGTGGGGTCCACCGTCGGGCTCCTGGAGCGCGCCGGGTTCGAGGTGCGCGACGTCGAGGCGATCCGCGAGCACTACGCCCTCACGCTGCGCCGCTGGGTCGCCAACCTGGAGGCCCACTGGAAGGAGGGTCAGCGGCTCACGTCACCGGGCCGCGCCCGCATCTGGCGCCTGTACATGGCGGCGTCCGCGCTCGCCTTCGAGCACAACCACATCGGCGTCAACCAGGTCCTCGCGGTGAAGACCTCCGAGGTGGGCGCATCGGGGATGCCGCTGCGGGCCCGCGACTGGAGCTAGGCGGTACGAGGCGGTACGTACGTGCGTGGGGCCCCGGGCGGCGATCGCCCGGGGCCCCACGCACGTACGTACCGGCCGGTGCTACTCGGCCTTGATCGCCATCAGCGGGTTCAGCTTGGCCGCGCTGCGGGCCGGCCACATCGCCGCGAGGACACCGACGAGGCCCGCGATGCAGAGGAAGATCGCGATACGGCCGAGCGGGATCTCCATGGAGTACGTCTTCACCGTGCCGGAGATGCTGTTGCCCGCGACCCAGCCCATGAAGAGGCCGAGGCCGATGCCGAGCACCGCGCCGAACAGGGAGATGATGACCGCCTCCAGGCGCACCATCTGCTTGACCTTCGCGCGGTCGAGGCCGATGGCCCGCAACATGCCGATCTCGTGCTTCCGCTCGAAGACCGACATGGCCAGGGTGTTGATGACGCCGAGCACCGCGATCAGGATGGCCATCGCCAGGAGGCCGTAGAGCATGTTCAGCATCATGTTGATCGCGCCACCGATCTCGTTGCTGATCGCGTCCTTGTCCTGGATCTTCAGGGCGGGGTTGTCACCGAGCGCCTTGACGATGGAGTCCTCGGCCTTGTCGGAGGTGCCGCCCGCCATCTTCACCAGGACCTGCTGGTCGGTGATCTTGGACATGTGCGCGTCGACCACGGCGAGCGGCGTGAACAGGCCGTTGATCATCTCGTTCTGCTCGTAGATGCCGGCGATCTTCAGCTCGACCGTCTTGTCGTCGTCGAACTTCACCGGGACGGTGTCGCCGGTCTTGAGGCCCTTCTTGTCCGCGGTCTTCTTGTCCAGGAGCGTGGAGTCGCCCTTCAGACCTGCGAGCGAGCCGCTGGTGAAGTCCAGGCTCGCGACCTTGCCGAAGTCCTTCTCGTCGACGCCGGTGACCTGGTTGTACGAGCCGTCCAGCTCGCCGTAGGCCGTGCGCAGCGGGCTGCTCGCCTCGACGTCGGGGAGCTTGTCCAGCTTCTCGCGGACCTCGGGGGTCAGCGGCTCGTAGTTGGCCATGGAGACGGTGTAGTCGGCCTTCAGGGAGCCCGCGGCCATCTTGTTGATGGCGCTGCTCATGGAGGTCGCGACCACCGTCATCGCCGTGATGAGGGTCAGGCCGATCATCAGGGCCGCGGCGGTGGACGCCGTGCGGCGCGGGTTGCGCACCGAGTTGAGCCGGGACAGCTTGCCCGGGACGCCGAACGGCTTCAGGAGCGGGGCCGACGCGGCGATGAAGGGGCGCGACAGGAGCGGCGTGAGGACGATGACGCCGACGAGGATGGTCGCGGCGCCCCCGGCCATCACGTAGTTGTCGTCCATGAACATCATGACCGTGCCGATGGCGACGATGACCGAGCCGATGGTGTTGCGGACGACCAGGCCACGTGTGGTCGGCGTCGCGTGGACGCTGTTCATCGCGGCGACCGGCGGGATCCGCGCGGCGCGGCGGCCCGGCAGCCAGGCGGCCAGCATGGTCACGACCACGCCGATGATCAGGGCGACGACGATCGTGAGCGGGGCGATGACGAGCGGCCCGTCGGGCAGCGAGGCGCCCGCGGAGTTCATCAGGGACTCCAGGCCGACGGCCACGCCGATGCCGAGCGCGAAGCCGGTCACGGCGGCCACCAGGCCCACCAGGAACGCCTCGATGAGCACGGAGCGCGTCACCTGACGGCGGGATGCGCCGACGGCGCGCATCAGGGCCAGTTCCTTGGTGCGCTGGGCGACCAGCATGGTGAAGGTGTTGGCGATGATGAAGATGCCGACGAAGAGCGCGATGCCGGCGAAGATCAGCAGGACCTGGCTCATCGAGCTGGTCTGCTGCTCGATCATGCGGTCCTGGTCGGACTTGAGCTCGGCGCCGGTGACGGCGTCCGTGTCCTTCGGCAGGATCTTGTCGACCGAGCCCTTCAGTGCCGTCTCGGAGGTGCCCGCCGCGGCCTTCACGTCGATCTCGTCGTACTCGGTCTTGCCGAGGACCGTGCGCGCGGTGTCGTTGTCGAACACCACCAGGCTGCCGCCCGCGAGGACGCTGCCGTCCTCGGTGTCGAAGACGCCGCTGACCTTCGCCTGCTTCACGGGTCCGTCGGTGGAGTAGCGGACCGTGTCGCCGACCTTGTAGCCGGTGCGCTCGGCGGTCCGGGAGTCGAGGGCGATGTCACCGGCGGACTTCGGGGCGGCGCCCTTGGTGAAGTCGTAGCGCGGGTCCTTGCCGTCCTTGCCCGGGAAGTAGTTGGCGCCGGAGGTGCCCCACTCGCCGCCCACCAGCTTGCCGTCCTTGTCGGCGAGCGCGGTGAAGCCGGAGACACCGGCGATCGCGGAGTCGGCGCCGGGCAGGCTGCCCGCCTTCTTCACGAGGGAGTCGGTCAGGCGCGGCTTCTGCTTGGTCTCGTCGTCCTCGCCGCCGAACTGCTGGATGGCGACGGAGACATGGTCGAAGCTCTTCGCCGACTTGTTCTTGTAGGCGTTGCCGAAGGTGTCGGTGAAGACCAGGGTGCCGGAGACGAAGGCGACGCCGAGCATGACGGCGAGCACGGTCATCAACAGCCTGGCCTTGTGCGCGAGCACGTTGCGCAGGGCGGTACGGAACATGGGAGTCAAGTCCTGGTGAAAGAGAGGTTGGGCCCCGAAGGGGGCGCCCCACAGGGGCGCGGGGAACTGCGCGACCAGCCACGACGTACCGGCAGGCAGCGTCTACGGACGTCGCACGGCGCTCAGCTGGTCCGGCCCTTGGCGTCGAAGTGCTTCATCCGGTCGAGGACACCGTCCGCCGTCGGCGAGAGCATCTCGTCGACGATGCGCCCGTCGGCCAGGAAGATCACGCGATCCGCGTACGCCGCGGCCACCGGGTCGTGGGTGACCATCACGACGGTCTGGCCCAGTTCGCGTACGGAGTTGCGCAGGAAGCCGAGGACCTCGGCGCCCGAGCGCGAGTCCAGGTTTCCCGTGGGCTCGTCGCCGAAGATGATGTCCGGCTGCGAGGCCAACGCACGGGCCACGGCGACACGCTGCTGCTGCCCGCCGGACAGCTCGGTGGGCCGGTGCTTGAGCCGCCCGGCCAGGCCGACCATGGCGATGACCTGCTCAAGCCACGCACTGTCCGGCTTGCGGCCCGCGATGTCCATCGGCAGCGTGATGTTCTCCAGGGCCGTCAGCGTCGGAAGGAGGTTGAAGGCCTGGAAGATGAAGCCGATCTTGTCCCGGCGGAGCTTGGTGAGCTGCTTGTCCTTGAGGGTGGACAGCTCGGTCTCGCCGATCCGCACGGAGCCGCCGCTGAAGCTGTCGAGCCCGGCGACGCAGTGCATCAGGGTCGACTTGCCGGAGCCCGACGGGCCCATGATCGCGGTGAACTCGCCCTGCCGGAAGTCGACGGAGACATGGTCCAGGGCGACCACCTGGGTCTCGCCCTGGCCGTACACCTTGGAGAGGTCCGTGGCGCGCGCGGCCACTGCGGTGGTGCGGGCGGCGAAGGGGGTGGTGGTCACGGGGCGGTGCTCCTGTCGGGACGATGAGTGGGGACGTACTCCATCGTGCTTGCGGATCGGCGCCGTGTAGTCAGCCGCTGTTCCGGTTCCGAGGGCCCTCTCCAGTCGGACTCGAGGCGCTTGTGTCATACCTGGGGATGACCTCGGCCCCTGACACGGGTAGCACCTGCCAGTGACCCGGGGACATTCCGGAAGCGGCTAAATTCCGTCATTCCGTACTGGAGGGCGCACAGCGGTGGAAGGGCCTGCGGCATGTACCGATGGGTCGTACCGGTGGCTGATGCACCCTCAGACGTCAATAAAATAAGACAACATCGGGCTGTTGTTCCGCTGTTCGGGGGACGCCTCCCGATAGGGTCGAATCACTTGATGCGGAGCCCATGGCCTGCCCGGATGGTGGAATGCAGACACGGCGAGCTTAAACCTCGCTGCCCCTAGCGGGCGTGCCGGTTCAAGTCCGGCTCCGGGCACCTCCACCAAGCCGTCGGCGGTATGCCGCTACGGCATCAGTACGCCGTTGAAGCGGGCCGCCGTGTGCAGGTCCGCCTCGATCGCCGCCGCCGTCTCGCGCAGCGCGGGAAGCAGCGCCTCGATGGTCTCCTCCAGCGGGGCGGTGCCCGCGTGCTGGGCCACGTTCAGGGCGGCGACCACGCGTCCCGCCGCGTCCCTGAGCGGTACGGCGACCGAGCGCAGGCCCTCCTCCAGCTCCTCGTCCGCGGTGGCGTGGCCGTCGGCGGCGGCCCGGTCGAGGATGCGGTGCAGGGCGGCCGGGTCGGTGGCGGTGCGCCGGGTGAGGGGCTTGGGCGGGGCAGCCTCCAGGAGGCGCGCACGCTCCGCCTGCGGCAGCCCGGCGAGCAGGACGCGGCCCATGGCCGTGGGGTAGGCGGGGAAGCGCGTGCCGAGCGTGATGTGGACGCTCATCACGCGGACCGTCGCGGCCCGCGCCACGTACAGGATGTCCGTGCCGTCGAGCACCGTCACCGAGGCCGACTGGTGGACGCGGCCCGTCAGTTGACGCAGATGCGGCTCGGCGATGTCGGCGAAGCCGAGGCGGGAGAGGCGGGCGTAGCCGAGCTCCATGATGCGGGGGAGAGGGCGGTAGAGGCGGCCGTCGTGCGCCGCGTACCCCTCGGTCCCCAGGGTGTGCAGGCAGCGGCGTGCGGTGGCCCGTGGCAGGCCCGTGGCCGCGGCGACGGCGGTGAGCGGGAGGCCGTCGCCGCGGGCCCGGCCCAGGGCGCGCAGGACGGTGAGGCCGCGGGCGAGTGACTGGAGGAAGCCGGGGCCCAGTTCGGCCTTGGCGTCCGCCGTGCCGGATTCCTGACTTTCCGTCAATTCGGGCTCCGCGTACGTGGCTTGCGCGGTCGGCAGGGACTCCAGGAGCGCCGCCTCCGCGCGCAGCCTCGGCAGCACAAGATCCGCCAGGCCCCGCGCCGTGTGCCTGCTGGTGTGGCTCACCGCGGACAGGGCGTACCGGGCGCGGCCCGTCGCGTCGCGCACCGGGACCGCCGTCGCGATCAGGCCCGGCTCGATCAACTGGTCGTCCAGGGCCCAGCCCGTCACGCGCGAGCGCTCCACGCGGTCCGTGAGGTCAGGGGGCGTGGACGCGGGACCCGGTGGCAGCGCGGGGAAGGCGCGCCCCTCGGGGTCGGCGGCCACCCGGGCCCGCCACGCCGCCCACGCGGCCTCGTCCCACTCGGCGGCGAACAGCGCGCCCGGCGCGCACCGTTCGGCGGGGAGCAGATCGCCGATGCGGAAGGCCACCGACATGGCGCGGCGCCGCGCGGCCTGCGTCACGAAACGGACGCCGTCGCCGTCCGGCACCGCGAGGGACACCGACTCGTCAAGATCGTCCGCGAGCCGTGCGGTGCGCGCCGCGACCTCGCCGCTGAGCCCGCTCGCCGCGAGGTAGGCGTTGCCGAGCTCCATCAGGCGGGGCGTGAGGTGGAGTTCCTGGCCCTGTTCGCGTACGTACCCGATGCGGGCCAGGGTCGCCACGACCCGGTCCACCGTCGAGCGGGCCAGGCCGGTGGCGCGGACGAGGTCGCCCGCCCTGGCCTGGTCGGCGACCGCGAGGGCGCGCAGGACCGCCAGACCGCGCTCCAGGGGGCGTACGGACTCTTCGCGTACGGACTCTTCTGGCATGGCGCCGCTCCTCGCACGGGTGGAAACCGGGTGCACCGAAAGTGGCTGCCCCGCAACCGTTGACAGCCGCTGGGTCCGGTCGGAGACTCCCGTCAGCACATTATGAACGAAAGTTCACCAGACGAACAAGTGGAGGGGTCGGCCGATGCGCACCACCGTCGGAATCATCGGAGCCGGACCGGCGGGCCTGCTCCTCGCCCGCCTGCTGCACAACGCCGGCATCGATTCCGTCGTCCTGGAGACCCGGGACCGCGCCTACGTCGAGCAGCGCCAGCGCGCCGGGATCCTGGAGCAGGGCACCGTCGACGTCCTGCGCGAGGCGGGCGCCGCCGCCCGCATGGACCGCGAGGGCATCGGGCACGACGGCATCGAGCTGCGCTTCGACCGCCGCAGGCACCGCGTCGACTTCCCCGCGCTCACCGGCGGCCGGTCCGTGATGGTCTACGCCCAGACCGAGGTCTGCAAGGACCTCATAGCCCTCCAGCTCGCCGCCGGCGGCCCGCTGTTCTTCGAGGCCGAGGCGCTCGCCGTCGAGGGAGCCGAGACCCAGAGCCCGCGCGTCCGCTTCCGCCACCAGGGCCGCGAGGACGTCCTCGCATGCGACTACGTGGTGGGCTGCGACGGCTCCTGGGGCGTGGCCCGCAAGGCCGTGCCCGCCGATGTCTCACGGGTCTTCGAGCGGACGTACCCCTTCGGCTGGCTCGGCATCCTCGCCGACGTGCCGCCCTCGCACGACGAACTGGTCTACGCCCGCCACGACCGCGGCTTCGCCCTCCTGTCCATGCGCTCGCCCACCGTCACCCGCGCCTACCTCCAGGTCCCCGCGGGCACGGACGCCGCCGACTGGGGCGACGAGGAGATCTGGGACGAGCTCGACCGCCGCCTGGAGACGGACGACCCCGCCTGGACGCTGAAGCGCGGCCCCATCACCTCCAAGTCCGTCACCCCCATGCGCAGTCACGTCCATGAGCCGATGCGGCACGGACGCGTCTTCCTCGCCGGGGACGCCGCCCACATCGTCCCGCCCACCGGCGCCAAGGGCCTCAACCTCGCCGTCGGCGACGTCGTCACCTTCGCCCGCGCCCTCGTCGAGTACCGCGAGACCGGCTCCGACGCCCGCCTGGAGGCGTACTCGGAGACCTGCCTGCGCCGCGTCTGGCAGGCCGAGCGCTTCTCGTACGCGATGACCACGATGCTGCACCGCGCCCCCGAAGCCACCCCCTTCGACGACCGCATCCAGCTCGCCCAGTTGGACCGCATCACGACCGCGCGCTCGGCCGAGGCCGACCTCGCGGAGAGCTACACGGGCTTCCCCCTCGACTGAGCCCGCCGCGCCCCCGTCCCCCGGAAAGTCCCCACTCCACAAAGAAGTGAGAGCTCCGTGACCGCTCCCCAAGGCGCCGCGCCCCAGCGGACCTTCAGATCCGTCGCCCCCGTCATAGCCCTGTGCTGGCTCGTCGTCTTCTTCGACGGCATGGACGTCAACATCTACGGCGCCGTGATGCCGCACCTCATCGACGACAAGGGCTTCGGCTTCACCGCGTCGACCGCGGGCACCATCGGCTCCTGGACCACCTTCGGCATGCTCATCGGCGCCCTCGGCTGCGGCACGCTCACCGACTGGGTCGGCCGCAAGCCGATGGTGACGGGGAGCGTCGCACTCTTCTCGCTGGGCTCCGCGGTCTGCGCGCTCGCGCCCAGCGCCGCCGTCTTCGGCGGTGGGCGGTTCATCGCCGGGCTCGGGCTCGGCGGCCTGATGCCGATCAGCCTCGCGATCGTCGCCGAGTTCGCGCCGCCCCGCAGGGCCGCGCTCGCCACCGGCCTGATGATGACCTCGTACCACGCGGGCGGCATGGCGGCCACGGGCCTCGGGCTCTGGCTCGGGCCCGACCACGGCTGGCGCGTCGTCTTCTGGGCGGGTGTGATCCCCGCCGTCGTCGCCATCCCCCTCGTACTGAAGTGGCTGCCCGAATCGCCCGGCGTGCTCCTCGCCAAGGGCCGCACGAGCGAGGCCGAGGCCGTGGCCAGACGCTTCTCGCTGCCGTCCCCGACGCTCGCCGAAGCCCCCGAGGCGGGCGCCAAGGGCCGCTTCGCCGCCGTCGCCTCGCTCTTCACGCCGGGCCAGCGCCTGGCCACCCCGCTCCTGTGGCTCGCGTCCTTCGCCGGACTGCTCCTCGTCTACGGGGTCTCCACCTGGCTCCCCGAGCTGATGCGCGCCTCCGGCTACTCCCTTTCCTCCTCCGTGACCTTCCTCATGGTGATCAACGCGGGCGGCATCGTCGGCATGCTGGTCGCCGGGCGGGCCGCCGACAAGTTCGGCGCCGTGCGGATCTCCGCGATCTGGTTCCTGCTCACCGCCTGCGGAACCTTCCTGCTCAGGGCCGAGCTGCCGCTCGGTGTCGCGTACGTGATCGTCTTCATGACCGGCATCTGGCTCTTCTCGGCGCAGGTGATGGTCTACGCCTCCGCCCCTTCGGTCTACACGCCCGCCCAGCGCGCCACGGGGCTCGGCTGGATCACCGGCGTCGGGCGCACCGGCGCGGTCGTCGGACCGTGGCTGGGAGGCGCCGTCGTCTCCGGCGGAAACGCGTCACTCGGATTCACCACGTTCGCCGTGGCCGCCGTGCTCGGAGCCGTCGCGATCTCGCTGGTGCCACTCGTCCGGCGCAGCCGCCGGACCCCGGCCGACGAGGGTGTATCCACCGCCTCACCGGGAACAGAGAGCACCGGGCCCGTCGTTCTTGGTCACAAGGAGGGAAAGATCCTCCCCAAGCACTAGGGTCTTCCTTTTGCCTACGCATTACTCTTGAGCCAAAGCCACGCCCGGTGGCCATGGAGGAGTGAAATGAGGAGCAGTAACCCGGTCTTCTCGCGACGGGGGTTCAGCCGCGACAACGGCTACGCGGGCTTCGGCACGCAGCCGCAGGCCGGGGGACCCGCGGGCGGGACACAGACCCAGCAGGGCAACCCGTACGCGACCGCGGGCCAGCAGGCCCCGGCCAATCCGTACGCGACGAACCCGTACGCCCAGCAGGACCTGCAGCACGGCGCGCCCCAGGCGCCCGTAACCACCGCGGGCCGCATGACGATGGACGACGTCGTCATGCGCACCGCCACCACGCTCGGCACGCTCGTGGTCACGGCCGCGCTCGCCTGGGCGCTGCTGCCGGTGGACGACGCCAACATCAGCAAGTCGTACGGCATCGCGATCGGCGCAGGCCTCATCGCGATGGTGCTCGGCCTGGTGCAGGCCTTCAAGCGCAAGGCCTCGCCCCCGCTGATCCTGACGTACGCCGCCCTGGAGGGTGTCTTCCTCGGCGTCGTCTCCAGCGTCGTCGACAACCGCATCGCGAGCGGCGCGGCCATGCAGGCCGTGATCGGCACGATGGCGGTCTTCGCCGGTGTCCTCATCGCCTACAAGGCGGGCTGGATCCGCGTCAACCGTCGCTTCTACGGCTTCGTGATGGCCGCGGCGATGGGCTTCCTGCTGCTGACCGCCGTGAACCTCCTGTTCGCGGTCTTCGGCGGCGGCGACGGCCTCGGCTTCCGCAGCGGCGGCCTCGGCATCGTCTTCGGCATCGTCGGCATCCTGCTCGGTGCGTGCTTCCTGGCCCTTGACTTCAAGCAGGTCGAGGACGGCATCGCGTACGGAGCGCCGAAGGAAGAGGCCTGGCTCGCGGCGTTCGGTCTGACGATGACGCTCGTCTGGATCTACCTCGAGTTCCTGCGTCTGATCGCCATCTTGCAGGGCAACGACTGACGCGCCTGACGCACCGGAGGGCCCCGCGGAACATGCGTTCCGCGGGGCCCTTCGCCGTGTGTGGGTGTGAGTGAGTGAGGGTGAGGGGGACAGGGGAGTCAGAGCAGCTTGCGGGCGGCCCGCCGCAAGTCGTACTCGTGAATGATTGCCTTGGCGTGCCCGTACGCCAGATTGTGTTCCGCGCGGAGCCAGCTGACCTTCTCTTCGAAGCGGAAGAGCGAAGGGCCTTCGTCTACGGCGCGAAGCCAGTCGGAGATCTCACGACCGGTGCAGTGGGGGATGCGGGCGATCAGATTGCGGTGGGTCTCCTCGGAGAAGACTTGGGACATCGGCGCCTCCGGACGCGTCGCGATGTGTTCCGTCCTTCACGACACCGTGCCTGAGCGTTGGGACGTTGGCAACAGTCCCGCCCAGGCGCATAAGGTCGCCGGGTGCTTGATACGACGCTTTTGACGGCCGCAGTGGACCAATTCGCCGACCGGTTGCGGGCCGCCCCGCAGAGTCGCCTGCAGCGGGGGGCGGCGACCGAGGCGCTCGCTCTGGCCAGGGAACTGGCGGCGTGGGCGCAGCGGATCGAGGTACCGGACGCGGAGCCGCGGGAGATGCCGGACGCCGGGATGTTCGCGGCGGCCGACCAAATCACGGTCGCGGGGCGGGATTTGGCCCTTGTGCTCAAGGATTCCGGCCAGTTGGCCGAGGCACTGACACTCGTGGAGAAGGCGCAGAAGCGCGCCGGTGTGTGACGTGTGACCCCGGCGTGCGCCGGGGCCGCTTCGGTCAGACGGAGGCGATGACGCGGTCCGCCAGGATGTAGACGTTCTCGGTGCCGCACTCGAAGGTCAGGGCGTAGGCGCCGGAGACTCCGGAGCCGCCGAGCAGGACCGGGGTGTGGCCGTCGCGCAGGGCGTCGGACAGGAGCTCCGCGGTCTCGCGGTGGCCCGGGGTCATGCACAGCGTCGTGCCGTCGGCGAAGACGTAGACGTCCAGCGTGCCGAGCGGTCCCGGGCGGACGTCGGCGAGCGCCGTGCGGGCGTCGGCCAGTTCCTCAAGACAGGCGACGGTGCGCTCGTGGTCGCCGTTGACGGGGGACTGCACCGGGACGAAATCCGGGTGCGAGGGGTGGCGGCGGCGGGCCGCGGCCAGCTCCGGGGAGTCTCCCGCGAACTCGTCGGCCGGATCGCCGTACGGCTCGATGACCGGCTCCAGGCTGTCCGCCTCCAGGCCCGAGAAGTCCGCCTGGCGGGGCAGGAACAGCTCGTCGGCCATGTCGGAGAGTCCGGGCAGGCCGCTCAGGAGCGAGGGCGCGTCCGAGGCGTCACGGGCTTCCTGGGCGGCCCAGAAGGCCCGTGCCTCGGCCAGCTCGCGCTCCCGTTCCTCGGCGAGTGCCTCGGCGACAGCCGTGCGTATCTCGTCGGTGTCCGGAGTGGTGCGGGCGGCGGGCACCGCGGCGTGTGCGGTCGCCGAGTGGCTCTGGGCCAGCTCGGTTCGCAGGGCGGTAATTTCTGCGAGCTGCTTCCGAAGCCCGTGCACGGCGTGCAGGGCGGCGGCACTCACGGCCGTGGCAGCGGCCGTGGAGAGCAGCAAGGCAAGAGGCAAAGCGCTCACTGACGTACTCCCGGTTTCAAGTCGACCCCCGACTTCCTACATCAGCTTGAAGCCTGCACGATCCACCTGTCAGTGCATTACGTCACGAATTGGACAGGTCTTTCGGCCCGGTGTTTATCCACAGACATGCTCTGACCTGGGCATATGCATCTCCCCCAGGAGATAGGTCACATCCTGGGGGAGATTGAGTCACGAATCAATGGAGAGGCGGGGGTTCCGCGGGGGGCCGGAGGGTCAGCTGAGGCGCTCGATGACCATCGCCATGCCCTGTCCGCCGCCGACGCACATGGTCTCCAGACCGAACTGCTTGTCGTGGAACTGGAGGGAGTTGATGAGCGTGCCGGTGATGCGGGCGCCCGTCATGCCGAAGGGGTGGCCGACGGCGATGGCGCCGCCGTTGACGTTCAGCTTGTCGATCGGGATGTTCAGGTCGCGGTAGGAGGGGATCACCTGGGCGGCGAAGGCCTCGTTGATCTCGAACAGGTCGATGTCGTCGACGGTGAGACCGGCGCGGGAGAGGGCCTGCTTCGACGCCTCGACCGGGCCGAGGCCCATGATCTCGGGGGAGAGGCCGGTGACGCCGGTCGAGACGATGCGGGCCAGCGGGGTCAGGCCGAGCTCGCGGGCCTTGGTGTCGCTCATGATCACGAGGGCGGCGGCGCCGTCGTTGAGCGGGCAGCAGTTGGCGGCGGTGACGCGGCCGTCGGGGCGGAAGACGGGCTTGAGGCCCTGGACGCCTTCGAGGGTGACGCCGGCGCGGGGGCCGTCGTCCTTGCTGACGACGGTGCCGTCAGGGGTGGTGACGGGGGTGATCTCGCGCTCCCAGAAGCCGTTCTTCAGGGCTTCCTCGGCGAGGTTCTGGGACCGGACGCCGAACTCGTCCATGTCCTGACGGGTGACGCCCTTGGCGCGGGCCAGGTTCTCGGCGGTCTGCCCCATCGCGATGTACGCGTCCGGGATCAGGCCGTCCTGGCGGGGGTCGTGCCAGTCCGAGCCCTCGCTCTTGGACACGGCCTCGGTGCGGGCCTCGGCGTCGGCGAAGAGGGGGTTGTGGGTGTCGGGGAGCCCGTCGCTGGAGCCCTTGATGCTGCGGGACACCATCTCGACGCCCGCGGAGATGAAGACGTCGCCCTCGCCCGCCTTGATGGCGTGCAGGGCCATGCGGCTCGTCTGCAGGGAGGAGGAGCAGTAGCGGGTGATGGTGCAGCCCGGCAGGTGGTCCATGCCCATCTGTACGGCGACGATGCGGCCGAGGTTGTGCCCCTGCTCGCCGCCCGGCAGACCACAGCCGAGCATCAGGTCGTCGATGAGCTTCGGGTCGAGCTCGGGGACCTTGGCGAGGGCGGCCTCGATGATCGTGGCGGTCAGGTCGTCGGGGCGCAGATCCTTCAGGGAGCCCTTGAAGGCGCGACCGATCGGGGTGCGGGCGGCGGAGACGATCACGGCTTCGGGCATCACGGGCTCCTGTGACGAGGGGGCAGGACTCCTTGGGAAGTTACCTGCACGTATCGCGATCAGTCATCGGGCGGGGACTGTGATGCGGGCCGCATTTTTCTAAGCGCTTGCTCAGGCTGGCGGGGGCGCCTTGGGGGTGCCTGTGGCGCCGCCGGGGGTCCCACCTGCCGCGGCGGCTCCCATCCCGGGGGCTGTCCCGCCGCTGCGCGGCGAATGCCTCCCGCCCACCCGCCCGATTACCCGGCGGGTCTCACCCGCTCCCGCCTGCCTCGGGGGCTGTCTCTGTCCCGCCGCTTCGCGTCGGATGTCTCCCGCCCGCCCACCCGATTACCCGGCGGTCCTTCTGCCTCGGGGGCTCTCCCTGTCCCGCCGCTTCGCGCCGGATCTTCCCCGCCCACCCGCCCGATTACCCGGCGGGCCTTGCCCGCTCCCGCCTGCCTCGGGGGCTGTCTCTGTCCCGCCGCTTCGCGCTGGATGTCTCCCGGCCACCCGCCCGATTACTCGGCGGGCCTTACCCGCTCCCGCCTGCCTCGGGGGCTCTCCCTGTCCCGCCGCTTCGCGCCGGATCTTCCCCACCCACCCACCCGATTACCCGGCAGGTCTCACCCGCTCCCGCCGCTGCGCGGCGGATCCTCCCCGCCCACCCACCCCCCGCGCGCAGCTGCTCTTGGCGACGATCTCGCTCCGGGGTAAACGGGTGGGTGGGAGGGAGACATCCGCCGCGCAGCGGCGGGCCAGTGTGGGCGACCCGCAGAGACCCACCGGCATGGCAGGCCCCGGGGGGCTGGGGCTGGGCGACCCGCGGCTGTTCAGCCCCGGCGCTGCGCCACGACCCGCAGGCGCGGGCCCGCTGCCCAGCCCCAGCCCCGCGCCACGACCCGCAGGCGCGGGCCCGCTGCCCAGCCCCGGCGTCGCGCCACGACCCGCAGGCGCGCATCGCTACGGCCTGGCCCGCCCCGGCGGCATCGCCGGGCCAGCAATCCCCCCCCCAGCCCCCCGCAGGGCTACTGCGGCAGCGGGGACGGGTCCGGAGCGTGGTGGATGCGCCGCCGGCGGCGGCGTTTGAGCAGGGCCCAGGGGCCCCGGGGCCCCGTGGGCATCGCCGCGGCCACCTCCGTGCCACCCTCCGACGCGGCCTGCGCGGCCGCACGGGCCACCGGCAGGAACCCTTCACGCCGCGACACGTCGGGGCGCTCCTCCTCCGGCCACAGCCCCAGCGCAGCGCACAGCGTCGGCAGCACCGCCATCGCCGCGGTCGCGTACCCCTCCGCGGAGGGGTGGTAGTTGTCGGGACCGAACAGCTCCCGCGGATTCGCCAGGAACTCGGGGCCCAGCAGGTCCCCGAGCGACACCGTCCGCCCGCCCTGCTCGACCACGCCGATCGTCTGCGCGGCGGCCAGCTGCCGCGAAACCCGCCGCGCCATCCACCGCAACGGCTGATAGACGTTCTCGACCGTCCCCAGGTCGGGACAGGTCCCGACCACCACCTCGGCCCCGGCCGTACGCAGCCTGCGCACCGCCGCCGCCAGATGGCGCACGGAACGCGTCGGCGGCATCCGATGTGTCACGTCGTTCGCACCGATCATCACGACGCACACATCAGGAACCCAGGACGAGGAGTCGGACAGGATCAGCCCCACCTGGCGGTCCAAGTCGTCCGACTGGGCACCCGGCAGCGCCACGTTCCGCAGCTCCACCGGCCGCTCGGCCACCGCGGCAAGCCCCGCCGCGAGCAGCGCGGCGGGAGTCTGCCGGGCCCGGTGCACCCCCTGACCCGCGGCGGTCGAATCGCCGAGCATCGCGAACCGCAAGGGCTCCGCGCCCTCGGGTCCATCCGCGAACCCCCAGCCGTAGCGTCCGTCCGCCCGCGGCGGAGCCGGATGCTCCCCGCTGTTGCCGACGGACCGCTTCGCCAGCTGCACCTCGGCGAGGACCACTCCCACGGTCGCCGCCCCGAGCAGCCCGATACCTCCGCCGCCGTAAGCCGCGCCCGCAGCAATCCGCCGCGCCACCCTCGCCCTCGACATGCCCTGCAGCCACCTCCTCGTAGCCATACCGCCCTACATCAACTCATTGCCCCGTAAGGACGGTCGGCCAATCGCGGGTGAAGGTGAACGACTGAACGGGAACTGAACGGGAGCCTTAGGCTGACGGCACCCATTCGTCGCACTACATCGCAGCCCGGAGACAACGGTGCAATTCCACGACTCGATGATCAGTCTCGTCGGCAACACCCCGCTGGTGAGGCTCAACAACGTGACCACGGGCATTCAGGCAACCGTCCTGGCCAAGGTCGAGTACTTCAACCCCGGTGGTTCCGTGAAGGACCGCATCGCGCTGCGCATGATCGAGGCGGCCGAGCAGAGCGGGGAGCTCAAGCCCGGCGGCACGATCGTCGAGCCGACGTCCGGCAACACCGGGGTCGGGCTCGCCATCGTGGCCCAGCAGAAGGGCTACAAGTGCATCTTCGTCTGCCCGGACAAGGTTTCCCTGGACAAGATCAATGTGCTGCGGGCCTACGGCGCCGACGTCGTCGTCTGCCCCACGGCCGTTGATCCCGAGCACCCGGACTCGTACTACAACGTCTCCGACCGCCTCGTGCGCGAGACCCCCGGTGCCTGGAAGCCCGACCAGTACAGCAACCCGAACAACCCCCTCTCCCACTACCACTCCACCGGCCCTGAGCTGTGGGAGCAGACGGAAGGGAAGATCACCCATTTTGTGACCGGTATCGGGACCGGCGGCACCATCTCCGGGACCGGTGGGTATCTCAAGGAGATCTCGAAGGGTGCGGTCACCGTGGTCGGCGCCGACCCCGAGGGGTCCGTGTACTCCGGCGGCTCCGGGCGGCCCTACCTCGTCGAGGGCGTCGGTGAGGACTTCTGGCCGACGGCGTACGACCGGAACGTGACCGACGAGATCATCGCGGTGTCCGACAAGGACTCCTTCCAGATGACGCGGCGGCTCGCGAAGGAGGAAGGGCTGCTCGTCGGCGGGTCCTGCGGGATGGCCGTCGTGGCCGCGCTGCGGGTCGCCGAGCGGCTCGGTCCCGATGATGTTGTCGTCGTGCTCCTGCCCGATTCCGGGCGCGGCTACATGAGCAAGATCTTCAGCGATGAGTGGATGAACGACTACGGGTTCCTGGAGCAGGCAGGCGACGCGCCTCGCGTCGGTGACGTACTGCGCCGCAAGGAGGGTGGCGAGCTGCCCTCACTCGTCCACATGCACCCGGAGGAGACGGTCGGCGAGGCCATCGACGTACTGCGTGAGTACGGTGTCTCGCAGATGCCCATCGTGAAGCCGGGCGCGGGCCACCCGGACGTGATGGCGGCCGAGGTCATCGGCTCCGTCGTCGAACGCGAGCTCCTGGACGCCCTGTTCACGCAGCGCGCCTCGCTCTCCGACCCGCTGGAGAAGCACATGTCGGACCCGCTGCCGCAGGTCGGCTCCGGTGAGCCGGTGGCCGACCTGATGTCGGTGCTCGGCCGGGCCGACGCGGCGATCGTCCTGGTCGAGGGCAAGCCGACCGGTGTGGTGAGCCGTCAGGACCTGCTGGCCTTCCTCGCGGAGCAGCAGGGGCAGTAGCCGCCGGGTTCGCCGGGAGCCGTGTGCCGGGAGCCGTGGGGCGAACTTCGCGGAAGTGGTACGAGCGCGTCACGTCCGCGCAGCACCCGCTTAACACGGCTCCGGCACATTGGTTGTTGTCGGCGTACAGGAACTCCGGAGCGGCTCCCGGACCTCTGAACGCCTGGACGCGAGGCCCGGTCCTGACCCGGCACGCGTCCCTCGCGGGGACCGCCGTCGTCCCGCCCCCTGGGAAACCGGGGGTGCGGCGGTCCCCGCGCATGAACTTCGTATACGTCTGCCGGAATACGTCTGTCGGAATACGTCTGCCGGAACACCTGCGTACGTCCGAGCGCGTGATGCCCCGTCAGTTCAGCTCGGCGCGGGCACTCCGGGTTCCACCACCAGACCCTGCCCCGTCCCCTCGATCAGTTCGACGTACGCGCGGACCACCTCGGCCACCGGCGTCCCCTGCGCCCCGTCGCGCCCCATCTTCTCCAGGGTCTCCGCGACCCATCCCGGGCTGACGGAGTTCAGCCGGATCCCGCGCGGCATCTCGGCCGCCGCGGTCGGCACGAAGTGGCCGAGGCCTCCGTTGACCAGGGCGGCGAAGGAGAGGCCGGGCTCGGAGAACGTCGAGATGCCGTTGGTGAGGGTGAGCGAGCCGCCGTCGGCGAGGCGGTGCGCCGCGCGGCGTGTGAGGTGGATCTGGCCCAGCATCTTGCCTTCGAGGCCCGTGAAGTAGTCGTCGTCGGGCGAGGCGTCGATCCGCGCGATCTGCCCGCTCCCGGCGACCGCGACCACCGCGTCGACGGTCCCGACCGCGTCGAACATCTCGTCGATCGAATCCGGCCGCGCCAGATCCACCACGACCGGACCGCGCCGCGACGCCCGGACGACCTCGTGGCTGCCGCTTGCCTCAAGGGTGTCGGCGAGCGCGGATCCGATGGTGCCGCTTGCACCGATGACGACGATCTTCATGGGGTCCCGTCTCCTGAGCGTTGAGCAGTACTGAGGTGCTGAACTGGCCTTCGTTCAGGTTCGGGGGAGTGCGCGACCGCGTCCAATACCTGTCGTCATAACCACGGGGGATGACCTTCGGTGCGGGCTTCGGCGCGGGCTTTCAGTACCCCTGGATCTTCGCCGCCGCATGGCTCACCGCCACCGTGTGCGTGACCCAGCCGCCCGTGGTCGCCTGGAGGTGGAGCTGGAAGGCCGTCGGCTCGGGTGCGTAGCCCATGGTGTCGTCCGTGCTCAGCGCGAGGGCGCTCTGGAGGTACGTCGACGGGGCGGTCGACAGGGTGGTGCCCGCGTAGCCGCCGGTGATCGGGCGGTGGACGTGGCCCGCGAGGACCCGGACCACGTGGGGGTGGCGGGCCACCACCTCCGCCAGGGCGTCGCCGTCCGTCAGGCGCATGCCGTCCAGGTACGGGATGCCGATGGCCGTCGGCGGGTGGTGCACGCAGACCAGGGCGGGGATCTCGGGGCGGGCCGTCAACTGCTCGTCCAGCCAGGCGAGTTGGGCCTCACCCAGGCGGCCGTGTCCGGCGCCGGGCACGTTCGAGTCCAGGGCGATCAGCGTCAGGTCGTCGTACTCGACCGCGTAGTGAGTGGCGTGTGTTCCGCCGAGGTGTGCCGTGCCGCCGAAGGTCTTGGCCAGGGCCGCCGGGTCGTCGTGGTTGCCGGTCGTCAGGTGCAGGGGCAGCGGGAAGCCCGCGATGAGTTCGCGCAGCTGCTCGTACTCGTCGGGGTGGCCGTGTTCCGTCAGGTCGCCGGTGAGCACCACGCAGGTGGGCCGGGGTTCCAGGGCCAGGACGCGGGCGAGCGCGCGGCGCAGACCGGCCGCCGGTTCGGCGGCCAGCGGGCCGGTGGTGAGGTGCAGGTCACTGAGGTGTGCCACGGAGGTGGTCATGAGGGCACGGTCCGCCTTGGGCGGGTGCTCGCGCCACCGGTCCTGCTGACAGCAGAACCCCGGCCGTCAGGAACTCAGGGGGCAGAACCTCGGTCGTCCCACTCGGATCAGTCGTCCCACTCCGACTTCCGCTCGCGCTCCCTGCGGCCGCGCCCGAAGTTCATGCCCCGCATCGAATGCACCGCGTTCACGCCGACGATGCCGCCCCAGGTGACGAAGAGGCCGGGCAGGTCGGCGTTGACCACGCCGATCGCCGAGAGCGGGATCGCGAGGATCAGCGAGACGATGCCGAAGCCGAAGCGCTCGCCCCAGGAGTCCACGGCGCCGTTCGGTGCGCGGGAGCCGCGGGCGACGACCATCTGCTGCTCGGCCATGTGCCGGCGCATCCGCCGGTCGATGGTGCCGTCCAGGCGCTGCTCGACCTTTCCGAGGAAAGAGTCGACCAGCGCGGACTCATACTCTTCGCCTAGCTCTCTGCGGGCGTGCAGAGTGGCGTCGAGTTCTTTTTTGAGTTCGGCGTCACGGGCTTCCATAGTCTTTTACGTTACGCAGCCGACGTGGGCGTGACAGTGGGGCTATCCCCCCATTTTCGCCGGGGCCAGGCCCCCTGCCGTGCCCGTCCCCGTGTCCGTCCCCGCCCCCGTCACCGTCTCCGCCGGGATGTGCGACGTGTCGCGGCGGGCGAGGAGCCAGTACAGGGCCGCGGGGACCACCAGACCCACGATCCACGAGATGTCGGCGCCGCCGAGCGGCTCCACCAGCGGGCCGGTGTAGAAGTGCGTCACCAGGAAGGGGAGCTGGGCGAGCAGCCCCACTCCGTAGACCGTCAGCGCGTCCCAGCGCCAGGCTCCGTAGCGGCCGTGAGGGTCGGAGAGCGCCGGGATGTCGTAGCGCTCCTTGGAGATCAGGTAGTAGTCGACCAAGTTGATCGCCGACCACGGCGTGAAGAACGTCAGCAGGAACAGCAGGAAGTCCTTGAAGGACGTCAGGAAGCTGTCCTTGCCGAGCAGTGCCACCACCGTGCCCGCCACCATGATCAGCGCGATGTACGCCGCCCTGCCGCGCGGCGAGAGCGTCTTCTGGCCGCGGAATCCGCTGATGCTGGTCACCATCGACATGAAGCCGCCGTAGGTGTTGAGCACGTTGATCGTCAGCTTGCCCAGCGCGATCACGAAGTAGAGGAAGGACGCGATGAGGCCCGCGCCGCCCAGGCCGACCACGTATCCGACCTGGTTGGCGAGGAACGCGTCGCCCGCGCTCGCCGCCACGAGTACGCCGAACGTCATCGACCACTGCGAGCCGAGCGCCGAACCCGACAGGGTCCACCAGAACGTGGCCCGCCCCGATGTCGTACGCGGCAGATAGCGCGAGTAGTCCGCGACGTACGGCCCGAAGGCGAGCTGCCAGGACGCCGAGAGGGAGACCGCGAGCAGGAACATCGGCAGGTCGAAGTGCGCGTCGCCGAGCAGTGCCGACAGGTCCACGCGGTCCAGGAGGCGGATGCCCAGGTAGATGAAGGCGAGCGCGCAGATCACGCTCGCCACCCGGCCAAGGACGTGGATCACGCGGTAGCCGACCGCCGCCACCACCGCGGTGATCACCGCGAAGATGATGATGCCGGTGGTGTCGTTCGTGTGCGTGAGCTGGGCCGTGGCCTGTCCGGCGAGGACGCTGCCGCTGGCGAAGAAGCCGACGTACATGAGGATGACGAGCAGGAGCGGTACGACCGCGCCGCGCACCCCGAACTGGGCGCGGGACTGGATCATCTGGGGCAGCCCCAGCTTCGGTCCCTGGGCCGAGTGCAGGGCCATGACCGCGCCGCCGAGCAGATTGCCGAGCAGCAGGCCGATCACCGACCACACCACGTCGCCCCCGAAGACGACGGCGAGCGCGCCGGTGACGACCGCGGTGATCTGGAGGTTGGCGCCGAGCCAGAGGGTGAACTGGCTGAACGCCGTGCCGTGCCGTTCGTCGTCGGGGACGACGTCGATGGAGCGCCGCTCCACGAGAGTGTCTGCCATGATCCGGTGAACTCCCTGCTGCTGTACGAACTGCCTTTGGTCGGCTGCTTGTTGCTGTCGGCTACTTCTTGGTGATCCCGTGCCGCGCCGCCCAGTCGTTCGCGACGTCCTCCGGGTCCTTCTTGTCCTTGTCCACCAGGCGGTTGAGCTCGGTGAGGTCCTTGGTCGTCAGCGCGTTGCCGAGGCGGCCGAGCGCCGCACGGACCGTCGAGTCGGCCTTGCGGTCGGCGATGAGCGGGACGACGTGCTGGCCGGGGATCAGGTTCTTGGGGTCGGTGAGCACGACCCACTTCTCGGCGATGATGTCGGTGTCGGTGGTGAAGAGGTTCGCGACGTCGACGTCGCCCTTCTTCAGGGCGCCCTTCACCAGCGGGCCCGAGGAGTCGAGTGACTTGAACTCCTTGAACTCGACCCCGTAGACGTCCTTGAGGCCCACGGAGCCGACCGTGCGCTTCTTGACCTCGGGCGCGGCGCCGATGACGAGCTTGCCGTTGTGCTTGGCCAGGTCCGCGAGGGACTTGAGGCCGTACTCCTCGGCGGTCTCGCGGGTGACGACGAAGGCGTCGGAGTCCTCGGCCTTGCCGTAGGGGAGGATCTGCAGGCCGCGCGGCAGGGCCATGGCGAGGGCGTTCTGCATCTCGCCCTCCTCGGTGGCCTTCGCCTTGGCGTCGAGGTAGTGCAGGAGGGCGCCCTGGTACTCGGGCAGGAGGTCGATGTCGCCGCCCTTGAGGGCGGGGATGAGGATCTCGCGGGTGCCGAGGTTGGGGCGGACCGTGGTCTTCACGCCCTCCGCCTCGAGCGCGGCGGCGTAGAGGTAGCCGAGTACCTGGTTCTCGGTGAAGTTGGCGGTGCCGATGGTGACGCCGTTCTTGCTGGAGCCACCGCCTGTGCCGCCGGAGCCCCCTCCGTCGAGGGAGGTGATGCCGCCGCTGCAGGCGGCGAGTGCGGGGACGGACGCGGCGGCGAAGAGTCCGCCGAGGAGTGTCCTGCGGTTCATGGGGGCCATCTGGTGTGCTCCTAGGCCGACTTGGCGGGGCGGTGGCGGAAGAGGGCGCGCTGCAGTCCGGAGAGCGCGAGATCGAGTACGACGGCGACGAGCGCCACGAGGACCGCGCCGCCGAGCACCTGCACGAGGTCGCGCTGGGCGAGCCCGTCGAAGACGTACCTGCCGAGCCCGCCGAAGGAGACGTACGCGGCGATGGTGGCGGTCGCGACGACCTGGATGAGCGCGAGCCTCAGGCCGGTCATGATCAGGGGGAGCGCGAGGGGCAGTTCGACCTGGAAGAGGACCTGGTGCCAGCGCATGCCCTGGCCGCGCGCGGCGTCCCGCACCTCCGGGTCGACAGCGGTCATCCCGGCGTACGTGTTGGTCACGATGGACGGCACGGCGAGGGCGACGAGCGCGATGTAGACGGGCCACATCGAGAGCCCGCTCGCGAGGAAGACCAGCACGACGAGGCCGACCGTGGGCAGCGCGCGCCCGAAGCTGGAGAGGTTGATGGCGAGGAAGGCGCCGCGCCCGGTGTGCCCGATGAGCAGGCCGACCGGAAGGGCGATGGCGGCGGCGATGAGGGTCGCGAGCAGCGAGTACTGGAGGTGCTCGGCGAGGCGGTGCCCGATGCCGTCGGACCCGGCCCACTGCTCGCCGCTGACCAGCCAGGCGCCGAGGTCCTTGAAGAGTTCGTACATGTCACGCGCTCCTCTTGCGGCGGGTCCAGGGCGTCAGGACGTACTGGAGGGTGACGAGCAGCGCGTCCGCGACGAGCGCGAGGAGCAGGGTCAGGACGACGCCGACGATGACGGGGGTGGGGAAGTTGCGCTGGAACCCGTCCGTGAAGAGCTGGCCGAGGCCGCCGTCGCCGATGTAGGTCGCGACGGAGACGAGGGAGATCGCCATGACCGTCGCGATGCGCACGCCCGCCATGATCACGGGGAGTGCGAGCGGCAGCTCGACGGTGAGGAGGGTGCGCAGGGGCCGGGTGCCCATGGCCTTCGCGGCTTCCTTGGTCTTGGCGGGGACGGAGTCCAGGCCCTCGACGGTGTTCCGCAGGAGCACGACGAGCGTGTAGATCGTCAGGCCGATGACGGTGGTGGTGCGGGTGAGCCCGCTGACCGGCAGGAGCAGCACGAAGACGGCGATGGACGGGATGGTGAAGAGGATGTTCGACAGGCCGAGGAGCAGTCCGCGCAGGGGGCGCACGCGGTGGGCGACGACGGCCAGGGGGAGCGAGATGAGCAGGCCGAGGAGTACGGCGGTGAGGGCGGCCTGGAGGTGGGAGAGGGTGAGGGTGGTGAGATCGCCGGTGTGGTCGGATATCCACGACCAGTCGACGGTCACGCGTCCACCGTGCTTTCGTCCGCCGTGCCCGGGTTCACGGAGTTCTCCGCGCTCGCCGCGGTGTGCACGTGCCCCGCGTGGTCGTGGATGTCGTCGCGGGACGTGACGCCGGTCAGGGTGCCCTCGGCGTCGACCCGGGCGATCAGGCCGCTGGGGGCGGCTATGGACTCGTTCAGGGCCGAGAGCAGCGAGTCCGTGTCGCGCAGGGGGCGTACGGGGACGTCCGCCGCGGTGCCGTCCTTGTGCCGCCACGAGACCGGAGCCCCCGCCGTGTCCAGGCGCAGCGTCCAGGCGCCGCCCTCGGGGGCCGGGGCCTTGGGGACGTCGGCGAGCGTCGTCAGGGAGAGCAGCTTGAGGCCGCGCTCGGCGCCCAGGAAGTCGGCGACGAAGTCGTCGGCCGGGCGGGCGAGGAGCTCGGCGGGGCTCGCGCACTGGACGAGGTGGCCGCCGGTGCGGAAGACGGCTATGCGGTCGCCGAGCCTGACCGCCTCGTCGATGTCGTGCGTGACGAAGACGATGGTCTTGTTCAACTCCCGCTGAAGGCGCAGGAGTTCGTCCTGGAGCTGGGTGCGGACCACGGGGTCGACCGCGCCGAACGGCTCGTCCATCAGGAGCACCGGCGGGTCGGCGGCCAGCGCGCGGGCCACGCCGACGCGCTGCTGCTGGCCGCCGGAGAGCTGGTGCGGGTAGCGCTTCCCGGCGTCGGCGGCGAGGCCGACCGTGTCCAGGAGCTCCGCCGCCCGCGCCCGCGCCTTCTTGCGGCCCCAGCCGAGCAGCAGCGGCACGGTGGCGATGTTGTCCAGGACCGTGCGGTGCGGGAAGAGCCCGGACTGCTGGATCACGTACCCGATGGAGCGGCGCAGCTCGGCGGCGTCCTGCTCCAGGACGTCCTTGCCGCCCACCCTGATCGTCCCGGAGGTCGGATCGACCATCCGGTTGATCATGCGGAGCGTCGTCGTCTTGCCGCAACCGGAAGATCCGACGAGGACGGTCACGCCCCCTTCCGGCATCTCAAGTGTGAGGTCGTCGACCGCGGTTGTGCCGTTCGGGAAGCGCTTGTGGACCGTATCGAATTGGATCATGAGGAGTCCCTTGCCCGGCTGTATATCGTCATGCAGAGTTCTCGTTGACTGAATAGATTGTCAATAGCTTGTCCACGCCCCGGCGTAAATCACTGGTTACGAGTGGTCGCAGGGCAAGACGGAGCGTCCGGGTTGAGGAGGAATTACGAGTGATGTCGTCTCGTATCGCGGACAGGGCGACCGGCAGGGCACCTGACGACAGCGGCTCGGTCGTCGTCCTGGACGGCCGCGGACTGATGGTCGCAGATGTCGTACGCATGGCCGAATCCACCGCAAAGCCCGTTCCTGGGACGGACGGCATGAAGCGTGTGGAGGCTTCCTGGGACGCGGCGCGGGAGATCGCTTCCTGGGGTCGCGTCTACGGCCGCTCCACCGGCGTGGGCGCCAACCGGAATGAGTCCGTGCCGACCGAGGCGGCCTCCGACCACGGCCTGCGCCTGCTGCGCAGCCACGCCGGAGCCATCGGCGAGGAGCTGCCCGCGCGCCAGGTGCGCGCGATGCTCGCGGTCCGCGCCAACCAGCTCCTCGCGGGCGGCGCGGGCCTGCGCCCGACCGTCGTCACGGCGCTCTGCGAGGCCCTGGAGACGGGCGCTTACCCGAAGGTCAACGAATTCGGCTCGGTCGGCACGGGCGACATCGCCGCGCTCGCGCAGATGGGCCTCGCCCTCGCGGGCGAGCACCCCTGGCAGGGCGCGGGCGCGGCCCCCGCCCCGCAGCCCCTCGACAACAACGACGCCCTCGCCCTGATCAGCAGCAACGCCCTCACGCTTGGCCAGTCCGCGCTCGCCCTGCACGAGCTGCGCGGGCTCGTCGCGGCCACGCAGGTGGTGGCGGCGCTGACCCTGATGGCGGTCGACGGTTCCTACGAGGCGTACGCGCTGCCCGTGCACGAGGCGCGGCGCCACGCGGGCTCGTACGCGGTCGCCGAACGGATGCGGCAGATCCTGGGCGCCCCCGATCGCCCCACGCCACCGCTCGGCCGGATCCAGGACCCGTACGGCCTGCGCTGCGTGCCGCAGATCCACGGCCCCGCGCACGACGCGGCGGACGCGCTCGAGGACGTCCTGACGGTCGAGATCAACGCGGCCGCCGAGAACCCGCTGATCTCGGCGGAGGATATGGCGGCGTACCACCACGGCGGCTTCTACATGGCTCAACTCGCCCTGTCGCTCGACCACTTCAGGCTCGCGGTGACGCAGGCGGCGCGCCTGTCGACCTCACGCCTCTCGACCCTGAACGAACCGGGCTTCACCCGCCTGCGCCCGTTCCTCGCGGACGGCGAACCGGCGTCGTCCGGCGTGATGATCCTGGAGTACGCGGCCGGCGCGGCCCTCGGCGACCTGCGGGCCTTCTCCGCCCCCGCGTCCCTCGGCCACGCGGTGCTCTCCCGCGGCGTGGAGGAACAGGCCAGCTTCGCCTCGCTCGCGGCGCGGCAGACGCTGCGGGCGTGCGAGGCGTACCGCCTGGTGGTCGGCTGTGAACTGGTCGCGGCAGTAAGGGCGTTGAGGCAGCGGGACATGCGGCTCGACCCGGAGCTGCCCGTCGGGCGGGCCTTCGCGCTCGCGGACTCGGTGCTCGACGCGGAGCTGGCCGACCGGCCGTTGACGGATGATGTGACGGCGGCGGCCGGGCTGCTCGACCGGTTCACCGAGCTGTGGCTGGACCTCGGGTCCGTGGGCGGAACGGCCTTTGAGAGTCAGGGTGTTGTGAGGGGAACGGTATGAGTGACAGTCCTGCGGCACGGCTGCAAGTGCTCTTCGAGGGGCACCGCCTCACGCCCACGCAGCGGCGCATCGCGCACTGCATGGTGCGGCGGGCGGCGGACGTCCCCTTCCTCTCCAGCGTCGAACTGGCGGAGCTCGCCGGGGTGAGCCAGCCATCGGTGACCCGTTTCGCGGTGGCGCTCGGCTTCGACGGCTATCCGGCGCTGCGGCGCCACCTGCGGGAGCTCGCGCCCGCGGAGGCGGCGGGCGAGGCCTCCCTCAACGAGTACCAGCAGGCGGTCGAGGCGGAGATCGCGAACCTCCGGCACCTGGCGGAGGTGCTCGCCGACCCGGCGCCGGTGGAGCGCGCGGGGCGGATCCTCGCCTCCTCGCGCCCGCTGCCCGTCCTCGGCCTGCGGGCCGCCGCGTCCCAGGCGTACGGCTTCTCGTACTTCGCGGCGAAGGTCCACCCCGACGTACGCCTCCTCGACGCGGGCGGCACGATGCTGGCCGACCGGATCGACGCGGCGGTACGGGCCGGGGCCTCGGCCCTCCTCTGCTTCGCGCTGCCCCGCCACCCGCGGGAGGTGGTGGACGCGCTGGCCTACGCGCAGGGGGCGGGCCTCTCGGTGGTGACGGTGGCCGACTCGGCGTTCGCCCCCGTGGCCGCGCACTCCGACCTCCTGCTCCCGGCAGCGGTCGGAACGGGCCTCGCCTTCGACACGGCGTGCGCGCCGATGCTCCTTGGCCGGGTGCTCCTGGAAGCCATGTGCGACGGGCTTCCGGACGCGCAGGCACGCCTTGAGGAGTTCGACGCGGGGGCGGCGGCACGGGGGTTGTTCGTGGAGTGAGGCGGCGGCCCCGGCCACCCTAGGAGTTCCGAGGTACCCCCGGGCCGAGCCGGGCGGCATGGTCGTGTCATGCCGCCAACGAGGCGGCGGACAACGGGGGAGAGAACATGCGAACGATGAAGATGGTGCTGGTCGGCGTCGGTTCGGCGGCGCTGCTCGCCACAGGCGGGACGATGACGGCGGGCGCCGCGTCCGGGGACGTGGAGGCCAAGGCGGCGTGGAGCTGCACCAAGGGGGCCGTCTGCTTCTACACGGGATCGAACGGCAACGGCACGAAGTACGAGCGCCACGCGGACAGCAACAGCACCTTCAAGAACCTCAACTCGGCCCGGAACAACGGCTACACCAGCGAGACCTACGACCACGCCAGGGTCAAGTGGAACTACCCGGGCAGCGCGTCCAAGTGGGGCTGCCTCTCCCCGGGCGAGCGGTGGGAGAACAAGAAGACCTTCACCGTCACCGCCGTCCGCTGGGTGAAGAGCTGCTGAGCCCCGCGTCCAGGTCGTAGCACCAAGTCTCCGGGGCTCGGCGGAACCTGCCGCCGGGCCCCGGAGCCATGCCTCTCACCGTCCCCTCAGATTCCCCCGCTAACCTCCTGCGCCACAGCAGCGGCAGACGGCCAGGGAGAGTGACGTGGGGCGCGGAGGGCAAGGGCTTGGCAGGGTTTCCGTGGTGGTGCGGGCGGGGGCCCTGCCGCTGTGGTGGGCCGGGGTTGTCGCCGCGGGTGTGGGGGTGCTGCCGGGCGGGCTCACCGGGCGGCGTATCGGTGTACTGACCGGGGCCGCCCTGTTCATCCTGGTGGCCGCCGCCGTCACGTACAGCCGCAGGAAGCGCTTGACCGCCCTCACCGGCGAGGCCACCCGCGCCGCCAAGCAGGACATCCTCCAGGACCGCGCCGTCACCGTACGCAACTGGCGCCGCGCCCACCGGTGGTGGCTCGTCGCCGGGTTCCTCGCCGCCCTGGGGAGCTCCTTCGTGATTCCCGCCGCCGGCGGAATGGCCATGGCCGGAGCGGGAGCCGGGCTCTGGGGCAAGGCCGCCTGGCTCGGGCGGCGCGAGCGGGAGCTCGACGCGCTCCTGTGGGTGCGCGTCGACTGGCTCAGCCGTCGTGCCGGAGCTCCCGCGGGCAAGGGCGTGAAGGGGTATCGGTCCACCGGCCTCTTGGCGGGGGACGCCGCCCCGGGCGGCGCCCGTCGCCGCCCGCAGCGCGTGAGCGCCTGATCGGCCCTCCCGAGGCCAGCAGCCCTCCCGTCAGGCCTCGCCCTGCGTCTTCATCACCACCTTGTTGACCACCCACAGGACGATGCCGATGGCCACGAGCACCCCTGCCCGGATGTAGACCTCCGCGGGCCGGTCCGCCAGGGGGCTCGCCAGGACCAGGGCGGTGATCGCGCCGAGCACGGGCAGCACCGTCGGCGTACGGAAGTGCTCGTGGTCCACGCGGTCCTTGCGCAGGACCAGGACCGAGATGTTGACCACCGCGAACACGCACAGGAGCAGGAACGCCGTCGTGTCGCCGAGGCCCTCGATCTCGCCCGTCGACACCAGGCCGATGGCCAGGACCGAGACGAAGACGATGCCCACCACCGGTGTGCGGCGGCTGGGCAGGACCCGGCCCATCGCGCGCGGCAGGATGCGCTCGTTGGCCATGCCGTAGCAGAGCCGCGAGGCCATCATGATGTTGATCAGCGCCGAGTTGGTGACCGCGAACAGGGCGATCAGCGCGAAGAGTTTGTGCGGGAAGTCGATGCCGCCCGCCTTCACGACCTCGAGGAGCGGGCCGCTCGATCCCTCAAGCACCTTGTAGTCCACGAGCAGGGACGACACCAGTGCCACCAGGACGTAGATCGTGCCCGTCACCGCGACCCCGATGAAGATCGCCCGCGGGAACGTGCGCGCCGGGTCCTTCGTCTCCTCGGCCATGTTCACCGAGTCCTCGAAGCCGACGAACGCGAAGAAGCCGAGCGCGGTCGCGCCGAGCACGCCCGTCATCAGGGCGTAGGCCGTGCCGCCGCCCCCGGCCTCGAAGTCCGTCAGGCGGGACGGTTCACCGTCCCCGCTCAGGACCGCGTACGCGCCGATGGCGAGGATGATGGCCAGGCCCGTCAGCTCGACGAGCGTGAGGACCACGTTCGTCTTCACCGACTCGGCCACGCCCCGCAGGTTCAGCGCCGCGAGCGCGAGGATGAACAGGATCGCGACGAGCGTCGGCGGGAGCGCGTTGCTCGTCAGCTCCCCGAGGTAGTCGCCGCTGAAGGCGCGGGCCGCGGCGCTCGCCGACGACAGGCCCGAGCACATCACCATGAAGGCGATGATGAAGGTGAGGAACGGGACCTTGAAGGCCTTCTGCGTGTAGAGGGCGGCGCCCGCCGCCTTCGGATACTTCCCGACCAGCTCGACGTACGACGCCGCCGTCAGGATCGCCACGACGAAGCCGATCGCGAACGGCAGCCACAGCGCGCCGCCGACCTTGCCCGCGACCTTGCCGGTGGTGGCGTAGATGCCGGTGCCGAGGATGTCGCCGATGACGAAGAGGATCAGGAGCTTGGGGCCGATCGCTCGCTTCAGACCGGGTTCTTCCGCGGGTGGTGGGGTGGTGGTGGGCGTGTCGGACGTCGTCACAGGATCATCTCCCCCGAGGGTGTGCCTGGAGGGATCATCTGCCCCGGAAGGGCAGTGGCAATGCGGGAGTTGAGGAACCTCAGAGGAACTTCAGGGCCAGGCCCGGAGCGCACTCAGAGCTCGCGCAGTGCGTCCCGCCGCTCGCCCCCCGACTCGGCGACGATCTCCTCCAGGGTCTGCGGCTCCCGCACGGTGGCGAAGGTGACCGGCTCGGACGTGCCCGCCGCGAAGCCGTAGATCCCCGGCCTGGCAAGGCTGTTGTACGAGTAGTGGTGCGCGAAGTAGTACGCGCCCGTGTCGAGGACCGCCGCGTAGTCGCCCTGTTCGAGCAGCGGCAGCGGGCGGTTCTCGGCGAGCAGGTCGCCCGCGAAACAGGCCGGGCCCGCGATGTCCTGGCCGACGGGCGGTCCGCTCTTGGGGCGGCCCTTCGCGTCGAAGGCGGCGATCCGCAGCGGCCAGGACGCGGGCGCGTACACCGTGCGCGCCGCCACCTGGACGCCCGCGTGGGTCACCGCGATGGGCCGGGTGCCCGCCGACTTGGCGTACTCGACGCGGGCCAGGATCGTGCCGTGCTTGGCGAGCAGCGAGCGGCCGAACTCGGTGACCAGGCCGTACCGCCCGTCGAGCAGGCCGGGGACGCGGGACTTCAGGCGGCGCGCGTACTGCGCGTGCGTCGGGCTCTCCTCGTCCGAGCCGAAGTTGACGGGCAGGCCGCCGCCGATGTCGATGGTGTCGATCTGCTGCCGGCCGGCCCGTTCGTTGATCTCCTCGGCCAGTTCGTACGTCGCCGACACACCCCGCACCATCAGCTCCAGCGGCATGCCCTGCGACCCGGAGTGGGCGTGCAGGCGCGTCAGCCAGGGGCGGTCCAGGTAAGCCTGGACGATCCACTCGCGGGCGCCCTCGTCGCGCAGCGCGACGCCGAACTTGGAGGTCGCCGTCGCGGTGGACAGGGCGCCGATGGAGCCGCCGCCGATCTGCGGGTTCACGCGCAGGCCGATGGGGGAGCGGGTGGGCGCCGAGCGGGTCATCGCGTCGATGCGGGCGAGCTCCTGCGGGTTGTCCGCGTTCACGGCGATGCCGAGCGCGAGGGCCTCGCGCAGCTCGGCCGGGGTCTTCGCGGGCGAGTCGAGGACGGTGTGCGTGGGCGGCACACCGGCGGCCCGCGCGAGGGCGAGCTCTCCGGGGCTCGCCACCTCGGCGCCGATGCCCGCGTCGCGCAGCAGCCGCAGGACCGGGACCAGGGGCGAGGCCTTCACCGCGAAGGCGTGCAGGACGGGCGTGCCGGGGGGTGTGACCGCCTCGAAGGCGGCGCGCAGGGCCGCGGCGGACGCGCGGATGCCGGTGACGTCCAGGAGGCCGACGATGGGGGACGCGGGGTCCAGGAGGCCCTGCTCGACGGCGGCGCGGACGGCCTGGTCGCGCCGGGCCGCGGGTTCCGCCGCCGACGCGGCGGCTGCGTCTGCCGGGGGAGCCTCCGGTGGATCCACCGCCGTAAGGCGTCGTGTGGCGGCTTCCGGGTCCGTGCCCGCCTGGGATGCCGCCTCGGATGCGTGTGCGGTCTCCGCGCCCTGATCGCTCATACGTTCCAGCCAATCATCCGTGACGCGCTCCCGCTGCCCCGTCAACGTATTGACTAGCTCTATTCAACGTCGCAGGATGTGAATAACAAGGTCACAGCAGAGCAGCGCAACTGATCTTCACCAGCAGAGCGTCACGCTAGGAGGCATCGCCATGTCAGGACCCCGCCCCGTACGGGCACCGCGCGGTACGGAACTGAGCGCCCTGGGATGGCAGCAGGAAGCCGCCCTGCGCATGCTCCAGAACAACCTCGACCCCGAGGTCGCCGAGCACCCCGACAAGCTCGTCGTCTACGGCGGCACGGGCAAGGCGGCCCGCGACTGGCGCTCCTTCGACGCGATGGTGCGCACGCTCAAGACCCTCAAGCAGGACGAGACGATGCTCGTCCAGTCCGGCCGTCCCGTCGGCGTGATGCAGACCCACGAGTGGGCCCCGCGCGTCCTGATCGCCAACTCGAACCTCGTGGGCGACTGGGCGAACTGGGAGGAGTTCCGGCGCCTGGAGCAGCTCGGCCTCACCATGTACGGCCAGATGACCGCCGGTTCGTGGATCTACATCGGCACGCAGGGCATCCTCCAGGGCACGTACGAGACGTTCGCCGCCGTCGCCGCGAAGAAGTTCAACGGGACCCTGGCGGGCACGATCACCCTCACCGCCGGGCTCGGCGGCATGGGCGGCGCCCAGCCGCTGGCCGTCACGATGAACGACGGCGTCGCCATCTGTATCGACGTCGACCCGCGCGCCATCGAGCGCCGCATCGAGCACAAGTACCTGGACGTGAAGGCCGATTCCCTGGAGCACGCGCTCCAGCTGGCCGTCGAGGCGCGCGACGCCCGCCGTCCGCTCTCCATCGGCCTGCTCGGCAACGCGGCGGAGCTGCTTCCGCGGATGCTGGCCGAGGGCGCTCCGATCGACATCGTCACGGACCAGACCTCGGCCCACGACCCGCTGGCGTACCTCCCCGTCGGCGTCGACTTCGACGACATGGCGGCGTCCGCGGCGAAGGACCCGGCGGGCTTCACCACCCGCGCGCGCGAGTCGATGGCCCAGCACGTCGAGGCCATGGTCGGCTTCATGGACGCGGGCGCCGAGGTCTTCGACTACGGCAACTCGATCCGCGGCGAGGCTCAACTCGCGGGCTACGACCGTGCGTTCGCCTTCCCCGGCTTCGTCCCCGCCTACATTCGCCCCCTGTTCTGCGAGGGCAAGGGCCCGTTCCGCTGGGCCGCGCTCTCCGGCGAGGCGTCGGACATCCACAAGACGGACAAGGCGCTCCTGGACCTCTTCCCGGAGGCTGAGTCCATTCAAAACGCGTCCCTGCACCGCTGGATCAAGATGGCGGGGGAGCGGGTCCACTTCCAGGGCCTCCCGGCGCGCATCTGCTGGCTCGGCCAGGGCGAGCGCGACAAGGCGGGCGACATGTTCAACGACATGGTCGGCAACGGCACCCTCGCCGCCCCGCTCGCGATCGGCCGCGACCACCTCGACTGCGGCTCGGTGGCCTCCCCGTACCGCGAGACCGAGGCCATGCTCGACGGCTCCGACGCGATCGCCGACTGGCCGCTCCTGAACGCCATGGTGAACGTGGCGTCCGGCGCCTCCTGGGTCTCCATCCACCACGGCGGCGGCGTCGGCATGGGCCGCTCCATCCACGCGGGCCAGGTCTCGGTCGCCGACGGCACGAAGCTCGCGGGCGAGAAGATCCGCCGCGTGCTCACCAACGACCCCGGGATGGGCGTCATCCGGCACGTGGACGCGGGCTACGACATCGCGGAGTCGGTGGCGGACGAGAAGGGCGTACGGATCCCGATGCGCGAGGACGGCACCGCGTGAGCGACACGTTCCACGCCATGTGGCGCTCGCTGCGGCCCATCGGCCGCAGCGACGCCTCCGGCGGCTACCGCCGCTCCGCATGGACCGGCGCCGACGCCGAATGCCGCCTGTGGTTCCAGGCGCAGGCCGAGGCGCGCGGCCTCGACCACGAGGTCGACCGCAACGGCAACCAGTGGGCCTGGCTCGGCGACCCGTCCCGGGGCGACGCGGTCGTCACCGGCTCCCACCTGGACTCCGTCCCGGACGGCGGCGCCTTCGACGGTCCGCTCGGGGTGGTCTCCGCCTTCGCGGCGCTCGACGAACTCCGCGCACGGAAGGTGGCATTCCGCCGTCCCCTCGCCATCACCAACTTCGGCGACGAGGAGGGTGCCCGCTTCGGTCTTGCCTGCGTGGGCTCGCGCCTGACCGCGGGCAAGCTCACGCGCGAGAAGGCGTACGAGCTGACCGACGCGGACGGGATCACGCTGCCGCAGGCGATGGAGGCGGCGGGGTACGACCCCGCGGCCATCGGCCCCGACCCCGAACGCCTCGCCCGCATCGGCGCGTTCGTCGAGCTCCACGTGGAACAGGGCCGGGCCCTGGACCTCTCCGGCGACCCCGTGGGCATCGCGTCCGCGATCTGGCCGCACGGCCGCTGGCGCTTCGACTTCAGGGGCGAGGCCAACCACGCGGGCACCACCCGCCTGGTGGACCGCCGCGACCCGATGCTGACGTACGCGGAGACGGTCCTCGCGGCCCGCAGGGAGGCCGAACTGGCGGGCGCGGTGGCGACCTTCGGCAAGATCTCCGTCGAGCCGAACGGCGTCAACGCCATCCCGTCCCTGGTCAGGGGCTGGCTGGATTCGCGGGCTGCCGACCAGTCCACCCTCGACACGGTCGTGACGGGGATCGAGAAGGCGGCCCGCGAGTACGCGGACCGGCACGGCATCGACCTGGATGTCGTACGCGAGTCCTTCACGCCGGTGGTCGAGTTCGAGCACGCCCTGCGCGACGAGCTCGGCGCGATCCTGGGAGGGGAGCGGGCGATCCCCGTCCTCGGCACGGGCGCCGGACACGACGCGGGCATTTTGTCCGAATCGATCCCCACCGCCATGCTGTTCGTACGGAACCCCACGGGCATCTCGCACTCCCCGGCCGAGTTCGCCGCCGAGGACGACTGCCTGACCGGGGTGACCGCACTGGCCGACGTACTGGAAGGGCTGGCGTGCAGGTGACGACTCAGACGTACTGGCTGGAGCAGGCCTGGCTCGACCCGACGGTGGAGCCGGGCGTGGCGGTGGAGGTCACGGGCGACCGGATCACGGCGGTCCGCAGGGGCGTCGACGCGCCGCCGCCCGGCGCGACGGTCTTGCGCGGCCTGACGCTCCCTGGCCTCGCGAACGCCCATTCGCACGCCTTCCACCGGGCGCTGCGCGGCACGGTCCAGGTGGGCTCCGGCACGTTCTGGACGTGGCGCGAGGTCATGTACTCGGTGGCGGACCGCCTGACGCCGGAGACATACCACGCGCTGGCCAGGGCGGTGTACGCGGAGATGGCCCTGGCGGGCATCACCACGGTCGGCGAGTTCCACTACCTGCACCACGGGCCGGGCGGCGTCGCCTACTCCGACCCGAACGCGATGGGCGAGGCGCTGATCCAGGCGGCGGCGGACGCGGGCATCCGCATCACGCTCCTGGACACCGCGTACGTGGCGTCCGGGCTCCTGACGGAATCACGGGGCGAACCCCCGAACCGCCACCAGCTGCGCTTCTCCGACGGCACGACGGAGGCGTGGGCGCAGCGCGCGTCGGCGCTCAAGGACCGTGCCCACGCACGCATCGGTGCGGCGATCCACTCCGTACGGGCAGTACCGGCACGGCAGTTGGGAGTGGTGGCGGAATGGGCCTCGGCCCGCCTGGCCCCCCTCCACGTGCACCTCTCCGAACAGACGGCGGAGAACGAGGCGTGCCAGGCGGTCCACGGCCGCACCCCCACCCGCCTCCTGGCGGACCACGGGGTGCTCGGCCCCCGCACGACGGGCGTGCACAACACGCACCTCACGGACGAGGACATCGCGCTCCTCGGCCGCACGACGACGGGCACGTGCATGTGCCCCACGACGGAGCGCGACCTGGCGGACGGCATCGGCCCCGCGGTACGCCTGCAACGCGCGGGCAGCCCGCTCTCCCTGGGCAGTGACAGCCACGCGGTGATCGACATCCTCGAAGAGGCGCGGGCCATGGAGCTGAACGAGCGCCTGCGCTCGCACACGCGGGGCCACTGGACGGCGGCGGCGCTCCTGCGGGCGGCGACGGCCGAGGGGCATGCGGCGCTCGGCTGGTCGGATGCGGGCGTGATCGAGACGGGCGCGCTCGCCGACTTCGCCACGATCGCGCTCGACTCGGTCCGCACGGCGGGCCCGCTGCCGCGCCTGGCGGCGGAGACGGCGGTGTTCGCCGCGTCCGCCGCGGATGTGCGCCATACCGTGGCCGGGGGCCGTCATGTCGTACGGGACGGTGTCCACACCCTGGTCGACGACGTGCCGGGGGCGCTGGCGGAGGCGGTGTCGGCGCTGCGAGATTGATCCTTTCCCCAACCCCGCCCCTTCCCGAAAACTCGCTGGGCGCGAGGGCCTTGCTTGCCGCCATCACCGGCTTCGCCGAGTTCGTCCTCAAACGCCGGACGGGCTGGAAATCCAGCCCGTCCGGCGTTTGAGGACATCTTGTACGGGGTCTGGGGCGGAGCCCCAGGTAGGCCCGGGGCGCAGGCACGGTTTTCGGGAAGGGGCGGGGTTGGGGAAAAAACCCGTCCAAACCTCACCCCCCCCGGGAGCCAGCCATGCCCACCACCCTCATCACCAACATCGCCAGCCTCGTGACGAACGACCCCTCGCAGGGGGACGGCACCCCCCTCGGCCTCCTCACGGACGCAGCCGTCGTCCTGGACGGCGAAACTATCGCCTGGGTAGGCCCCGCCGCCAAGGCCCCCGCGGCGGACACCACCCACGACGCCCAGAACCGCGCCGCCATCCCCGGCTTCGTCGACTCCCACTCCCACCTCGTCTTCGCGGGCGACCGCACCCAGGAGTTCAACGCCCGCATGTCGGGCCGCGCGTACTCCGCCGGAGGCATCCGCACGACGGTGGCGGCGACCCGAGCAGCCACGGACGCCGAGCTGGAGGCGAACCTCACGCACTACCTGGCGGAGGCCCTACGCCAGGGCACGACGACGTTCGAGACGAAGTCGGGCTACGGCCTCAACACGCAGGACGAGGCCCGCGCACTGAAGATCGCGGCCCGCCACACGGACGAAGTCACGTTCATGGGCGCCCACATCGTCTCCCCGGACTACGCGGAGGACCCGGCCGCGTACGTCGAACTCGTCACCGGCGAGATGCTGGAGGCCTGCGCCCCGCACGCCCGCTGGATCGACGTCTTCTGCGAGAAGGGCGCCTTCGACGGCGACCAGGCCCGCGCGATCCTGACCGCCGGCAAGGCGAAGGGCCTGCACCCCCGCATCCACGCCAACCAGCTCTCCTACGGCCCCGGCGTCCAGCTCGCCGTGGAACTGGACGCGGCAAGCGCAGACCACTGCACGCACCTCACGGACGCGGACGTGGACGCCCTGGCGAACAGCGACACGGTGGCGACGCTCCTCCCGGGCGCCGAGTTCTCCACCCGGGCCGAGTGGCCGGACGCCCGCCGCATCCTGGACGCGGGCGCGACGGTGGCCCTGTCCACGGACTGCAACCCGGGCTCGTCCTTCACGTCCTCGGTCCCCTTCTGCATCGCCCTCGCGGTACGGGACATGGGCATGACCCCGGACGAGGCGATCTGGTCCGCCACGGCGGGCGGCGCGGCGGCCCTGCGCCGCACGGACATCGGAGTCGTACGCGAAGGCGCCCGCGCCGACCTCGCACTCCTCGACGCCCCGAGCCATGTCCACCTGGCCTACCGGCCGGGCGTTCCGCTGGTCGGCGAGGTGTGGCAGCGGGGCACCCGCACCAGCTGACGTGCAGGGCTCACAGGCCGGTGGGCCCTTCGAGGGCCTGCAACGTCCCCGCGGGCAGCCGGTCGTTGCCCCAGCTGCGCTCGATGTAGCCGATGATCCGCGCGACGTCCTCGGCGGGCACCCGCTCCGGTTCGCCGTGCTCAAGAGGGTCGGCGTGGAAGATGTAGAGCCGCGAGGCGAACTGGTCGAACGGCAGGGAGGCCTCGCCGAACCGCTCGCCGTTGCCCGCGGTGGAGACGACGACGCCGTCGCCCCAGTCCTGGCCGCTGTCGTTGTTCGGGTTGAAGAAATACACCCGCATGACGTCCTGCGGATCCGGCGCGGTCCGCAGGATCGTGATCGCGTGCCAGCCGACGTAGCGGGCCGCGCTGTCGGTGACGGCGACGCCGGCCGGCTGCGGATGGATCAGCGGCTGCTCGCCGTTGTAGAACGGGTGGTAGCTGGTGTGGAACTGCCGCAGGAACTCGTCGAGGCCGACCAGGTTGCCGGTCGCGACATCGACGTTGATGTGGAACCCACGGGCCGCCCACCAGCCGTGGAACTCGGGGTTGATCCACCGGTGCGGGTCCCCCGGCCGCGCGGCGCAGCGCCGCCCCATCTCGGCGTAGATCCGGTCCAGGTGGGGCACCACGAGCAGCGACACGGGGTCCAGGTCCATCGGCAGCGTGCTCGCGACTCCGGTCGCGCTGTCCTTCGACGAGATCGGCTGACCCTCGAAGTGCATGAGGATCTCGTCGTCGCGGGCCGCCCAGACCACCATTTGCAGCAGGTAGTCCGGGTCGTTGTACGACCACATCGAAAGGGCGCGGGCCGACTGGCAGGTGGGGTTGTCGCCCTGGCCGACGCCAAGCGGCTGGCCCAGCACCGAGAGCACCCCCGCGACCAGCCGCGCCCGTGGCCCCGGCACTTCGCCGAAGACCGCCGTCAGCCGCTCCCGCGCGACCGGGGAGAGCTCGAGCGACAGCTGGCGCCACAGAGCGGGCACCACCGGCGGCTCGTAGAGGATGCCGCGGTCGAGCAGCAGCGCGAGGCCGTAGATGCTCTGCGCGGTCTGCGGGTGCACGGCCACCTCGATCAGCCGGTGCACCAGTTGGCTGTAGCGCAGCAGGCAGTTCCGGCCGGTGTCGGAGAGACCGAGCGCCTCACCGACGAGGTAGTCGCTCTCGCGCAGCAGGAACCGGAGCAGTTCCGCGTGGTACGGCGACACCAGGCCGGTGTCGTGCATCGCCCGCGCGAACCCCGTCGCCTCGTACTGCAGGCCGCCGGTGTCCATCGCCTCGAGCCGGGAGCGGAAGACGTCGATGCCCGGGTCGTCCCGGCACGCCTCGGTGGTCCCGAACAGGCTCGTGATGAGCCGGTCTATGCCCTGTCCCGACGACACGCCGAGAGCGACGTCCGGGTCGTCGCGGTAGACCGCGATCCGGGTGATCAGGGACTGCACCGTCTCGACCTGGATCGGACGCTGGCGCAGGATCCGCCAGATCTCGTCGACCAGGTTGTCCAGGACGCTGTCGTAACCGATCTCGTCGGCGAGGTGGCGGAACAGGTCCCGGACGAGCTGTGCGGTGCGGCCCTGCTGGATGCGTTCGGCCTCGCTGGGCGCGCCGAACAGCAGCTCCAGGTTGGTTGCCAGTACCTGGGAGAGGAACTGGCGGGCGTCCTCAGAGGTCAGTGTCGGGTGCGCGAAGTCGCCGCGGGCGACAGCGAGCATCCGCAGCTCGCTGGCCGCCTCCATGACGACGGTGTCCGCGTTCGTGCTGTGCAGGCTCGGGCCGACCAGCGCCGGGACGAGGATCTCCGGTGACGCCCAGTCCGTCTCGTGGAAGAGCCCGGCTTCCTCAAGGGCCTGTGCCCTGGCCTGGACCGCTGCGGCGCCGCCCGGCTGCATGAGCACCCGCCGCAGTGCTTCCAGGACCCGCCGCAGCTTCGTGTGCTTGCCGAACTCGCGGGTTTCGGCCATGGCCTGGATGGCGTCGTCGAGCGAGGCCACGCGCTTGTCCAGCGTCGTGGCCCCACTGTTGACGTCGACGGTCGGTTTCAAAGCGTTTCCCTCGGGTTGGCCTCCTGCGTCCACAAGGCCGTCAGACGTAGAAGTCGAGCTCTTCCTGCTTCTTCAACAGGTCGCGCATCCGGTAAGGGTCATCACCGAAGAAGTACACCAGACCCCAGTGGGTGCCGAACGCGGTCCTCTTGGTGACAGTCTCCTCGAGTGGGGTCGAAAGGTCGTGCGACTCGTAGTAGTCGTCGTCCTCGGTCTCCTCCGGGATCTCCAGGTCGCTGACGACGCGGCGGCGCGGATACACACCGAAGCAGCCTGCGATCCCGGACGCGTCGACGACCTCGCGCGGGAAGAAGGCGTCTATCTCCTCCTCGGTCGTCTTCGGGTCGAAGGCCAGCACAAGACCCTGGTACGCATTGAACCCGTATGCCCGTTCCAGCAGCTCGAACACCTTGAAGCCCGGCGGCCGGTAGGCGACCTCGCCGAAGTACATCTCGCCGTCACTGGTGACGAAATACTCCGGGTGCACGAAGCCGAATTCGATGTCGAACGTCTTGATGAGCTTCTCGATCTGCGCAGTGATCTGCGGGCGGTACCGCTCCAGTTCGGGGGTCGCCGGCACGAACACCGAATATCCCAGCGTGACGTATTCGGAGATGTTGAGGAACTTGATCTTCCCGTTGTGCACCCACGCCTCGACCGCGAACTCCCAGCCGTCGAGATGGGATTCCATGAGAAACGGGAACTCCTCGTCCGGAATCGTGTCGACCTCGTCCGGGGTGCGGATGACGCGGTGCCCGAGACATCCCGCCTTGTCGAACGCCTTGAGATGGATCGGGTCGTTCGGGTCGCCGTCCAGCTTGAGCAGGGTCTGATTGACGCGCTTGAGGAAGCGGGTCACGTCGTCCCGGTCGTGGGCCTCCTCGAAGATTCCGACCCGGATGCCGCCGAGTTGCGCGCGGCGCTTCATCAGCGCCTTGTCCCGCAGCAGCATGGCCTGACCGTACAGACGCGGGTTGTCGAGCAGAACGGAGTTGATCGCCCCGGCCCATTCGACGGTTTCCTCGTACAGCGGGATCGCGACGTCGACACCCTCGCTCTGAAGGGTTTCGGCGATCTCCATGGAGCGGTCGTTGAGCCGTTCGAAATTCCACGGCACGAAGGGGATGTCGTGCTCGACGCAGTACTCCTCTGCCCACTCCGGCGCCACGACGACGTATCTCCGGTCGAACCGGTCGAGGGCTTCCACCGCGTTGAGACTCCAGCCGAGAAGCGCTACATAGCCTTTGTCAGGGTTCTTGGTGGCCGGTTCGCCCTTTGTCATAGACCGTTTCTCCTTCGGCGCTCGCGCGCATCGACGGCGTGGCTGGTACGACCACCGCTGCCCGGCGAACTGCCGCGCAAACAAAGCCCGGTGCGATCCTGGCCCCATGAAGACCATCGGCCTCATCGGCGGCATGAGCTGGGAGTCCAGCGCCGAGTACTACCGGCTGCTCAACGAACTCGTACGCGAGCGCCTGGGCGGCCTGCACTCCGCCCGCTGCGTGCTGTACTCCGTCGACTTCGCCGAGATCGAGCAGCTCCAGGTCGCGGGGGAGTGGGAGCAGGCGGGCGAGGTGCTCGCGCGGGCGGCCAAGGGGGTGGAGGCTGCGGGCGCCGATCTCGTGCTCATCTGCACCAACACCATGCACAAGGTCGCTGAACAGGTCCAGGAGGCTCTCTCCGTGCCTCTCCTGCACCTCGCGGACGCGACAGCCGACGCGGTGCTGCGCGGCGGCCTGCGGCGCGTGGGGCTGCTCGGCACCGCGTTCACCATGGAGCAGGACTTCTACCGGGAGCGGCTCGCCGCGCGGGGCCTCGAGGTGCTGGTGCCGGACGCGGAAGGGCGCGCGCTCGTGCACCGCGTGATCTACGAGGAGTTGTGCCTCGGGGAGGTGCATGCGCGGTCCCGTGTCGGGTACCAGAACGTCATCGCCGATCTCGTACGTGAAGGAGCCGAGGGCGTGATCCTCGGGTGCACCGAGATCGAGCTCCTGATCGGGCAGGAGCACAGCCCGGTGCCGGTCTTCCCGACGACAAGGCTGCACGCGGAGGCGGCGGTGGCGGCGGCGCTGTAGAGGACCTTGAGAACAGAACCAGAACCAGAACGAGAGCCCCCGGGGCCACCAACAAAACAACCCACCCGTCTACCCCAGGACGCGGGGCAAACGGGTGGGTGGGTGGGAGTGATCCGTCGCGAAGCGGCGGTCCAGGAACCCGTAAAAACGCCGAGCGGCGAGAACCCTCACTCGTCGACAGTCAATCCCTTGCGCAACTTGACCAGAGTCCGCGACAGCAGTCGCGACACATGCATCTGCGAGATGCCGAGCTCATCGCCTATCTCCGACTGCGTCATGTTGGCGACGAAGCGGAGCGAGAGGATCTTCCGGTCACGCGACGGGAGTTCGGCGATCAGCGGCTTCAACGACTCGACGTACTCGATGCCTTCGAGTCCGTGGTCCTCGTAGCCGATCCGGTCCGCGAGCGCACCCTCGGAGTCGTCCTCCTCGGGCTGGGCGTCCAGCGAGCTCGCCGTGTAGGCGTTGGACGCCGCCATGCCTTCGACGACCTCGTCGTTGGAGATGCCCAGGCGCTCGGCGAGCTCGCCCACCGTGGGGGCGCGATCGAATTGCTGGGCGAGTTCGTCGCCCGCCTTGGCGAGGTCCAGTCGGAGTTCCTGAAGGCGGCGCGGGACGCGCACCGACCAACTCGTGTCGCGGAAGAAGCGCTTGATCTCGCCGACGATGGTCGGCATCGCGAAGGTGGGGAACTCGACGCCGCGGCTGAGCTCGAAGCGGTCGATCGCCTTGATCAGGCCGATGGTGCCGACCTGGATGATGTCCTCCATCGGCTCGCTGCGGGAGCGGAACCGGGAGGCGGCGAACTTGACCAGGGCGAGGTTGAGTTCGACGAGGGTGTTGCGCACGTACGCGTACTCGTGCGTGCCTTCCTCGAGCGACTCGAGGCGTTCGAAGAGGGTCTTGGAAAGAGCCCTCGCATCCAGCGGTCCCACCTCGTCGAACGGCGGGATCTCAGGCAGGTCGGCGAGCCCCTCAAGGGCTTCCGCCTCCGGTACGGCCGTCAGGGCCGGGACGTTGTCCGGCGTGGCTTCCGTGCGGGGACCCGGGATCTCGGTCTCGATACGGTTCGGTGAGAGTGTCGACGTCGCTCGGTCAGTGCGCGATTCGTCGAGCCGGGGTGACATGGTGTCCTCCATCGTTCTCGGCATATGGCTGCCGATGCCAATACGTGCACTGCGGTGTGCGGCGCCTCCAAAGCCGTCCGTGTTGATTGCTGTCTCTTCTACCCCTACCCGTTTCCACAGCCCGGTCGCAAGTGCGTTCTGAGACGAAATGTCCGATTCCGGGGGGATGTTCGGGTACCCGAGCGCGTGTGGAAGGCGTAATGTTCAGGGGCGTCATCAACAGCCACGACGGTCGGAAGTGAGTGACGGAATGGACCGCGGGACAGTCGGTAGCGCGCAGGGTGGCCGGCTTCTGGTCGAAGTCCGGGCCGAGGGCCCGAGCGTCGTCGTGACCCCGGCAGGTGAGTTGGATCACCACACGGCCGATGTGTTGCGTGAACCACTCGAGGCCTGCCTCGACGACGGCTTCTCGCGGCTCGTCGTCGACTGTTCGCGCCTGGAGTTCATGGATTCCACCGGACTCAATGTCCTGCTGGGGGCTCGGCTCAAGGCCGAGGCCGCGGGGGGCGGAGTGCATCTGGCCGCGATGCAGCCGGTGGTGGCCCGAGTCTTCGAGATCACTGGAGCCGAGGCGGTCTTCACTGTCCACGACACGCTCGAAGCGGCGCTGACCGACTGATCGGGCGGCCCGCTGACGGAGCGTACTCAAGAGTTACGCGCCAGTTGTCTCTATGTGATCACCGCGTTACCAGCGTCACATGGGTTGCGTCGAATAAGTGGGTGTTCTCACGGTTCGGCCGGGCAGGAGACACCCTGGATACGTCGACAGCGGTCCACGCATCAATCGTTGCCAAATCAACAGCAGGAACGGCCGAGCAGCCGATGATCCTCTTGGAGTCCCGCTACTTGTCCAGTTCCTTGTCCAGAGTCCTCTTGTCGGTGAGGTGAAGCGCTGATGAGCACCACCCGGCCTTGCTCGCCGGGCGACCGCGGTCCGGAGTACGAGACCGTCGTCGCGGACGCTCCCGTGGACCAGGCCGCTCCGGCGGCCACGGGTCGTCAGGGGCGCCAGGTCCGCAGGCTGAGCCTGAACGGAGCGAGCGGCATCGTGCCGCTCGCCCGTGACTTCGCCCGCCAGGCGCTGCAGGCGTGGGGCTGGCTGCCCGCGGCGGGCGCCGATCAGCGGGCGGCCGCGGAGGACGTCCTCCTTGTCGTGTCCGAGCTGGTGACCAACGCGTGCCTGCACGCCGAGGGCCCCGACGAGCTCTGGCTCTCCTCCGACAGCAAGGTGCTGCGGATAGAGGTCTCCGACCGTGGCGCAGGCCAGCCCGCCCCCCGCACCCCGCACCGTGCCGGCCGGCCCGGCGGACACGGGATGTTCATCGTCCAGCGGCTCTGCCTGGACTGGGGAGTCGTCCGTACCCCGGGGGTCTCGGGCAAGACGGTGTGGGCAGAGCTGAGCGCGCCCGTGTAGGGCCCGCTCAGTTCCCCCTTGGGTTACCCACGGTTCGTATGCGCGCCGGATCACTGAGATCCGGCGCGTTCTTTGTCTTCCCTCGGCAAGGCCCCGGGCGTACCTTGAGCGCCCAATCTGATGTGCCGTCAGTAAATCCGCACCGCGGCACGCCACGACCGGCATGAGGGGAACTCGAGGTGTCGTACCAGAAACGAACGGCTGTGCTCGCGCTCGCCACGGCCTTGGCCGGCTCGGCGGTGCTGATGGCCGCCCCCGCCGCGCAGGCCGAGGTCCAGGACGTCAACTACCAGTGCAAGACGCCCATCGGGAACAAGGGCGCGGTCTCGCCGATCGATATCAAGAGCGTCAAGAGCGGCAGCGGCTACAAACTCACCATGTCCTTCCAGAAGGGCGTCTCCTCCAGCCCCGTGGAGCTGGGCAAGGGCGCGATGAAGCCGAGCGCGCTCATCAAGCTGGGCGGCGCGGAGAGCGGCACGGTGCCGGTCTCCGGAGCGCCCAACGACAAGGCGATCCCCGCCAACACCCCCATCAAGATCAGTGACCTGTCGGGGACGTACACGCCGAAGAAGAGCGGCAAGGTCACCTTCACCGCCGGTGTCCTGACGATCAAGGCGCTCGGCACGACGACGACGTGCACGCCGTCCAACAGCCCCAAGCCCTCGCTCTCGCTCGACGTGAAGGGCTCGGGCGGCGGCGGAACCACGGGAGGCTCCGGCGGATCGAGCGACGACAGCGGCTCCGGCGACTCGGCCAGCGCGCCCTCCGGCGGCGACGAGCTCCCGCAGACCGGACCCGCGGACTCCGCGATCGCGCTCGGCACCCTCGGCGGCACGGTGCTGCTCGCGGGCGCGGCGGGCGCGCTCTGGCTGACCCGCAGGAACCAGGCGGCACGGTCGCGCTAGTCGCGGTGCGCGGCGTCGCAGGGACGCGGTGACCGCGCGCGTCCCTGCCCGACCTCCGCGTACGACGCGTACAAAGCGTACGAAGATCCAGGAGCCGCCGATGCCGTCGCTGCTGTCCGTTGCACGTGCCCTCACCGTGGCCGTGGCCTTACTGGTGACGGGCGCGGCGCCGGCGACCTCGGCGTGCGCCGACGACTCGGGAGCGTGGTCCGTCGCGCCCTCCGCGGGAGGAGGGACGCGGCCCGCGAAGGACGGGCGGCCCTACTTCTACGTGGAGGGCACGCCCGGCTCCGTCCTCGAGGACACGGTGACGGTCACCAATCCGGGGTCGAAGCCGCGCACGGTGGAGCTGAGCGGCGCGGACGCGGACAACACCCGGGGCGGCGCGTACTCCCTCAAGCGCAGCAAACCGAAGGACACCGGCTCCTGGATCACCTTCGCCGAGCGCAAGGTGAAGGTGCCGCCGCGCACCCGCGCCGAGGTGCCGTTCAGCGTGGGCATCCCCGAGGGCGCCGTGCCGGGCGACCACCCAGGGGCGATCGTCGCGCGGGAGGGCGGCCGTGACGCGGGGGTCCGCGTACATCTGCGGGTGAGCGGGCCCACGCTGTCCGCGCTGACGGTCGAGCGCGTCAAGGCCGAGGGCGAGCGCATCTCGTACGACGTCGTCAACCGCGGCAACACGGTCCTGACCCCCCGGCTCACGGTCCACGCGGAGGGCGTCTTCGGCCCGCTGCTGGACCGGGGCTCCCGCACGCTTCCGGTGGAGCTGCTCCCCGGCCGCAGGGTGACCCTGACGGAACCGTGGACCGACGCCCCCGCCCTTGACTCCGTCGAGGTCACCCTCACGGTGAAGGCATCGGGCGGAGCCCACGACAAGGCGACCGCATCGGCCCGCTTCGTGCCGTGGGGTGCGGTGGCGGGGGTGGGGGCCGGGGTGCTGGGGCTCGCGGCGGCGGGGGTGTGGTTCGTGCGCAGACGCGGGGGCTCCGGGGACCCACCACGGGACGAACCTGAACAGGGCGGTACGGAGCTGGAGTTGGCGGGAGCGGGCACGGGAAGGGGCGAGCAACTGTGAACGGCACCCGACGAGGCGGAAAGACATCCATGGCCGCGGCCGCCGTGCTGGCGGTGCTTGCCTTCCTGCTGCTCCCGGCGGGTCAGGCCACCGCCGCCGAGAAGCCGACCGTCACCCTCTCCAAGGCCGAGGCCGGCAAGGGGGGCGACATCACCGTCAAGGGCAAGGGCTGGCGGCCTAACGCCCTCCTGATGATGCTCGTCTGCGGCCAGGCCACCCCGGCCGGGGGCGTACCCGGCGGCACGAACTCCTGCGCCAACGACACCGGCCGCGCCGTCACCACGGACGGCAAGGGCGCCTTCAGCAAGAAGCTCCCCGTGGCGGAGCCGCCCAAGCCCTGCCCCTGCGTGGTCCACGTGGCGACGGTCACGGGGGACAAGGCCCAGGCGGACGCCTCCTTCAAGGTCGCGGGCCACCCCGTGGAGCCCCTGCCGAAGCAGGAGGGCGGCGGAAGGCTCTCTGTCCTCACCGACACCGAGCTCGAGGGTTCGAGCGGCGTACTGACCTGGTTCGGCGCCCCGCCGTCCCGCAAGTTCGTCTTCACCGTGGGCAACGTCGGCTCGTCCCCCGTGAAGGACCCCGTCTTCCAAGTGGGCACCTCCCACGGCGTGTTCGCCCCGCAGTTCGAGGAACAGCAGTGGCGCGGCACCATCGCGCCCGGCAAGAAGGCCCAGATCAAGCTCCCGGTCGAGCTCTCGGCCGGAGCGCACGGCAACTACCTCGTCTCCCTGAAGTTCGGCGGCAAGGTGCTCGCCGAGCAGCCCTGGGGCGTCGGCCGCCCCTGGGGCGTCACCGTCTTCTGGGTCCTGCTCTGCGTCGTCGTGCCGGCCGCCGTCTTCCGCATCGGCATGGCGGTGGTGGACAAGCTCCGCCCGAACCGCCGCCGAGGGGGACGAGGCTCGCGCCCCGCGGGACGTCACCGCACCGGCAGGATCGCCGAACTCACCGACCGGCTGCCGAAGTTGAGGCTGCCCCAGGGGGCGGTCGCGGCGGACGACGCGGCCCGTACGCCACGTACGAGTCCGCCTCGTGCGTCCGCCAAAGACGCAGCCACGAACACGGGCACCCTCCCGTGGTTCACCCCTGACACAGACCCCGGCGCAGGGACCCCACCGGCCGGACAGCTCTCCGCACCGTCAGAGAACAGCCCGACGACGAAGGGAAACACGTGATCAGCACACGACGGAGAGCGGGCGCGGCCTCGGTCTCGCTCCTGCTGGGCGGGGCGGGCATCCTGCTGGGCGCGGGCCCCGCGCAGGCGGCCGGTGTGGCGTACAAGACGGAGTGCATACCGCCGTCGATCTCGGGGCTTCCGCCCGTGCAGGGCACCACGAAGGTGGAGATCACCGCGCCGGCGACCGCGAAGGTGGGCGACGAGGTCGAGGTCGTATGGAAGACGACGGAGGCCGCGTCCAAGAACCCGGACGTGCTCGACCTGGACAAGGACACGGTGAAGCCGAGCGGCACCATCAAGCTGGGCGGCGGCCAGACCGGTGACCTGGCGATGGCGGGCGAGCGGGTCAATCCGCCCATCAAGAAGAACAGCCCCATGATCCTGTCCGACATGAAGGGCAAGCTGAAGCTGACCAAGGCGGGCGACGTCACGCTCACCCCGGGCGCGTACAACATCAACGTCAGCAAGCCGATCTCGACCGACACCAAGTGCACGCCGAAGGAAGAGGTCAAGGCGGGCGCGACCATCAAGGTGACGGACGGCGGCGGCAGTTCGGGCGGCTCCACGTCGGGTGGCAGTACGTCGGGTGGCAGCACCTCGGGCGGTTCCACGTCCGGCGGCTCCACATCCGGCGGCAGCACCGGCGGAGACACCGGAGGCGGCTCCACCGGTGGCGGTGGCGACGACGGCGGCAAGACCGACTTCCCCGGCAAGGAAGTCCAGACCCCCTACAAGTGCAAGACGCCCATCGGTGACAAGGACGCCACGTCCCCCGTCCAGATCAACGCCAAGAAGGACGGCGGGAACTACGGCCTCACCGTCGAGTTCAAGAAGTCGGTCATGGACAGCCCCGCCGACATCCCCGCGGACTCGGTGAAGCCGTCGATGGAGGTCAAGCTGGGCGGCGCGGACAAGGGCACGGTGCACGTCGAGGGCCCCACCAACAAGGAGCCCATCAAGTCCGGCGACCCGATGACCATCCCTGACCTGACCGGCACCTACAAGCCGGGCGCCGACGGCAAGTCGACGCTCTCGCCGGGCGTCCTGACGGTCAAGGCACTGGGTACGACGACGACCTGCACCCCGTCCAAGGCCGAGGTCTCGCTGGAGATCGACACGGCGGCACAGCCGGGCGGCGCCGCCGGTGGCTCCGGCGACGGCTCTGCGGGCGGATCCGCAACCGGCGGTGGCTCCGCCGCGGGCGGTGGTGGCGACCTCGCCGAGACCGGCGCCGACGACAACGGCGCGTTGCGCGCGCTCGGGCTCGTCGCGGGCACGGTGATCCTGCTGGGCGGCGCGGTCTTCACGTTCCTCCCGCGGCGGAGGAACGGTCTGCGCTGAAGCCACCGCAAGGGGCGCGGGGCTGTGACATGTGTGGCTTGTTCTTGGTCGCTCGCGCAGTTCCCCGCGCCCCTGAAGGGGCGTCCCCGTGGACGCCCCGTCAAGCGTGCTGCCGCAGCCAGCGGAGTACCGCCTGGGCGAGGGCGGGGCGCTTGAGGAGCTCGCCTCCGTGCGCGGTGCCCTGCTCGATGCGCACGGTGACATCCCGCAGGCCCGCCACCGTCTGCGCGTGCGCGAGGTCCGTGGAGTGGGCGACCGGGACGAAGTCCGCCGCCGAGTGCGTGAGGAACAGGGGCGCGTCGTCCTTGCCCGAGGCGCGCGACTTGGCCACCAGGTCGACCCACTTCTTCCAGCACCGCCCGGATGCCCGGTCCGGCACGCACCCCGCGAGCAGCTCCGCCGTCCCCCGCAGCTTGCGCTGGGCCGGTGACGCGGCGCGCATCCCGCCGTCCTGCCAGGCGCGGTAGGGGGAGGCCACGGGGGAGAGGGCCACCACGCCGCGCACCCGCTTGCGTCCGGCGCCGTAGGCCCCCGCGCTGACCGCGAGATGCCCGCCCGCGGACGAGCCGAGCACCAGGGGCGTGGAGCCCCCGCGCCGCTTCACCCATCGCAGGGCCGCGAGCACGTCGTCGCGCTGCGCGGGCCAGGCGGCGTCGGTGGCGAGGCGGTAGTCGGTGTCGTACACGGTGAACCCGCGTGCCGCGAACCACCGTGCACGGGCGCTCCAGTCGGTGTCCCGCACCCAGGAGCCGCCGTGCAGGATCATCAGGGCGGGGCGCCCGGACCGGTCGCCGTACACGGTGATGTTCTGCCGTGCGTGCCCCCCGTACGAGAAGGTCCTGCCCGGCAACGGATCGGGTGCGGCCTCGACGGCGGCACTGGACGACAGCAACGCCACACACAGGGCGAGGACCGGCAATGTACGACGCATGGCCAGATGCTCCACCGGCGGGCCCCGCCACCGGCACAGAAACGTTCCGCGTCACCACCACGGGTTAGCGAACGATCCTCTGTTCGCGCGAGGGGAGCCCGGGTGGACGAACGGAAAGGGCCGCCGCACCTGTGGGGTGCGGCGGCCCTTTCGTACGTCTACCGGCCCGCTGGGGGCGTTGCGGACGTCAGTTGACGGAACCCATGAGTTCCTTGACCTTCTTGCGGTTCATCCAGATGCCGAAGCCCGCGATGACCGCGATGACCGCCTCGACGGCGACCGCACCCGAGTTGTTCAGGTCGATGCCGAGCTGCGGGGAGGTCAGCAGGCCGGTGACGGAGTCGCCCGCGGTGACCGCGAGGAACCAGACACCCATCATCTGGGCGGTGTACTTCGCCGGGGCCATCTTCGTGGTGACCGAGAGGCCGACCGGGGAGAGGCAGAGCTCGCCGACGGTCTGGATGAAGTAGATCGCGACCAGCCACATCGGGCTGACCTTGCCGCCGTTGTTGGCGGTGTCGATCAGAGGGATGAGGAAGACGAGGAAGGAGATGCCGATCAGCGTGAGGCTGGAGGCGAACTTGACCGCCGTGCTCGGCTCCTTGCCCCGCTTGTTCAGCCACAGCCAGGCCGACGCGACCACGGGGGCGAGCGCCATGATGAAGATCGGGTTCAGCGACTGGTACCAGGAGGTCGGGAAGTCGAACCCGAGCAGGTTGTTCGTCGTCGAGTGCTCGCCGAAGATCGACAGGGTCGAGCCGTTCTGGTCGTAGATCATCCAGAAGACGGCGGCGACGATGAAGAACCAGACGTAGCCCGAGAGCTTGGACTGCTCCAGGTTCGTCAGCTCCTTGTCGCGCTTCATGCGGACCAGGACGGTGACCGGGATGACCAGACCGGCGATGGTGAGGGGCATCAGGGCCCAGTCGGCGAAGTTGCCGGTCACACCGAGGAACGTGTAGAGCGCGACCGCGACGATCAGCCAGATCAGGCCGTTGCGCAGGGCGGACGCGCGCTGCTGCGGCGTCGCGGGCTGCGAGACGACACTGCTCTCGGCGCTGAGGTGGCGCGAGCCGAGCATGAACTGGCCGAGGCCGAGCGCCATGCCGATCGCGGCGAGCGCGAAGCCGAAGTGCCAGTTGACGTTCTCGCCCACGGTGCCGATGGTCAGCGGGGCGAGGAAGGCGCCCACGTTGATGCCGATGTAGAACAGCGTGAAGCCACCGTCACGGCGCGGGTCCTCCGGGCCGTCGTAGAGGTGGCCGACCATCGCGGAGATGTTGGCCTTCAGCAGGCCGGAACCGAGCGCGACGAGACCGAGACCCGCGAAGAACGTGGCCGAGCTCGGCAGGGCGAGCGTGATGTGGCCGAGGATGACGACGATGGCGCCGATGGCGACCGTCTTGCGCGGTCCCCAGAACCGGTCGGCCATCCAGCCGCCGGGCATGGCGAGCAGGTAGACCATCGACATGTAGACGGAGTAGATCGCCGTCGCCGTCGTGGCGCTCATGTTCATGCCGCCGGGGGCGATCAGATAGAGCGGGAGCAGTGCTTTCATGCCGTAGAAGCTGTAGCGCTCCCACATCTCGGTCATGAAGAGTGTGGCCAGTCCGCGGGGGTGGCCGAAGAAGGTCTTCTCAGAGCCAGGGGTACCGGCGGAGTCCTTCGTCAGGCTGGACGCCATGGGTCGATCCTCGTGGGTTCGGGACGCGCGGCAGGAGCGTGTGCGCGCCCGGTGGGGGGCGGTCGGCACCGGGGTCGTACCGTCCACACCCCCACGCCCGGGGGGAGTTTCGCGCTCCGTGTCGAGGAGGGCGCTGGTACGGCGACTCCGGGATCCACGCCCTGGCGCATCCTCACGCTCAGGGCCCGACCACAGGTCATTCCTTTCAAGGCTGGCAGAAGCCGGCCCGCACATAAAAGAGACCTAAGGCCGCACAGTGGGCCAAAGGTCCTTGCATAGTGCATCAGGCGTTGGGTCACCATACGCCACGACAGCGCGGCATATGGAAGGACTTGAGAGATGGATCACAGGTTGCGATGGAACCAACAGCCCACTTTTAAAGGTGATCCTCAGGATCGCACCCCATAGCCGCAGGCGTCGACCATCAGCTGGCGATCACCCCACGGCGGTCGTCCGGCGCGGACTACCATCACCCCATGACCCGTGTACTGCTCGCCGAGGACGACGCGTCCATCTCGGAGCCGCTGGCCCGTGCCCTGCGCAGGGAGGGCTACGAGGTAGAAGTGCGTGAGGACGGCCCGACCGCCCTCGACGCCGGGCTGCAGGGCAGCGTCGACCTTGTCGTACTCGACCTGGGGCTGCCCGGCATGGACGGCCTGGAGGTGGCCCGGCGCCTGCGTGCCGAGGGGCACACGGCGCCGATCCTCATCCTGACCGCCCGCGCCGACGAGGTGGACACGGTCGTCGGCCTGGACGCGGGCGCCGACGACTACGTCACCAAGCCCTTCCGCCTCGCCGAACTGCTCGCCCGGGTCCGGGCCCTGCTCCGGCGCGGCGCGGCCGAGCCGCAGCAGGCACCGGCCACGCACGGCGTGCGCATCGACGTCGAGTCGCACCGCGCCTGGATGGGCGAGGAGGAGCTCCAGCTCACGGCCAAGGAGTTCGACCTGCTCCGGGTCCTGGTCCGCGACGCGGGCCGTGTGGTCACCCGCGACCAGCTGATGCGGGAGGTCTGGGACACCACGTGGTGGTCGTCCACCAAGACCCTGGACATGCACATCTCCTGGCTGCGCAAGAAGCTGGGCGACGACGCGGCGAATCCTCGGTACATCGCCACGGTGCGGGGCGTCGGCTTCCGCTTCGAGAAGAGTTGATCTCGCCCCTGGGCGCCGGGCAGATGCCCCGTCAGGGGCGCGGGGAACTGCGCGACCAGCCGTCGGCGGCCCGCAGAGGCGTACGGTCCGGACCACGCAGACGCGTCTGCCACCAGCGGTCTTCGGGCGGGTGCGGGACACGCCCTGGCCGCTCGCGCAGTTCCCCGCGCCCCTAAGGTCGCCCCGCAGGCGGGACACTGGGGGAATGCGCCGCCGATTGATCAACAGCACCCTCGCCGTCGTCCTCGTGGTCATCGCGGTCTTCGGGGTGAGCCTCGTCATCGTCGAGACGAGGACCATCAGCAGCAGCGCCCAGGAGCGCGTCACCTCCGAGGCGCTCCGCCTGGCCAGCATCGTCGACAGCCGGCTCATCAGCGACGAGAAGATCAACTCCGAGATCCTGCGCGACGTGGCCGCGGTCGACACCGACCGCTACGCCCTCATCGAGATCCCGGGCCGCCCCGCCATCGAGATCGGCAGCCGCCCCACCGGTGACGTCATCCACGACACGGCCAAGGGCGAGGAGGGCGAGAAGGTCACCGTCGAGGAGCCGCGCACCGCGGTCACCCAGGAGGTCGGCCGCACCCTGCTGATCATCGGCGCCGTGGCCCTGCTCGCGATCGTCGCCGCCGTGCTCCTCGCCGTACGCCAGGCCAACCGCCTGGCCTCGCCGCTCACCGACCTCGCGGAGACCGCGGAGCGCCTCGGCTCGGGCGACCCGAGGCCCCGCCACAAGCGGTACGGGGTGCCGGAGCTCGACCGTGTCGCGGACGTCCTGGACGGCAGCGCCGAGCGGATCGCCCGGATGCTGACCGCCGAGCGCCGGCTGGCAGCCGATGCCTCGCACCAGCTGCGTACGCCCCTGACGGCCCTCTCCATGCGCCTTGAGGAGATCACCGTCACCGAGGACCTGGACACGGTGAAGGAGGAGGCCACGATCGCGCTCGCGCAGGTCGAGCGGCTCACCGACGTCGTACAGCGGCTGCTCACGAATTCGCGCGACCCGCGCACCGGCTCCGCGGTCTCCTTCGACCTGGACGAGGTCATCAAGCAGCAGCTGGAGGAGTGGCGCCCCGCCTACCGCAGCGCGGGCCGCGCCATCGTCAGCTCGGGCAAGCGGCATCTAAGGGCCGTGGGCACGCCGGGCGCGGTCGCGCAGGTCCTCGCGGCGCTCATCGAGAACTCGCTCATGCACGGCGGCGGCACCGTGGCCCTGCGGACCCGCGTCACGGGAAACCAGACGGTGATCGAGGTCACCGACGACGGCCCGGGTGTCCCCGCCGATCTCGGCGCGCGGATCTTCGAGCGGACCATCAGCGGCCGCAACTCGACCGGCATCGGCCTCGCGGTCGCCCGGGACCTGGCCGAGGCCGACGGGGGCCGCCTGGAGATGCTGCAGACGAAGCCGCCGGTGTTCGGGCTCTTCCTGTCGCGTACGCCGCCGCAGAAGCAGGCCCAGGAGCCCGAGGACACGGTGCGCTAGGCCGCCGGGGCCCGGCAGTCAGGGCTAGCGGGTGCCCCGTACCGCGGGGCGCTTCTCGTCGGCGTCCACGGCCTTGGTCCCGTCCTCCAGGAACGATTCCGCACGGGCGACGGCCTCCCGCGCGGGCAGCGTCTTGAAGACCCAGGTGCGGTAGGACCAGAAGCGGAAGCAGGTCGCGATGCCGATGCCCACGAACTTGAAGATGTTGCGCTGGAGCGGGCTGTCCCAGTCGAAGCCGTAGATCGCCGCGTACAGGACGCCGTTCTCGATCACCAGGCCGACCGCGCTGAACATCAGGAACAGCGTGAGCTCCTTGGTGCGGGAGCTCTTGTCACGGTCCTTGTACGTGAAGTAACGGAAACCCACGTAGTTGAAGGCGATGGCCACGACCGTGGCGATCACGTTCGCGCGCACGGCCTGGAGGTCCGTCGTGTGCCACAGCAGGTTGGAGACGCCGAAATTGACCAGCGTGCCCAGCGCCCCCACGGCTCCGAACTTGGCCACTTCGCGCGCGATCTGCTCCAGTCGCACCCGTAGTGCGCCACGTTCCGTCATGGTGGTCGCCCCAACCCCCGTCGTCGATTCGTTCGGTCTCTTCGCCTCGTCGACGTATTGGTGATTCGGTCGCGTCAACCCAGCCATGCTAACCAGCGACCCCCACCGGTCGCGCGTGGACGCCTCCACACTGTGGCGGCTCTGTGACGACAGAGCCCGTGCGGTGCACGGAAACCGGCCGTTCCCACGTGGCTGATACAGGCCGATACCCTGGGGGTGTGACGTTCCCGGTAGTCGGCATGGTCGGCGGCGGTCAGCTCGCCCGCATGACCCACGAGGCGGGCATCCCCCTCGGCCTCAGATTCAAGCTCCTCAGTGACACCCCTCAGGATTCCGCGGCGCAGGTCGTCAGCGATGTCGTCATCGGCGACTATCGCGACCTCGACACGCTGCGCGAGTTCGCGAGGGGCTGCGACGTGATCACTTTTGATCACGAACACGTACCCACCGAGCATCTACGGGCCCTGGAGGCGGACGGCATCCCCGTGCGTCCGGGGCCCGACGCGCTGGTGCACGCCCAGGACAAGGGCGTGATGCGCGAGAAGCTCACGGAGATCGGTGTGCCCTGTCCACGCCACCGGATCGTGCGCGATCCGGCCGACGTGGCGGCCTTCGCGGCCGAAGGCGACGGCTTCCCCGTGATCCTCAAGACGGTGCGTGGCGGCTATGACGGAAAGGGGGTGTGGTTCGTACGTTCCGTCGAGGACGCCGAAGACCCCTTCCGGGCCGGTGTCCCCGTCCTGGCCGAGGAGAAGGTCGACTTCGTACGCGAGCTCGCGGCGAACGTCGTGCGCTCGCCGCACGGCCAGGCAGTGGCCTACCCCGTCGTCGAGTCGCAGCAGGTCGACGGCGTCTGCGACACGGTGATCGCGCCCGCCCCCGGCCTCTCGGAGGCCCTCGCGGGCGAGGCGCAGGAGCTGGCGCTGCGCATCGCCAAGGAGCTCGGGGTGGTCGGCCACCTGGCGGTCGAGCTCTTCGAGACGCGCGACGGCCGCATCCTGGTGAACGAGCTGGCGATGCGCCCGCACAACTCCGGCCACTGGACGCAGGACGGGGCGATCACGTCCCAGTTCGCCAACCACGTGCGCGCGGTGCTCGACCTCCCCCTCGGCGACCCGCGCCCGCGGGCGAAGTGGACGGTCATGGCCAATGTCCTGGGCGGCGACTTCCCGGACATGTACCAGGCGTACCTGCACTGCATGGCGCGCGACCCGCAGTTGAAGATCCACATGTACGGCAAGGACGTGAAGCCGGGACGCAAGGTCGGCCACGTCAACACCTACGGCGATGACCTGGACGACGTGCTCGAGCGCGCGCGTCACGCGGCCGGCTATCTCAGAGGAACGATCACCGAATGACCGCACCTGTAGTTGGCATTGTCATGGGCTCGGACTCCGACTGGCCGGTCATGGAGGCCGCGGCCAAGGCCCTGGACGAGTTCGAGATCCCCTATGAGGTCGACGTCGTCTCGGCGCACCGCATGCCGCGCGAGATGGTCGCGTACGGCGAGGAAGCGGCGGACCGCGGCCTCAAGGCGATCATCGCGGGGGCCGGCGGCGCCGCGCACCTGCCCGGCATGCTCGCGTCGGTGACACCGCTGCCGGTGATCGGCGTGCCCGTCCCGCTCAAGTACCTGGACGGCATGGACTCCCTCCTGTCCATCGTGCAGATGCCCGCGGGCGTGCCGGTGGCGACGGTCTCGGTGGGCGGCGCGCGCAACGCCGGTCTGCTCGCGGCGCGCATCCTGGCCACGCACGACGCCGAACTCCTCGGCCGTATGCGGGAGTTCCAGCAGGAGCTGAACGAGCAGGCCACGGAGAAGGGGAAGCGGCTTCGGGCCAAGGTCGAAGGCGCGGGTTCCGGTTTCGGCTTCGGTTCGGGAAAGTGAGCGGCATGACTTCCCCGGACAGCGCCTCCCTGGACGACGCACGCGCCCTTCTCGCCGACTTCCCGGTGGTCGACGGCCACAACGACCTGCCCTGGGCGCTGCGCGAGAAGGCGGGGTACGAACTCGACCGCCTCGACATCGCCGCCGACCAGACGGGCAACCTCCACACGGACATCGCGCGCCTGCGGGCGGGCGGCGTCGGTGCGCAGTTCTGGTCGGTGTACGTCCGCACGGACCTGGCGGGCGACGCGGCGGTGAGCGCGACGCTCGAACAGATCGACTGCGTCGACCAGTTGCTCACGCGCTACCCCGCGGACCTGCGGCGCGCGCTGACGGCCGCGGACATGGAGGCGGCGCGCGGTGAGGGCCGCATCGCGTCCCTGATGGGTGCCGAGGGCGGCCACTCCATCAACAACTCCCTCGCCACGCTGCGGGCGTTGCACGCGCTCGGCGTCCGCTACATGACGCTGACGCACAACGACAACATCGCGTGGGCGGACTCGGCGACGGACGAGCCGGGGGTCGGCGGCCTCTCCGCGTTCGGCCACGAGGTCGTACGCGAGATGAACCGCAGCGGCATGCTCGTGGACCTCTCCCACGTGGCGGCGACGACGATGCGGGCGGCCCTGGACACCTCGGTGGCGCCGGTGATCTTCTCGCACTCCTCGGCGCGTGCGGTGTGCGACCACCCGCGCAACATCCCGGACGACGTCCTGGAGCGCCTGCCCGCGAACGGCGGCGTCGCGATGGTCACCTTCGTGCCGAAGTTCGTGCTCCAGGCGGCGGTCGACTGGACGGCGGCGGCCGACGAGAACATGCGGGCGCACGGCTTCCACCACCTGGACACGACGCCGGAGGCGATGAAGGTCCACGCGGCCTTCGAGCAGTCGACCCCGCGTCCCGTCGCCACGGTGGCGACGGTCGCCGACCACCTCGACCACATGCGCGAGGTCGCCGGCATCGACCACATCGGCATCGGCGGCGACTACGACGGCACGGCGTTCACGCCGGACGGCCTGAACGACGTGGCGGGCTACCCGAACCTGATCGCGGAGCTCCTGACCCGCGGCTGGGCGAAGGAGGACCTGGCCAAGCTGACGTGGCGGAACGCGGTCCGCGTACTGGGTGCGGCGGAGGACGTGGCACGTGACGTGCAGTCCCGGCGCGGTCCTTCGAACGCGACGCTTCAGCAACTGGACGGCTGAGGGCGCCACTTGAGGCGAAGGGCGGGGGCGGCCGATCGGCCGCCCCCGCCCTTTTCCTGTTACCTGTCGTCAGTCCACCAGCTCCCGCGCGAACCGCAGCGAGCGGGCGAACACGTCCTCCACGTCGGCATCGGGCAGGCCGTGCCAGCCGTGGTCGGCGCCCGGCACCGTACGCAGCTCGACGCGTGCGGCCCCGGCGTCCCGCAGCCCGGTGGCGAGCGCCTCGCTGTGCGTGGCCGGGACCATCGTGTCCCGCTCGCCGTGGACCAGGAGGAAGGGCGGGGCGGCGCGGTGGACGTGCGTGACGGGGCTGGCCGCGCGGGCCCGCTCGGGCACGGTGGCGGGGGCGGCGCCGAGCAGCAGGGCCTCCGGGGTCGTGGCGCTGTGCGGGTCGAAGGGGCCGCGGGGGACGGTCAGGTCGCTCGGGGCGTACCAGATCACGGCGCCGGTGGCCTGGACCGCGGGCTCCAGCGCGAGGAGCGAGGCCAGGTGCCCGCCCGCGGACTCGCCCCACACCACCGTCCTCGCGGGGGCGACGCCGAGCTCCGGCGCACGCAGCTCCAGCCAGCGCAGGGCGGCGCGCAGGTCGTCCAGCGGGGCGGGGAAGGGAGCCTCGCCGCTGAGCCGGTAGTCGGCGCAGGCCACCGCGAAGCCCGCTGCCGCGATGCGTGCCAGAGGGCCCGGATTCCAGTGCCGGGTCGCCATCCCCATGTCGTCACGGCGCCCTCGCCGCCAGGCACCGCCGTGCACGAACAGGACCAGGGGGAGGGGTGCGCCTGCGCTGTCCGGCAGCCACAGGTCGAGCTCCAGCGGGCGGCCGCCGTCGACCTCGCCGTACGGGACACCGCGCAGCAGCCGCAGGTCCGGTGCCGGGCGCGCGGCGTGCGGCAGGGGTGCCACGTCCGGGTGGGGCGCGGCGATCAGGGCCCGCAGGGCCGCGCCTGTGGGGCTCACCGGGTGCGCCACTGGTGCTCGGGCAGGAAGCGCACGTCGTACTGCTCGGGGACGGTCGCGAACTTGTCGGGCGTAGGCACGACGGGCTCACGCGGCAGGCCGAGCCCTTCGGCGGGTGCCCCGAGGGTCTCGAAGAACCGCTCGAAGGTGCCGCCCGGCCCGGCGGCGACGCCGACGACCTGGCTGTGGTGGCGCTCCATGCGGTAGGCGTGCGGGCAGTTCTTCGGTACGAAGCCGAAGTCGCCGGGGGTGAGGAGCTTCTCCAGCTGCTCGCCCTCCAGGTCCTCGACGAAGAGGCGGACGGCGCCCTGGGTGACGTAGAAGACCTCGTACGTGTCCGGGTGCAGGTGGGCCGGGATGACGTTGCCCCGGGGGCCCTCGACGGTGAAGAAGTTGAAGGCGTTCTCGGTCTGCTCGCCGCCCGCGTAGATGGTGATCAGGTCGCCGAACAGATGGGCGCGGTCGCCCTCGCCCTTCTCGATGACGTAGGGCTTGCCCGGTTCGGCGGGGATGCGCGAGGAGCGCCGGTGGCGGGTCGCGTACTCGATCGTCATGGGCTCTCCCGGGGATGGCTGAGGAAGGGAACGGAGAATGTCAGGCAGCCTGACATAAAGAGTCCACGGCGGGCAAGCCGTCGCCCGTGAACAGGCCCGCGACCCCATAGGCTCGGCGGATGCACGTCACCGGCCGCAACCTCCCGCAACTGCTCGGCGACGCCCGGCGCTGGTTCGAGGACGCGCTCCTCGCGGCCCTGGAGGCGGCGGGGGAGGTCCATGTGTCCCCGACCCAGGCGGGTCTCTTCGCCGTCCTGGACGAGCAGGGCACGACGGTCTCCGAGCTGGCGCGCCGGATGGGCGTCACGCGGCAGACCGCCCATCAGGCGGTGCACGGCCTGGTCGCGGCGGGCCTCCTGGAGCAGGTCCCCGACCCCTCGTCGGGGCGGCAGCGGCTCATCCGGCGCACCGCCGAGGGCGAGCGCACGCACCGCGAGGCGGAGCTGGTCCTGCACCGCCTGGAGGAGGTGCTCGCCGAGCGGATCGGCCCGGAGGTGACACGGGCGCTGCGGGCGGCCCTCGAAGCGCCCTGGGGGAATCCGCCGGTCCTCGGCCCGCCCCAGGGGTGAAACGCCGGTCGCCCTCCCCTCGGAGCGAGGGAAGGGCGACCGGACTGGGCTGGCCTTGGCCTGGCCTGGCGTCAACGCGCCGTGGGTTACGGCAGGTTGCGGGCCATCACGATGCGCTGGACCTGGTTCGTGCCCTCGTAGATCTGCGTGATCTTCGCGTCGCGCATCATGCGCTCGACGGGGTAGTCACGGGTGTAGCCGTAGCCGCCGAGCAGCTGGACGGCGTCCGTGGTGACCTCCATCGCGACGTCCGAGGCGAAGCACTTGGCGGCGGCACCCTGGAAGGTGAGGTCCGCGTCGCCACGCTCCGACTTGGCCGCGGCCGCGTACGTCAGCTGACGCGCGGCCTCGATCTTCATCGCCATGTCCGCGAGCATGAACTGCACGCCCTGGAAGTCGCCGATCGGCTTCCCGAACTGCTTGCGCTCCTGGACGTACCCCTTGGCGTAGTCCAGCGCGCCCTGGGCGATGCCGAGCGCCTGGGCCGCGATCGTGATGCGGGTGTGGTCCAGGGTCTTCATCGCCGTGGCGAAGCCCGTGCCCTCCTCGCCGATCATGCGGTCGGCGGGGATGCGGACGTTGTCGAAGTAGACCTCGCGGGTCGGCGAGCCCTTGATGCCGAGCTTGCGCTCCGGGGCGCCGAAGGAGACGCCCTCGTCCGACTTCTCGACGACGAAGGCGGAGATGCCCTTCGAGCGCTTGGTCGGGTCGGTCACGGCCATCACCGTGTAGTACTCGGAGACGCCCGCGTTCGTGATCCAGCGCTTCACGCCGTTGAGGACCCAGGAGTCCCCGTCACGGACGGCCTTCGTCTTCATGCCGGCCGCGTCGGAACCCGCGTCCGGCTCGGAGAGGCAGTACGAGAACATGCCCTCGCCCTTGGCGAGCGGCGTCATGTACTTCTTCTTCAGCTCCTCGGACCCGGAGAGGATCACGGGGAGCGAGCCCAGCTTGTTCACGGCGGGGATGAGCGAGGACGAGGCACAGACGCGCGCCACCTCCTCGATCACGATGACCGTGGCGAGCGCGTCGGCGCCCGTGCCTCCGAAGCTCTCCGGTACGTGCACGGCGTGCAGGTCGGAGGCGACGAGGGCGTCGAGCGCCTCCTGCGGGAAGCGGGCCTCCTCGTCCACCGCCGCGGCGAACGGTGCGATCTTCGCCTCGGAGAGCGAACGGATCGCGTCGCGGAGCATGTCGTGCTCCTCGGACGGGCGGTACAGGTCGAAATCAGCCGATCCGGCCAAGGTCTCTCACGCTCCAAGGATGCTAATTACCGTTAAGTAACCCAAATTTTAGAGGGCGGCTCACGCGAGGGATACGTGAGCTTGCCGACAGCGGGCAGCCGACGGGTGGCAATGCCGGAAACGTGCCCTGTCAGAGGCCCGACTATGCTCGGGCACCGCACTGACGCCGTAGACCTCTGGAGCACCGCATGGCCCTCAAGATCACCGTGATCGGCACCGGCTATCTCGGCGCTACGCACGCAGCGGCCATGGCCGAGCTCGGCTTCGAGGTGCTCGGGCTCGACGTCGTGCCCGAGAAGATCGAGATGCTGCAGCGGGGCGAGGTCCCGATGTACGAGCCCGGCCTCGAGGAGCTGCTGCGCAAGCACGTCGCCGGGATCGAGGGCTCCAGCGGGCGGCTGCGCTTCACCATGGACTTCGCGGAGGTCGCGGCCTTCGGTGACGTCCACTTCGTCTGCGTGAACACCCCGCAGAAGCACGGCGAGTACGCCTGCGACATGAGCTACGTCGACAGCGCCTTCGCGCAGCTCGCCCCGCACCTGACCAAGCCCGCGCTCGTCGTCGGCAAGTCGACCGTGCCGGTCGGCTCTGCGGACCGGCTCGCGCGTGAGCTGGCCGCCGCGGCGCCCGTGGGCGCCGAGGCCGAGCTGGCCTGGAACCCGGAGTTCCTGCGGGAGGGCTTCGCCGTGCAGGACACGCTGCACCCGGACCGCATCGTCGTCGGTGTACGCAGCGCGCACGCCGAGAAGCTCCTTCGCGAGGTGTACGCGGGTCCGGTGGGCGAGGGCTCGCCCTTCGTCGTGACGGACTTCCCGACCTCCGAGCTGGTGAAGACCGCGGCCAACTCCTTCCTCGCCACGAAGATCTCGTTCATCAACGCCATGGCCGAGGTGTGCGAGGCCGCGGGCGGTGACGTCGTGAAGCTGGCGGAGGCGCTCGGCTACGACGACCGGATCGGCAAGAAGTTCCTGCGGGCCGGGATCGGCTTCGGGGGCGGCTGTCTGCCCAAGGACATCCGGGCGTTCATGGCGCGGGCCGGGGAGCTGGGTGCCGACCAGGCGCTGACCTTCCTGCGGGAGATCGACTCGATCAACATGCGGCGGCGCGGGCAGATGGTGGAGATGGCGCGCGAGGCGCTCGGCGGCGGGTCCTTCCTGGGCAAGCGGGTCGCGGTCCTCGGCGCCACGTTCAAGCCGGACTCGGACGACGTCCGTGACTCGCCCGCGCTGAACGTCGCCGGGCAGATCCACCTCCAGGGCGGTCAGGTCACGGTGTACGACCCCAAGGGCATGGCGAACGCGGGGCGGCTGTTCCCGACTCTGGCGTACGCGGAGAGTGCCGTGGACGCGGTGCGGGGCGCGGACGCGGTGCTGCACCTGACGGAGTGGCGCGAGTTCCGCGAGCTGGACCCGGAGGCGCTGGGCACGGTGGCCTCGGAGCGGCTCATCCTGGACGGGCGCAACGCGCTGGATCCGGCGGTGTGGCGGGCGGCCGGGTGGACCTACCGGGCGATGGGGCGGCCCTCGGCCTGAGGCCTTGCGCATGGCCTGACCTGGTTCGCACGCGTGTTGGGTGCGGGTGCGTGGGGGGCCGCTGCGGGGCTGGTTCGTCTGTGGGTGCGGGGCCGTGCCGGTATGTCCGTCCTCGCTGTCGTCCGGTGGCCGCCTTGGTGCTTCGGAGGGGGAGTGACGGGAACCGTGCTCCGGGCGGACATACCGGCACGTCCCCTCGCGAGCGCTGCCGGCTGCGGGTGTGTGGGGCTTCTGTCAGGGCTGTACTGGGGGTGGTGTTTTGCGCGCCCGATAGGCCCGCATCTTTGCTCGGGCGCCGCATACCCCCATGTCGCACCATCTGCTGCGGCTCGCCGGGCTTCGGTCGTAGTACGCCCAGTGGCAGTCCGAGGCCTCGCATGCCTTGAGCCGGGACCAGGTGCCCGCGGTCACCGCCTCCGCGATGGCCGCCGCCACCCGCGAGGCGAGCGTGGACGGCTCCGCGGGGGTCAGTTCCGCCGAGCCGTCCTCCTCTGAGATCTTCACCAACAGTGGTGCTCTCGTGAGGAGTTGAGAGAGCGGGGACACCGGTGCGTGCGGGGCGTGGCCCGCGTGGGCCAGGCATGTCGCCCGTAGCGACTCCCGCAGTTCGCGCGCGGCCGTCAGCTCGGCGCCCGGCGCGATGCCGAACGGCGCGCGGCCCTCCGACGTGTCGAGCGCGTCCGCGCCCGACTCCAGGTCCAGGGTGTTCACCAGCGCCTGGACCAGCGCGAGAGCTCCTGGAGCAGATGCTCTGTCATTCATGCTTGCGACGTTACCTCCAGTGGGGGAGTATGTAGTAACCGTTACCTGTAGCGGGCTGCTACAGGTAACCCATCCGCGAACGAGGAGAAGTCATGCCGCTCGCCAAACTCGGCTACGTCGTACTCGACTGCCCCGACCCCCTCGCGCTCGCCACCTTCTACGCGGCCGTCATCGGCGGCACCCCCCAGGACGACGGCGACGGCTGGGCCCATCTCGAAGGCCAGGACGGCCCGCCGCTCGCGTTCCAGGCCGCGCCCGGCCACGTACCGCCGCAGTGGCCGGCGGCGACGCACTCGCAGCAGTTCCACCTGGACCTGCATCTGCCGCAGGAGGAGCTGGACGCCGTCGAGAAGGAGGTGCTCGCGCTCGGCGCCACCGTGCTGGACGCGGAGGATCGCGAGCGGAGCTTCCGGGTGTACGCCGACCCGGCCGGGCACCCGTTCTGTCTCTGCGCCTGCTGAATCCATCAGGAGGGAACACACACATGGCACCCGTCGCGCGCATGCGCAGTGTCGTCCTGGACTGTCCCGATCCCCGTCAACTGGCCGAGTTCTACGCGCACTTGCTGGGCGGCACCGTCGAGGGCGACGAGGGCGAGGACTGGGTCACCCTCCACGCCCCCGGCGGCCTGCGCCTCTGCTTCCAGGAAGCCCCGGGGCACCGCCCGCCCGACTGGCCGCGGGCGGGCGCCGGTTCGCAGCAGATCCACCTCGACCTCGACGTGGGTCCGGCCGTCCAGGACATCGAGCGCGCCCAGGAGCGCGTACTCGCCCTGGGCGCCAAACCGCTCGACGTCGACGACGACAACGGCAGCCGCGACTTCCGCGTGTACGCCGATCCGGCAGGGCATCCCTTCTGCCTCTGCCGGATCGACGAAGGCTAACCGGCGGCCTGCTGCCGCCGCCTCTCCCGCGCCGCCCGTGCCGTGAAGTCGGCCCCGCGCAGCACCCGTTGGGCATTGCCCCACGTCAGGCGCGCGAGGTCGGCCTCAGGCCAGTCGCGGTCGATGAGCTCGGCGACGAGGTGCGGATAGCGCGATGCGTCGGCCAGGCCGTCGGGGTGCGCGGCCGAGGTGTCGTACATCCCCGAGAGGCCCACGCTCTCCGGGCCCGCGAGGCGGCGTACGTGGTCGAGGTGGTCAGCCACCTCATGGATCGAGGAACCCGTCTGCTCGGCGGCCAGGGGCACCAGGCACAGGCCCTTGGCGGCGCCGAGCGCGGTCAGCAGGTCGTCCGGGAGGTTCGCCGGGGCGTCCCGCAGCGCGCGGGCCCCCGACCTGGCGAAGAGGACCGGTGCCTTGGAGACGGCGAGCACCCGGTGCGCGGTGGCCTCGGTGGCGCCGGACAGCTCGGCGAGCACCCCGAGCCGGTTCAGCTCGCGCACCACCTCCTCGCCGAACGGGGTCAGCCCCTCGGGGCCCGTCCATGACGTACCGGAGAGCGTGAGCGAGCAGAGACCGAGGGCGTGCAGGGCGCGCAGGGTGGCGAGCGAGTCGCCGATCGCCTCGGCGCGCGCCGGACCGATCAGGGTGGCGATGCGGCCGCAGTGGCGGGCGTCGGCCACCTCGGACGCCGTGCGGGCCAGGCGCAGGCCGTCGGAGTGGCCGCCGACGACGCGCTTGACGAGGTCGAGCTGTTCGAGGGTCGCGCCGAGCACGCGGTCACCGGTGATGCTCTCCGGGACGTGCACGGACCAGAACTGCGCCCCCACACCCCCCTCACGCAGCCGCGGCACATCGGCGTCCACGGCGCTGTCGCCGAGCTCCAGGTCGTACCAGGGCAGCCCGCGCAGCGTCCAGGGCAGTCCGCTGTAGCCGTCGGCGACGGGATGCGCGGCGAGCAGCGCGCGGGCTCGCCCGAGGGGGTCCTGCGCGCGTGCTGGTCCGGGCGCGGGTTCGTGCGCCGGTCCAGGCTCGGATATGGGCGGTGGCTCGGGGGGCCGTACGGAGGGCTGGTCCAGCTCTCCGGCTTCGGCGGTGGCGTTGAGTTCGACCTGCAGGTCTGCCATGGCAGTGCTCCGGACTTCAGGGTGGCAGTCCGGTCAACCGTGACACGCGGGAGCCGCGGCTTCACGGCGGGCGAAGCGTTCGGGGTACGAGGCCGTGACCGCGGCACGCGCAGGGGCCCCGCCGATTGACCGGCGGGGCCCCTGCGACAGGTTCAGGAGACGGTTCAGCCGCCCGAGACGGTCACCTTCTCGTCGTTGTTCAGCTGGTTCACCATCTGCTTGACCTTGGCCTTGTCCCACAGGAGGTTGCCGCCGGTCGAGCCCGCGAGCGGCATGTTCATGGACTTGCCGTCGCCGCCCGTGACGCCCTTCATCGCCCAGAACATGGACGCCACGTCGAACAGGCCCATGTCCTTGTCGACGACCAGCGTGTCCAGGCCCGCGCCCATCGTGGGGTAGAGCTTGAAGGGGTTCATGACCGTGCCCGGCGTCGCCGCCTGGTTGGCCAGGGCCGCGAGGAACTTCTGCTGGTTCTTCGTGCGGTCCAGGTCGCTGCCCGGCAGGGCGTAGCGCGTACGGACGAAGGCCAGGGCCTGCTTGCCGTCGAGGGTCTGCTTGCCCGCCTCGAAGTCGGCGCCGGACTTCTCGTCCTTGAAGCCCTTGGGGATGTCCATCTCGACGCCGCCGACCGCGTCCACGATCTTGGCGAAGCCGCCGAAGCCGATCTCGGCGTAGTGGTCGATCTTCAGGCCGGTGTTGTACTCGACGGTGCGGACGAGCAGCTCGGGGCCGTCCTCCGCGTACGCCGCGTTGAGCTTCGTCTGGCGGCCCTGGTTCGGGTAGAGCTTGCCGGACTCGGCGCCCTTGAAGGAGGGGATCGTCACGTTCGAGTCGCGGGGCAGCGAGATCATCGTGTTCCCGCCGTCGTCCGCGACGTGCAGGATCATCATCGAGTCCGTGCGCTTGCCATCGGCGGAGCCCGTGTGGAGGTCCTTCTTGTCCTGGTCGGACATGCCCTCGCGGCTGTCGGAGCCGACGATCAGGTAGTTCGTGCCCGCGCCGCCCTCGGGGCGCTCGATGACCTTGGAGAGGTCGACCTCGCGCTTGAGCTTGGAGTCGGCCCAGAAATACGTGCCGATGGAGACCGCGAGCAGCACCACGACCAGGGTGATCGAGCCGATCTTGATGCGGCGGCGCCAGTTCGGTGCGGGGCGGGGCGCGCGGGTGCCGTACCCGTCGTCGCCGCCCTGGCCCGCGCCGTTGCCCTGGCCGTTCGGGGAGCCGTAGACCTGGCCGGTGTTGTAGCCGCTGTCGTAGCCGTCCTGGCGGGGGCTGCGGGGCTCGAACATGTCGTCGCGCGCGTCGCCGTACCGCTGGCCCTGCCCGTCGTCGTACGACGGCTGCTGCGGGACTCCTCCCGCCTGCTGCTGGCCCGGTCGGCCGGACGGGCCGCCGCGCTGGACATGCCGCATCCTGCGGGCGCCCTCAGGCTGCGCGCTCCCGCTGCCACGGCCGTATCCTCGGCCGTTGCCCTGGTCGTCAGGCCAATCGCTCATGTGGCCCAGTGTGCCGTCTCTGCCTATGCGCCTCACAGGGCAGGCGGGATTTCGGTTCAGGGCTGTTGCAGAGCTGATGCAAAGCCGCCGGGCGCGGCCGGGACATTCCTCCGACTTAAGGTAGAGCCCATGACAGACCTGGCCCCTGGCGCGGAATCGGAGATTCCGGGCAAGCCGACCTCGGCATCCCGCACGACTCTCAGCCACATCATGACCCACGGCGACACCAACCTCCTTGGAACGGTGCACGGCGGCGTGATCATGAAACTGGTGGACGACGCCGCGGGGGCTGTCGCGGGACGGCACTCGGGCGGGCCCGCGGTCACCGCGTCCATGGACGAGATGGCCTTCCTCGAGCCGGTGCGGGTCGGCGACCTCGTCCATGTGAAGGCGCAGGTCAACTGGACCGGGCGCAGCTCCATGGAGGTCGGCGTCCGGGTCCTCGCCGAGCGCTGGAACGAGTCGACGCCCGCGCAGCAGGTGGGGTCGGCGTACCTCGTCTTCGCCGCCGTCGACGCGGACGGCAAGCCGCGGAGCGTGCCGCCGGTGCTTCCGGAGACCGAGCGGGACCGGCGCCGGTATCAGGAGGCGCAGATCCGACGCACGCACCGCCTCGCGCGCCGCCGGGCCATCAAGGAGCTGCGCCAGGCGCGTGCCGCCGAGGGCCTCGACGACTGAGCGCCCGTCCTACGACTGGCACACCACCTGGTCGCCCGTCAGCGCCCCGAACTCGCCTTGGTAGGCGTCCTCCGCCCGCACCGGCCTGACCTGCTTGAAGTCCTGGCCCGCGAACACCTTCAGGGTGGCGCCCTGACCCTTCACCGCCCGCAGCTGGCTGCCGGGCAGCGCCGTCGCCAGGGACTTCGCCGAGCGGTCCCAGCGCGGGTCGTACGCGACGACCGTGCGCGGCAGCGGCTTGCCCACGAAGTTGCCCGGGGCCCGCGTCGTCCTGAAGCCGGTGGACCGCAGCGCCGTGTCGACCCGCTTGCCCAGGCCCGGAGTGCCCGCGGCGTTGTCGACCTGCACCCGGATCTGCTGCGGCGACACGTCGACGATCGCCTTGCGCCGTGCGCCGTGCGCGGCGAGCGGACGGTCCTCGCGCAGCGCCTTGAAGAGCTTCGCGGACCTCTGCGGGTCCCACTTCAGCGTCGACCCGATGCCCGGCACAAGGACGCCCTTGCTGCGCAGCGGCACCGTCGTGAACTCCGACGACGACGGCGAGAAGCCGCGCATCGCCCGCCCCAGGGCGAGCATCTCGTTCGTGCCGAAGCCCTTGTCGGCCCGGACCGAGCCGAGCAGCGTCCTGGACACGTCGCGGAACTTCAGCGGGTTGAGCAGCACCCCGCTGCCGGTGGCCTTCGAGATGAGCGCCGCGAGGAACCGCTGCTGGCGCTGCATCCGCCCCAGGTCCGACGTGCCGTCGACGTGCCGTGTGCGGACGTACTGCAGCGCGGCGCCGCCGTTCAGCTTGTGCGTGCCGACGGGGAGATCGAGCCCTGTGTACGAGTCCTTCAGCGGGCGGGCCGTGCAGATCTCGACGCCGCCGAGCACGTCCACGGTCTTCATGAAGCTGGTGAAGTCGACCTCCATGTAGTGGTCGATCTTGACCTTCGTCATGTTCTCGACGGTCCGCACGGTCAGGTTGGGTCCGCCCTCCGCGTACGCCGCGTTCATCTTGACCGGGTGCGGCTTGTGCTTGTCGCCGGAGTTCCGGTCGACGTGCTCGGGCATCTCGGCGTAGCTGTCGCGGGGCAGGCTCACGACGCTGGCGCGGTCCCGGTCCTCCGAGAGGTGCACGATCATGATCGTGTCCGTGCAGTGGCAGGGCGCCCCGCCGAGCCGGTACTTCTGCTTCTCCGCCTTGGTGATCTTCTCGCGGCCGTCGGTGCCGACGAGCAGCACGTTCATGCCGTTGCCGCCCTTGGGCCGGTTCTTCATGTCCTTGAAGGCGTCGACCCGGCTGATCTCGGTGTCGAGGCTGGTGACCACACCGTGCCCGATCCCGGCCGCCGCGAGCACGGTCACCGAGAACCCGGTCGCCACCCGCATGGCCCAGCGTGGCCGCCTGCGCTGCTTGACCGGCCGCCCCGCGGGCTGCTGCACAGGCTGCCTCGCTCGTGGCGGGCGCAGGCCACGCGGCGGCGGGGTGGGGGAGCGGCGGGGCGGTGTGGGCACGTGAAGGGACACCTCCGCGGTGACGGGCCTGTCCGGGACGGGGTAGGGGGACCCGCGATGGGCCGGGGAACGCGAGAACCGTAGGCCCATACGATCTGCGACCCGGGGCAGCAGGCCGGGCGGCGCGCGCCGGTGTCCCCCATTCGCGGTAACGTGGCGCCGATGAACGCGACGCCCGACGTGCAGCTTCCTGCCGTATCCGTGATCATGCCGGTGCTCAACGAGGAACGGCACCTGCGTGCTGCCGTCTCAGCGATCCTTGAGCAGGAGTACGACGGTGAGATGGAGGTCGTCGTCGCGCTCGGTCCCTCCACGGACCGGACGAACGAGATCGCCGCCGAACTGGTCGCCGAGACCGCGGGCAACCGCGCGAAGGTGCAGACCGTCCCGAACCCCACGGGGCGCACGCCCGCGGCCCTGAACGCCGCCATCAAGGCGTCGAGTCACCCGATCGTGGTGCGCGTGGACGGCCACGGCATCCTCTCGCCCGGCTATATCGCGACGGCCGTACGCCTCCTGGAGGAGACCGGCGCGCAGAACGTCGGCGGCATCATGCACGCCGAGGGCGAGAACGACTGGGAGCACGCGGTCGCCGCCGCCATGACGTCGAAGATCGGCGTGGGCAACGCGGCCTTCCACACCGGTGGCGCCGCCCAGCAGGCGGAGACCGTCTACCTCGGCGTCTTCCGCCGCGAGGCCCTCGAACAGCAGGGCGGCTACAACGAAGAGTTCATCCGCGCCCAGGACTGGGAGCTGAACTTCCGCATCCGTGAGGCCGGCGGGCTCATCTGGTTCTCGCCCGAGCTGAAGGTGCAGTACCGCCCGCGGCCGAGCGTGAAGGCGCTCGCCAAGCAGTACAAGGACTACGGCCGCTGGCGGCACGTCGTCGCCCGGTACCACGAGGGCTCCATCAACCTGCGCTACCTCGCGCCCCCGACCGCGGTCTGCGCGATCGCGGCAGGCGTCGTCGTGGGCGCGCTTGTGACCCCCTGGGGCTTCGTCGTCCCCGCCGGCTATGTCGCGGCGATCGCTGCGGGCTCGCTGCCCGCGGGCAAGGGGCTTCCGCTGAAGGCGCGCCTGCAGATCCCGGTGGCCCTCGCGACCATGCACATGTCGTGGGGCTGGGGCTTCCTGACCAGCCCGCGCTCGCTCGCCAAGAGGGTCATCGCCTCCCGGCGCCCGGCCGTCCTCAGTGAGGCCTGAGCACAGCCGGACGAGCCCCGGCCCACTTGCCGTGGGCCGGGCTCATCTCCCGTGGGCCGGGCTCACTTCCAGGTGAAGTTCGGATCCACGTGCATGCACGCCTTCTTGTCCGAGCCGTTGAGCGCCTCGGCCGAATCCGGCGTCTTGTCGTCCTGCTTCGACTTGGGAGGGGCGTTCCCCTCCCGCCAGTCGGCGCCGACGACCAGGGTGACCCCCGAGACGTCCGTCGACTTCTTCACCGAACTCAGCTTCATGCCTAGGGACTTGGCGACCCGCTGGGCGTCGCCCTCCAGGTCGGCGCTGGGGAACTTGATGACGGTCTTCTCCTGCGCGAGGACGGTCGTCGTGTCGGCCGCCGCCTTGGTGAAGCCCTTCCCCGCGAGGAGCTGCGTGACCGTGCTCGCGCGCCCGCTGACCGGGGGCTCGACGTCCGTGCGGGTGCCGTTCTGCACCTGCACCGCGATCTCGCCGTCGTCGGCCGCCGGATCGTCCGAGACCTTCTCCTTGGCGGGCTTCTTCTTGCCCTTGCCGTCCAGTGAGATGTCGTCGCGTACGAGGCGGAAGAGCTGCTCGGCGTCGCCCGGCTTGGGGATCACGCGCGCGCCCACGTACTCGAAGGGCATGGTCGTCATCGTGGTCCGCTCCGGCGAGACCTTCTTGAGCTCGTTGCTCAGGTCGAAGAGCGCTTTGACGCTGCCCAGGCCGTCGTCGACCTTGAGTGCGCTGGTGGCCGTCTCGGCGAGCTTGCGCAGCTTGTTGGGGCTGCCCAAGTTGGCGTTCTCGCGCAGCTCGCGCACGAGTGCGTTCATGTACATGTGCTGGGCCTTGGCCCGGCTGATGTCGGTGCCGCCGTCGAAGCCGTAGCGGGTGCGCAGCCACTGCAGGGCCTGCTCGCCCTTGACGTACGTGGTGCCCTTCTCGAGCTTCAGGCCGGAGCCGTGGCCCTCGCTGTCGCGCGAGTGGATGTTGGCGTCCACGCAGACCGGTACGCCGCCGATGGCGTCGGCCATGGAGACCACACCCGAGAAGTCCACCTCCATGAAGTGGTTGATGCGGATGTTGGTGAGCTTCTCCCAGGTGGCGACCGTGCAGCCGGGGCCGCCGCGGCCGAGCGACTGGTTCGTCATCGTCCGCTGCGTCGACGCCTCGTAGACCTTGCCGTCGTCCGGGTCGGTGCACTTGGGAATGGAGAGCAGCGTGTCGCGCGGCATGCTGATGACCGACATGTTCGTGCGGTCGGCCGACAGGTGCAGGAGCATCTGGACGTCGGCGAGCGGTGTGCCCCCGAAGGTCTCCTTGGCGCCGCCGAGCTTCTGGTTCTCCTTGGAGTCCCGCGCGTCCGAACCGATCAGAAGGATGTTCAGCGGGGTCTGGCCCGCCGCGTTCGGCGTGGGCTCGGGGGCCCGGTGGTCGCCGAGGTTCAGGTCGTCGGTCTCCAGGTTGTTGTTCAAGTGCTGGTAGTAGAGATATCCGGCGCCGGCCGTGCCGAGTATCAGCACCGAGAGAATCGTCGCCGACCAGCGGAGTATCCGGCGTCTTGGACGCGGAGCCCGTCCGCCGCCACCCCCATGCCGACGCCTGTGGTGCCCGCTGTCCGCCGAGGGCTCCCCTCCCTCGTGCGGCGGGCCTTCTTCCAAGCCGTGATCACTGGCGTGCGGGGCGCGTTGTCGCGCCCCCTCCCCACGCACGCTGCTTTTCCCCATCCCCTGCCCCTCCCCGCGCTCCCCGCGCTACCCCGAATTACGGCCATCCTGCGCCTAGTCAGACGCAGAATGGCCGCTTCAGGTCACTTGGCGCACACAGTCTTGTCCGCTTCGACCTTCTGGATGCCCTCCGGCGCCTTCGACGGGGTACTGATGGGCACCCCGGCCCCCTTGAAGTCGCTGCCGAGCGTCAGCTTGATGGCGGGCAGACCCTGCGAGTTCTTCTCGCTCTTGCCGGGCTTCATCGCGGAGCCGGAGAGCCCCATGACGTCGGCGAGCCGCCGGGCCTGATCGGCCTGGTCGGGGGCGTACTCCAGCGTCGTCTTCTTGAGGTCGGACGGCGCGTTGCCGAGCTGGCTTGCCTTGGACATGCCCTCAGTGTTCTGCAAGTACGTGAGAGTTGCCTGAGCGGCGCCGGTCTTCCCGCTGCCGTTGTAGATGTTGACCCGCACCTCGGAAGCCTCGGACTTGCTGCCCTTGAGGCGGGCGGCGACCGCCGCCTTCTCCTTCTTCTCCTTCTTCTTCACCGCGGTCAGCGACTCGTCGGCGCGCATCATGGAGAACAGCGGGTCGGCCTTGGCCTCGTCCACGACGACGGTCGTGTGGACCTTCTCCGCCGGGTTGTCGACGACAGGCACGGTCGCGAAGCTCAGGTTCTTCATGTCGAGCTTGCCGAGCTCCATGCCCAGGTCACGGAGTTTCATGATGTCCGCGATCTTGGAGTCGACCGTGAGCGCCTCGGTGCCCGCTTCGGCCAGCTTTATCATCTTCGACGGGCTGGTCAGCGTGTCGTTCGACTTGAGCTTGCGCATCAGCGAGCTGAGGAACTGCTGTTGCAGCTCGATGCGGCTCAAGTCCCCGCCGGTGCCCACGGAGTGGCGCGTGCGGACGAACGCCAGCGCCTCCTCGCCCTCGATGGTGTGCTTGCCCGCGGGCAGGTCCAGGTGCGAGTCCGGGTCGTCGATGTCCTTGGCCAGACAGACGTCGACGCCGCCGACCGCGCTGGAGAGCGTCTTGACCGCGTTGAAGTCGGCCACCATGAAGTGGTCGGGGACTATCCCGGTGATCTCCGTGACCGTACGCATGGTGCAGCTGGGCGTGCGCTCGCTCTGCCCGAGGCTCTCGTTGAAGCGGGCGCCCTTCGTGCCGGTGATCGTCTTCTTGCTGCCGTCCTTCATCGTGGTCGGGCAGTCCGGAATGTCCGTGATCATGTCGCGCGGGATGCTCAACGCGGTCGCGTTGGTGCGGTCCTTGGAGACGTGCAGCAGGATCGTCGTGTCGGCGTGCCCGACGCTTCCCTTGTCGCCGTACTTCTCGTTGCCCTCGCCGCTGCGCTTGTCCGTGCCCATCACCAGGATGTTGATGGCGCGGTCCTTGCTGAAGCCGCCGGTGCTCGCGCCGTCGTCGGCGATCGAGTTGATGTTGTCGTTGAGGTGTTGGTAGTAGACGTACCCGCCCACACCGACCGCGACCAGGACGAGGGCGAGCGAGCCGCCCGTCCACATCAGGACCTTCTTGCCCTTGGACTTCCTCGGCTTCTGCTTGCGCCGCCCGCCCGCTGCCTCCGGCTGCGGATTGCGGCGTCTGCGCTGAGGCGGAACCTCGCGCTGTTCGTCACGGGGCTCATCGCGTCGGCCATCGCGGCCGCGCGATCCCTGGCGGGTCGAGGACCGCGGTGATCTGCGCGGTCCAGGCACTGCCGACTGCCCTGCGGAAGGGCTCAGTCGCAGTTCGTAATCGCCGGTGTTCGGGTTGAGCACCCACTGGTCTGCGGGGTCGATGTTCTCCGCCCGCCCACGGCCTTGCGCGTCCACGGTTAGCTGCGTCCTCCGTCGGGGCCACGCGGCGCCTTTCCCCCCTCAAGAAAGGCGCTCGGTCAGTCATCCAGCGGTGCGCAGCCCGGAAGGGCCCGGCGCACCGGATCGCTCACACTATCCGGCCAGTTCGGCGGTGAACGACGCCGGTGACAAATTCCACTCCCCTACAACTGGGCAATACGCCCTATTTCTTTGTGCAGGCGGTCTTGCGCTTGGGGATGGCTTTACTCGCAGGTCGTTCCCGCAGCCGTGTTGCCCCGGAATGTGGGAGCGGGGCTCGGCGTATGAGAAGGGTCGTCCGGCTTCTCGTCGCTCTCGGAGTCGTCGTGGTCCGCGGAGTCGTCGTACTCCTCCGCCTGCTCGTCGACGGGCGCGGTTTCGGGCTCCTTGCGCGTCACTTGGAGGGGTGCGTCCGTTCGGAGCCGCGTGAAGAGTTCCTCCGCCGCGGGCTCGACGAGTTCATCCCGATTGGCGTCGTAGACATACGACCGCCGGGGCACGGTGAGGAACTGCACCTGTTCTGTGGGGATGTTGCGCATGCCGCGCACCAGTTCGTACAAACCACGCAAACTCGCCAGCGCGGGGTCCGTGGTCAGCGAAGAAGTGGCCGCGTCGAGAACGGGATAGAGCTTCGCCGGATTGAGCAGGACGTCATTGCTCTGCACCTTGTTGACGAGTGCCGCGAGGAACTGCTGCTGGCGGTCCATCCGGTCGGTGTCGCTGCCGTTGCCGATGCTCTTGCGGGCGCGCACGTAGCCGAGCGCCTGCTCGCCGTTGAGGGTGTGCCTGCCCGCGGGGAGCTTCAGATGCGCGTCGGAGTCGTTGATCGGGGCCTTGAGGCAGACCTGTACGCCGTCGACGGCGTTGACCATGTCCTTGAACCCGGCGAAGTCCACGACCATGTGGTGGTCGACGCGGATCTTCGTCATCTTCTCGACCGTACGAATCGTGCAGGCCGTCCCGCCGAACTGGAACGCCCAGTTGAACTGCGCGAACTGGGCCCGCGTCCGCGAACCGTCGGACTTGCGGCAGCTGGGGATGTCCACCATCACGTCCCGCGGGATCGACACCGCGGTCGCGCTCTGCCGGTCGGCCGCGAGGTGCAGCAGGATCGTGGTGTCCGAGCGCTCGGTGCCCTTGTCGCGGCCGTACTTCTTGTTGCCCCGGCCCGAGCGGGTGTCGGAGCCGATCAGGAGGATGTTCTGCGCGTCGTGCACCAGCGGTGTGGGGCGCTCCTTCTCGTAGCGCGCCAGCTCCGCCGCGGCGTCGGTGTCCTCGGTGATGTTGCCGTCGAGCTTGTTGTAGACCGCCCAGCCCGCGCCCCCGGCGACCAGCACGAGCCCGGCCGCCCCCATGGCCGTCCAGCGCAGCCAGCGCCGCCTGCGCCGGGCGATGCCCGCGCCCGTGGGGCTGGAGCCCGCGCCGGGTCCGTACGTCGCCGGCGGCTCAGGCGGGGTGCCGTCCGGGTCCGGTCGGTCCGGTCCGGCGGGCATGCCTGCGGTGTCGGACACGTGTACGGCCACCCCTCATAGCGACGTCGGTGCATGGTGCGCTCTTACGACCATGGACCGACGTGACGCCGGGGGCCTGCGGGCCAGGGGCTCGTGTGGGCCGAACGGGGGACGGGTTACTTGGCGGTGGCGGTGACCCGCTCGTCCTCGACGCGCTTGGCGAGGCCGTCGTCGGCGAGCTGGTCCAGGTGGCGGCAGAGCACCACGGAGCCGCCCGCCGCCAGCGGGGCGTACAGACCGGAGCTCAGGCCCTCCCAGGTGTCGTACGAAAGACCCGAGAGCAGCCGGGAGCCGGGCGCGAGCCCCAGTGCCCCGGCGTCGGCGCGGGCCCGCTCCACCAGCTCCGCACCCGTCAGCTCACCGGCGCCGCCGACGGCGAGGGCGGGCTCGTCCGGGTCCACGGGGGCGTACGGAGCGAAACGGTCGCCCTGGCTCGGCACCTCGACCGCGTAGTCCGCGAAGCCCTCGGGGGCCTGCGGGAAGCGTCCGCCGAGCGGCCGGAGCGCGAGCGCGACCCGCTCTCCGGAGCAGGCCCGCGCCGCGTCGAGCGAGTCGGGCCCGCTGATGACGAGGTCGGCACCGGCCGGGTCGCCGCCCACGTCCGCGACGACACCGACGGACGAACAGGCGAGCAGCCAGACCGCCGTCTGCCAGTGCGCGGGAAGCAGCAGCGCGAGCCGGTCGCCGGGCTGGGCGGCGAGATCGTCCTGGAGCAGGTTGGCGGTCTTGGCCACCCAATTGGCGAAGGTGGCCACGGACAATTCGACGCGCTCGCCCGTGGCGTCGTCGTAGAAGGTGATCAGCGGGCGGCCCGGGTCCGCGGCGAGCGCGGATCGCAGCAGGTCGGCAGGGGTGCGGTCGGTGGCGTTCACGGGCGCAAGGGTACGCGGGTGCCCTTGCGCCCCCGGGCGTGGCGGGGGAGTGCGGGCCACCGGTTCGGCGGACACGAACCGACGGTCCGTCAATTCCCCAATGGACAGAATTGTCCACCTATGCCAACTATCAATCGTATGCGTGGATTTCTAGCTTCCTCGATCGGCGTCACGTGCGCGGCCGCCCTGGCGCTCCCCCTCACCCTGCCGTCGTCCGGCGCCCGCGCCGCGACCCCGGACGCTCAGCCGCCGGCCGGGCGTTCCGCGGAATCGGTTCCGGGCAGCACACAGTCACTCCCGCTCACCCCACTCGGCTCCGACCGCTCCATCGGCGGCGGCGCGTCCCGCGAACAGGGCCTGCTCCAGCGCGATGTCCGGCCCTTCTCCCTCGTCGGCGTCGTCTGGGACGACCCGGACGACGAACTGCACGGCAGCGTCCAGGTCCGCACGCGCGCCAGCGGCACCGGCAGCTGGTCCGGCTGGCAGCCCGTGGAGACCCACAACCACGAGCACGCCGCCGACCCGGACGACCCGGAGCGCGCCACGGGCAGGGTCCGCGGCTCCACGGCGCCGCTGTGGGTCGGCGACTCGGACGGCGTCGAGATCCGCGTACGAGGAGAGGCGCCGCAGCACCGCGCGAGCGCGGGATCTCCCGCGGAACAGGCCCTTCCGGCGGGCCTGCGTCTCGAACTCGTCGACCCCGGCGCCGAGCCGCCCCCGCAGGGCTCCGTGCCCGAAGGCCCCCGCACCACGGCCCTGACCGCCGAGACTGCGGCCTCCTCCGCGGTCAACGCCGACCTCGCCCCGATGGGCGCGTCCGCCATCCCCGCGCTCAGCAAGAAGGAGACGCAGGACGACCTGATCGCGGCCCGCGGCGGCCCGGAGGACTCCGTGGGGAAGGCGAGGCCCTACGTGGGCCCCCGGCCGCGCATCATCACGCGCAAGGGCTGGGGCGCGGACGAGAAGCTCCGCGAGAAGGACTTCGCGTACACGAAGTCCGTGAAGGCCGCCTTCGTGCACCACAGCGCGTCCGGCAACAACTACCGCTGCTCACAGGCGGGCTCCGTGCTGCGCAGCATCTACCGCTACCACGTCAAGAGCAGCGGCTGGCGTGACTTCGGCTACAACTTCGCGGTCGACAAGTGCGGAAACATCTACGAAGGACGTGCCGGAGGTGTGGCCAAGCCCGTCCTCGGGGCCCACACTCTCGGTTTCAACACCAACAGCATGGGCATCGCCGTCCTCGGCAGCTTCGGCTACTCCAACCCGCCCGCGGCCGCCGTGAACGCCGTCGCCCGGCTGACCGCCTGGAAGCTCGGCCTGTACGGCGCGAACCCGCGAGGAATGACATATCTGAAGTCCGGGGGTGGCAATCTGTACAAGAAGGGCAAGAACGTCCGGCTCCATGTGATCTCCGGGCACCGTGACGGCTTCGCCACGGAATGCCCCGGTAGCCGCCTGTACAAGAAGCTGGGCAAGGCCCGGTCCTCCTCGGCCCGCTTCCAGGGCCGCTGAGGCGGGGCCGAACCGCACGACCCCTATCACACGGCACACCGCACGACCCGCAAAGCGCACTGCACGATCTGCAAAGCCATCTGCATACACTGGCCGGCCGCGACTCAAGTTCGGCCGGCCCCAGCAGGAAGCAGAGACGACAGGTGACAGAAGCGATCCTCCTGGTCGGCGGCAAGGGAACCCGGCTGCGTCCGCTCACGGTGCACACCCCCAAACCGATGGTTCCGGCGGCGGGCGTCCCGTTCCTCACCCACCAGCTGGCGCGGGCCCGCGCGGCAGGCGTGGAGCACATCGTCCTGGCGACCTCGTACCTCGCCGAGGTCTTCGAGCCGTACTTCGGGGACGGCTCGGCGCTCGGCCTCCACATCGAGTACGTCACGGAGACCGAGCCCCTCGGCACGGGCGGCGCGATCCGCAACGTGGCGTCGCGCCTGCGCTCGGGCCCCGACGAACCGGTCCTGATCTTCAACGGCGACATCCTCACGGGCCTGGACATCCGCGCCCTGGTCACGACGCACGAGGAGTCGGGAGCGGACGTCTCCCTGCACCTCACGAAGGTCGACGACCCCCGCGCGTACGGCCTCGTGCCGACCGACGGTACGGGCAGGGTGCAGGCCTTCCTGGAGAAGCCGCAGACCCCCGAGGAGATCGTCACCGACCAGATCAACGCGGGCGCGTACGTGTTCCGGCGCTCGGTCATCGACACGATCCCGGCAGGACGCCCGGTCTCGGTGGAACGCGAGACGTTCCCCGACCTCCTGGCCTCGGGAGCCCACCTCCAGGGCATGGTCGACTCGACGTACTGGCTGGACCTGGGCACACCCCAGGCCTTCGTACGCGGCTCCGCCGACCTCGTCCTCGGCCGCGCCCCGTCCCCCGCGATCCCCGGCCGCTGCGGCGACCGCCTGGTCCTGCCGACGGCCACGGTCGCCCCAGACGCGAAGCTCACCGGCGGCACGGTGGTCGGCGACGACGCGGTGGTCGGCGAGGGCGCACGGGTGGACGGCAGCACGGTCCTCGCGGGCGCGGTGATCGAACCGAACGCGGTGATCACGGACTCGCTGATCGGCGCGGGCGCGAGGGTGGGCGCACGCACGGTCCTTGCGGGCGCGGTGATCGGCGACGGCGCGGACATCGGCCCCGACAACGAACTGCGCGACGGAGTACGCGTGTGGTGCGGGGCGAGGCTGCCGGCGGGGGCGGTGCGGTTCTCGTCGGACCAATAGGCCTCGCGCAGGCCTGTCCAGCCCGCCCGGCGGCTTCGGCTCTCTCAGCCCGTCCGGCGTTTGAGGACGGGCTCGGCGGAGCCGGTGATGGCGGTGCGCAAGGCTCCGCGTCGGCGGGTTTTCGGGAGGGCGGGCTGGATTCTCAGCCCGTCCGGCGTGTGAGGACGAGCTCGGCGGAGCCGGTGACCGACGGCACGCAAGGCCCCCGCGCCAGATGGAGCGGGTTTTCGGGAAGGGGCGGGGTAGGGGACAAAAAAGCCCCTACCCTCGTACAGATGTCATCCCGTTTCGCCCCCCGCCCCACCCGCACCACAGTGCGCGGCGGCGAAACGGCGATCCCCCAGGGCATGCCCCGCCAACCCACAGCGGCGCGCACCCGCACCTGGACCCCGCCCCACCCCCTGAACCTGGGCCTGACCCTGGGCCCCCTCCGAAGGGGCCCCGCAGACCCCACGTTCCGCGCGACCCCGGACGGCTCGGCCTGGCGGGCCAGCCGCACCCCGGAAGGCCCCGGCACGCTCAGGGTCGCCCTCCGCGCGGAGACAAAGACGGTGGAGGCAGAAGCCTGGGGTCCAGGAGCCACCTGGCTCCTGGACCAACTCCCGCAACTGCTCGGCGATTCGGACACCCCGGAGGACTTCACCCCCCGCCACCGCCTGCTCGCAGCAACAGCGCACCGCCGCCCCGGCCTCCGCCTGCTCCGCACGGGCCTGGTCCTGGAGTCCCTGATCCCGTCGATCCTGGAACAGAAGGTCACGACGGACGAGGCGTACCGCGCCTGGCGCCTCCTGGTCCGCAAGTACGGCGAACCGGCGCCGGGCAAGCCCCCTGCCCAGCTCCGCCTGCACGTCATGCCGGACCCCAGGACCTGGACCCTGATCCCGTCCTGGGAGTGGCACAAGGCGGGCGTGGACAACAAACGCGCGTCGGCGATCCTGCGCGCGGCACGCGTGGCCGCACGCATGGAGGAGGCGGCGACGATGTCCCCGCCCGAAGCCCAGGCCCGCCTGGAGCTGATCCCGGGCATCGGCCCCTGGACGTCGGCGGAGACGATCCAGCGCAGCAACGGCGCCCCGGACGCGGTCACGGTGGGCGACCTCCACCTGCCGGGAATCATCGGCCACGCCCTGGCAGGCGACCGCACGGCGGACGACGAGGAGATGCTGCGCCTCCTGGAGCCCTACGCGGGCCAGCGCCACCGAGCGGCCCGCCTGATCCTCCTGAGCGGCCGCACCCCGGCCCGCAGACAGCCGAAAATGCCGAAGACAGACATCGCCGCGCTGTAAGAGCCGCCCGGCACGGGCGCCCCGTCAGGGGCGCGGGGAACTGCGCGACCAGCCCCCACAGACCCGTGGCCGAAGAACAACGCGATGCCCGCCCAACGCCTCCGGGGGCGACTCACCGCACCTGGACGAAGTCCCCGGGGTCCCGCACGGCCCGAGCGCCAGGTGCAACGGCCCCGTGCCCCACGGCCACCGCCCCCATCGGATCCCACGACCCCGGAAGCCCGAGCACGTCCCGTACGACATCCCGGCAGAACATCGTCGACGAGACCCACGCGGAGCCGAGCCGCTCCCCGGCAAGGGCGACAAGGAAGTTCTGCACCCCGGCCCCGGCCGCGACCACGAACATCTCCCGCTCGGCAGCGTCCCGCCGAGCATCCCCGTACGTGTGCGAGCCGTCCATCACCAGACAAGGCACCACCAGATAAGGCGCCTTGCGCAGCACATCCCCCCGCCGCACCCGCTTGGCGACGGACTCCGCGGACTTCCCGTCCCGCTCCAGGTCGGCGATCCACGCCTCCCGCATCGCGTCGAGCAGCCGCACCCGCGACTCCTCGGACTCGAGCAGGACGAACCGCCACGGCGTCGTGTGATGCGGCGCGGGCGCCGTCACCGCCGCCGCCACGGCACGCCGTACGGCCCCGGGATCCACCGGCTCGTCCGTGAACTCCCGCACGGTCCGCCGCTGCGTCACGGCCTCCCGGACGGCCTCGGACGTCCCGAGCCGGAACATGTCGTCACGGGAGCTCCGCACCATGACCCGGGCCCCCTCGTCGGGCTCCCCGGCCTCACCGGATTCCCCGACGACGTGCGGCAGCCCGCGGACCACCGCGACCGGCAGCCCGCCGGCCTTCCCCTTGACGAGGTCGCCCGCGGCGGCCAGCTCGTCCGCGGTGGCGACGACCGTCGCGCTCAGCGGATTGCCGTACGCGTCGGTCCCGCCCCGCAGATCGTCGAGCACCCGCACGCCCGCCGCCCCGATGGCGACGTCCGTCAGGCCGTTGCGCCAGGGCCGCCCGAAGGTGTCCGTGACCACGACCCCCACGTCCACACCGAGCGCGTCCCGCAGCCCGTCCCGCACCGCACGCGCCGACGCGTCGGCGTCCTCGGGCAGCAACAGCACGGTCCCGGCAGGAGTGTTGGAGGCATCGACACCGGCGGCGGCCATCACAAGGCCCTGCCGGTTCTCGACGATGCGCAGGGTCCCGCGCCGCGCCACGACCCGCACGGTCTCCGCGTCGATGGCCGCCTCGCGGTCGCTCGCCTGGACGATCCGCCCCTCGGCCTTGCTGACGATCTTCGAGGTGACGAGCAGTACGTCACCGTCGGCGAGCCCCGGCTCCGTGGCGGCGATCAGCTTGGCGAGGTCGTCCCCCTGCCGCACCTCGGGCAGCCCGGGAACGGCCCACACCCGGTACGACGGCGAAGCCCCGGCACCGGAAGCCCCGGCCACGGAAGTCGCCGTATCGGAAGAGCTCACGCCCGCACCTCCTCCGCGAGGGCGAGCGCCGCACGTGCCATCTCGGCGGTCGCGTCGATGTCGCTCATCATCAGCGGAATGGCCCGGCACTGGATCCCGGCCGACTCGACCCGCTCCACGACGCCCGCGTCCACGGTGTCGACGAGCCAGCCGTCGAGCAGCCCGCTTCCGTAGTGCTCGGCGACCGCGGCGGCCGTCGTCTCCACGCCCACCGCGGCGAGCACCTTGTCGGCCATGCCCCGCACGGGAGCGTCCCCGACGATGGGGGAGAGCCCGACGACGGGCACGCCCGCGTCGGCGATGGCCTCGCGGATGCCCGGCACGGCGAGGATCGTCCCGACGCTCACCACGGGGTTGGACGGCGGGAAGAGCACGACGTCCGCTTCGGCGATCGCCTCCAGGACACCGGGCGCGGGCTTGGCCTGGTCGGCGCCGACCGGCACGATGGCGTGCGCGTCCACGGAGGCCCGCAGCCGCACCCAGTACTCCTGGAAGTGCACGGCCTTCTGCTCGCCGTCGACCGTGACGGCGACATGTGTCTCGACGCGGTCGTCCGACATCGGGATGAGCCGCACACCCGGCTGCCAGCGCTCGCAGAGCGCTTCCGTCACCGCGCTGAGCGGGAATCCGGCGGCCAGCATCTGCGTCCGCACGATGTGCGTGGCGAAGTCCCGGTCGCCGAGCCCGAACCACTCGGGACCGACTCCGTACGCCGCGAGTTCTTCCTTGACCTTGAACGTCTCGTCCGTACGTCCCCAGCCCTGCTCTTCGTTGATGCCGCCGCCGAGGGTGTACATCACGGTGTCGAGGTCGGGGCAGACCTTCAGGCCGAACAGGTGAATGTCGTCACCGGTGTTGCCGATGACCGTGATGTCCGCGTCAGGCGCGGCTTTCTTGAGCCCGCGGAGGAAACGGGCGCCGCCGATACCGCCGGCCAGGACCACAATGCGCATGGGCCCAAGCATGTCAGGCAGGTACGACAGCGCGTCAGGCGGTTACGACATCTCCGGCAGCCTGGGCGGTGGCCCGCACCCCGCACTGCGCCGCGTGCATCGGCATGTCGGTCAGGCCGGGGTAGTAGATGTGCAGGCTGACGGCCGGTTCCAGGGAGTCGTTGACCACGTCGTGGACGTACCCGGGCGCGAAGACGCGCTGGGCCCCGGCGCCGAGCGCGCGCTGGCCGCGGTCCGTGCGCTCGGTCAACTCACCGTCCAGGACGGTGAGTACGCCGGAGGAGCGGCCGTGGTCATGCGGGCCGCTGCCCTGTCCGGGCACCCAGGAGAGCAGCCAGACCTCGTATCCCGGTCCCGTGCGCAGGCGGTGGTACCAGCGGCTCGTCGCGTCGTACTCGACGAGGTGGGACCACTGCGCGCGGTCGGCCGCGATGGTGCGGGCCAGGCCGACGAACTCGGCCACGGTGGCCGGGTGCTCGCGGGCGGGCTGCAGGAGGTGGGTGACTTCGAGGATGTCGCCGGCGATCTGGAGGTCGCTGTCGCTGTTCATGGTGCGGTGGTTCCTCAACGTGAGAGTGCTGGGGTGTCGCGCGGAAGGTGGAGCGGGGAGGTGCTCGACAACAAGCCGGAAGGCTTCAGACGATTGCTCGGGCGATGAAGGGCCGGAGCGGGCTCAACAGCTGGAAGCGGGAAGGCTCAACAGCTGGAACAGGAACAGCGACAGCGCGCGTGGACAGCACCGAGGAGCCCGCTGGTGCGGGTCGTCGAGAGTGCCAAGTTTGCGAGCATGCCCACTAGGACAGCGGCTCACACCTTCCCTGTCAACTCTATGTCCGGTATGTGGGATATGTTTCACCTCATCCGGTTGTTCTGCCAGGGGAAAGGTTTGTGCAGCGGGCACACGGGACACATCGCGCTTCAACCGGCGCGTAAACCCCGGCGTGAACCCGTGACCCGAATGTGATCCCCTTCGCTTCGGAGGACCGGCCGCAACGGGATGGATCTCCGTGACGTCCTTCCCTGATGAGGGTGGCCACGGGGCGCCTCGGGATGGGCCGCTGGCGGGTGTCAGGGTTTATGCCGATTTGAACACTTTCCGCATTACCTTGGTTCCGCAGGGTGAATAAGGGACCCAATAGCAGATCTCGGCTTGACTGGCCCGGATCGGCACACTTGTAATTTCACTCGTGTCGTTCAGCCGAAATCGGTAACGGCAAGCACCACGGGGACGCACAGACAGACGAGGGGCGCACATGACCGAGCTGGTTCAGGAACTGCTGGTCGAGGACGCGGACGAGGAACTCGGCTGGCAGGAGCGCGCGCTGTGCGCCCAGACCGACCCCGAGTCCTTCTTCCCCGAGAAGGGCGGCTCCACGCGAGAGGCCAAGAAGGTCTGCCTCGCCTGTGAGGTTCGCTCGGAATGCCTTGAGTACGCACTGGCGAACGACGAGCGGTTCGGTATCTGGGGCGGCCTTTCGGAGCGCGAACGCCGCCGCCTGAAGAAGGCCGCCGTCTGAACACCAGCTGGTTCCGCCCGACCATCCGCCCGACCAAACGGCACACACCCCTACGTAAGGAACAGCCCGTCGCCCGTGGGTTATCCACAGGCGGCGGGCTGTTGTGATGCCAGCCGTTAGTGTGGGGCCCCGTCCGAGACGCCCCGGCGCCCCCATGAAGCGCAGGCGTCCACCGCAGTCCATCGAACCGGGGCCCGTACCTCGATGTCCGTGCACAGCCATTCGGCAGCCGCTCACCACGACGCTGCCGCCCCTGAGTTCCCGCGGCACGTCGTCACCGCCGTGATCGTCTCCCACGACGGCGCCCGCTGGCTGCCCGACGCCCTCGCCGGCCTGCTCGGCCAGGAGCGCCCGGTGCAGAACGCCGTGGCCGCGGACACCGGCAGCGCGGACGACTCCGCCCGCCTGGTCACCGAGGCACTCGGCCCCGACCGCGTCCTGCACCTGGCCCGGCGCTCCGGCTTCGGCACCGCCGTCGACGAGGCGAACCGCACCGCCGGCGTGCTGACCCCGGAAGAGCTGCCCTATCTGAAGCGCCCCAGCGGCTGGGACCCGGTCAGCCGGTCCTGGCGCGACGACGCCTACGACCTCCCCGAACTGCCGCACGGCGAGCCCGAACAGTGGCTGTGGCTGCTGCACGACGACTGCGCGCCCGAGCCGGGCGCCCTCGCCGAACTGCTGCGCGTCGTGGAGAACGAACGCGAGGTCGGCAAGGACGTCGCGATCGTCGGCCCCAAGCTGCGCGGTTGGTACGACCGCCGCCAGCTCCTCGAGGTCGGCGTCTCCATCGCCAACAGCGGCCGCCGCTGGACCGGCATCGACCGCCGCGAACAGGACCAGGGCCAGCACGACCACGTACGGCCCGTCCTCTCGGTCTCCACCGCGGGCATGCTGATCCGGCGTGACGTCTTCGCCGAACTGGGCGGGTTCGACCGGCGCCTGCCGCTCATGCGGGACGACGTCGACCTGTGCTGGCGCGCGCAGAACGCGGGCCACCGCGTCCTCGTCGCCCCCGAAGCCGTCGTGCGGCACGCCGAGGCCTCCTCGCGCGAGCGCCGCACCGTCGACTGCGTCGGGCGTACGTCGACGTCGCCGCACCGCGTGGACAAGGCGGGCGCCGCCTACACCCTGCTCGTCAACGCCCGTACGGCCGTGCTGCCCTGGGTGCTCTTCCGGCTCGTGGTGGGCACCCTGCTGCGCACCGTCGCGTATCTGGTCGGCAAGGTTCCCGGCCAGGCCGTCGACGAGGTCGCCGGTCTCCTGGGGACGCTGCTGCGGCCCGGACGGATCGCCGGCGCCCGCAAGCAACGCGGCAAGTCGGCGCTCGAACCGGCCGAGATGCGGCCGCTGTTCCCGCCGCCGGGCGCCACCGTGCGCGCGACCGTCGAACAGGTCGCCGGCAATGTCGTCGGCCGCTCCGACCCCGAGGCCGTCACCGGCGCGGGGCGGCACGGAGCCGTCGAGTCCGGCCCCGGCGGTGACGACGCCGACTTCCTCCAGGTCGAGCAGTTCGCACGGCTGAAGCGCATGGCCCGCAAGCCGGGACCGATGCTCTTCGTGGTGCTCCTGTTCGTCTCGCTCATCGCCTGCCGCGAACTCCTCGGCGGCGGCGCCCTCGCGGGCGGCGCGCTGCTTCCCGCACCCGGCGACTCCTCCGGCCTCTGGTCGCGCTATCTGGATGCCTGGCACCCCGTGGGGACCGGCGGCACGCAGTCGGCGCCGCCCTATCTCGCACTCGTCGCGGGGCTCAGCTCCCTGCTGTTCGGGTCCACCGGGCTCGCTGTCACGGTGCTCCTCGTCGGCTCGGTGCCGCTGGCGGGATTCGCCGCCTACTTCGCGTCCCGGCCGCTGGTCGAGTCGCGCCTGCTGCGCGCCTGGGCCTCGGTCGCGTACGCCTTCCTGCCGGCCGCCACGGGCGCGCTCGCGGGCGGGCGCATCGGCACCGCCGTCCTGGCGATCCTGCTGCCGCTGATGGCGCGCGCGGGCATCGCCGCGAGCGGACTGACCTCTTCGGAGGGCTCGCGCGGGAGCTGGCGCGCCACTTGGGCGTTCGCCCTGCTCCTGACGCTCACCACCGCCTTCACGCCGATCATGTGGCCGATCGCCCTGGTGCTCGGCCTCGCGCTCCTCGTGGTGCGCAGGGGCGACATCACGGCGTACGGCCTTCGCTTCCTCGCCGCGTTCGGCACCCCGCTCCTGATGCTCGCGCCCTGGTCGCTCTCGCTGCTGCCCTTCGGCTTCTTCGGAGAGGCGGGCCTGGAGTTCGCCGCCGGCTCCGCGACCGGCCTCGACCTGCTCGGGGGCAGCCCCGGCGGTCCCGGGACGGTGGACGGGCTGCTGCTCATCGGCATCGTGCTCGCCGCCCTGGCCGCGCTGCTGCGCACCGAGCGGCAGCTGGCGGTCCGTACGGCCTGGGTCGTCGCGCTGGTCTCGCTGGTCTTCGCGGCGCTCTCGAACAGCTCGGCGTGGGCAGGCCCCGCGACCCTCGGGTACGGCATCGCGCTCCTGGCGGCCGCCGCGCTCGGTGCCGACGGCGCACGCACGCGTGTCGCCGAGCAGAGCTTCGGCTGGCGTCAGCCGGTCGCCGTCCTCATCGCGTTCGCGGCCGCCGCCGGACCGCTGCTCGTCGCCGCGGGGTGGATGATCCGCGGCGCCGACGGCCCGCTGGAGCGGCGCGACCCGGTGCAGGTGCCGGCGTTCGTCGCCGAGGAGAGCGGTACGCAGGACCAGGCCCGCACGCTCGTCCTGGACAGCGACTCGGCCGCCCAGGTCGCGTACACGCTCGTGCGCGGCTCCGGCGCCCGGCTCGGTGACGCCGAACTCGCCGACGCGGGCGGCTCGAACCAGCACCTCGACAAGATCGTCGCCAGGCTCCTCGCGGGCTCCGGCGCCGACCAGGCCGACCAGCTCGGCGGCTTCGCCGTGCGCTACGTCCTCGTACGCGACGGCGCGCCCCGCCAGATGAGCCGCACCCTGGACGCCACGCCCGGCCTCACCCGGCTCAGCCAGGAGGACGGCAGCGCCCTGTGGCGCGTGGACCGCCAGGTCTCGCGCGCCGCGATCGTGCCCGAGTCCGGCGACCCGCTGCCCGTCGCCGCGGGCCCCGTCGAGCTGCACACGAACATCCCGGCCGGTGACGAGGGCCGCACCCTGCGGCTCGCCGACGCGGCCGACGAAGGCTGGACGGCGACCCTGGACGGCACCCCGCTGACCAGGACCACGCTGGACGGCTGGGCGCAGGGCTTCGACCTGCCCGCGACGGGCGGCCGCCTGGACGTCGCCTACGAATCGCCCGCGAGCCACACGGGATGGCTGTGGGCGCAGGGCGCGCTCGCCGTGGTCCTGGTGGTCCTCGCCCTTCCGGGCCGGCGCCGCGACGTGGACGACGACCTCCCGGACGAGCCCGTCATCCCGGCGCAGCCGGTCGAGGGCGAGGGGCGCAGGGCACGCAGGCTGCGGGCCGCGCAGGCCGAGCAGGAGGCCGCGCAGGCAGCCGCAGGGCAGGACGACGCGGCTGGTGCGGTGCCCCCTCCTCCGGAGGAGGAGGCCTTCGCCGCGGTGCCCCAGCAGCAGTCGTACGACGAGTGGGAGGCCCCCGCCCACGCGGGCGCCGATTACGGCACGTACCAAGGCGAGCAGCAGTACCAGGACGCGCAGTACCCGGCGGGTGGCTACGACCAGGCCGACCAGTTGGCGTACCAGGACCCCTACCAGGGCGGCCAGTACGACCCGTACGCCTACGGAGGCGCGCAGCAGGGCGGCGAGCAGTACGGGCAGTCGTTCGACGCCACGTACGGGCAGCAGCCCCCGATGCCGCCACAGCCCCCGCAGCCGCCGCACGGCACCGACAGTGAGCGCCCCGACGGGAGCCAGCAGTGAACCGCACGACCCAGTCCCTGATCGCCGTCGCGGCCGCGCTCGCCGCCGTCACCGGATTCGCCGCGGTCAACGCGCCCGACGGCAGCGGTGACGACGGCGCGAAGGCGGCCGCGCGGCTGCCCGTCGAGCGCACCAGCCTGCTCTGCCCGGTGCCCAGTTCGTCCGACCTCGCCGAGACCTCGTACACGGCGTTCACGCCCAAGGGCACGGACTCCGCAGACGCGGGCAAGGCCGAGCTGCTGCCTGCCACACAGGAGTTGACGGACGCTCCGAAGCACGGCGGCAAGGACAAGAAGAAGGCCGTCAAGCCCTTCCTGACCCCCAAGACACCGGGCAAGCCCGTCACCGGTGAGGAGTCGGGCGGCGAGTCGCCCGCGCTCCTCGGCACCGCCGACGGCCGCCTGGCCCCCGGCTGGACCGTCCAGCAGACCACCAAGTACGCGGTGGGCAGCGGCCGCGGCCTCCAGGGCGCCAACTGCACGGCACCGGACACGGACTTCTGGTTCCCGGGCGCGAGCACCGACAAGGACCGCAGCGACTACGTCCACCTGACCAACCCGGACGACTCGGCGGCCGTCGTCGACATCGAGCTGTACGGCAAGGACGGCGCCCTCAAGACCGAGGTGGGGGAGGCGATCCAGGTCCAGCCGCACTCCAGCGTCCCGGTCCTGCTGTCCACCCTCTCGCCCAAGGAACAGACCAACATCACGATGCACGTGACCGCGCGCAGCGGCCGGGTCGCGGCCGCCGTGCAGTCGTCGGACGACAAGCTCGGCGGCGACTGGCTGCCCGCGTCCGCCGACCCGGCGAGCCGTCTGGTCCTGCCCGGCATCCCCAAGGACGCCACGTCCGTACGGCTCGTGGCCTTCGCGCCCGGCGCCGACGACGCCGACCTGAAGGTCCAACTGGCCTCGCCCACCGGCTCGATCAGCCCGGCCGGGCACGCGAACCTGCACGTGAAGTCCGGCATGACGACCGCCGTCGACCTCGGCGACGTCACGAAGGGCGAGGCGGGCTCACTGATCCTGACGCCGACCGAGGACGCGGCGCCGGTGGTGGCCGCCCTGCGCGTCACCCGGGGCAAGGGCGCCGACCAGGAGACGGCGTTCATCCCCGCCACGAACGCGATCGGCACGCGCGCGACGGCGGCCGACAACCGCGCCAAGGGCTCCACGCTGTCCCTTGTCGCCCCCGGCAAGACCGGCAAGGTCAAGGTCACGGCGTCGGAGGGCAGCGAGGGCGGCTCGTCGACGAGCAAGACGTACACGGTCAAGGGCGGCACGACGATGGGGATCAAGCCCCCCGTCCCGAGCGGCCTCAAGGGCACGTACGCCCTCACGGTGGAGCCGGTGTCGGGGGCCGAGGTCTATGCCTCCCGCATGCTGGAGGACCCGGACGGCGGTGTCCCGATGTTCACCGTCCAGACCCTGCCGGACGACAGGGGCACTGTGTCGGTGCCGAAGGCGGAACAGGACCTGAAGGTGCTGCAGAAGTAGGCCGGGCGGGGGAGAGCCGGTCTTCCCGGGAGAGGCGGGGGAGAGACGGTCTTCCCGGCACAGGCGGGGGAGAGCCGGTCTTCCCGGGGAGGGTCAGTCCTCCCCGTACCGCGGGTCCACCGACTCGGGCGAGAGTCCGAGGAGCTCGGCGACCTGCTCGACCACCACTTCGTGGACGAGCGCGGCCCGCTCGTCCCGCCCCTTGGTCCGGATCTCCACCGGGCGCCGGTAGATGACCACCCGGGCGGGCCGTCCCTCGGAGGCCTCGATCGTGCCCCCCAGGGGCACGACGTCATCGCTCCAGTCGTCCTCGTCGGAACCCCCGCCCCGCCCGAGCGCGGGAACCTCGAGCACCAGGAACTCGATCTCGCTCAGCTGCGGCCACCGCCGCTCGATGCGCTCCACGGAGTCCTGCACCAGGTCGGTGAAGACCTCGGCGCGGCTGGCGGACAGCGGCACCTGGGGCGGCGCGACGGGGCCGCGCATGCCCCGGCCGTGGCGGTCGCGGCGGCGGGGCCTCGGGTCTGCGGTGCGGGGCTGTACGGGGTCGTCCATCACTGACGAAGAGTAGTCCTCGAGATCGGCGTTTCCGCACAGCTTCGGCCTGCCTTCCGTACGGCTTCCGTACCGATTCCGCGTGGCGCGCGGCATGTCGCCCGATGACCATTCCGGCCAGGCTCGGGCCCGATTTCGTATCTCTCCAGGACCGTCGATCTCGCGATGAATGACGGGATTTGCGCCAAGTGGTGACCGGATTCAACACCACTGGTCACCCAGGCCCCTTGTGTCACCGCAGGTCAGCGAGGCGTCGCGCGAACACGCCGTGGCGGGGATCACAGCACGACACGGTGGGGTGACCTCCCGGAGAGTCGTCGCGGCCCGCTCAAGAGTGCGGTACCGTCCAACATCGTGAGCCCTGTACGTCGCTGTTCGCGCACCGCTTGCGGCCGTCCCGCCGTCGCGACGCTGACGTACGTCTACGCCGACTCGACCGCGGTCCTCGGCCCCCTCGCCACGTACGCCGAACCCCACTGTTACGACCTGTGCGCCGAGCACTCCGAGCGCCTCACCGCGCCCCGCGGCTGGGAGGTCGTCCGCCTCGCTGACGCCTCCGGTCCTGCCCGCCCCAGCGGCGACGACCTCGAAGCGCTCGCCAACGCGGTGCGCGAGGCGGCCCGCCCGCAGGAGCGTGCGGCGGAGGCGGGCGGTGGCGCGCGCAGGGCGGACCCGATGGAGGTCGCGCGCCGCGGCCATCTCCGGGTGCTGCGCTCGCCGGATTCCTGATCCTGATCCTGGTCCGGATTCCTGGTCCGGATTCCTGGTCCTGAGCGGTCAGTTCCCTCCGTAGTGCCCTGTCGTTGACTTCTGAACAACTTCTCGCGCACGACCCATTGACGTGCCCATGCCGTCGACACGACCATTCCCCCACTCGTGAGAGATCACTTTCCGCATCACGGAAACCGGGGAGCCGTCCGTGTACGTGCAGCAGCTGGAACCCGTGGCCGATTCGCTCGGCTTGTCCGCCCTCATCGCGACCCTGCCCCTCCTCACCGTCCTCGTCCTGCTCGGCGTCGTCCGCATGAAGGCCCACCACGCGGGCCTCATCGGCCTCGGCGTCGCCGCCCTGGTCGCCTGGGCCGCGTACGGGATGCCGCTCGGCCAGACCGCGTCCGGCGCCGCGCAAGGCGCACTCTTCGGGCTCTTCCCCATCCTGTGGATCGTCGTCAACGCCCTGTGGGTGTACCGGATGACGGTCCGCACCCGGCACTTCGACATCCTGCGCCGCTCCTTCGGGCGGCTCTCGGACGATCCGCGCATCCAGGCACTCGTCGTGGCCTTCTGCTTCGGGGCGCTCCTGGAGGCGCTCGCCGGCTTCGGGGCGCCCGTCGCGATCTCCGCCGTGATGCTGGTGGCGCTCGGCTTCGACCCCGTGAAGGCCGCGGTCGTCGCCCTCGTGGCCAACACCGCGCCCGTCGCCTTCGGCGCCATGGGCACCCCCGTGGTGACGCTCGCGCAGGTCACCGGGCTTCCGCTGGACACCGTCGCCTCCGTCGTCGGCCGCCAGACGCCGCTGCTCGCCCTGGTCGTGCCGCTGCTCCTGGTCTTCCTGGTGGACGGGCGGCGCGGTCTGCGCGAGACCTGGGTGCCCGCCCTGGTGTGCGGATTCGCCTTCGCCGCCGCGCAGTTCGCCGCGTCCAACTACGTCTCCGCCCAGCTGGCCGACATCGGGGCGGCGTTGGCGGGCGCGGGCGCACTGATGGCGGTGCCCAGCGCGCGCAAACCCGCCACGGAGCCCGTACGCGTCGCGGTCCTCACCGGCGTACGCAGCGAAGACCTGGACCAGGACGACCCGCGCCCCGAGATCCTGCGCGCCTACGCCCCCTACGCGCTCATCGTGGCCATCTTCTCGGTCGCCCAGATCCCGCCGGTGAAGGACTTCTTGGCCAAGGCGACGCAGACTTTCGACTGGCCCTTCCTGAACGTCGCGGACCCGGACGGCGACCCGGTCGGCGGCAATCTCTTCTCGCTGCCGCTCGTGGCGACGGGCGGGACGCTCGTGCTGCTCGCCGGTGTGGGCACGGCGGCCGTCATCGGCGTGCACGCGCGCGTGGCGGTGAAGGAATGGCTCGCGACCGTGCACGAACTGCGGTTCGCGATCCTCACCGTGACCTCCGTGCTCGCTCTCGCGTACGTGATGAACCTGTCCGGGCAGGCCGCCACCATCGGCCACTTCGTGGCGGCGGCGGGCGCGGGGCTCGCCTTCCTCTCGCCGGTGCTCGGCTGGTTCGGCGTCGCGGTCTCCGGCTCCGACACCTCGGCCAACGCGCTCTTCGGCGCGCTCCAGGTGACGGCGGCTCAGCAGTCGGGCCTCTCGCCCGAACTGCTCGCGGCCGCCAACAGTTCGGGCGGTGTGCTCGGCAAGATGATCTCCCCGCAGAACCTGACGATCGCGTGCGCGGCGGTCGGCCTCGCGGGCAAGGAGGGCGATCTGCTCCGCAAGGTGCTGCCCTGGAGCCTCGGCCTGTTGCTGGTGATGTGTCTGATCGTGGTGGGACAGAGCACGGTGGTGCTCGGCTGGATGCTGCCGTGATCGGCCGGTCGCTTGCGGGGAGGGAAGCATGACGGTGGCTTGACGGCGCTCACAGCTGGTTGTCAGTTGTTGCGGGTAGTTTGGGGTCACCGACGAGCACTTGACCCGTGCTCTCCGAAATCCGCTGAACCCGCAGAACCTGTAGAGAGGGTTGGCTGTGACTGCTGATCTGTCCCAGATCGTGAAGGCGTACGACGTGCGCGGGGTGGTCCCGGACCAGTGGGACGAGTCGCTCGCCGAGCTGTTCGGTGCCGCCTTCGCGAAGGTGACGGGCGCGGACGCGATCGTGACCGGGCACGACATGCGGCCCTCGTCGCCCGGCCTCTCCCGTGCCTTCGCGCGCGGGGCGGCGGCGCTCGGCGTCGACGTGACGGAGATCGGCCTCTGCTCGACGGACCAGCTCTACTACGCGTCGGGTGCGCTGAACCTGCCGGGCGCGATGTTCACGGCCTCGCACAACCCCGCGCAGTACAACGGCATCAAGATGTGCCGCGCGGGCGCCGCCCCGGTCGGCCAGGACACCGGCCTCGCCGAGATCCGCGAACTGGTGGAGGGCTGGTCGCGGACCGGCGCCCCGGAGCCGGCGGCCACGCCCGGCACGCTCACCGAGCGGGACACCCTCAAGGACTACGCGGCGCACCTGCGCGGCCTGGTGGACCTGACGTCCATCCGCCCCCTGAAGGTCGTCGTCGACGCGGGCAACGGCATGGGCGGGCACACCGTCCCGACGGTCTTCGACGGCCTGCCGCTCACGCTCGTACCGATGTACTTCGAGCTGGACGGCACGTTCCCGAACCACGAGGCCAACCCCCTGGACCCGAAGAACATCGTGGACCTGCAGAAGCGGGTGCGCGAGGAGGGCGCCGACCTCGGCATCGCCTTCGACGGCGACGCGGACCGCTGCTTCGTCGTCGACCAGAGCGGCGACCCGGTCTCCCCGTCGGCGATCACCGCCCTGGTCGCCTCGCGCGAGCTCGCACGCAACGGCGGCAAGGGCACGGTCATCCACAACCTCATCACCTCGTGGTCGGTCCCCGAGGTCGTCCGGGAGAACGGCGGCACGCCGGTCCGCACCCGGGTGGGCCACTCCTTCATCAAGGAGGAGATGGCCAAGACGGGCGCCATCTTCGGCGGCGAGCACTCGGCGCACTACTACTTCCGCGACTTCTGGAACGCGGACACGGGCATGCTGGCCGCGCTCCACGTCCTCGCGGCGCTCGGCGGCCAGGACGGCCCGCTGTCCGAGCTCGTCGCGCAGTACGACCGCTATGCGGCCTCCGGCGAGATCAACTCCACGGTCGACGACCAGACGGCCCGCCTCGCGGCGATCAAGACGAAGTACGAGGCCGAGGAGGGCGTCACGATCGACACCCTGGACGGCCTCACGGTGACGGCCACGGACTGGTGGTTCAACGTCCGGGCCTCGAACACGGAGCCCCTGCTGCGCCTGAACGTGGAGGCAAGGGACGAAGCCACCATGACCAAGGCCCGGGACGAGGCCCTGGCGATCATCAGGGGCTGAGCCTTCGGGCGTCCGCCTGGGTGGACGGCAGCAGTTCCGCTGCTGCGTTCGTGGGCAGGCGTTCCGCACGGCGATTGGGGTCTCCCCTGCTCGAGCGGAGCCGAGAGCTTGGGGAAGGGTGGGCACAAACGCCCCACCGGCCCGCAGACGAAGAACGACCGCACGCCCCACCCCGGGGGCCCGGGGCGAAGCCCCGGCCAGTACACCCGCCCAAGGCCCCGGGGCCAGCGGTAGGCTGACCAGGCGACATTCCGCACCCCACCCGCTCGAAGGGACCCACCCCATGCCGCTCGAAGCCGGCCTCCTGGAGATCCTCGCCTGCCCGGCCTGCCACGCCCCCCTCAAGGAGGCGGACACGGAGCTGGTCTGCACGGCGGACGGCAAGGACTGCGGCCTCGCCTACCCCGTCCGCGACGGCATCCCCGTCCTCCTCGTCGACGAGGCCCGCCGCCCCGCGTAAGGGCCCTCGCAAGGCCGGCGCCAGGCCCGGCGCAAGCCTGCGCGGGGCCCGCAAGGCCCGGCGCAACGACAAGAAGCGCGACCCACGGCGCATGCGCCCGCTCCCGCACAGGTCGCCCGGCGAATCGGAGGCCCCACCCCATGCTCGACGAATCGCTGCTCGACGCCCCCGAGGCCCTCGCCGTGGCCGACCGCCGAGGCCTCCTCCGCGGCGCCGCGGAGGCAGGCGCCCGCGTCCGCACAGCGGTGCGGCACGCCACGGAGGCCGGGCTCACGCAGCTCAAGCCGGACGGCCGCCCCCGCGCCATCCTGATCGCGGGCCCCGGCACCGCCGCCACCTGCGTGGCCGACCTGCTCGGCACCCTCGCCGGAACAGGCTGCCCCGTGATCCGCCTCGCCCCCACGGGCGTGGCCCCCGCGGCAGGCGCCCTGCGCTGGGCGCTCCCCGGCTGGGCGGGCCCCCTGGACCTGCTGCTCATCGCCACCCCGGACGGCACGGAACCGGGTCTCGAACTCCTCGCGGAGCAGGCGTACCGCCGCGGCTGCACGGTCGTGGCCGTCGCCCCCGCCCGCTCGCCGCTGGCCGAGGGCGTCGAGGGCTCGCACGGCCTCACGGTCGCGATGGCCACCTCTCCGTACGGGGAGTACGAAGCCCCGCACGACGGAGAGCGGGCCTCCGGGACGTACGAGGCGCGCCGCGTGGACGACGAGGCCGCCTCGTCCGCCCCCGCCACCCTCTGGGCCCTGCTCACCCCCCTGCTCATCCTCCTGGACCGCACCGGCCTGATCACCGCACCGGCCGAGACCCTGGAGAAGATCGCCGACCGCCTCGACCACGTCGCCGAACGCTGCGGCCCGGTCGTCGCGACGTACAGCAACCCCGCCAAGACGCTCGCAGCCGAGCTCGCCGAAGCCCTCCCGGTGATCTGGACCGAGGGGCAGCTGGCGGGCCCCGTGGGCCGCCGTTTCGCCGCCACGCTCGCCGAGCTCGCCGGGCACCCTGCCGTCGCGGGTGAGCTTCCGGAGTCGCTGCCCGCGCACGGCGCCCTGCTCGCGGGCAACCTCGCCCCGAGCGGCGGCGACGGCGACGACTTCTTCCGCGACCGCGTCGAGGACGCACAGCAGCTGCGCGCCCGCGTCGTCCTGCTCCGCGACCGCCCGGTGGACGCCGGTGGACTCAGCGCCGCACCCGCGGCCCGCGAGCTCGCCCACGGCCACGACATCGCGATCAGCGAGCTGGAGCCGGAGGACGGCGACGAGCTCGAGACCCTCGCGGAGCTGATCGCCGTCACGGATTTCGCCGCCGTTTACCTGGCGCTCGCCCCGAGGGACGGATCATGACCACGGCCCGGTCATGACACATGACCCCAGCCCGGTCATGACAGCAGGCCCCGCCTCGCATCACGTACGTACGTAAGGGAGAACCCCTCCGTGGACCGCCTCACCAACACCATCCGCCCCTACGCCTGGGGTTCCACCACTGCCATCGCGGAGCTCATCGGCGTCGAGCCGACCGGTGAACCGCAGGCCGAGATGTGGATGGGCGCCCACCCCGGCGCACCCTCGCGCACCGAGCGCGGCCCGCTCGACGAGGTGATCGACGAGGACCCGGGGCACGAGCTCGGCCGGGCCGCGGTCGCCAGGTTCGGCCCGCGCCTGCCCTTCCTCCTCAAGCTCCTCGCCGCGGGCGCCCCGCTCTCCCTCCAGGTCCACCCCGACCTGGAGCAGGCGAGGGAGGGCTACGAGGACGAGGAGCGCGCCGGCGTCCCGGTCGACGCCCCGAACCGCAACTACAAGGACGCCAACCACAAGCCCGAACTGATCTGCGCCCTCACGGAGTTCGACGGCCTCTGCGGCTTCCGCGACCCCGTCGAAGCCGCTGACCTGCTGGCCGGTCTGGGCGTCGACTCCTTGAAGCCGTACGTCGATCTGCTGCACGCCAAGCCCCAGGAGGCCGCGCTGCGCGAGGTCCTGACGGCCGTCCTGACCGCGGACCCCGAGGAGATGGCCGCGACCGTCACCGAGGTGACCGAGGCCGCCGGACGCCTGGGCGGCGCCTACGCCCCGTACGCGGGCATCGCGCACCACTACCCCGGCGACCCCGGCGTCATCGCCGCGATGCTCCTCAACCACGTCCGGCTCCAGCCCGGCGAGGCCCTGTTCCTCGGCGCCGGAGTCCCGCACGCCTACCTCGACGGTCTCGGCGTCGAGATCATGGCGAACTCGGACAACGTGCTGCGCTGCGGCCTGACCCCCAAGCACGTCGACGTGCCCGAACTCCTGCGCATCGTCCGCTTCGAGGCGACCGACCCCGGCGTCCTGCGCCCCGAGGCGTCGCCCGACGGCGAAGAGGTCTACGACACCCCGATCGACGAGTTCCGCCTCTCCCGCTTCGTCCTCGCCGACGGGGCGGCACCGCACGACCTCACCGCTGCCACGCCGCAGATCCTGCTCTGTGTGGCGGGCTCGGTCCGTGTCGGCGACGCAGGGGAACTCACGCCCGGACAGTCCGTGTTCGTCCCCGCGGACGAAAAGGCCGAAGTGTCCGGAGTCGGCACGCTCTTCCGTGCCACTGTGGTGGCCTGACTCACCACCAGAGCCTCGTGCTGCAACAATGACCCACCGCAAAGGACGGGCAAAGCACCGTCCGGTCGGCAGTGAGGCCGGCGGTGGGTCATGAACGTACGCAGGCGAAGGGACAACGGGCACACATGAGCGCGTCAGGCGGAACAAAGGCGATTGTCGCGGCACTCGCCGCGAATCTCGCGATCGCGGTGGCGAAGTTCGTCGCGTTCATCTTCAGTGGCTCGTCGTCGATGCTCGCCGAGAGCGTGCACTCGCTCGCGGACTCGGGCAACCAGGGGCTGCTGCTCCTCGGCGGCAAGAAGGCGCAGCGCGAGGCGACCCCGCAACACCCCTTCGGGTACGGGCGCGAGCGCTACATCTACGCCTTCCTGGTATCCATCGTGCTCTTCTCGGTCGGCGGCATGTTCGCGATCTACGAGGGCTACGAGAAGATCAAGCACCCGCACGAGATCGAGGCCTGGTACTGGCCGGTCGGCGTCCTGGTGTTCGCGATCATCGCCGAGAGCTTCTCCTTCCGCACGGCCATCAAGGAGTCGAACCACACCCGCGGCAACCTCACGTGGACGCAGTTCGTCCGCCGCGCGAAGGCCCCCGAGCTGCCCGTCGTGCTCCTGGAGGACCTGGGCGCGCTTGTCGGTCTGATCCTGGCCCTCGTCGGCGTCAGCCTCGCGCTCGCGACGGGCGACGGCGTCTGGGACGGCATCGGCACGCTCTGCATCGGCATCCTGCTCATCCTGATCGCGATCATCCTCGCCGCGGAGACCAAGTCCCTGCTCCTGGGCGAGGCCGCGGGCACGGAAGAGGTCGAGAAGATCGAGAAGGCCCTGGTCGACGGCGAGACGGTCACCCGCGTCATCCACATGCGCACGCTGCACCTCGGCCCCGAGGAGCTCCTCGTCGCCGCCAAGATCGCCGTGCGGCACGACGAGACGGCCGCCGAGGTGGCCGCCGCCATAAACACCGCCGAGGAGCGCATCCGCGCGGCGGTCCCGATCGCCCGCGTGATCTACCTGGAGCCGGACATCTACGACGAGACGGCGGCCGCGGAGGGCACCAACCCGGCGAAGTCGCCCGGCGGTCACTGACCTTCTGAGGATGACCTTCTGAGTACGTACGCAGATGGGGCCCCGCACCTTTTCGGTGCGGGGCCCCATCTCGTACGCGTAGCAACTGACGGGCTACTGAACCTCGCGCAGCACCTCAAGAACCGCCGCCTCGTCGGGCGCCGCCTCCAGCCGCTCCCGGAAGCCGGTGTCCATCAGCTTCCGCGAGAGGAGCGCGAGAATCCGCAGGTGCTCGTCGCCCGCGGCCGCCTCCGGCACGGAGATCATGAAGATGAGCTTGGCCTTCGTACCGTCGAGCGCACCCCATTCGATGCCCTCGGCCGACCGCGCGAACCCGACGACCGGCGAGGTCACCGCATCGGTCTTGGCGTGAGGGATGGCGATCTCCTCGCCGAGCCCCGTGGTGCCCTGGGCCTCGCGGCGCAGAGCGGTCTGCACGAGCTCCTCGACGTCGCTCACCTTGCCCGTGGAGGCAAGGAGGTTCGCCATCTCGCGGATCGCCGAGTCCTTGTCCGCGGAGTCCAGCTGGACCTTCACGGTCTGCTCGGTGAGATAGCCGGAGAGGACTTCGTCCTCGGCCTTCTCGGCCGCGGGGGCGGCCGTCGGCGCGGGGGCGGGCGCCTTCTGCAGGGTGTCGGCCCCGCCTGCGGCGACGGCTCCGGCGCCCACTCCGGCGAGCACCGGCTCGGGACCGCCCGGCACGTCGACGACGGGCGCCCCGCGCCGCTTGCGCTCGCTGATGTCGACCAGAGTGACGGTGGTCAGCGCCGTGACGGCGGCACCGATGGCGATCGCGATGAAGAACATCGGTACGCCGCCCACGGCACCCAGGACCGCCACGATCGGACCGCCGTGCGGCACCGCGTCCTCGACGCCCGCCTGACCGGCGATCGCACCGGCGACGGCGCCACCGAGCATGTTCGCGGGGATGACTTGCGCGGGCCGCGCGGCCGCGAAGGGGATCGCACCCTCCGAGATGCCGAAGAAGCCCATGAACAAGGCGGCCAGACCGGTCTCGCGTTCCTGCTCGCTGTAGAGGCGCTTGCGGATCAGCGTCGCGAGACCCTGCCCGAGCGGCATGACGGGGATGGCGGCGGCGCACATGCCCATGACGGTCTGGTTGCCGGTCGCGATGAGTCCCGCGCCGAAGAGGAACGCCGTCTTGTTGACCGGACCGCCCATGTCGAACGCGATCATGAGTCCGAGGATCGCGCCGAGCAGGATCGCGCTGGTCCCGGTCATGCCGCTGAGCCAGTCGGTCAGATGCTCGAAGACCCACGAGATCGGCTTGCCGATGACGTAGATGAAGAAGAGCCCGAGTGCCGTCGTCGCGACGATGGGGATCACGATGATCGGCATGATCGGCTGGGCGAACTTCGGGACCTTGACCTTCTTGATCCAGAGCACCAGATAACCGGCGAGGAAGCCGGTCACGATGGCCCCGATGAAGCCCGCGCCCGCCTTGGAGTCGTACAGCTCACCGGTGTTGGCGATCCAGCCGCCGATCATGCCCGGCACGAGCGCCGGCCGGTCGCCGATCGCGTAGGCGATATAGCCGGAGAGGATCGGCACCATCAGCGTGAAGCCGATGACACCGATGTCGTTGACGTGCTTCCAGAAGGTGTCGTCGGGGATGACGAGACCGCCCTGGGGGTCCGTGTGCCCGCCGAGCGACAGCGAGATCGCGATCAGCAGACCACCGACCACGACGAACGGGATCATGTACGAGACGCCGTTCATCAGCGCCTTGTAAGCGAGGCTGCGCTCCTTGCCGCCCCCGCCACCGCTGGAGAGCGGCTCGGCGGCTCCGCCGCCACCGCCTCCGCCGTGCACCGGCGCGCTCTGCACCTGCTCGATCAGCCGCTCGGGGTGGCTGATGCCCTCGGACACCCCGACGGACAGCACGCGCTTGCCCACGAAACGGCCGCGGTCGACGTCCTTGTCGGCGGCGATGATGATGCCGTCAGCATCCCTGACATCGTTGTCAGTCAGTACGTTCTCGGCACCGATGGAGCCCTGCGTCTCCACCTTCATGTCGATGCCGAGGCTCTCCGCCGCCTGCGAGAGCTTCTCCGCCGCCATGTACGTGTGGGCGATACCGGTCGGACAGGCGGTCACCGCGAGCAGCTTGAGCTTCTTCTGCTCGCCCTCGCTCCCGCCTATGGGGGGATCGGCCGGATGGGTCACGTGGATCTCCTAACACCTTCGTCAAACAAGATCGCGCAAATGTTCCCGATCTCAAGGCATCCTGCAACACCTGAGCACAGGTTCAAAAGCGCAAAGGTCCCAAATGGGCAGGTCTGTGGCCCTCTCCACAGCTCCTCCGCGACTGCCCCGCCCGCGCAGGCGCCCGGGGAGGCGGGCTGGGGCTCGCTGGGCCAATCGGTGTAGCTTTGTGACCGAGCCAGACGTCGCTGCTGATGGCGGTCGGGCGGTGCCTGCACGGACCGGCCGAGGGAGAGAGGGCCTCCGACGGACTGCGCTGCTGCGCGCCGGTGCTCTTCTGTGCCGTTGTCGCAGGTCAGCCATGTCCACCCACCCTCGATCAACCCCCACGAGGAGCAGCTCACCAATGTCGACTCTCACCAACGGCCAGGACTTCAAGGTCGCCGATCTCTCCCTGGCCGACTTCGGCCGCAAGGAGATCACCCTCGCCGAGCACGAGATGCCCGGCCTGATGTCGATCCGCAAGGAGTTCGCCGCCAGCCAGCCGCTGGCCGGCGCCCGCATCATGGGCTCGCTGCACATGACCGTGCAGACCGCCGTCCTCATCGAGACCCTGGTCGCCCTGGGCGCCGAGGTCCGCTGGGTCTCCTGCAACATCTTCTCGACCCAGGACCACGCGGCCGCGGCCATCGCCGTCGGCCCGAACGGCACCCCGGACAACCCCCAGGGCATCCCGGTCTTCGCCTGGAAGGGCGAGACCCTGGAGGAGTACTGGTGGTGCACGGAGCAGGCGCTGACCTGGCCGAACACCCCCACCGGCGGCCCGAACATGATCCTGGACGACGGTGGCGACGCCACGATGCTCGTCCACAAGGGCGTCGAGTACGAGAAGGCCGGCAAGGTCCCGTCCGAGGACACCGCCGAGTCCGACGAGCACCGCGTCGTCCTGCAGGTCCTCAACCGCACCATCACCGAGGGCTCGCAGAAGTGGACCCAGCTCGCCTCGGAGATCCGCGGCGTGACCGAGGAGACCACGACGGGCGTGCACCGTCTGTACGAGATGCACCGTGACGGCAGCCTGCTGTTCCCGGCGATCAATGTGAACGATGCCGTGACGAAGTCGAAGTTCGACAACAAGTACGGCTGCCGCCACTCCCTGATCGACGGCATCAACCGCGCCACGGACGTCCTCATCGGCGGCAAGACCGCCCTCGTCTGCGGTTACGGCGATGTGGGCAAGGGCTGTGCCGAGTCGCTGCGCGGCCAGGGCGCGCGCGTGATCGTCACCGAGGTCGACCCGATCTGCGCACTGCAGGCGGCGATGGACGGTTACCAGGTCGCTACGTTGGACGAGGTTGTCGACAAGGTCGACATCTTCGTCACGACGACCGGCAACAAGGACATCATCATGGCCTCGGACATGGCCAGGATGAAGCACCAGGCGATCGTGGGCAACATCGGTCACTTCGACAACGAGATCGACATGGCCGGTCTCGCGAAGATCCCCGGGATCGTCAAGGACGAGGTCAAGCCGCAGGTCCACACGTGGACGTTCCCCGACGGCAAGGTCCTGATCGTCCTTTCCGAGGGCCGTCTGCTGAACCTGGGCAACGCGACGGGCCACCCGTCGTTCGTGATGTCCAACTCCTTCGCGGACCAGACGCTGGCCCAGATCGAGCTGTTCACCAAGCAGGAGGAGTACCCGACGGACGTCTATGTGCTGCCCAAGCACCTGGACGAGAAGGTCGCCCGTCTCCACCTGGACGCGCTCGGCGTGAAGCTCACGACGCTGCGCCCCGAGCAGGCCTCGTACATCGGCGTCGAGGTGGAGGGCCCCTACAAGCCCGACCACTACCGCTACTGACCGAGCCGCACGGGGCACCGCCCCGGCACCACGCTCACCGCAGGCCCTCGCCCACCAGGGCGGGGGCCTGCGCCCATGCGGACGCAGACGCGGCAGACGGGTACGCGGCAGACGCGGGCGCGGGAGGCAGCCCTCATGACGACCTGCTGCGGGGCGGGGGCGGACCATGCGCACAAGCGGCGGCCGGGAGACATCGCACCAGTGGCACACGCCCACCGCGACGACGCGCACCCGACGACGCCCGACGAAGCTCACGCGACCGTGCCCGCCCGACGAAGCTCACCCGACTACGCAGCCCGCCGCCAGAATTACCCCACCTGACCCCACCTGACCCCAGCTGGGCCCACCCGCAGCCCGACGCCCGGAACCCGCCCCCGACAAGGACCGAGCCCCATGCCCCGCGGCCACTATTCGCTTCACGACACGCACGACCACACCCCCCTGGGTGAAGAACACTTCCACTGCGCCCCCGGCCCCTCCGGCTGGCGCTACGTCTCCCAGCGGACCGCCCCCTCGGGCGAGCCCACCGGCTCTGTAGACCTCGCCCTCGACGAACTCGGCCGCCCCATCCGCCTCGAACTTCACGCGGGGGACTGGCAGATCCGCGCCGCCGCGATCGACGGCGTCACCTGGGTACGCACCGACCCCACCGGCACCCACGCCACCGAGAACAACGCCCCCGCCCACGCCTTCACCGGCACGTCCCCCGCTTTCCTCATCGCGACCACACGCCTGTTGCGCCTCACCCCCGCTTCCCCCGCGACCCGCGTCCGCCTCGTCGCCTTCACCGACCCGGTCCTCGCCCCCCGCACCCTCGACCAGTCCTGGGCCCTGCTGAAAAGCGAAGCACACACCACTGACAACGGCCCGCTCGTCGTGGACGAATACCAGGTCACAGCCCTGGACACCGGCGAACAGCACGCCATCCACATCACCGGCGACGTGGTCCTCTCGGCCCCCGGCATCGAACTCGAGAACCTCGAATCCCCGCCCTCGGCGTTCGCCTGACCCAGCCCTACGCGGGCGGCACGAACCCGGTGCCGGGAGGCGCAGCTTCCGTACCCTCCTGCCCGATCCCCGGGCCGGACGGTTGGGCCGGGTAAGCCGGAGCAGCCGGTTGAGAAGCGGGCCCCGGCGGCACAACACCGCCCGGATACCCCATGGGCGCAGGGGCCCCGGGCACGGCGTACCCCGCAGGTGCCGCGTACTCAGACCCAGGCCCGCCAGGCCACCCGCCGCTCCCACTCCCGCCGAACGCCCGCCGAGCGTCCCGCGCCTGCCGCTCCTGCACGACCGCGGCCAGGTACGCGGCGGGCGGAACCCCCTGCGGCGCCGGTGCCCCCGTACGTTCCGCGAGATCCCCCGCAAGCCGCTCCGCCATCGCCCAGCCCACCTGCGGATCCAACTGCCCCATCCGCGTCAGGTACTGCCTGATCGCCAGCCACAACCCCTCGGGCACACCGGACAGATCGAGCTCGGCGAACCTCCCCGCCAGCCACGGCGGCGGCGGAGGAATGAAAGCCGCATGCGCGGCGGGCACCCGCTCCCGCACGACAAGAGTCCCCGCGAACACATCGCCCAGCCGCCGCCCCCGCGCGGACACCAGCGAAGCAATGCACGCGACGACCCCGAACGTCAGCAGAATCTCGACGACACCCACCGCACCCCGCACCAACGCGTGCCGAAAACGAATCGGCCCCCCGTCGTCCCGCACCACCCGCAGCCCGCACGCCATCTTGCCCAGCGACCGCCCATGGCTGAGCGTCTCCACCGCGATCGGCCCACCGACCAGGATCAGTACGAAGCTGGCGACGGCGACAGCAGCGGCCGCCGCGTCGTCCAACGAGGACGTAGAGGCCACGATCCCCACGGTCACCCCCAGGTAGACAGCCCAGGCCACTACCAAGTCGATCAGTACGGCGAGCCCACGGCTCGGCAGCTTCGCCGGCCGCAGCTCAAGCGCCACCGCCTCGCCCGTCACAAGCTCACTCACGCCAGCCGCCCTTCCCTGCCCTGCCCTCGGAACGGCCAGTCTGCCAAGCTGAGGCAGCATCGCGCCGCAGTACGAGGAGCAGCCACCTGATGGACCTCGACGTCTTCGTGTCCGCCCACCGAGCCGAGTGGGACCGACTCGACGCCCTGCTGCGCCGCCAGCGCCGCCTCAACGGAGCCGAGACCGACGAACTCGTCGCCCTCTACCAACGCACGGCCACACACCTGTCGCTGATCCAGTCCAGCGCCCCGGACCCGCAGCTCACCGGACGCCTCACCCACCTCGTGGCACGCGCGCGTAGTGCGGTGACAGGCACCCGCCGCGCTTCCTGGCGCGACGCCACGCACTTCCTGACCCACGGTTTCCCGGCAGCGGTCTACCGCTCCCGTCACTGGTGGGTCCCCACGGCCCTCTTGTCGACGGTCCTCGCGGCCGTCATCGGCTGGTGGATCGCCACACACCCCGAGGTCCAGTCGTCCATCGCGGCCCCCAGCGAACTGCGCGAGCTCACCCGCCCGGGCGGCGAGTACGAGACGTACTACTCGAGCCACCCAGCGGCATCGTTCGCCGCCCAGGTGTGGACGAACAACGCCCAAGCAGCGGCCATGTGCCTGGTCCTGGGCGCCTTCCTCTGCTTCCCCGTCATCTGGATCCTCTTCCAGAACATGCTGAACCTGGGGGTGGGCATCGGCCTGATGTCCTCCGCCGGCCGCCTCGACACCTTCCTCGGCCTGGTCCTCCCACACGGCCTCTTGGAACTGACCGCGGTCTTCGTGGCCGCGGGCACAGGCCTGCGCCTCGGCTGGACCGTGATCGATCCCGGGCCCCGCTCACGCCGGACAGCCCTCGCCGAGGAGGGCAGAGCGGCCCTCGGCATGGCAGTGGGCCTGGCCCTGGTCCTGTTCATCTCCGGAGCCATCGAAGGCTTCGTCACCCCGTCCGGCCTGCCGACCTGGGCCCGCATCAGCATCGGCATCGCCGCTGAACTGGCCTTCCTGGCATACGTCTACGTCCTGGGCGGCAGGGCGGCACGAGCCGGCGCCACAGGCGACGTGGACCCCACAGAACGCAGCGCCACGGTCCCGACCGCAGCGTGATGTGCATCGGCCCCTGCTGACCTGCTAGTGTCCTCGACGCCCCAGAAAAACCGTTGACACGGAAGGACTGGGGAGGTAGATTCGAACAGTTGCCTAGAGCTGGACAAGTCCAGCGGCGGCAGTTAATATCTGCCTGCTTCTTGAATCTCATAAGCCAAGAAGCCGCATCCCGATAAATCGGAAAGTCCAGCCGGTAAGACCGGCCGAAAACTTCTGATAAAGTCGGAACCGCCGGAAAGGGAAACGCGAAAGCCGAAAGGCCGGAGCGGAAACCTGAAAGGCACCGAGGAAAATCGGACACGAAAGAGTCTGATAGAGTCGGAAACGCAAGAACGAAGAACAAAAAGAAACACCGAAGGGAAGCGCCCGGAGGAAAGCCCGAGAGGGTGAGTACAAAGGAAGCGTCCGTTCCTTGAGAACTCAACAGCGTGCCAAAAGTCAACGCC